>CAUBRZ010000007.1 GCA_958438515.1 uncultured Clostridium sp. | reverse complement strand
AAATACATATCCTTCTTTTGTTGTTACTTTTATTTTGTTATTTTCTTCTTCCACTAAACTATCTTCAAATTTTTTATCGTTTTTTATTGCCTCTTTATATTTTTCCATAAATACTTTTGTTGACCAGTTTTCACGTCTTTTATCAATTTGTAGTCCTGCTCCTATTAATTCTAAACTTTCTTTATATTCTGCTTTCTCATTTTCTTCTTTTGCACTTGTTGTTTTATTTAATAATCCATTATTTCCTGTTAATGTTGCTATACTTATTCCTGCTAGAATTAATAGTACTATTATTGTAATTACTAGCGCTATTAGCGTTATTCCTTTGTTATTTTTTAAAATTTTCTCCATTTTTCTTTCCCTTCTTCCTTATTTTTATCACAATATTTATATAATAAAATATTGTATTTATATTTATGTGTGTCTTTTTTCTTTGCAATTACATTTTTTATATTTTATTTTTTAATTTAATAACTAATTAAAAAAGACAGCAACAAAAACCTATTTCTAGGCTTTTGTTACTATCTTTTTATTTGTATTTATTATTGCTTTTTTATTTATTAAATCACTTGTGTGTGTATGTGTGTATACAGCCCCAAGGCTTACAGCTACTATATTTTTCATTTTTTCTTTTCCTTTTCTTTCGTTTTTATTTATTTTTCTTATCTCTACTTTATATTATACAATTACTATAATTTTGTCAATATATTTTTCATAACAACTAGTAATATACTCATTATTTCTCTTGACAAATTAATACTTTTTTCTTAGAATAAGTTTATAATTTATTTAAAGGAGGATTATATATGTCTGATATAATGTCATATTTATTTGAAACAAAAGCTGTGAAATTCTGTGAAGAAAATAAACCATTCTTCTTAACTTCTGGTATGATTTCACCATATTTTGTTAATACTCATTTTCTTTACGGTAACGAACAAGAAGCTACTGAATTTTTAGCTTATATTGATACTTTATTAGAAGATAGAATTAATTTACCAAAAAAGGTTTTTGATAAAGTTCTTGTACAATACAATACTAATTCAATCTATAAATACACTATAGATTCTATGATAGAAGCAATTACTAAAAATGTTAATATAGATGAAATTGATTATATCTCTGGTGGAGAAAGAAGAGATTGGTATTTTTCAAATATAATCGCATATTTACTAAAAAAACCTCATCTTACTTTATTTAAAGACTTAGAAGCTTTTGAAAGTCCTTATGATTTTTCTACAACTAATAAAATAACAAATTTAGAAGGAAAAAAAGTTTTAAATGCGTCTGATCTAGTTACTGCTGCCTCTAATTATGTTCGTTCTTGGATTCCAGCAATAAAAAGTTTAAATGGAAAATTGCCTTGGACATGTTATGTTGTAGATAGAAAACAAGGTGGAACTGAAGTATTAGAAAAAGAAGGTATAAAAACAATTCCTTTAGCTTTAGTAGATGATTCTTTATTTGAAAAAGCCTTTGAATTAAATATTATTAATCAAGGACAACTAGAAATGCTTAAAGGATTTTATAAAGACCCTTATACCACAATGAGAAACTTCTTAGTAAACCACCCTCAATTTTTAGAAGATTCTTTAAATTCTGATAATGAAAAAACAAGAAAAAGAGCAAAATTATTAATTGATAATAACTTATATAATTTATAATTAAAAATAAAATCTAAATTACTACTTCTTGCAATTGTTAATTTAGATTTTATTTTTTTACTTATTTTTATCAATAATTACATTACATCTAACAACAGTTACATTATCAGGAATATTTTTAAGAACTGTACTATTTGCACCAATTTTTACAAAGTTACCTATTTTGATTGGTCCGTAATATTTTTGCACCTGAACCTACCATTACATTATTTCCCAAATCAGGATGTCTTTTATATTTATCTTTTCCTGTTCCTCCTAATGTTGCATTATGATAAATTGTACAATCATTACCAACTGTTGCAGTCTCTCCTATTACAATTCCCATTCCGTGATCAATAAATAATCTTCTACCAATTTTAGCTCCTGGATGTATTTCAATTCCAGTAAAGAATCTCCCTAATTGAGATATAAGTCTTGCCAAAAATAATAACCTATGATTATATAAAAAATGTGCTATTTTGTGAAATACCAAAATATGAAATCCAGGGTATAGAATTATTACTTCAAGTATATTTTTACATGCTGGATCTTTGTCTTTTATATTTTTAGCATCTTCATATAATTCTTTAAAAAATTTCAATCTAATCACCCTATTACATCTTATGCTTTTTATGTTTTTTTGCTATCTATAAAATTTTATATTTACTACTATTTATGACAAATATTTCAAAGATTTTTTTGTATAATATTTTTCAACCCTTCTTTTATTATCATTTACTGTATTTTGTAAGGAGGTTACAACAAAATGTATTCAAAATACCTATATAGCAAAATAAATGAAACTAAATCAGAAGTTGTTTTTTTAATTCCAACTAAGGAAGAAATTCGCTTTCTAGAAGCAAACAATATTAAATTTAGAAAAAAAGAAGGACTCTATATGGTAAATGCACATCAATTAAAATGCTTATTTTGCCATTAGTACTTAAAAGTTAATTAACAAAAAATACGGTAAATGGAAAAGGGACATTTTTAATGTCCCTTTATATATCTTATTATATTAAATTTTCTAGTTCCTTTATTTTATCACGAAGTTCTGCTGCCTTCTCAAATTCCATTTGTGCTGCATATTTTAGCATTTCATCTGTTAAATTCGCAATTACATCTTTTATATTTTCAGTTTTCTCTAGTTTATATTCTACGCTAATATCTTCTATATTTGTTATACTAATTGTATCTCTTACTGACTTATTAATAGTCTTAGGAGTAATATTATGCTCTTTATTATATTTAGTTTGTATTGTTCTTCTTCTGTTTGTTTCAGAAATTGCTTTCTCCATACTCTCTGTTAGTTCATCTGCATACATTATAACTGTACCATTAGTATTTCTAGCAGCACGTCCAATAGTTTGAATAAGAGACCTCTCTGAACGTAAAAATCCTTCTTTATCAGCATCTAGTATTGCAACTAGTGATACTTCTGGTATATCTAATCCTTCTCTTAAAAGATTTATACCAACTAAAACATCAAATTCTCCGAAGCCTTAAATCTCTTATAATTTTCATTCTTTCTAACGCTTTTGTATCTGAATGCATATAGTTTACTTTAATGTCTAGTTCTTTTAAATATTTAGTTAAATCTTCAGCCATTTTTTTAGTTAAAGTTGTTACTAATATTCTTTCTTTTTTATCTACTCTTAGTCTTATTTGCTCTATTAAATCATCTATCTGATTAGTTACAGGTTTTACTTCTATTTTAGGATCTAATAACCCAGTAGGTCTAATAATTTGTTCAACAACATTTGATTTAGAATGCTCTTTTTCATAATCAGCTGGGGTTGCACTAACAAAAACTACTTGGTTTATTCTTTCTTCAAATTCTTTAAATGTTAAGGGCCTATTATCAAAAGCTGATGGTAATCTAAATCCATAATTTACTAAAGATTCTTTTCTTGCTCTATCGCCATTATACATTGCTTTTACTTGAGGAATTGTTGCATGTGATTCATCAATTAATAATAAGAAATCATCAGGGAAGTAATCAAATAAAGTATATGGTGGACTTCCTTCTGGTCTTCCGGCTTATATGTCTTGAATAGTTTTCAATTCCAGAACAAAATCCAGTTTCTTTCATCATTTCAATATCAAAATTTGTCCTTTCTTCTATTCTCTGTGCTTCAATTAATTTATTTTGAGATTTAAAATATTTTACCCTTTCTTCCATTTCTTTTTCGATTGTTGCTATTGCTTTTTCCATCTTGTCTTTTGTTGTAACATAATGTGATGCTGGTGAAATTAAGATGTGTCTTCTTGTTCCTATTGGTTTACCTGTTAAACTATTTATTTCTACTATTTTTTCTATTTCATCTCCCCAAAATTCAAGTCT
The DNA here is from genome assembly GCA_958438515.1 of uncultured Clostridium sp. GTDB lineage: Bacteria > Bacillota > Clostridia > TANB77 > CAG-508 > CAG-269. Next base: position 53,246 of record CAUBRZ010000007.1, on the reverse strand, counting down.
TATTGCCGATTCAGATTGATCTGATGGATATATTTCTACTATATCTCCTTTTGCTCTAAAAGTTCCTCTTTTAAAGTCAATTTCGTTTCTAGCATATTGCATACTAATAAGTTTCTTTAATACTTGGTCTCTTGATTTTTTCATTCCTGGTCTTAAGGATAACATCATTTCTTGGTAATCTATAGGGTCTCCTAAACCATAAATACATGAAACAGAAGCAACGATAATAACATCTCTTGTTTCAAATAACGATAAAGTTGCAGAATGTCGTAATTTGTCTATTTCATCATTAATAGAAGAATCTTTTTCAATATAAGTATCTGTTGATGGAATATAACTTTCTGGTTGGTAATAATCATAGTATGACACAAAATATTCAACATTATTTTCTGGGAAAAATTCTTTAAATTCTGAATATAATTGTCCAGCTAGAGTTTTATTATGTGCTAAAACCAATGTTGGCTTTTGTACTTTTTCAATTATATTTGCCATTGTAAAAGTTTTTCCAGACCCAGTAACTCCTAAAAGTGTCTGATATTTCTTCCCATCCATTATCCCTTTACTTAAATATTCTATTGCCTCAGGTTGGTCACCTGTTGGCTTAAATTCTGAATGTAATTTAAACATATCTTTCTACCTCTTTCTTATTGTACCATTAGTTTTTTAAATATACAAGATGTTGTTTTTTTACGTAGAAAAAAGAAAAATATAAATTTCGTACTCTCATCTAAGGTTAGAATAATGATATTTTCAACCTTTCTATAAGTCAGATAATAAAAACAGTATAGTAAAACTATACTGTTTAAAAATATTTAGGAGTAATTAATTATTCTTATTAAGCTATTCCTAAATAAATTTCTTTTGCTATGGCAAATTAAATATAATAATGTATTTGTCCATCAATTGTCTTTTTAAAAAACAATCCTTCTTTTACACCTATATCAAAAATTTCTTTGACTTCTTCTGATTTTAACTTTACATTGAAATCTTTATCAAAATCTTGTATTACATCTATAAGTGTGACATCCCGTTTGTTGGCTACATACTGATGAATAGTATAATAATTGTTTTTTAAGTAGCTCTTATTTCTGATTATTTTTGCCATATTCTCCCTTCCTTCCTTGATGTTGTTTTATATGTTGTTGTCTTTTTGTTTCTTATCTACTTTGTTGTCTTGGAGACTACAAATTTGTATATTATAATATTAACATAATATCATGTTTTTTGCAACATTTTCCTTTTAAGTTGTACTTATTTCTAATTGATTATCTACACCTCTTAACAAACATAATCTAAAAATTATACTTCTTGTATAGAAATCAACAAAATTTGCTATTCCAAATGCAAATAGTGCTATTTGCGTATTGTAAAAAATACAACACACTACTATTCTAGCAAGTACTCCAATTATTGAACCTACTAACAATATTAGTGGTTTTTCTCCGAGTAATACATAATGTTTTATAAGTTTCATATGGATATAATCCAAAAACACCAAAAGAATAAAATATTATGTAAGGAAAACACTTTTCTAATGGCAAACTACCATGAGATATAACTAAATATATAAAACAAAAAATATAGTTTAATACTATTATTAATGGAAAACACTTTTTCTTTATTTTCATTACAGTTTCATATTGTTGTTCATAAGACTCTTTTATCGGAACTTTTATCATTAATGTTGCTTGGTAAGCATTTGTTATAATTTCAAGACTTAAGCATACACTATAACATATTGTATGGATTGAATATTTATCTGTTCCCAAATAACTTGCTATTATACCATAGATTAGTATAAATATACGTGATAACAACCTTTCCAAAGATGTTGGTACTCCATATTTTAATACATTTCTCATATTTTCTTTGTTTGGTAACTTGAATTCTAATTTCAAATTGTACAACATATAAATGATAGATATCAACCACGAAATCATTGTTGCTAAGAACAATATAACTAGTGATTTAGTTGTTAAAAAACCTATAGCATCCAGTCCAATTAAAGTTATATAAAATATTATTAAACTTTTATTATACAATTTAAGCTTTCCTTGTAATCTAGTAATTTCAAATAGTGCATTTGATAATCTTCCGAGTAACTAGATATCCTATATACCAAAATAATATATTTGATAGTAATTGTTTTTGACTTGTAGTTAATTCAAAAATATTTATAATATAATTTCTAAAAATAAATACTATAATTCCTAAAAATAAACTTACTATTGTATTTATTATTAAATAGGCACTTTCATCTTTTCTTGTTGTTCTATATGTATAAATTCCTATTTCACTTATTGACTTTAAAATCAATTCTATTGAAAATAGACTTCCACATACTATTATTGTATCTACGCTAATTGCATTATTAAATGCTGAATCAATATTATCTGCAATTCCCATTAAAATAAAACTTATTAATATAGATATAAATTCTTTCATTTGTTTTTTCACCCTTTTTTGCTATTGTTAATTAATTATTTCATTTTTTCTTTGATTTTGACTAAAGTATTTAAAGCATCTATTGGCGTTAATTCATTTAAATTGATTTTATCTATTTCATGAGCAATTTCAGCCAATTTATAATTATACATGTCAAATTGTCCTTCTACTTGTTTTTTATCTTTATTTTCTTGCTTTTTACCTGTTAATATATTCTTTCTTTCTAAAGAGCGTAAAATTTCATTTGCTTTTGTTGTAACTACTTTTGGAACTCCTGCTAATCTTGCTACATGAATACCATAGCTTTCATCAGTTCCTCCTCTTACAATTTTTCTTAAGAAAATTATATCTTCTCCTTTTTCTTTAACAGCAATTGAATAATTTTTTATTCCTTCTAATTTGTCTTCTAATTCTGTTAATTCATGATAATGTGTTGCAAATAATGTTTTTGCTCCACATTTTTCCTTATCAGCTATAAATTCTGCTACTGCCCAAGCAATTGATAATCCATCATATGTTGATGTTCCTCTTCCTATTTCATCTAATATTACTAAACTATTTGGTGTTGCCTCTTTTAATATAGTTGCTACTTCCATCATTTCTACCATAAAAGTACTTTGTCCCATACTTAAATCATCAGAAGCCCCTACTCTAGTAAATATTTTATCTACTACTCCAATTTTAGCAGTTGTTGCTGGTACAAAACTTCCGTACTTGTGCCATTAATGTAATCAATGCTACTTGTCTCATGTAAGTTGATTTACCTGCCATATTTGGTCCTGTTATAATTGATAGTCTATTTTCTTGTTTATCTAAATAAGTATCATTCTCAACAAAACTTCCTGCACCTAGTATCTTTTCAATTACAGGGTGTCTTCCAGCTTCAATATCAATAATTCCATTATTGTTCACCTCTGGCATGCAATAATTCATATCTTCTGCTACTTGCGCAAAAGATGATATAACATCTAACGTTGATACAACTTCACTTGTTTTTTGAAGTCTTACTATGTTTTTAGAAATTTCTTCTCTTATTTCTACAAAAGCATTATATTCTAAATTAACAACTTTTTCTTCTGCACCTAATATCTGGTTTTCCAAAGTTTTTAGTTCTTCAGTTATATATCTTTCAGCATTTGTCAATGTTTGTTTTCTAATATAGCTTTGTGGTACTTGATTTAAATATGATTTAGTTACTTCTATAAAATATCCAAATACTTTATTAAATCCTATTTTTAAGTTTTTTATTCCTGTTTTTTCTCTTTCTTCTGTTTCTAATTTAATAAGCCAATTTTTTCCTTCAGTCTGTGCAGTCTTTAATTTATCAATTTCTTCATTATATCCAAGTTTTATTATTCCACCATCTTTTATAGTCATTGGAGGATCCTCAACTATTGATTTTTCTATTATTTCATAGATATCTTGTAATTCATCTAAATTATCATATAATTCTTTTAGTAAACTAGAATTACATTTATATAGAATTTGTTTTATTTCTGGAAGTTTATATAAAGAATTTTTTAAAGTTATCATATCTCTTGCATTTGCATTTCCATACGCCATTTTTCCTGCTAATCTTTCGATATCATATACTTTTTTTAAGTTTTCTATAATTTCTCCTCTTAGCATAATGTCATTTTTTAATTCTTTTACTCCATCTAATCTCTTATTTATTTCTAGTACATCTACTAATGGATCATTTAGCCATCTTCTTAGAAGTCTTCCTCCCATAGAAGTTGAAGTTTTATCTAATACCCAAAGTAAAGTTCCTTTTTTTGATTTATCTCTCATTTTTTCTGTAATCTCAAGATTTCGTCTAGCATTTATATCTAACGCCATATATCGTGACAATTGATAGATTGTTATTTTATTAATATGATCTAAAGTTGTTTTTTGAGTATCTTCAATATATTTTACCAATGCATTAATAGAACTTATAGCTAAGACTCTTTTTTCTAAATCTTCTATTTTTTTTGCGTTCGAATCTATTATAGTAAATCTTAATTTAATATTTTCATCTATAGATTCAAAATATTTATCATCAAACTTTGTAATATAAATATTTTCAAATCTTTCTTTTATTTTATCTATTTCTTCTTTTGAATCATTCATCATTGAATTTATAACTATTTCAGATGGTGTGTATCTTGCAATTTCATCTAAAAGCATTGGAAAATTATTACTATCTTTAATTTCAGCTGAGTAAAATTCTCCTGTTGAAATATCACAAACACTAATTCCAAAATAAATTCCCGTTTTATAAATAGACATAATATAATTATTTTTTCTTTCTTCTAACATATTACTGTCTACCAAAGTTCCAGGGGTTACGACTCTTATAACTCCTCTTTTAACTATTCCTTTTGTTGATTTAGGATCTTCTAATTGTTCACAAATTGCAACTTTATATCCTTTTGAAATTAACTTTGATACATATATTTCTGCTGCATGATGTGGTATTCCACACATTGGCGCCCTTTCTTCTTGACCACAGTCTTTTCCTGTTAATGTTAGTTCTAATTCTCTTGATGCAGTAATTGCATCATCAAAAAACATTTCATAGAAATCCCCTAATCTATAAAATAAAATACAATCTTTATATTCTTCTTTTGTTTCAAGATATCTTTGCATCATTGGTGAATATTCTGCCATATTTATTTTTCTCCTTTTTATCTTTCTTCCATTATTCTTTCTTTTTCTTCATAGTTTTTGACTAATATTTTCATTCTTCTTAATGAACTTTTACTAATTCCTACTTTAGCTGCTTTTTGTTCTAATTTTCCTTTCGTATTATTTGCAATATTTATAATATTTTTTGCTTTTTCATATTCTTGTTCTTCTTTGGTTTTTGCATTTTTTATAATAATTGATCCTTCATCATATTTTTCTAATAATTTCTGTATTAAATCTTTTTCAAATATACTAAACTCTTCTTTTATCATTTTTCTCTTTGCATGTTCTTTACATATTGTATATAAATCTCTATAAGTTTCATTTTCTTTCAATTTTTCTATTTCTCTTCCTATTGTTCTAGTTGGAATTCCATATTCTTTCGCAATTTGTATTTGAGAAGAATTTGTCACAATCATCTCTATTAACAATGCTTTAAAATTGATATGTGAGTAATCAGGTCTGATTTTTGATTCATATTCTATATATTGTTTCATTAATTCTTTATCATTAGAACTTATTACATATTCTGACATTTTTTCTTTAAATGTGTTTCTATCAATATTTAACTTTGTATAAGCCTGTTCCATTGTTATTTGATTTTTTAATAAACATTTTATAATATTTTCCAAATCATATTTATCAATATTTACGGTTATGATTTTACTTTTATTATATTCAATAATCTTTTCAAATTTCTGCAGTTCTTTTGGATTTTCAGCAAATAATTCTTTAAATCTTTTCATTATAACTTCTCTACTAATTCCATATTCTTTTTCTATGTTTCTTAATGATTTTCCTTTCAATATTTCTCTGAAAATTTTTTGAAATTCTTTTATTTCTATATCTAACATTTTCCGTTTTTTAAATTTCTCCTTTCAAATACCACATATGTTCAGAAATAATTTTAAGCTCTACCATGCTTCCAATTAAATTCTTATCCCCTTCAAAAATAACAACCTTATTACTATCTGTTCTTCCAGTAAGCATATCATCATTATTTTTGCTTGTTCCTTCAACTAAAACCTTTTGAATAGTTCCAACATATTTTTGATTATTTTCTTCTATTTGGCTTTCAACTAGTTTTTTTAATTTATCAAATCTTTTATGTTTTATTTCTTCTGGTACTTGATTTTCCATTTTATCTGCTGGGGTTCCAACTCTTCTAGAATAAATAAACATATAAACTTGTTCAAATTTCACTTTTTCTACAACATCTAAAGTATCTTCAAATTCACTGTCAGTTTCTTTTGGAAATCCTACGATAATATCTGTAGATAAAGTCAAGTTGGGAATATTTTGTTTCATTTTTTCTACTAATTTCAAATACTGCTCTTTTGTATATTTACGATTCATTTCTTTTAAAACTTTGTCATTTCCAGCTTGAAGTGGTAAATGAATTAATTTGCATACTTTATTACATTCTGCAATTGCCATTATTACATCATCTGTAAAATCTTTAGGGTGTGGAGATACAAATCTTATTCTTTCTATTCCTTCGATTTTATTTATTGCTCGTAGCAAAGTTGCAAAAGAATTTACTCCTTCATATTCTTCAAATTCTATGTTTTTTTCTTTTTCAACTTTTAAATACGAATTTACATTTTGACCAAGTAATGTAATTTCTTTATATCCTTGTTTAGCTAATTCTTTTACTTCATTTATAATATCTCTTGGCTTTCTACTTCTTTCTCTTCCTCTTACATATGGTACTATGCAATAACTACAGAAATTATTACAACCATTCATAATAGTAACTGATGCTTTTATGTTACTATTTCTTTTTATTGGTAATCCTTCATAAATTTGCCCATCTATATCAATAATGTCTTCTAATTTTTTCTTTTCATCTAAAACTTTATATAAATCTTCTGGAAATCTGTGAAGTGTATGTGTTCCAAACAAAATATCTACAAATGGATAACTTTCTTTTATTTTGTCTGTAATATGTTTTTCTTGCATCATACATCCACCTATTGCTATAATAATTCCTTTTTGTTCTTTTAATCTTTTTAGTTCTCCTAATTTTCCAAATAATTTATCTTCAGCATTTTCTCTTACACAACATGTATTGAATAATACTAAATCAGCATCAGTTTGATTTTCAGTTTTTGCATATCCCATTTTTTCTAACATGCCACACAATTTTTCTGAATCATTTTCATTTAATTGACATCCCATTGTCAATATGCTATATTTCAAATTTTTAGACTGATTTATTTCACCTATTTTTTCTATATATTTTTCTTGTATTTCTATTTCGTTTGTTGTATTCACATTAAACCTCCATTCACTTTGTTATTTTATTATATTTGGTCGGATTTTGCAAGAAATTTAAGCATAAAAAATACACTTATAGAAATCTATAAATGTATCTTTTATATATTGGTGTTTCTTACTTATGCAAGACCATATTTTTTCTTAAATCTATCTGCTCTACCACCAGCTGTTTCTTGTCTTAAGTTACCAGTCCAATATGGATGGCATTTAGAGCATACATCTACTTTCAAATCTTTTTTTGTTGAACCAACTTCTAAAACATTGCCACATGCACATGTAATAGTTGTTTGGTTATATTCTGGTTGTATATCTTTTTTCATTTATATGTTCACCTCTTTCTCGAATTAATAACATGACTGTTTTTTATCATAGCATATTTTTTATTTTTTTTCAAGTGTTTAAAATTATTTTGTTTCATTTTTTTGTTCCTGATTATATATATATTCTGCTGAATATAACATTTCTTTGTTTAAAGATAATTTATTTACTAATTTACCCATTATATTAAATACGCATGCTATTATTAAAATTAGCATTCCAATTTTTTTCCAATATTTTGCAAGCATAATTTTTCTCCTTTTTTTACAATACATATTAATTATACTTTTATTTTTGTAAAATGTCAATAATTTGACTTACTTTTGGTTACAATACAAATGGTGATGATTATATGAATAAAAAAAGTTTAATTTTATTAATTATTATTGTTGTAATTATAGTAGGTGTTGGTATTTATTTTTATTTTTCCACTCATTCTACAAAGAATAAAGATAAACAAAGTAATTATGAAGCTAACAAAACTGTTGCAAACACTTCAATTGATAATTCTGTAGCTAATTCAACTGAAGAAAATAAAAATAATGAATCTAATATTAAAGAAGAACATACAAATCTTTCTTCTAATGAGCAACCACAAAAAAATCAACCTCAATATCATGAAGAACAATTAACTACATTTTCAACCAAGATTTACTCTAATGATTCTGCAAGGCAAAACAATATTTCTATTACGTGTAATACATTAAATGGAACTACAGTAAAAAATGGTAGTACATTTTCTTTTTGTGGTACTGTAGGTCAAGCAACTAGTAAAAAAGGTTATCAAGAAGCTGATATTTATGATAATAATGGTAAAAAGAAAAAAGGACTTGGTCGGTGGTAATTGTCAAATAAGTTCTACATTATATAACGCTGTCCTTAGTGTTCCTACTTTAGTTGTAACAGAAAGACATGAACATAGCAATCATGTTCCTTATGTTCAGAAAGGAAAAGACGCTGCTGTTGCTTATGGTAGCTATGATTTTAAATTCAGAAATAATTCTGGAAATGATATTAAAATCAATTGCTCTACTGATTCTAAAAGTATTACTGTTACATTAATTAGTTTAAAACAAATTTAATAAAATGTTGTCCCCTCTATAGAATATTTATAATAATATTAGAATATATTTTAATATCAAATTGGAGGGGATTTTTATGCAAAATTTAAAAGTGTCTATTTGTTTGTTACTTATATTCTTATTTAGCCTTTGTTTTATACTTCCTTGTTTTGCAGAAGATACAACTTATGTATGGTCTTCTAATAGTAATAGTATAAATAATGTCAATACTATCGATACTAATACTGTAGATACTAATAACAACAATATAATTACTAATGAAATTACACAAACAAATTCAGAAATAGACCAAGATAATAAACTTTCTTTAGAATCTGGTTCTGCAATTTTAATTGAACAAACAACTCGGTCAAATTCTATATTCTCATAATATTCATGAACGATTACGTCCTGCTTCTGTTACAAAAGTAATGAGTATTTTACTTATCATGGAATCTATTGATAGTGGTAAATTAAATTACAATGATAAAATTCCATGTAGCAAAAACGCAGCATCCATGGGAGGTTCACAAATTTGGCTAGATCCTAGAGAAACTTTAACTGTTGATGAAATGTTAAAAGCTATTTGTGTTAATTCTGCAAATGACTGTGTAGTTGCAATGGCAGAATATATTGCAGGTTCCGAAGAAGCTTTTGTACAGTTAATGAATGATAGAGCAAAAGAACTTGGTATGAATGATACATGTTTTAAAAATTGTCATGGATTAGATCAAGATGGACATGAAACATCAAGTTATGATATTTCTTTAATGTCAAAAGAATTACTAAATAATCATCCAGATATAACTAAATATACTACTATTTGGATGGATTCTTTAAGAGATCGGTAAATCACAATTATCTAATACAAATAAACTTATAAAAAATTATAAAGGTGCTACTGGTTTAAAAACAGGTTCTACTTCTCTTGCTTTATATAATTTGTCTGCTAGTGCTACTAGAGATAATCTTTCTTTAATAGCAGTTATTATGAAAGCACCATCTACAAAGGTTAGATTTAGTGAAGCTCAAAAATTACTAGATTATGGTTTTAACACTTTTTCTTTTAAAGAATTTGGCAAAAAAAATGAAGTTATCAAAAAAGTTTTAATAAATAAAGGAGTAACACCTACTGTTGATGCTGTTCTGCAAGACAATGCTGGTACTTTAATCGAAAAAGGAAAAGACAGAAATATAGAGCAAAATGTAATGTTGGAAGAATCTGTATCTGCACCTATTATACAAGGGCAAAAACTTCGGAGAAGTTTCATTTGTATTAGATGGCAAAACAATATCAACAGTTGATATTGTTGCTAAAAGTAATATTGAAAAAATAAATTTATTTACTATGTCTAAAAAAGTTATATATAGTTGGGTAGATTTGTTGAGAAGTTAATAATTTAAAAACGTATAAATGAATAAAGAAAATGAACATATAAATTATTTTCTTTATTCATTTATTTACATCTTTTTTATAGATGTATTCTTACATATTTACTCATTTTTTATATACTTATATAGCATTTCTCTTTAATAAATTCTTTTATTTTATTTTCATCTTTTCCTTCATAATTTAGAATAAGTAAGTCTTTAAATTCTTCTGTTAATTCTGCTGGAATTGCTATAATCCCTTTTCCTTTCGAAATTAAATAATGATTACTATATATTACAGATGTTCTTTTATTTCCATCAATAAAAATTTGTTTTTTCATCGTATATAATAAAAGTTCGATTGATTTTTCAACATCATTTATATCTTTATTAAAGATTTCTTCTAATTCTTCTTTTATTACACTTTCAATAGGTAAATCTGGTTTCCATGTTGTCCCACCTATTGTTACTGGAACATTTCTTATTTTACCAGCTGAATAATAAAATCCTTCTTCTACCATTTTATTTATTTCGCATAATAATGCAAAGTTTGTATTGCTTAAAATAACATTTTTATTTAATATGAATTCCCAAGCATGTTTTAAGTTTACTATTTTTAGTATATCCTCAGATGTCATATTATTTACTTTTCCACCCTCAATTATACTTTCTGTATCTGCAAATGTAGTTGCAACACCTTCTAGTATAGCTTGTTTATAAATTGTATCTACTAAATGTCTTTTTACAAAATCTATATTTTTCTCAACTTCTGCTGAAAGTTCTTCTTCTATATAATTAAATTGTTTTAAATTTCGTGTTATTTCTCTTATTTGTTTTTTTAATTGCTTTGCTTTAATGTTATTATTTAATATTAAATTATATAATTCATCTGAATATTCTCCAACATATTTTGTTAAAGCAACTCCATCTTCTCTGTAATGTATATATATATACTTATTTGAATTATTTTCTCTTATTTCTACCGAACCATATGCAAGTGATTGCAATTCATGTTCCAAAATTTGTTTATTTTGTAAAAGATTCATAATCTCAATTCTTTCTTCCATAATTTTCCTCCTTATAAATTTGAAACTTTTTCTTAATTTATTTGATTTTGTTTCACATTTATATTATATCACAAAATTCAAAAATGTGAAACTTTTATTGTTTTTTTAAAGGAATTTGTTTCACATTTTCAAATCTATGTTTTTTGTTTTTTTACTTATTTTGTATCAATAAGGTGTGTTTTTATATCTCATATTATTTTTATAAAGAAGAAAAGACTATTGAAAAAAATATTTTTATATGCTTTGTTAACAATATAAAATAAAAAGTACATTAACTGTACTTTTTATTCGTCTTCTAATGTGTCATTATATTCAAATTCATAAGTTTCATCTGGTTCTATAGTCTCTTCTTGTTTTTTAGTTTTTTTGTTCTTATTTTCTTTTTTTATTGTTTCTTGATGTTTTTTTTGCATTTCTTTTATTATTTCTTTAGTTTCTTCTTTTTTATTTTGCATACATCGATTCATCATATTATTTGTTTTTTCTATTAAATCTGGCATATAGTCCAATAATTTATCCATTGATGATGTATGATTTACAGGCATTAATTTTACATTATCAGGTTGAATAACCAAAAATGCAACTGGATTAATAGTAACACCTGCACCGTGACCCACCACCAAATGGTAATCTATATTGTATAGCTTCTTCTTTATCTTTTTTAGTATATTCGTCAACTGTTTCTCCCCTAAATTCACTTCCTCCTGCTGCAAAACCAAATGAAACCTTTGATATAGGTATAATAACAATATTATTAGAAGTCTCAATTGGTTCTCCTATAATTGTATTTACATCTATCATATCTTGTATACTATTCATAGCTGTAATCATAAGACCTTCTATTGGATGTTCGCTCATATTTTTTCACTCCTTCTTTTTTATTTAAGATATATATTATATTTATAATATGTATCATTTTTATCTCAAATATACCATCAATTAGTATATTTATTAGATTCTGATTAATATAAATTGGTTTAATGGTAAAATTTTGATTTTTATAATTTTCAACTTTTTTATAAAATATATTTGCAATAACAGTACTAACTATTGGAATTATTATAGATGTAAGACTAGCATTTTCTGTTCCTAATTCTATATATAACTTTATTTTCTTGATACTTATATTTATCTTCTTAGTTGCTTTTAACATTTTTTTGTCAAACTTATTTCTATTTTTTAAAATTTTAAAATCCATATTTCTAACTTTTTCTTTTAATCTCAGTTTTTCAAGTTTAGTTTTTGTTATATTATATTTAAATATTGGTATCTTACTAAAAACAAGTAATTTTATAATAATTTGGTAGTCCTTGTTTATATGTCTTATTCTATTAGAAGAAAAACTTAAATTATCTATTTGAATTTGAATTTTCGAAAATATAAGTAGTATAAGTATAAATACTAAAAAAACAAAAAGAAAAACCAATATCTTCGCCTCCTTTAGAGGATTTAATATTAGTTTTTCCAATTCTTTCTTTTTTAAACATATTTTTCAAATTTTGTTTCATTATATATTTTTTCAACTAACTTTTTTTGCTTTTTCAACTGTTATATCACCAAACAGTTCTTCTTGCATTGTTTCAACTTTACTTCTTCTAGATAATTCTAATAATCCAGAAAAGGCAGTTACTACTTCTTGTTTATTATGTTGTTTTATAGAAAATAGTTTGTTAAACACGAATCTTTTTTGTTTTACTAAAACTTTAAACATCTCTTTAACTTTACTAGCTACTGTATAATTATCTGTAATAGCAATTTTTTCTATATTTTTAGCATTTTGATTTATCTTTTCTTTGTTTTTTTCTATTAAACTGCTATATATTGAAGGAATTAATTTGTTGTCATATTCTCTTTCTAATTTTTGCTTTGGAAGTATAATTTGCTCTGGTAGCTTGAAATATCTATTTGAATATGATAAATAATTTTCTTTTAATTTCTTACTAATTTCTTTAAACTTTTTATATTCTATTATTCTTCTTATAAGTTCTTCTTCTGTTAACTCTTCTTCTGTTTCTTCTTGTTTTGGTAAAAGATTTTTTGATTTTAAAAATAATAAAGTAGATGCCATAACAAGAAATTCACTTGCTATTTCTAAATTCAAATTTTCTTGTTCCTTTAGATAATCGATATATTGGTCTGTTACTTGACTTAAATTAATATCGTAAATATTCATTTTATTTTTATCAATTAAATGACATAATAAATCAAGAGGTCCTTCAAAATTATCTATTTTTATTGCATATTTTTTTGTTTCTAATGTTAGTATTGCCATTTCTTACTCCTTTATTGCTTTATTTATATTTTCTAATTTATATCCTTTTTTCAATAAAAATTGTTTTATTTCCTCTATTTCCATTAGTGATTGCTTCTTATATATAATATTTTCTGCTGATTTTATTTCATAGTTTTCTAATTCTTCATTATTTTCATATATATAATCTTCTATATCTTCTTTTTTTATTCCTTTTGTAATTAGTTTATATTTTATTTCTTTAATAGACAAGTTCTTTAACGCTATAAAATTATTTATAGTTTTTTCAATATATTCTTTATCATTAATATAATTTGTCTCTTTTAAATACTCTATAATATCTTCTAACAAATTTTGTTCTATACTTTTTTCAAATTTGTTTCTTACTTCTTGTTCAGTTCTTTTTTTATATAATATATATTTTAGTACCTTTGTTTTTTCTTTATCAAATTCTTCTATAGTATACATTATTACCTCTCTTTTATTTTTCTAATTTTACTATACTTTTTTATAAATATCAAGTATTATAAAACCATTTTTATTTAAAAAGACTATCTAGATAAATGATAATATATTTACCTAGATAGCCCCTTTATAATTTTATTTCTTATTCTTCATCGTTATCTTCTTTGCTAGGAATATCTTCTCCTAAACTTTGTTCAAATGCTTTTGCAAAATCTGCTCTTACTTTCTCTTCTACTTCTTCTAAAATCTCTGGATTTTCTTTTAAATATTTTTTAACATTTTCCCTACCTTGTCCAATTCTTTCTCCATTGTAGCTAAACCAAGATCCTGCTTTTTCTATAATATCTAAGTTAACAGCCATATCTAAAATATTTCCTTCTTTTGAAATACCTTGTCCATATACAATGTCAAATTCTGCTTCTCTAAATGGTGGTGCTACTTTATTTTTTATTACCTTCACACGTACTCTGTTTCCTTTTACTTCTCCATCTTGTTTTATGTTTTCTATTTTTCTTATATCCATTCTAACAGAAGCATAAAACTTTAATGCTCTACCTCCAGTAGTTGTTTCAGGATTTCCAAACATAATTCCTATTTTTTCTCTTAATTGATTTATAAATATTAAGACTGTTTTTGTTTTGTTTAATGCTCCAGCTAATTTTCTTAAAGCTTGAGACATTAATCTTGCTTGAAGTCCCATATGTGAATCACCCATGTCTCCATCAATTTCTGCTTTTGGCACTAATGCTGCTACTGAATCTACAACAATAACATCTAAAGCTCCACTTCTTACTAAACTTTCTGTGATTTCTAGAGCTTGTTCTCCTGTATCTGGTTGAGATACAATTAAATTATCTATATCTACTCCTAATTTTTTAGCATAAACTGGATCTAAAGCATGTTCTGCATCTATAAAAGCTGCTTCTCCACCCATTTTTTGTGCTTCTGCTATTACATGTAATGCTAATGTTGTTTTTCCAGATGATTCTGGACCATATATTTCTATAATTCTTCCTCTTGGAACTCCACCAATTCCTAATGCAATGTCTAAACTTAAAGCTCCTGTTGGTATTGCTTCTACTTCCATTGCTTTAAAATCTCCGAAGTTTCATAACAGATCCTTTTCCAAATTGTTTTTCTATCTGACTCATTGCCATTTCTAATGCTTTCTTTTTTTCTGTATTTTCTTCCATAAATTTTCCTCCTTATTTTTGAACTTTTGTTTGATAGGATTATTATATATCAAAAATTTGTTTTGTCAATAGTTTTTGTCTATTTTTTATTTTTTATTTATACCAACTTTCTATTCCATAGAATTGACAAAACCAATTAGGTGTTATATCTCCGACTAATGCAGAATTATAAGCTACTGTATATTTATTATTATATAAACTTATATAAGGTACATCAGTTTTATAAATTTCTGTTAGTCTTTTATATTTTTCTTTCAAAATATTTTCATCTGTTGTATTTTTTACTTCATTTATAATATTATTTACCTCATCATTTGTATAATTTGCTAAACTTCCATCTCCAAAAAAAGTTTCTAAACTTGGACTTGGTGACAATGTAATACTGCAAAGTGCAATATCATAATTTTTTGAAGCAAGTAAATTATTGTATTGTTCATCAGCTGCTTGAATAATATTAATTCTAATTCCTTGGTTTTCCAATTGTTCTTTTATGTTTTGTGCTACTAATACTTTTGACGAATCACTTGTTTTTACTAATAAATTTAAAATTAACTTTTGTGTTTTATAATTTTCTGTTTTTTGCCAAGTTCCATTTTTATAACTCCAACCATTATCTACTAATATTTGCTTTGCTTGTTCTAGGTTATATCCACTACTTGCATCTTGTTCTTGATATAACCAATTACCATAATCTAATGGGAAACTACTTGTATAATATTTACTATTAAAAATACTTGATGTTATATTTGCTTTATCTATTGAAAATGATATCGATTTTCTTACTTCTTGTTTTGATAAAAAGTAATTCGTTGTATTAAGTGCTAAAAATGTATGTTCTCTTCCTTTTATTTCTTTAGCACTATATCCTATTGTTCCAATATATTCTTGTAAATTTTCATTTGAAGTTGCAATCATATCAAGATTTCCTATTTTAAAACTGTTATATAATTCACCAATTGAAGAATACAAATTAACTGTTATTTTTTCTAACGTAAATTCTTTTTCTTTATTCCACCAACTATTGTTTTTTTCCAGAATAATATAAGATGGTTGCACTTCTGTTATTTTAAATTTTCCTGTTCCAACTGGTGATGTATTTTTACTGCTATTTACAAATTCTTCACCTTCATAGTAATCTTTTGATAAAATTGGAAATGTTAAATAATATTCAAAAAAAGGTACTTCTTTATCTAAATTAATTTTAACCGTGTAGTCATCTATAATGTCTATTCCAACTACATTTTGCACATTTGAAGAATATATCGTTTTTGTATCTTTTAACCTATCTAGTGTAAATTTTACATCCTCAGATGTAAATCTTTGTCCATCTGACCATCTCACATTTTCTCTTAATTTAATTAGATATGAGTTATCACTTTGTTTTGCCCATTCTTTAGCTAAACATGGTTGAGCTTTATAATCACTAGTTAAATTTACTAATGGTTCATAAATCAATTTAGAAATATCTTGAACATTCTTGTTGTTGCTAAGTATTGGATTCATAGTATCTAATGATGCTATTGCTAATTTTATTTCTTTTACCTTTTCTTCTTGATTACTCGCAATATATAATTCTTCTTGCTTTTGTTCTTCTTCATCTTTTTTTATTTTATATACTGCAAAAATTAGTATAATAATGATAAATATTATAAAAATATATTTAAACCAATTTGATTTCATATTCCACCTCTATACATATTGCTATCATACATTATCTTTGGTAAAATTTCAAGTTATAATTATTACTTTTTTAACAAATATAATTTAGTAATAACAACAAAACAGACTGTATTTAATTTATACAGTCTGTAATTTTATCTTTTTTTATGCTCTTGATTCCACTATTAATTTTATACCAGTTCTATCTTCTCCTTCTACTTCAACTTCAGCAAATGCTGGTATACAAACTAAATCCACTCCTGCTGGTGCCACAAATCCTCTTGCTATCGCTACAGCTTTTACTGCCTGATTTAATGCTCCTGCTCCAATTGCTTGCATTTCTGCTTTGTTTGATTCTTTCACCAATCCAGCTATTGCTCCTGCTACTGAATTTGGATTTGATTTTGATGAAATTTTTAAAACTTCCATTTTCTTTTGCCTCCTATAATTTTTATTTTTGCTGTTGCAACTTTTACGATTTTTATTTTACATTATTTGGAAAAAGTTGTAAAGTGTTTTTTGGTAATTTTTAGGAAATTTCATCGCAATAAAATTATATTTTCGACAAAGAAATATTGTTTATTTTTAAGTTTTTTATTATTCTACATTAATCCTTTTTATTTTATTTACTTTATTTGTATTATCATCAATTTCAAATATTATACCATTTAAAAAGCATTCTCCTGTTGCAATTTTATATCTTTCTGGTAATGTTGTTTCAAATCTTTTTATAGATGCTTGTATATCCATGCCTATTACTGAATTTTTTGGTCCTGTCATGCCAATATCTGTAATATATGCTGTTCCTTTTGGTAATATTTTTTCATCTGCTGTCTGAACATGTGTATGTGTACCATAAACAGCTGTTACATTACCATCTAAGAAATTACCCATTGCTATTTTTTCTGCTGTTGCTTCTGCATGAAAATCAACAAAAATCATATCAACTTGATTTTTTATTTTATTAATTATTTCTTTTGCTATAATAAATGGATTTTCTGAAAGCACATTAATATCTACTCTTCCTATTAAATTAATCACAGCTATTTTTTTATTTTTACAAGAATAAATATTATACCCTTTTCCAACAACTCCTTTTGGATAATTAGCTGGTCTTAATAGTTTTGGATGATCTATAAATTGGAAAATATCTTTTTTGCCCCAGGTATGATTTCCCATTGTAATAGCATCTACTTTTTCTTCTAATATATCTTCAAAGTTTCTTTTTGTTATTCCCATACCTTCTGCTGAATTTTCTCCATTCACAATTACAAAGTCTATTTTTTCATTTTCTATTATTTTTGGTAATTCATTTTTTAGTTTTTTAATTCCTGATGAACCAATTAAGTCTCCTATTGCTAAAACCTTCAATTTTATCCCTCTTTTCACTTTAAATATATAATTATAATACTATAATTTTTCTATATTATCAATAACGCAGATCATTTTTATTTATATTTGTTTTATTTTTCAAATACTTTCTTTACTATATTATAAATATTCATAGAAAAAATGTCAAAATATTTATACATAATAAAAAAGTTGTGATTTCTCACAACTTTTTTATTATTTTGCATAATCCACAACTCTTGTTTCTCTTATAATGTTTACTTTAATTTGACCTGGATAATCCATTTCATTTTCTACTTTTTTAGCTACATCTCTAGCTAAAATTGTCATTTGGTCATCTGTTATTTTTTCTGGTTTTACAATAATTCTAACTTCACGACCAGCTTGGATTGCAAATGATTTTTCAACACCTTCAAAAGAATCTGCTATTTCTTCAAGATTTTGTAATCTCTTAATATATGCCTCTAATGTTTCTCTTCTTGCTCCTGGTCTTGATGCTGAAATAGCATCTGCTGCCTGAATTAATACTGCTTCTAATGTTTGAGGTTCAACATCTCCATGATGAGCTTCTACTGCATTTATTACTAATGGGTTTTCTTTATATTTTTTTAGTACTTCCACACCAATTTCGACATGTGTTCCTTCCATATCATGATCTAATGCTTTTCCTATGTCATGTAAAAGACCTGCTCTTCTTGCTAATTTTGGATCAAGTCCTAGTTCTTCTGCCATAATCCTTGCAAGGTTTGAAACCTCAATAGAATGGTTTAATACATTTTGTCCGTAACTTGTCCTATATTTTAATTTTCCAATTAATTTTACAATATCTGGATGAAGTCCTATAACACCTGTTTCTAATACTGCTCTTTCTCCTTCTTCTTTTATGGTATTATCTACTTCTTCTTTAGCTTTTTCGACCATTTCTTCGATTTTAGCAGGATGAATTCTTCCATCATTAATTAGTTTTTCTAATGCTATTTTCGCTACTTCTCTTCTTAATGGATCAAAACCTGATAATACGACTGCTTCTGGTGTATCATCAATAATTAGGTCAATTCCTGTTAAAGTTTCTAAAGCCTTTATGTTTCTACCTTCTCTTCCTATTATTCTTCCTTTCATTTCGTCATTTGGAAGTGCTACAATAGATACAGTTGTTTCTTGTGAATGATCTGCTGCACATTTTTGTACTGCATAACATAAAATTTCTTTTGCATTTTTTGTAGCTGTTTCTTTTGCTCTTTGTTCTTGTTCTCTTATTAATGCTGCTTTTTCTGCTGTTATTTCTTTATCCATTTCAGATAATAATTGTTGCTTTGCTTGTTCTTTAGTTAATGAAGCAACTTTTTGAAGTTCATTCATTTCTTGCTCATGTAACTTTTCTAATTCTTGTTTTTGTTCTTCTATATTTTGTAATTCTTTGTCTAGTTCTCTTTCTCTTTTTTCAAAATTATCAGAACGTTTTTCTAGATTTTCTTCTTTTTGGATTAATCTTGACTCTTGTTTTTGTACTTCGCCTCTTCTTTCTTTAATCTCTTGATCTAATTCTTTACGACTTGCCATGATTTCTTCTTTGGCTTTAAAGATTTCTTCTTTTTTTAAATTTTCAGCCTCTATTCTAGCTAAATCTAGTACTCTTTTAGCTTCATTTTCTGCACCTTGAATTTTAGATTCTGCAACTTTTTTTCTATATGCCATTCCTACTGGCACACCAATTGCAAATGAGATTAATACAGCGGCGATAATGATTAATATGTTCATAATCATACACCTCTTTCTTATTAAATTTTCAATGTTCGAATAAAATATATAATCGTATTTTTGTTTAAAATATATTTTTTCCTACTATTATATTTTAACTTTATTATTGTAAACTGTCAAGTGTTTTTTTATTTTGAAGCTAACTGTTTTCAAAGTTTATAATCAAAATCATGAATTATATTAGATATAAAAAAGTAATAACGAATTATTTTATTTTTGTTGTATATAATATTTTTAAAGGGTGTTTATTATGAAAAGAAATATGTTTATAGTTGTTTTAACATCTACAATTACTTTATTGACTATTTTAATTGGGATAATAGTAAATAGAATTTACAACAATTCTATAAAAATAAAACAGCAAAAAACTTATATTGAATCAATAAATGCAAAATTAACTTCTGCAGAAACTTCAAATAATAATGATAATAATAACAATATTGCCAAAGAAATTTCTGTACAAAAAAATGATAACAATAAAAAAGTTGATGACAGAAAAGAAGAAATTAATAAAAAAATAAATCTATATGGAAAAAATACTAGTGGTGTTCCAGTTTTAATGTATCACTTTTTTTATGATTCTTCATTAAAAGAAAAAGGTATTGATAATAATTATTTAGAAATATCAAAATTTGAACAGCATTTAAAATATTTAAAAGAAAATGATTATTTCTTTCCCACTTTTGAAGAACTAGAACTCTATATTGATGGAAAACTAGAATTACCTGCAAAAAGTATAATTTTAACTATTGATGATGGTAGCGAAAGTTTCTTTAGGTTGGCAATCCCTGTTGTAGAAAAATATAAAGTGCCTATTACTTCTTTTATAATTACAAGTGCATGCAATTATAATATAGATGATTATAAATCTGAATTTGTACATTTTGAATCTCACTCAGATAATATGCATAGAGCTGGTAAAAATGGTAAAGGGCTTTTTGTAAATTTAGATTATAATAATGCTTATAAAGATATTCAAAATTCAATAAAATTTTTAAATTCACATGATGCATTTTGTTATCCTTTTGGGCATTATAATAATTTATCAAAAAAAGTATTAAAAGATTCTAATTTTAAAGTAGCTTTTACAACAAATGCTGGTAAAGTAAAGGTAAAAAGTGATAAATTTGCGCTTCCACGAGTTCGTATTTCAAAAGATGATACATTAAATAATTTTATAGCAAAAATTAAATAAGGTTATCTTATCTTTATTAATTTTTAATATATATCTAATTCTGATATTTTTATATAAATAATAGAAGAACATACCAAAAATATGCTCTTCTATTATTATTTTTTATTTTATTTTGCAATTTCTACATCAATATTTAGTACTTCACCATTTATATTAGTTTCAATATAATCTTTCCTGTTTTCATTATAAATAATTTCTATTGCCAAAGTATCATGTTTTATTAATTCTGAATTTTCTTTTATAACTTTTTCTAAAATTTCATTACCTGATACATATAAGTTTATTCTATCTAGAACTTCAAACCCTCTGTCTTTTCTCATATTTTGAACTTTAGATAAAATTTCTCTTACATATCCTTCTTTCTTTAATTCTGGAGTTATATGTGTATCTAATACAACACCTATTTCACCTTCTCCACTAAAGCTAAAATCTTCTTTTCCCTGCATTGTAATTAGTAAATTCTCTGAATTTAATGCTATTTTAGTGTCATCTATTTGAATATATTCTATTCCACCTGTTTTTATTTTATTTGCTAAATCTATTTGGTTTTTCTTAGCAATTTCTTCTTTAATTCTTGGAATTAATTTTCCATATTGTTTTCCAAGCACAGGTAAATTTGGCTTTATTTCAAAGTTTACATATTCTGACATTTCACTACCTAATTCTATTTCTTTAACATTTAATTCTTCTTTTACTATATCTTCATAGTATTTTGGTAAAGTATCTATTGATATAAGCATTTTAGAAAGTGGCTGTCTATTTTTAATATTAGCAGAGTTTCTAGCACTTCTGCCTAATTTTACAATTTTATATGCTAAATCCATTTCTTGCTCTAATTCTTTATTTATTGCTTCTTTTTCTACTTCTGGCCATAAACATAGATGTACACTTTCTTTAGCAGTACTATCTAGATTTACTACTAAATTTTCATATATTTCATCTGTTATAAATGGCACAAATGGTGCTGCAATTTTTATTAAAGTTGTTAATACTTTATATAATGTGCAATATGCTCCTATTTTTTCATCATTTAGCTCTGTTAGCCAAAATCTTTCTCTATTTCTACGTACATACCAATTTGATAATTCATCTGTAAATGCTTCTATTTGAAGAGCTGCACTTGTTATGTCATAATTTTCTAATTTTTCATCTACTTCTTTTATCAGTGTATTTAATTTTGAAATAATCCATTTATCCATTATATTAGTAATTTTAAAATCTTTATATTCCAATGGATTGAATTTATCTATTTGTGCATATAATACATAAAATGAATATACATTCCATAAAGTACTTAAAAATCCTCTTTGTGTTTCTTGCACATTATTTAATCCAAGTCTAGTTGGAAGCCAAGGTGCTGATACTGTATAAAAATGCCAACGTGTAGCATCTGCTCCAACTTGGTCTAATAAAAGCATTGGATCTACACCATTTCCTTTTGATTTAGACATTTTCTGTCCTTTTTCATCTAATACATGCCCTAACACTATACAATTTTCAAATGGTGTCTTGTCAAATATACATGTTGATATTGCAAGTAATGTATAAAACCATCCTCTTGTTTGATCAATTGCTTCTGAAATAAATTGTGCTGGAAAATGTTTTTCAAATTCTTCTTTATTTTCAAATGGATAATGCCATTGTGCAAAAGGCATTGAGCCTGAATCAAACCAAACATCTATTACTTCTTTAAATCTTGTCATTTGTTTTCCACATTGTGGACATTTCAAATGTACATTATCTATATATGGTTTATGTAATTCAATATTTTCTGGACAATCTATCGATTTTTCTTTTAGCTCTGCTATACTTCCTATACATTCTTGATGTCCACATTCACATTCCCATACTGGTAATGGAGTTCCCCAATATCTATCTCTTGAAATCCCCCAATCTATTACATTTTCTAGAAATTTTCCAAATCTTCCTGTTTTTATCGTTTCTGGATACCAATTTATTTTATCATTGTTTGCAACTAAATTATCTCTTAATTTTGTCATTGCAACAAACCAGCTATCTTTTGGATAATATAGAAGTGGTGTATCACATCTCCAACAATGTGGATATGAATGTAAATGTTTTTCTTTACTAAATAGCTTATTTCCTTGAGCTAACCATTTACAGATTTCTTCATTGCAATCTCTAACGAATTTTCCTGCCCAAGGTTTTACTTCTTCTACAAATTTTCCTGATTTATCTACTAAGTTTATAAATGTAATACCATTTTGCTTTGCAACTAGGCTATCATCTTCACCATATGCTGGTGCAATATGAACTATTCCTGTACCATCTGTAAGTGTTACATAATCACCATGTATCACTTCAAATGCTTTTCCGTTCAACTTCTCCAAATGGCATTAACCTTTCATATTTTATTCCTAATAAATCTGCACCTTCAAATATTTTTATAATTTCATATGGTGTTTTACCTAATACTGTTTCAACTAAATCTTTTGCTAATACATATTTTTCATAAACTGGTTCTTCTTCTGTTCCAATATTTGCTTTTATCATAGCATATTCATAAGATTTATTTACACAAAGTGCTAGGTTTGATGGTAACGTCCACGGTGTTGTTGTCCATGCTAAAATATAAGTATTTTCTTCTATGTTTTCATCTAATATTTTTTGTCCTGGTTTAACTTTAAATTTAGCAATACATGTCAAATCTTTTACATCTTTATATCCTTGTGCAACTTCATGTGAAGATAAAGCTGTTCCACATCTTGGGCAATATGGCATTACTTTATATCCTTCATATAAAAGTCCTTTTTTCCACATTTGTGAAATTCCCCACCATATTGATTCAATATAGTTATTATGATATGTCACATATGGATTTTCCATATCAACCCAATATCCTACCTTATTTGTCATTTCTTTCCACATGTCTACATATCCAAATACACTATCTTTACATTGTTTAACAAATTTTTCTACACCATAATCCTCAATTTGTTCTTTTCCTGAAATACCAAGTTTCTTTTCAATTTCAAGTTCTACTGGAAGTCCTTGAGTATCCCATCCAGCTTTTCTATCAACATGGTAACCTTTCATAACTTTGTATCTTGGTATTATATCTTTCATAACCCTTGTTTCCACATGTCCAATATGTGGTTTTCCATTAGCTGTTGGAGGTCCATCATAAAACGTAAAATATCGTTTTCCATCATTCATAGCAAAATTCTTTTTTATAATATTTTTCTTTTCCCATCTTTTTGCAACTTCACGTTCCATTCCCACAAAGCCTTCTTTTAATTCTACTTTTTTGTACATAAAAATTCCTCCTTTTATTTTTAGTAATGGATATTTAAAAATAAAAAATCTCTTCGCCCTAATTTAATATTAGGACGAAAAGATCTTTAGCTTTCCGCGGTACCACCTAAGTTAGTAAATCTATATTTTATACAATCCACTCTCTTTTTTCCTTTAACGCAGGTTTTACGGCTAACTTACTTTTTATCTCTTTTCAGTTTAGCAACAAACTAAGGTGATAACAAATAATTTTCACTTGCCAATTCTCACCTACCTTGGCTCTCTTTTTAGCTAATTTATTATTTGTCGTGTCCTTGTTTTAGTTATTTTCATATTGTTATTATTATATCACTTTTTTTTGGTTTTGCAAGAGTTTTTTATGATTTATTCTGTTTATTATATATTATTTCTAAAAATATTATACTGTTACAAATCCATCATCACCTAATTGTTTCTTCCATTCTTCTAAATATCTAATTCTTACATCATAAAAATTTAATTTTATTCCATATGCCTTAAGTAACTGTCTAAACTCAGCATGTTCTATATCATTTACCATTTGAGCTGCATATATTTTATCAAACTTTACATCTATGTAGTCTTTCATCTCATCAAATCTATTACTTATACTCTTTTCCATTCTATCTAATACATCTAATATATCATTTCTGTCCTTTTTTCTTTCCTCTTCTAAACTTGTTATTCTCTTAACACTTTTTTTACTAATTTCTTCTAAACGGTTAATATTTGCTGTATTTTTATCAACTGCTATTTCTAACCTATTAATATTTTCAGTATTTCTATCAACAGCTACTTCTAGCCTATTGATATTTTTAGTATTCTTATCAACAGCTACTTCTAATCTATTGATATTTTTAGTGTTCTTATCAACTGCTGCTTCTAATATTGTTAGCCTATTATTGTTTTCTTTTCTAAACTCTCTAAGCTCTTCTAATACTGTTTTAATGTTAACACTTTCTTCCATTATCTTCACCTCCTATCTATTTAAAAGTAAAACTAAGTTGTAAATATTAGCTCCTATATTATAGTAAACATTTAACCATATATTATAGTTAATTGTCAATAAAAAAATCAAAAAAAATAGAAAAATTTTTTATAAAAAACTTTCTATTTTTTATTAATCAATATTTATCTACTTATCACATTATTTTACAAGTCTTTTTGTTTCTTTTGCAATCATTAATTCTTCATTTGTTGGTATAACATAAATTTTTACTTTTGATGTAGGTTTAGAAACTAATTTTTCTTCTCCTCTCATATTATTAAGATTTTCATCAATCTCTACTCCCATAAACTCCAATTGTTGACAAATACCTTTCCTTATATTAATTTGATTTTCTCCAACTCCACCTGTAAAAACAATACTATCTATACCATTCATTGCAACTGCATATTTTGCAATATAACTTGCAACTGTATATTTAAAATTGTTCATTGCAATTTTTGCTCTTTCATCTCCATCATTTGCAGCTTGTTCAATAACCCTAAAATCTGGTGCTAAACCTGAAATTCCTGATACTCCAGATTGTTTATTCAATATATCTTCCATTTCTTTTGCTGAAATATTTTCTTTTTTCATAATATAAGTTAACACAGAAGGATCTATATCTCCACTTCTAGTTACCATTGGAATACCACCAAGTGGTGTCAATCCCATACTAGTATCAATAGATTTTCCTCCATTTACTGCACATATACTTGAACCTTGACCCAAATGGCAAGTTACGATTTTTAAATCTTCAATTGGTTTATTTTCTATTTCTGCAAGTCTTTGAGATACATACATATGAGATGTACCATGGAATCCATATTTCCTTATACTATATTGTTTGTAGTAATTATAAGGAATTGGATATATAAATTTGTCTTTTTGCATAGTTTGATGAAAAGCTGTATCAAATACTCCAACCATTTTTTTATTTGGCATTACTTCCATACAAGCTTTAATTCCTAATATACAAGCTGGATTATGTAATGGTGCCAAATCACTATATTCCTCTAAAACTTTTATAACTTCTTCATTAATTATAACAGATTCAGATATTTTTTCTCCACCATGCACTAAACGATGTCCTATACTATGTATTTGTTCTAAATTATCTATAACTTTATATTCTGGATTTGTAAGTTGTTCTAATGCGAACTTAATTGCCTCTTTGTGATTATAGGCTGCTTTTTCTATTTTTATTTTTCTTCCATGTACTTTATGTGTAATAAAAGCTTCTTCTTCTCCTATTCTTTCATATTTTCCAGAAGCTAACACTTCCTCATTTTCCATATTTATTAATTGGTATTTTAATGATGAACTACCACAATTTAAAACTAATATTTTCATTTTATTCTTCCTTTCTGAAATAGTGGGGACACCACTTTTTCATTTCATTTTTTTAATATTTTTTATCATTTCTTGTCGTTTTTAAATTTGTTTTGCAACTTCTCTTGCAATCATTAATTCTTCATTTGTTGGTATTACATATACTTCTACTTTTGAATCTGGGGTTGATATTTTTCCTTCAATTCCCTTCTTGGCTTGATTGATTTCTTTATCCAATTTCACACCAAATAGTTCTAATTTATCACAAATTGCCTGTCTAGAGTCTTGACCTTTTTCCCCAACGCCAGCCGTAAATGTAATAACATCTACTCCATTCATAGCTACCATACATTGT
This sequence comes from uncultured Clostridium sp., assembly GCA_958438515.1. Lineage (GTDB taxonomy): Bacteria > Bacillota > Clostridia > TANB77 > CAG-508 > CAG-269. The sequence goes on along the minus strand of CAUBRZ010000007.1, from coordinate 26,218 downwards.
GTTATATAATTTGCTACTGTATCATGAAATATATCCAATGCTAACTTAGCATGATACCCTCCAGCTGCTGCTTCTACTTCTATATCTCTAAAATCAACTGATACTCTAGAAATACCATATACTCCCGATTTTTTATTTAAAATATCACTCATTTCATTTGGTTTTAAATTTTCCTTTTGCATAATATATGTGACCACAGATGGATCCAAATCTCCACTTCTAGTTCCCATAACAATTCCGTCCTAATGGAGTTAATCCCATACTAGTTTCCACTGATTTTCCATTTTTTATCGCACAAATACTTGCTCCTTGTCCTAAATGACAATTTATTATTTTTAAGTCTTCTATATTCCTATTAAGAAGTTTAGCTACTCTTTGAGATACAAATTGATGTGACGTTCCATGGAATCCATATTTTCTTATTCCATATTTTTCATAATAACTATATGGTATAGGATAAATATATCTTTCTTTAGGTAACGTTTGATGAAATGCTGTATCAAATACTGCTACCATTTTCATATTTGGTACAATTTTTTTGCATGCCTCTATTCCAAGAATAGCTGCAGGATTATGTAATGGCGCCAAATCACTACATTCTTTTATTTGTTTTATTACCTCATCTGTAATTACAACTGAATTTGAAAACTTTTCTCCTCCATGTACAACACGGTGTCCAATTCCACCTAATTCACTTAAATTTTTTATTACTCCATAATGGTCATTTGTAATTCTATCTAATACAAATTGTATAGCATCTTCATGATTTTTAACTTGTTGTTCAAATTTATGTTTTACTCCATTTACCTTATGTGTTAAAAAAGAATTTGCCTGTCCTATTCTTTCAAAATAACCTTTTACTAACATTTCTTCTGTTTCCATATCAATTACTTGATATTTTAGTGATGAACTTCCTGAATTTAAAACTAATACTTTCATTTTTGCTCCTTTCTAATTAAGTTTGTTTTTCTTGAGCCTGAACAGCAGTTATTGCCACTACTCCTGCTATATCCTTGCTACTACAACCTCTTGATAGGTCATTTACCGGTTTTGCAATTCCTTGGCAAAGTGGACCATATGCTTCTGCTTTTGCTAACCTTTGAACTAATTTATATCCAATATTTCCTGCATCTAAATTTGGAAATATCAATACATTTGCATTTCCTTTTAAAGGACTATTTGGTGCTTTTAGTTTTGATACTTCTGGTACAATTGCAGCATCTAATTGTAGTTCGCCATCTATTAATAATCCTTTTGATTTCTCCTTCGCTTTTTTAGTTGCAAGAATTACTTTGTCAGTTAATTCTGAATTAGCACTTCCATATGTAGAATAAGAAAGCATTGCAACCTTTGGTGTTTTTTCTACTAGTTGTTTAAAACTTTTACTAGATGCTATTGCAATTTCAGATAATACTTCAGCATCTGGATTTTCGTTTAATCCACTATCGCTAAATATAAATGTTCCCTTTTCTCCATATTGACAATTTGGTACTACCATTATAAAAAATGCAGATACAAATTTAGTAGATGGTGCTGTTTTTAATATTTGCAAGGCTGGTCTTAATGTATCAGCTGTAGAATGTATAGCTCCTGAGACTAAACCATCTGCTATTGTATTTTCATCTTTTACCATTAACATCCCAAAATAAACTGGATCTTTTGCTAATTTTTTTGCTTGTTCTATTGTCATTCCTTTGTGTTTTCTTAATTCATATAACAAATTAGCATATTCGTCAAATTTCTCACAATTATTTGGATCTACTATGTTGGCTCTTGTAATATCTATATGATTTTCTTTTGCTTTTATTTCTATTTTTTCTTTGTTTCCTACTAATACTATTTCGCTATATCCTTCTTTTAGTACTTGCTCTGTTGCCTGTAAAGTTCTAATGTCTTCTGCTTCTGGAAGCACAATTGTCTTTATTTGTCTTTTTGCCCTTTCTTTTATATCTTCTATGAATGACATTATTTCCTCCTTACTAATAATTTTTTACATTATATAAATAAATTTAAAAAAGCACAAGATATTTTATTTAAATGTTTTATTTTATTAATTCTTTTATTTCTTCATCTTCTTGTAAATCACTTGAAATAAAGTGATATGCTTGCTTATTTTGTTTAACAGCAATTAAGGCTAGTTCCTTATTAGCTCTTAGTTCCTCAGATGCATATTTAATAATAATACCTTTATTTTGTACAGCTAATTTTACAATTTCCATATCTGCTCTTAATTCTTGAGATGCAAAATATAAAGCTTGTCCATAGTTTTTACAACATTCCATTATTATTGTTCTATCTTCTCTTAATTTTTCAGATGCATAACATATTGTCCATGGGGCCCCTTTTATTCCTTTCATTACTACTTCTTTGTTATCTTTTAATTCTTCACTTGCAAATTCTAATGCCTCTGCATCCTGTTCTAATGCTTTAAGAACTACTTCTTTATCATTTTGTAACTCTTTAGATGCTAGTTCTAAAAACTTTCCATTTTCTGATACTGCTTTTAAGATAAACTCTTTATTATCTTTGTTTTTAATTACTTCTTTTTCGTCCATTATCTATCCCTTCTATATTTTTAAATATAAAATCTAAAATATGCCACTTTACTTTAATCTTGCAATTAGTGCTTTTATTTTTATTCCTTGTTCAGAAAACATTTTTTCATGTTCTGTTTCTATATTTTCCTCAAAAATTGGTTTACCATGTAAATCATATGTTTTTTTGGTAATTTCAAATCCACTTTCTTCAAAATACAGTAAACTTGAATTAAATAAATCATCATCATCTGTTTTAAAATAAATTTCAGCATTATCATCTAAAAATTTCTTATATTTTTCTAATTGTTTCGTATGTGTTAGTCTTTTTTTTCTATGTTTTCCCTTTGGCCAAGGATTACAAAAATTGATATAGATTCTTTTTACTTTATCTTTTTTATCTAAAATTAAATCAATTCTTTCAATATCAAATCTAGTTAATATTATATTTTTTGGTTCTGCTTTTTCTAACTCATATGTTTTTTCCACATTTCTTTTTGCTAATCCCAACATCGCATCTACCAAATCAATTGCAATATAATTTATTTGTAGATTCTTTACTGCCAAATTAGAAATAAATTGACCTTTTCCACACCCTAATTCTAGCATTAATGGATTTTTTGAATTTTCAAAATGCTCATTCCATTTTCCTTTCCAGTTTTGTGGTTCATCTTCATAAAAATTGCTTGCCTCTAATTCTGGTCTTGCCCATTTTTTATATCTTATTCTCATTTATTTTCCCCCATAATCACTATTTCTTAAGGTGTATTGTATCAAATTTTGTTTTTTGGTTCAAGTGTATTTTTATGTATGTTTTTACTTTTTTTAAGATTTATTATATAATAGAAAAAATCAAAAAAGGATTTAATGTGTAATGGAATTAAAATACTATGTAGATAAAAATAATAAATACAAAAATATAAATGAAATATTATCATTGGAATTCAATCTTTCTTCCAAGTTACAATCAAAGCTAATAAGAAATGAAAAAATCTACAAAAACAATAATGTTGTTGATACTAGAAATGATATTTCAATTGGCGATACTATTTTAGTAGATTTAAATATGGAAGAAGATAATTCCAATATTGTTCCAACTAAAATGCAACTTAATATTATTTACGAAGACGACTGGTTTCTTGTTTTAGATAAACCTTCTGGAATTGCAGTTCACCCTTCTTATCTTCATTATGATACTTCATTATCCAATGGAGTTAAATATTATTTTGATTTAATTGGTCTAAAGAAAAAAATAAGGCCTGTAAATAGGCTTGATTTTAATACTTCTGGTGTGGTTATTTTTGCTAAATGTGAATACATTCAAGAAGAATTAAGTAAACAGATGAAAAAAGGTGTTTTTGAAAAATATTATCTAGCACTTGTTGAAGGCATTTTGCCTAATAAAAAAGGAACTATAAATCTTCCAATTGCAAGAAAAAAAGGAAGTATTATTGAAAGATGTATTGATAAAAATGGTCAAGATGCTATAACAAAATATACTGTAATTAAAGAATTTCAAGATTATAGTTTAATAAAATTAAAGTTAGAAACAGGAAGAACTCATCAAATAAGAATACATATGAAAGCTATTGATCATCCTATTTTAGGAGATACTTTATATAATAATCCTTCTTCTAAAATAAATAGACAAGCTTTACACAGTTATCAAATTAAATGCATACATCCTATAACTAATGGAAGTCTAATTTTCACTTCCAAATTAGCAAAAGATATGGAATCTTTAATTAAATAATCTTCCATATCTTTTAATTTATTTTAAAGCCTCTTCTATTTCTGATTTATCCCTTAAACCTACAAGTGTCTTTTCTACTTTTCCATCTTTTATTATAACAATTGTAGGGATACTCATAATTTCATATTTAATAGCTAAGTCATGTTCTTCATCAACATTTATCTTTCCTACTTTTATACTGTCTCCCATTTTCTCTTCAACTTTATCAATTATAGGAGACATCATTTTACAAGGACCACACCAGTCAGCATAAAAGTCAATCAAAACTTTTTTTTCTGAATTTAACACCTCTTCTTCATAATTTTCTCCTGTTATTTTTAAAACACTCATTTTATTACCTCCAATTTCTTATATATTTAATTACTTGTAATCCTGCAACCATTCCTTCATATACTGCCTTTGACACTTGTAATATTCCTCCGTGTGCAGTCTCCACAAGCATATAATCCTTTTATATTAGTTTGCATATTTTGATCTACAACTATTTTATCATTTTTTACAATTGCTCCTAATTTTTTTGCAAATTCTGTGCTTCCTGCTACACCTTGTGCTATAAAGATACCATTAGTTGGTAATGTATCTCCATCTTCAAATTCTACTTCTTCTACTTTTGTTTTTCCTCTAATTTGCTTTACTTTTCTAGTATCAATACTTACATTATCTGCTCTAAATTCTGGTGCTTTTTTACCATTTGTTAATATCGTTATTTTTTTTGCAATATTTAATAAATCATTAGTTTCTGAAATTGCATAATTACTATCTCCTAAAACTGCTACATCACTGTTTTTATAAAAAAAGCCGTCACATGTTGCACAATAACTCACTCCTCTACCTTCAAATTTATCAATTCCTGTTATTTGTGGGCTATTTTTTTTGTTACCAGTAGCAAGAACTATTGATTTTGAATTATAGATAAAATCTGTAGTATATATATGAAATATATCTTTTTCTTTTTCTATTTTAATAACCTCTTGTTTTTTTATTTCTACTCCTAAATTTTTTGCTTGCTTTAAACCAGTTTGATATAATTTATTTCCATCTATTCCTTTTTCAAATCCATAATAATTTTCTATTTTTTGTGCTTTTTCAATACTCGATATATCTTTATATAATACTAAAGTTTTTAAATTAGCTCTAGCAGAATATATACTTGATGATATTCCAGCAGGACCTGCTCCTATTATAATAACATCATACTCCAATACTTTTCCTCCTATTTATTTGTTTTCCCCATATGTTTGTATTTTTATACTTTTTTCATATTAATTAAAGCATAAAAACATAATTTTTGCAAGGAGCAAAAATAAAAAGAAACACTTTATAATGTTTCTTTTTTGTTATTAATTTGTTTTCATTTTTTACATGTAATTTTTAATAATGCATCTTAATAGTAGCGATACCTGTTATTAGTATTTGAACCATAAAGACTAGTTGTAGAAATTGTAATAAATTTTATAGAATATATATCACAATAAACTAAACTGTCATTTTCAAAAGAGCGTAGTAAAATATAACTTGTTCCTACATCTTGTAAAATACCAATTCTATCAACTAAATTATTAGTTCCAATTAGAAACTCTACTCTCATTAACTTTCCTATTTGTTCTCTTAAAAAACCTGGTGTGTAAATTGGATTTGTTAAAATTTCTGGTGAATTCTGATTTATTTCCACTTGTCTATTATTTTCTCTTTCGTTATTTCTTCTTGGTTCTTCTATCATTTTTAGTTCTCCTATCTTAATATTTAGGTTTTAGATAAATGGTACACCTATAACCATTTTATGTGTTTCGATATTCTGGAGTTGGTCTATAAAAACAATGATCACCTAATCTTGTATGAAATGTTCCTGAACCATTGCTAGGAAATATATCACTACATACTGGCTTAAATGGATTTAGATACCATAAACATTCCCCTATTTCATTTAATTTGTTCCCAGATAAAGCCCAATCTGCAATATTATAATGAATTTCAGTTGGATTCATATTATATATGTTTTGTGGATTATACCTATTAAATAATGTTTCTGTTGCACAATCAAATTGACCTGGCTGATAAATTATATTTCGTATGCTTCCACCTTGTGAAATTCTTGCATATTCTCCTTGTGTAGCATTTACTCTGTTTAATACCACAGTTGCAACAGCTTTCATTCCGATTATCTCCTTCTCCTCCGTGCTTCACATTGAACAATTCTTGCTAATAATTCTCTATCTGAATATGCCATAATAACCACTCCTAATCTCTAAATTATATGCTCTATAGTAATAATTTGTTACAAATATTTTGTTTTTGATAAATTTATGTTATACTTTTAATTGGTGATTAATTTGAAAGTATTATTCAAAAATACAACTAAATATAATAAAAAGGTATATGAAGAATATCTACAGTTTCATAGCAAGAAATATAAATTTAGCTATATTCTATATACAGCAACAATAATAGCTCTTTTTCTATTTTGTTTAATTTCTCAAGTAGCATATCATAATTTTACATTGGCAATTACTTTTTGTATTTTTATATCTTGTTTTTTCTTATGGAGATTTTTGCATCCTATTGCAGAAGTTCGTAAAGAATTTAATAGTAAAAAAATACAAGAAGAAAAAGAATTTAGTTTTATTTTTTATGAAAAAAATTTTAAGATAAGAGATAAACTTCAGTTTGAAGTAATTAGATATAGTTTCATACGCAAGGTATTTGAAACTCCTACATTTTTTTATTTATATATTGATAAGACACATGCTTATTTACTTAGTAAAGACTCTTTTTCAATTGGATCTGCAGATGAATTTTCAAACTTTATTCACAAAAAATGTTGGCTAAAATTTTAAAAAACTTATTAATTATTAATTAATAAGTTTTTTATTTGTTTTATTATGACCTGTCTAACTATTTTTCAAAATAGAATTTTTTCAACAACATCAAAATTTGCGTCTTCATTTGTTAGTACAATATCAAATTTTTCTCTATATATTTTTAAATTTTCTGCTATGTTTTTATTTAAGAATCCAACTGATATAATATCTTTACCTTCTTTTACATCTACCATGTTTTTATCTTCAATTAAATCTCCTAGTACTAACCTTTGAGTTCTCTTTCTTATCTTCTCTTCAAATTCATGAGGTATTTTTCCTTTTATATTTTTGTTTAATGAATGTATCATATCATTATCAAATTTTTTCATATTGCCATCTTCATCAAATACTATAAAATTACTAATAATCAACATATTCTTATAATAGCATTTGTTATCTCTTAAAAATTTTTCTATTACATTTCCTATTCCTGCAGATAAAATGATTACTGGTATATCATTTTCATTCATATTTTTCAGAAATGTTTTTGCTCCAGATCTAAAAGTTAGATGACTTATTTCTATTGATTCATTTAATTTCTTTTTTGTTAGATTATAAGTATAATATAAATCCATACACTGTTGATACCAATTTATCATAGCAATATTTTTTTCATCAAAACTAATTTTATAATCCACTTCAATCGGTCCATACTTTTTATATAATCTATCAAGTTTTAAATGAAAATCTTTTTCTAATAATTTTCCACTAGCATCCCATGAATCAGTACTTGTCTTACTAGTTATTGTTTTATCAAAATCAATAACTACATATAAATTTTCTTTGTTTATTTTTATTTTTTCTAATTTTTTTTCATTCAAATATTTCATATAACATTCCTCTTTCGTAAATTTTACTATAGTGATATTAAAAAAACAAGTTGTTTTTTTGTATTTTATAATATTTTGTTTTTATTATATAAATTTAATATTAATTCCATTATTTAGTTTGATAAAAAATCACATTGTGATATAATATATAAAAAATCAAAATTTAATTTTGATTTTAATTTTAACAACAGTAGTCTACTTAAATAATTTTGACAATATAAAGGAGGAAATACTATTAATATGAAAAACTTTTTTATTATATTTATTATGAAAATTTTGCATTTTATATTAAAAATTTTTGGAAAAAAACGGTGGAAATTTATTAGGAAAAATAGCATATGATTGGAACCCTGATATTTTCAAATATTTCAAAGTAAATTGTCCTGTAATTGCAGTAACTGCTACAAACCGGAAAAACCATGACAAATAATGCAATTGGATATGTTTTAAAAAACGCAAATAATAAAGTAATTAGTAACACCGAAGGTAATAATATGGAAACAGGGATTCTTTCTACACTTTTAAAAAATTGTACATTAACTGGAAAATTAAAAGCCGATTTTTTAGTATTAGAAGTTGATGAAGGCTATGTACCTGTTGTTTTTAAAGATTTCAGATTAGATACTTTAGTAATATTAGACTTCTTTAGAGATCAATTAGATAGAAATGGTGAAGTAGAATCACTTATTCTAAAAATTAATGAATTTTTAAAAACATATAATGGAAACTTAGTATTAAATAATGATGATCCTAATGTTGCAAGATTAGGACAAGCAAATCCAAATAATGACACTGTATATTATTTTAGTGTTGATAAATACGATTATGCAACAAAGGAAATAAAAGAAGCAGGAGAAGGAAAATTTTGTCCATTCTGTAACACTCGTATTGAATATGAGTATTATCAATATTCACATATAGGAAAATTTAAGTGTCCTAATTGTAATTATGGAGACAACAAAATTTATAAATTTGCTACTGATGTAGACTTAAAAAATAGAACTTTTAAACTTGAAGATGTAACTTATAAAATAAGATTTAATAGCATTTACAACATATACAATTTAGTTGCAGTAATTACTTGTGTTAGTCTATATAATATAGATACAAACATAGTAAAAGACTCCTTATCTAAATTTATTTTGAATAATGGTAGATTAGAAGAAGTAACAATAAGAAACACTCCAACAATAATAAATCTTGCTAAAAACCCTACTGGAGCAAATGTAAGCTTAAGAATTTTAAATGAAGATGATAACGAAAAAGAGTTATTATTTGTATTAAATGACAACATGGCAGATCGGATTTGATGTATCATGGATTTGGGATATAAATTTCAATTCTTTAAATAATGTATCAAGAATAATCACATCTGGTACAAGAGCATATGACATTGCAATAAGAATAAAAACTGCCGGATTTAATCCACAAAAAATAGAACCCTATCCAGATTTACATGAAGCAGTAGAAAACTTATACAAAACAAAAGTAAAAAAATACATTATAGCAAACTACACTGCATTGCAACCAACAAGACATGAATTGAAAATTTAAGGGACAGAACTAAAATCATTCACTATTATGTCGAATTATAGTTCTAAAATGTTTTTTATTTATAAAACAATATTAAAATTTATGTTTTATCTTAAACATTATTGTTATTTAGACAAATTTCAACATAATAAATGAAAAGTTTAAGTCCTGTCCCTAAAAAGGAGCAAATTATATGGAAGAAAAAGAATTAAAAATATTATATTTATACCCAGATATTTTGGAATTATATGGAGATTTTGGGAACATTCAAGTACTATCTTATAGATTAGAACAACGTGGAATAAAGGCAACCATAGTTCCTTATTCTATTGGAGATATTGAACCTAATTTTAATGATTATGACCTAGTTTTCGCTGGTGGAGGAGCTGATCAAGAACAAAGTATTTTAGCAAATGATTTAATTAAATATAAAGAGAATATAAAAACTGCGATTGAAAATGGGGTATTCTTTTTATTAATATGTGGTGCTTATCAATTATTTGGAAAATATTATAAAGGTGTTGAAGGAAATATTATCCCTGGATTAGAAATTTTTGATTATTATACTGAAGCTATAGAAGATAGAAAAAAAAGATGTATAGGAAATATTGTAATAAATACTAATCTAGATGGTAAAGATACTAAAATTATAGGATTTGAAAACCATGGTGGTCAAACTTTTAATGTTGATACTCCTTTTGGAGATGTCCTTTTCGGTAATGGCAACAAATTTGGTGATTTTAAAGAAGGTTTTTCTAAAAAGAATGTTATTGCAACATATCTACATGGTCCCCTTCTTTCTAAAAATCCGGAACTTGCTGATTACATTATCAAATATTGTATGGAACGAAAATACAAAGAAAATATTATATTACAAACGTTAGACGACGAATTTGAAAGTAAATGTAGATTACAATTGCTAGATAGATTTCTAAATTCAAATAATTAATAATCTTTATGCTTAATTATCTAAAAAAATAAAATACAACCTTATAATAAACATCATTATATGTTGTATTTTATTTTTTAGACTTTATATGCAAAAATTCGACAACAATTCTGAAATAAAAGAGTCCTGTCCCCCTTGTATTTCAAAATAGTATTTTTGAAATTTACTTTCGAGTTTTTGTCTTGTTAGTGGGTCGATTTTTTCTTTTTCGTTTATATGATATGAGTCTGTATAATATCCTTTGTCTGTAATGTCTTTTATTGTTCCATATTTTTCTTTGTCTATTTTCGCAAATTTGCTACCTATTTTCTCTGATGGTGTGTCATATAATGTAAATCCTATGTTTGTTTCTTTTTTCCATTTTTCTGTTGTTTGTTTTAAGTATTTGATTACTTTTATAGCAAATTCCTGTCCTTTTGATTCTACATTTGATACTCCTGTCATTAATTTTGTTAGTTCATATAATCCAACATAACCTAATGATATTGTTGAATATCCATCATATAGCAATTTGTCTATTTTTTCTCCTTTTTCTAAGCGTGCAATTGCTCCATATTGCCAGTGTATCGGGCTTATGTCCGATTTTGTTCCAAGTAATGCATAATGTCTACACATTAATGCTTCTTTGCATAACTCTAATCTTTCATCTAATATTTGCCAAAATTTTTCTTTATTTCCATCTGCTATTATTCCTATTTGTGGTAAGTTTATACTTACTATTCCTTGATTAAATCTTCCTTCAAATTTATATTGTCCATCTTTTTCTTTCCAAGGTGATAAGAAGTTTCTATTTCCCATTGGACTAAATACATTTCCCTGACAATCTTCACGCATTTTTGTAGCTGATATATATCCTATATATATTTCTTTAGATGAGCATTTTATTGCTAATTTAGTCAAATAATCATATTTTCCTCCTTTTAGATTATTTGTCTCATCTAGCACATATACTAACTCTGGAAATTTACATATTTCATATTCTCCTTTTTCGTTTTTTATTCCCATATATCTTTGTTTTAGTATTTCTTCAATTATCATTGCATTTTCTTTTATATATTTATCTTCTTTTTCTAGATGAAGAAATAATGTTACATAAGGAGGATGTCCCTTTGTTGTCATTAACGTATTAATCTGGTACATCATTGTTTGAATTCCTTGCTCTAATTCTTCTTTTATTCTTGTAGCACAAAGTTCTTCAATTAATTCTTCTGTTAATTTTTCTTTATATTTTTCAATCAGTTTTTGTTTAAACTTGTTATAACTCCTTCTTAGGTATTTTCCTAAATGTGTCACATCTATTGATTGTTGTCCATATTGATTACTTGCAACTTCTGCCATAATTTGAGTTGTTATTATACATGCGACTTGAAAAGTTTTAGGACTTTCTAATAATTTTCCATTTATTACTGTTCCATTGTCTAGCATATCTTTTATATTTACTAAACAACAGTTAAATATTGGTTGCACAAAATATTCTGAATCATGAAAATGAAGAATTCCCTCTTCATGTGCTTTTGAAATTTTTTCTGGCAATAACATTCTTTTTGTTAAATCTCTTGATACTTCTCCTGCTATATAATCTCTTTGTATTGATGCTAGCATTATATTATTTTTCTGATTTTCATTTGAATTTTCTATATCTTCTTTTCTAAGTATTCCTAAAATTGATTCATCTGTTGTATTTTGTTTTCTTACTAAAGCCCTGGTATATCTATATACAATATATTTTTTAGCTAGTTCATATTTTTTTATTTCCATTAATTTTTCTTCGATAATATCTTGTATGTCTTCTACTAAAATTCTTTTTTTACCTAATTCTTCTATATAATTAATAATTTCTTCTATTTCTTGTTTACTTGCCTTTTGTTGTGTTCTTACTTCTTTATTTGCTTTTTCAATTGCAATTTCTATTTTTTTGCTATCATATTCTACTGCTCTTCCATCTCTTTTTATGACTTTCATTTTTTCTTTCCTCCTTAAGGCATTTTTACTTGATTTTATTATATACAAAAAGCTATGTTTTTCTGTTGCATTTGCAACTTTTTTATTATATAATACAACTAATCTAGATAAATTCAACCTTTTAATGTTACATAAATTTTAGATTAACTTTTTTATCTTCAGGAGAATGATATTAATATGAAACTTAGTTTTGATGTTGAAAAATTTATTAAAGATTTTGAACATAATTGTCATAAAGTTCAAAGTAGAAATTTTTTAAAAAATGAAATAATAACTACATATATTGCTAAAAGAAATCAATTTTGTATTTTAAAAGATGGTAATGCCGATTTAGTTAGATATGATTTTAATGGAAATAGAACTATTGTTGAACACTTTTCTAAAAATGATATTTTTGGTGAAGTTTTTTATACTGTATCAACTAATAATGAATTATTAGTTGAAGCAAGGAGTAATTGTAATGTTTTGATTTATGCTTATGATGATATTCATAGTAAATGTAGATCTAACTGTAAATTTCATCAGGAGTTATCTGAAAACTTACCAGAGTTAATTTTGAGTAAAGTTACAACTTTAAATACAAGAATTGAACTTTTAACAAAAAGATCTACTAGGGATAAATTGATTGGCTATTTTTCTCTTCTTTCTAGTAGAAGTCTAAATAAAACTTTTTCTTTACCATTTTCTCTAACTGATCTTGCTGATTATTTAAGTGTTGATAGGAGTGCCATGATGAGAGAAATGAAATTATTAAAAGAAGATGGTTTTATTGAAAAAAATGGAAATAAGATCACTTTATTATATAAATAATCAAACAAATAAATGGACGTATTTCTACGTCCATTTATTAAATTTCAAAAGTATCTATATTATCTATACTAATTTCTTTTTCATCTCCTGTTTGCATATTTTTTAGTTTAAATTTATTTGAATTTATTTCATCTTCACCTATTATAATTACATATGGAATTTCTAGTTTATCAGCATATTTAAATTTTGCTTTTAATTTTTTGTTGTTTAAATATATTTCTGTTTTTATATTCTTTTTTCTTAATGTAGTAGCTAATTTAATAGGTATGGTTAAATCTTCTATCATAGGTATTATTAAAATATCTGAAATAGATTTTTTTTCTGCTTTTATTAAATTCAATTCATTTAATTTATAAAACAAACGCGTTAAACCTATAGAAATACCAACCCCTGGTAAATTTTTGTCAGTATAATTTTGTGCTAAATTTTCATATCTTCCTCCTGAACATACACTTCCGAAGTTCCCTATAATCATTTAAAAATGTCTCATATACTGTTCCTGTATAATAATCTAAACCTCTTGCAATTGTTAAATCTACTTTAAAGTTTTCTTCTGGAATTCCAAATAATCTCATGTTTGTTATGACATATTCTAATTCTTCTACTCCTTGTTTGAAAGTTTCATTTTTAATTTCTAATTTTTTTAATTTTAGTATTTTCTCATCAGATGTCCCTTCAATTTCAATAAATTCCATTATTCTTCTTATATTTTCTTCTAATAGTCCTATTTTTTCTAGCTCTTCAGCAACTGCTTTACTTCCAATTTTGTCTATTTTGTCTATAATCCTTAAGATTTCTATTGAATTTTCTTTATTTCCTAAATACTCAAATATACCATTTAAAATTTTTCTGTTATTTATTCTAATTGTAAAATTATCAAATCCTAGATTTTTAAATATAGTATATATTACACTTGGTAATTCTGCATCATTTATTAAATCTAGTTTCTCATCTCCTATTACATCTATATCACATTGGTAAAATTCACGAAATCTACCTTTTTGTGTTCTTTCCCCTCTATAAACTTTTCCTATTTGATATCTTCTAAAAGGAAAACTTAAATTACCATAGTTTTTTGCTACATATTTTGCAAGTGGTACAGTCAAATCAAATCTTAATGATAAATCATGTTCTCCTTTATTAAATCTATATATTTGTTTTTCAGTTTCTCCACCTGCTTTTGCAAGTAAAACTTCTGATGATTCAATAATTGGTGTATCTAATGGCAAAAAGCCAAAATTTTTATATGTATTTTCTATTATTTCTCTTATTTGATTAAACAATATTTGTTCATTAGGTAATAATTCCATAAATCCTGATAATGTTCTTGGTTCTATTTTCTTCATTTATTTCTCTCCTTTTTTTATAGGGGAATAGAATTCTATTCCCCTTTTACTGTTTGTAAGGATTATTTTGGATAGTTATAAATTCTATTTCTTTTGGTTCTAGTTGTAAGTCTAAATACTTGAATTTAATCCCTTTTTCAGTTTTTTGGATGTCACTTATAGCCTTCATCCACTGTGACTTGCTCCTATCTTGAACCAGTATTTGTTTTTCTCTATACGCAACTTGAGCATATACAACTTCAACAACTATCCGATTGTCTTTAGATATGTTACTGATTAATCCATTTACATATTTAAAAACATATCCTGCCTTTTGAAGTTCATCAACTGAATCTGTGTCTACATGTACATTTTTGTGGTACATTTTTCTACCTCCCTACAAAGTATACTGTTTTCTAGGTTCCTCTATAATATAACATATTTTTTCGCTCATTTCAATATTATTAATTTGTTTGTTGAATTAATTTTGTCTTCTATTTCATAGTTAGTATATTTTTAAAAAGGGAATAGACTTCTATTCCCTTTTACTGTTTGCAAGGATTATACAGATAATGTAATTTCTATCTTTTGTACTTCAGACCTCAAGTTTGAGAAAGAAATTTCAATTCCTTTTTCACTCTTTCTTATCTCATTTATTACTTTTGCCCAGTAAAAAGATTCCTCAGTAAGAATTACTGTATCATTTTTCTCATGCAAAAATTCGGCAACTAACCGTTCATCCTTAGTTATTTTTTTCAGATTCCTATCATTCCCATGCTCAAAATTATATCCTGCTTCGATAAGCTCTGAAGATGAATTAGGACTTATGTGTACTCTTTGCATAATTGTGCCCTCCTTACAATGTTGCAGTCCCATTTTTGGTTTCTTATATAATATAACATATTTTTCCTGTTGTTTCAATGAAAATCATATTTTTTACCATATTTTTGGTTTTAATTCTAGATAAATTGGTTTTTCATCTCCAATTTTAGTACTTAATCCATGGCCTGGATAACATATAGTATCATCTGGTAATTTCATTAATTTATTTGTTATCGAATTCATTATATCTTCTATACTTCCAGTTGGTACATCAGTTCTTCCCCATGTACCTCTAAATAATGTATCTCCAGAAAATAGACATTTTTCTTTTTCGCAATATAAACATGTACTTCCTTTTGTATGTCCTGGTGTGTGAATTACTTTGAATTCTAGATTTCCTATATGTATTAAATCATTATCATCTACTCTTGAATCTGCTTCTAATTCTATTTCTTCTTCTTTAATATATGGTGTCAGATTAATATTAGCATTATTTAATCCCTCTGCATCTAAACGATGAATTAAAATTTTCCCACCACATTTATTTTTCAATTCTGTTACTCCTAATATATGGTCTCCATGACAATGTGTTAAATATATATATTTTAATTTTCCTCCTAATATGTTAATCATTTCTTCTATTTTATAGACATCACCTGCAGGATCAATCACTATAATTTCTTTTGATTCTTCTTCTAATAAAATATAACAATTGGTTGGATCTCCCACCCATGTATCTATCTTTAGTTCTTTTAGTATCATAACTATTTTTTTCTCCTTACTTCATATACACTATTTACTTTTTTAATAGCTTTAATTGCCTGATTTAAATCTTCTAGATTTTCAACTTGTAAAGTTACATCAATAATAGCAATTTTTTCTTTTGTTGTTTTTGTGCTAACTCCTAATATTTTTGCTTTAGTTGTTCCTATTTCCTTTAATATATCTAGTAATAGACCTACTCTATCATTTGATTTTATTTGAACCTCTACTTGATAAGCTGCTTTTTCTTTATTAGTATCTTCATTATACCATTCTACATCTATCATACGATTTTCTTCTGATAGTAAATCTTTTATGTTTGTACAATCTTTCCTATGAACTGATACACCTCTTCCTTTTGTTATATATCCTACTATTTCATCTCCTGGAAGTGGATTACAGCATTTTGAAAGTTTTACTAGACAATTATCAATGCCCTTTACAATTACTCCTGAGCTAGATGATTTTGGATTTCTATTTCTACTTTTTGCTAATTTTTCTATTTTTTCTTCAATATTTTCTTCTTCATGTTCTTTTCTATATTCTTGTAGCATTCTAGCAATTACTTTCACTGAAGAATTTGCCCCAAATCCTACTGCTGCATACATATCATCTAAACTTTTATATTTATATTTTTCCATCATTGGTTCTATATACTCTGTTTTAAATAAATCACTATGTGTAAGTCCTATTCTTTTTAACTCTTTCTCAATTAGCTCTTTTCCTTTTTCAATATTTTCTGTCTTTTGAGCTTTTTTAAACCAACTTTTTATCTTATTTTTTGCACTTGTACTTTTTACAAATTTAAGCCAATCTCTACTTGGTCCTTTTGAATTTTCCGATGTGATTATTTCTATAATATCACCACTTTTTAATGGTGTAATAATAGGCATCATTTTACTATTTATCTTGCATCCTGTCATGTGATGTCCAATTTCTGCATGTATACTATATGCAAAATCGATTGGCGTAGCTCCCCTTGGTAATACTTTTATAGCTCCTTTAGGAGTAAATACATAAACTTCATCTTCAAACAATTCTGTTTTTAAAGTTTCCAAAAATTCTTGTGGGTCTTGCATTTCTTTTTGCCATTCTAAAGTTTCACGTAACCAAGCTAATTTATCTTCTTGTACTTTTATTGGCTGTTTCTTTCCAAAGTAACTAGCTTCTTTATATGCCCAATGTGCTGCAATACCAAATTCAGCTATTTTATGCATTTCCCAAGTACGTATTTGAACCTCAAATGGTGTTCCTTTTTCTCCTAATAATGTAGTATGAATTGATTGATACATATTCGGCTTTGGAACTGATATATAGTCTTTAAAACGTCCTGGCATTGGACTATATAGTTCATGTACCACACCTAATGCAGCATAACAGTCTTTTACAGAGTTAACTAAAATTCTAAGTGCAAATAAATCATATATTTGATCTAAAGTTTTATTATCTCTTTTCATTTTTCTATAAATACTATATAAATGTTTTGCTCTTCCTGTTACTTCAGCTTCTATCTTTTGTTTCTTTAATTCTATTCTAATATCTGCCATTATTTTTTCTATAAATTTTAGTCTTTCTTCTCTTTTCTTATTTATTCCTTCTACTAATTCATGATATTCTTCTGGATATAAATATTTAAAAGATAAATCTTCTAATTCCCATTTTAAAGAATATAACCCTAATCTATTTGCAAGTGGTGCATATAATTCCATTGTTTCTTTTGCGTTTGCAATTTGTCTATCTCTTTTTAAATATTTTAAAGTTCTCATATTATGCAATCTATCTGCTAGTTTTATTAAAATTACTCTTATGTCTTTTCCCATTGCAAGAAACATTTTTCTATAATCTTCTACTTGTCTTTCTTCTACAGATGTAAATGACATATTTCCAAGTTTTGTAACACCAGCTACCATTTCTGATATTTCTTTTCCAAATTCCTCTTCTATGTCCTTTTGTGTAACATCTGTATCTTCTACTACATCATGAAGTAAAGCTGCACATATTGTACTATCATCTAATCCTATATCTGCTAATATATATGCAACATTAAGAGGATGTATAATATATGGCTCTCCTGAACGTCTTACTTGATTTCCATGATGACTTAAAGCATAATTATATGCTTTCATTATTAGTTTGGTATCTACTTTTCTTGTATGCGCTTTTCGCTTTAAAATTACATCTTGTATATCTATATTTTTATTTTCTTCTTGCACTTTTGTTATTCACCCCTTAACTTTTCTATATTGATTTCATGATATCTTTCATATTAATTTGTAGATTATCTACTCCATTAAATGTGTTTATCTCTAAAACTCCTGCAACATCTACTTTGTCTCCCATTTTGTATTCCTCTACCAAATTTCCCATATTAAATCCAATAGCATTAATAATGTTATTATTATCTTTTAGAGTTAATTTTAAATGTTTTCCTTCTGATAAAGCTCTTATTGAATCAATTTTTAAATTTTTAAAAGCAAATATTGGCATTTTATTTGCTTCCCCAAATGGTTCTAATTGTTTTAAACTATTTACCATTTCTCTTCCGATATCACTTAAATCAATTTTCGCCTCAATGTTTATAACTGGTATTATTTCGTCAATATGATTTTTACTAGCTATACTTTCAAGTTCTTCTTTGAATTTTTTAAAATTTTCTTTTTTTATTGTAATTCCTACTGCCATACTATGTCCACCAAATTTTTCAATAGTATCACTACAATTTGTTAATGCATCATGTAAATCAAATCCTGGTATACTTCTTCCAGAACCTTTTCCTATTCCTTCTTCTTCAAAACTAAGTAATATACTTGGTTTAAAATACATTTCTGTAATTTTGGAAGAAACTATTCCTATTACCCCATGATGCCAATTTTCTCCTCCAATTATAATAGTTTTATTTTTATCTAAGTGTTCATTTTGTATTTTATTTATAGCACTTTCAAATATTGCTTTTTCTGTTTCTTGTCTTTGTCTATTATGCTCATTTAATTTTTTTGTTAATATATTTACTTCATTTATATTTGTTGACAACAATAATTCTAACGCTTCTTGTGCTTTTCCCATTCTTCCACATGCATTTATTCTAGGTGCTACGCCAAAAGAAATAGTATTAGAATCAATTTTAGTATAGCCTGAAGAATTTATAATAGATTTTAGACCAATGTTTCTTGTTTGTTTTACTAACATTAATCCTAATTTTGCTATTACTCTATTTTCATCTACTAAAGGAACAATATCTGATATAGTTCCTATACATACAATATCTAAATATTTCAAATAAGTTTCTTCTTCTAAACCTAATTTTATTCCTAATGCTTGAATTACTTTAAATACTACTCCCACTCCTGCTAGTTCTCTAAATGGATATTTACTATCTTTTCTTTTATTATCAATAACTGCAATTGCATTTGGTAATTCATTTGTTGGTTCATGATGATCTGTTACAATTGTTTCAATTCCTAAAAAATTAGCATACTCGATTTCTTCAATTGCAGATATTCCACAATCTACGGTAATCATTAAATCACAACCATCTTGTGCTATTTTATCAATTGCTTTTTTATTTAATCCATAGCCTTCTTCTAATCTATTTGGTATATATATTGATGTTTCTAATCCTAGGTCTTTTAAAAAGCTTTTTAATACAGTTATACTTGTGATTCCATCTACATCATAATCACCATAAATTGTAACTTTTTGTCTATTGTTTATTGCTTTTATTATTCTTTGTATTGCTATTTCCATATCTGTTATTAAAAATGGATCATAAAAATCTTGTCTTGTTGGGTTTAAAAATAGTCTTATATCTTCTTTTTGGACAATATTTCTATTAACCAATATTGTAGCTAATAATTCATTAATTTGATAATTACTTTTGATTTGTTCAACTTTTTCTCTATCTGTTTGACATATTTGCCACTTTTTATACATATTCCTCTCCTAATTCTAATTTTTTATTATTGTATAACATTTTCATTTTTTTTAAAAGAGGTTTTTATAATTTTATTTACTTTTATTTATATACAATTTTTATTTGTATTTCTTTTTAAAAATCTTTTTTCTAAAGTTCTACATTATTTTTTAAAAACTTACCTTTTTTACTTGAATTTATTTTACTTTTAGTATAATATATAAAAGAAGTAAAGAGATTTCACTTAAGGAGGAAAAAATGCCAAAAAATACAAAAGAACAAAAAGATTTAGAAAAAGAAATAAAAGAAGTAAAAAAGAAAACACCTGCTAAAAAAACTACAACTAAAAAAGCAGCTTCATCAACAAGAACTACTAAGAAAAACACTACTTCTTCAAATAAGAAAATAGAAAACAAAATAGAACCTAAAAATAAAGTATCAAAAAAAACTACTACTAAAAAGACAGCTAAAAAAAGTAAATCAAAATCTGATATCAAAAAACCTGAAATTCTAGAATATTATGATTTACCTTATAGATACAATCAAACTATTATAAAGGTTTTAGCCCAAACACCAACTAGTTTATTTATATATTGGGATATTTCAGATGAAGATAGAAAAAATTTAGAAAATCAATATGGCAAGAATTTTTTCGAAATAACAAGACCTATTTTAATTGTATATAATGATACATTAGGATACAGTTTTGAGGTTGAAATTAATGATTTTGCAAATAGTTGGTATTTACATGTTGCTGATAGTAAATGCAACTATAGAGTTGAATTAGGTAGACGCCCTATTCAAAAAACAGATACATTAAACACTAATTATGTTTATGTATCTACTTCAAATGAGATTGAATCTCCAAATGATCATATTTTATTTGATAAAAATCAAAAGATGGTTTACTTTAAAGATGTTAAAACTGGCAAAAAAACTAAAAAATCTATTAATACCCTTTCTTTTATTAGGAATATGGGAAAAATATATGACATTTATGACTTGTATAAAGTTATGTACAAAAATGAAAATGTAGAAGATATTTATGACTTGTCAAACCCATCTTCATAAATTAAAAGTCAAAGGAGAATTATAATGCAATCAAAAAAAGGATATGTAAGCTTTGTACTTCATGCACATCTTCCTTTTATACATCATCCAGAAAGTGATGATTATTTGGAAGAGTCATGGTTATATGAAGCTATTTCAGAAACTTATATACCATTACTTACTAATTTTCAAAAATTAGTAGATGAAGGGGTGGATTTTAGAATTACAATGTCAATGACACCACCTCTACTTTCAATGTTAGATAATAAACTATTACAAAGAAAATATATTAAATATTTAAAAAGATTAATTGAATTATCATCAAAAGAAATCAAAAGAACTGCTGGAGATGAAAGATTAAACAAACTTTCCAAATACTATTTTGATCGTTATTCTAACGATTTACATTTGTTTAAAGATGTTTATAAATGTAATTTAATCGAAGCATTTAAACACTTTCAAGATATTGGTGTTTTAGAAATTATCACATGTGGTGCAACTCATGGATATTTTCCTATTTTGTATGTAAATGAAAAAACGGTTAAAGCTCAAATTGCTGTTGGTGTTCAGACTTATGAAAGATATTTTGGAAGAAAACCTCGTGGTATTTGGTTACCTGAATGTGGATATGTTCCAGAAGCTGATAAGTATTTAAAAGAATTTGGAATTCAATATATTATTACTGAAACACATGGAATTTTATATGCAAATCCAACTCCTATTTATGGTACTTTTGCTCCTATTGTTTCACCTCAAGGTATTGTTGCATTTGGACGTGATGTTGAATCTTCAAGACAGGTATGGAGTTCTGTTAATCGGTTATCCTGGTGATTATAATTATAGAGAATTTTATCGTGATATAGGATACGAAGCTGATTATGATTATATAAAACCTTATATTGCACATAATGGTGTTAGAGTTCATACTGGTATTAAATATTATAGAATTACAGGAAATACTGATTTCAAAGATTATTATAACCCTAGATGGGCTATGGATTCAGCTGAAAAACAAGCAGGTCATTTCTTAGATTCTAGAACAGCTCAGATAAATGATGTATCTAAATATATGGATAAACCACCTATAATTTTATGTCCTTATGATGCTGAACTATATGGACACTGGTGGTATGAAGGTCCTTATTGGTTATATATTTTATTTAAAAAGATTTATTATGATGACTGTAACTTTGAATTAATTACTCCGTCAGAATATATTGATAAATACCCATCTATGCAAGAATGTTTGCCTTGTCGTTCAAGTTGGGGTGCAAATGGTTATAGTGAAGTTTGGTTAAATCCTACAAATGATTATGTTCATAGACATTTACATGTTGCTGGTGATAGAATGTGTGAATTAGCTAATCTTTTTCCTAATAGCAAAGGCTTACAAAAAAAGGCTTTAAATCAGTGTGCTAGAGAACTTCTTCTTGCACAAAGTAGTGATTGGTTATTTATAATTACAAATGGAACTATGGTAGATTACGCAAAAAAAAGAATTAAAGATCACATTGGTAGATTTACAAAATTATATTATCAAATAAAAGATAATAATATTGATGAAGAATTTTTAAAAGATATATCAAAAAAAGATTGTGTATTTCCAGATATTGATTATAAAATATATTTATAAAAGTTTAAAAATGCAATTTCTTTCAATGAAATTGTATTTTTTCTTATTTTTATGGACAAATTTCCAATTAATAAAATTGGCATAGTATAATGTATAAGTTTTTAGCATTTAGCAGATACTAATTTTATTAGAAGGGAGTTTTTCGATAAATGAAATCATTATGTATTAAAACAAATAATTCTAATTTAATTACGTATCTATTAAATGAATTAAATAATATAGAATTAGAACAAGTTTGTTTCTCTGCGAATCAATTTAAACATTATAAAAATGTTATTATTCATTATACTGGTCAAAATAATCAATTATTTTTTAACAAATTAAGCACCATTCTATCCCTTATAGTGATTGATGAGTTAGAAGAAGATTTTTTACGAAAAATAATTTCACAAAACTATTTCTATTTTGATAAAAAAGAACAAAATGTAATTTTAAATTTATGTTTTGATATTATAGCAGATGATTTTTCTACCATTTTCGATAAGAAATTTAAATCTTTGTATAATAGTTTCTATGATTATATTTCTAGTAATAAGACATTAATATTAAAAGGTTTTACCAATTTTAGAATAAAAGCTTATTTTAAAATTCTAGATGAAATTGTAAATGAAGCTGTAAATAGTTATATTATCGAAAAAGAATATTTAGAGTTTATTTCTCTGTTAAAGCTATATATTAACTCACAAAATTCTAATTGTGAAGTTATTCATATTATTTACTCTCCTTCAGAGTCAATTTTATTAGATTCAAATAAAGAAATTATTACAATTGCAAATGATAATTTAAATACAAAATATTTAAGTGATATTACCTTTTCTTCTAATGATTATACATTAAATACTCTTTTAACACTTTTGCCTAAAAAAATATATATCCACTTAATTAATTCTTATATAGATGAATTTATCAATACTCTTCAATCTGTATTTGAAAATAGACTTCATATTTGTACTGATTGTAGTATTTGTAATTTATATAAAAAGTCTAAAAAATCAAAAAACCCCAATACTGTTTAATAGTCTAAATAGTATTGGGATTTATTATTATTTATTTTAACTCAAAGAATTAATTGCTTCTTCTAATCCTGGTAATAATACATCTGTTAATTCATCATTTGAAACTACTTTCCATTTTTTATCTTCTTTTACAGCTTGTATTGTCTTTGTTGTAGTTGTTGTTTGAACTTGATCATTTTTAAGTTCTTCTGAAAAATATCCTTCTATTTGTTCTTCTGATACATTATCTCCTCCAAATGCTGCTTTTAAAGCTTTTTGCATATAGTTAGATATTATTGTTTTAAAGTCTTTATTTATTACTTCAACTTCAATTGTAGCTTTATCATTTTCCTCTGTAACTTTTTTTACTTTCCATTCTAATTTGTCAAAAAGTAATTTTTGTGTTTCTTCACTAAATTCTGTATTGTCTACTAAATTATCGCCACTAATAAATTCTTGTGCACTTTTAAAGTCACCTTCTTTTAAATTTGAAAATAACCCATCAACTGATTTTTTTGGATTACTTGATGTAACTATCATAATTGTTAATATAGCAGCTACAACTACTACTGCAATAACTGTTGCTATTGCTGGCCATGTTGTTTTCTTATTACTGTTTTTACTTGGTTTCTTTTTACTTGTGTTTGTTTTTGTTTCAAATTTCTTAGTTTCTTCTTTTTTTGTTTCTACCTTTGATTCCTTGTTTTCAACCTTTGGCTTTTCCTCTTTTTTAGTCTCCTTTTTAGGTGTTTCTACTTTTTCTACTTTAGTTTCTTTTTTAGCTTCTTGTTTTTTATTTTCTTCTTTTTTGATTTCTTTTTTTTCTTCGCTCATAAACTAAACCTCTCTTCCTTTTATTTTTATATTGGATATATGTTGATTATATATTAACTATTTTATTTTTGCAACATTTTTTACATATTTTTAAGAGATTTTGTTTTTATTTTAGTAATATTTTTAATCTTGTAAAGCAAAGTTTATTCCTCTTGCTACAATATCCTTCATGTTTTCAATTAAATCATCAATTTCCTTTGGTGTAACAATTAAGTTATAGTCTTTCGGAACTAATGCCTCTTTTATTTCTTCATAATTATCTTCTTCTTTTAAATTATTTAAATAATCATTTGATTTAGCATCATTTTGTAATTTTTGAATAAATAGATCTAAACAATCATTAACAAGTACTGCTGTTTCAACAACAGTTGGAATTCCTATCGCAATTACTGGTATGCCTAATGTTGTTTTACTTATTTCACTTCTTGTGTTTCCTACTCCTGCTCCTGGTACTATTCCTGTGTCTGAAATTTGTACAGTACTACTAATTCTTTCAATACTTCGTGATGCCAAAGCATCTATTACTATTATTAGTTTTGGTTTTATATTGTCAACAATTCCTTTCAATATTTCTACTGTTTCAATTCCTGTTGTACCTAATACTCCTGGTGAAATTGCACTTACCATTCTTGTGCCTTCTTCTACATATTGAGGTAAATATTTAATAAGATGTCTTGTTACATCTGTTTCATTTATTACTTTAGGTCCTAAACTATCAGGTGTTACATATACATTTCCTAATCCTACAACTAATATTTCTGCTTGTTTATCTACGTGTAAGTCTATTATCTTTCTTAATTCATTTGTTAATGCTTCAGAAGCTTTTTGTATTTCATTTTCTTGCGCTATTTTTAGTTTTTTAACATCTATTGTTATATAATTTCCAATTGGTTTTCCTATTGCTTTTTGTCCATTTTCATTTGTTATTTTAACTCTTTCAATTTTTATATTTTCATCTATATCTTCTTTTGTGCTTTCAATTCCATCAATTTCGTTTTCTAAGTTATTTGCTTTTTGGTATAAGTCTCTTCTTTCTGATGCTAAGTCTGTTCTGAAATTGTACGTTTTATTTTCGTTAAACATAAAAAAACCTCACTTTCATTATTATTGTGAGATTTTTTTAAACTTTTATTCAATTTTTTATTTAATTCATTTTAATCTAATTACTAACTTCTTATTTTATTCTATTATTGTCCATGCTCCACTTGAATCTTTTCCACTTGTCTGGATATTAGATTTTAGATAAACTACAGGACGAACAGCCCAACCAATGTCATAATAAGAACAGCTTTCAAAGAAGCCAGCACTAGTGCCTTGACAACAGTATAGATTATTCACATCTCCACTAAGTACATCGCACACTTCGAAGTAGCAAAAGCTATAAACGTCTACTCTGTTAGCGGAAACACTGCGAGATGCCAGCCAGTAGCTTATGTTAAAAGTATCTGCTGCATTTCTAAATAATATTTTATATTCATTACTTGTTGTTGATATTTTATCTGAGCCTTTATATGAATAACTTGTATTTTTATATTTTCTGCTTGCTACTGATGTTGAATATCCTATTGCTATCTTTCTTGTTGGATAAGATATTGATATTGTGTATTCTTTTCCATATTCACTATCAAGTGTTGTTGATGGTGTAACTCCACAAATTT
>CAUBRZ010000006.1 GCA_958438515.1 uncultured Clostridium sp. | reverse complement strand
AGCCCCAAGGCTTACAGCTATTACTTTTTTTCATTTTTTATTTCCTTTTCTTTCGTTTTTGTTTATTCTTCTTTTTTCTATTTTAGATTACATCATTACTTTGATTTTGTCAATATTTTTATACAAATTCTTCCCAAACTTGGTTTGCAAAATCTAATCCTTTATTTGTAAGCCTAATATAGTCTCCATCTATTTGAAGCAAGTCTTCTTTTGTTAATTTTTCCATTTGTTTTCTAAATAAAAAAATTGGATTTTCTACATATTTTTCTTTGAATTTTGTAATACTAACTCCTTGAATTTTTCTTAATCCTAATAACATATATTCTTTTTGTTTATCTTCTAAATTTTGAATTTCACAAATATTATAAATTATATTTGTCTTTGATTGTAATTGTTTTTTTACATTTTTTAATTCCATCATATTTTTAATATAACAATCTAAATCTGTTACATTAGAATATCTAATTCCATTTATATAAGAATGTGCAGCAACCCCTAATCCTATGTATTCTTTTTGCTCCCAACAATTCATATTATGTTTAGATTCTCTACCTTCTTTAGCAAAATTAGATATTTCATAATGATTATATCCACTTAATTCTAGCATACTTTTCACATACCAATACATTCTTCTTTCTTGTATTTCTTCTGGTAATTGTAATTCTCCTTCTTCTATTAATTTTTTAATTGGTGTTTTTTCTTCTACAATAAGTGAATATATACTAATATGATTTGGCTCCATTTTTATAACTTCTTTTAAACTATCTTTCATATCTTGAATAGACTGATTTGGAAGACCTAGCATTAAATCTACATTAATATTTTCAAACCCTACCTGTTTTGCATGTTCATATGACTGTAAAAATTCTTTATATGTATGAATTCTACCAATTTCTTTTAATAGTATATCTTTTGTTGATTGTAAACCTATACTTAATCTATTTACACCTGACAATTTATATACTTCTAACTTTTCTTTATCAACTGTTCCTGGATTTACCTCAATTGTTATTTCGATATCGCTAAATTTTGTTTCATTATTTTTTAATCTTTTTCTTAATTCATCTAAAATTTCTTTGATTTCATAACAATCAATATATGATGGTGTTCCTCCTCCAATATATATAGTAGTTACATTATATTCTTCTAAATCATAGCAGCTAATCTCTTTTTTTAATGCTTCAATATATCCAGTTTGTTTATTTTCTAAATTACTAAATGATACAAAATCACAATAGTAACACTTCTTCTTACAAAATGGTATATGTATATAAATTCCTAATTCTTTATTATTCATTTGCTATCTCCATTATTTTTTTTAATCTATAATTCACTCCTGATTTTCCTACTGGTCTTTTTAACAATTTTCCTAAATCACCTAATGGCATATCTGGATTTTCTAACCTTAATTTTGCAATTTCCTTTAGTTTGTCATCTAATTTATTAAACTTTCCATTTTCTTGTAATTTTCGAATTGCCGCAATTTGTTCGATTGATGCATTAATAGTTTTATTTAGATTAGCTGTTTCACAATTCACAAGCCTATTTACCTTTCCTCTCATTTCCTTTTGTACTCTAATATCTTCAAATTTTAAAACAGCTTTGTTTGCTCCTATTAAAGCTAAAAATTTAGAAATTTCTTCCCCTTCTTTTATGTACAAAGTATATTTGTTTTCAATTATCATTTTTTTACTTTTTATTCCTAAGTTTTTCAATATATAAATAGAATCATCTAAATTTTCTTCATTATTAAAAGTAATTTCTAAATGATATTTATTTTCTGGGTTATTAATAGAGCCTGACCCTAAAAATAATCCTCTAATTAATGCCTTTAAATATTCCTCTTTACTATCTTTTATTAGATTTTCCTTTAAAAATATATTGTTTTTCTCATATCTAATAATAGAACAAATATCCTTTATTTTTAACTTAATTACAAAAAATTTGCCGAACTACTTCTATTGCATAATCTATCTCTAGGTTAGCCAATAATTTAGAAAATCTATTTATATTGTAATCACTTTCTGTTGAAAATTTGATGTTTCTTGAATTTGCTATATATACATTACCAGAAATCAAATAACCCATTAATTCGAATTTTACCATTTGTTTGTCCACTAAATTACTAGTTTTATTTAATTCTTGTTTAATTTCTGATGAAAAAGACATTTTTTACATCTCCTTTAATTTAATCTTGCTACAATTACTCTATCATTTTGACATAAATCTTTTAAACAATATGAATCTACATATTTCTTCTCATTTTCTATTAATTGTAAAACCTCTTCTTTTTGATCATACCCTATCTCTAAACATAAATATCCATTATATTTTAAATATTCATAACTTGTATTTATAATTTTTCTATAAAAGTCTAACCCGTCATATCCTCCATCTAGTGCTATTTTAGGTTCATTTTGGACTTCCTTTTGTAGTTTATTTATTATTTCCTTTTTTATATAAGGTGGATTAGATACAATTATATCATACTTTTCTTTTCTTATTTTATCAAATAAATCTGATTCTATAAAAGTAATTTTATTTTCCACATTATTGCTTTTTGCATTTAATTTCGCAATATTTAATGCATTTTTGCTGATATCTGTTGCTGTAATATCACTTTCTTGCATATACTTTGCAAGTGATACAGCAATTGCTCCACTTCCTGTACATAAATCTAGTATTTTTTTAGCCTTTATTTTTTTTGCAATTTTTATTACCTCTTCTACTAAAATTTCTGTATCTGGTCTTGGTATTAAAACATTGGAATCCACATAAAACTCCATTTTCATAAATTCCTGAATATGTGTAATATGCTGAATCGGTATTCCATTTATTAGTTTTTTTATAGATTTAAAATAATCAACTTCTTGTCTCAAAGTTAAAGTTTTGTCATCATACACTAATAAATACTGTCTTGGTTTATTTAAAATATATTGCATAATTAATCTTGCTTTTAATTGTGGCTCTGCTATTCCATTTATTTTAAGATCTATCATTCCCTTTTTTATTGTTTCTCTTATTGTCATAATTCCAAAACCTTCTTTCACTAAAAGGAATGCTTCTTGCATTCCTTTTTATTATTCAAAAATTTTTTTAAAATCCTCTTCATTTATCTTTTCTTTTTCTAGTAAAGCTAAAGCTATCATATCAAGTTTGTCTCTGTGCTCTTTTAATAAAGATTGTGCATCTTTATATGCTGTATCTATTAGAGTTTTAACTTCTTGTCCTATTTTATCTCCGATATCTTCACCAAACATTTGAATTTCATATGGTTCTTTTCCTTGGAAATCTATTGGGCCTAAACTATCACTCATTCCATACTTTGTTACCATATCTCTTGCAATTTTTGTTGCAACTTCAATGTCATTACTTGCTCCTGTAGAAATATCATCTAATACAAGTTTTTCTGCTGCTCTTCCACCTAATAAAGCAATTAACTTTTCTTTCATTTCTGTTTTAGAAATATAATATTTATCTTCATCAGATTTATACATTGTATACCCACCTGCAACACCTCTTGGTATTATTGATACTTCTTTTACATCATTTTGTGTTGGTAGGTATTTACTTACTACAGCATGTCCTGCTTCATGATATGCTGTTAGTTTTTTATCTTTTTGAGAATATACTCTTTGACGTTTTTCTAGCCCAACCGTTACCTTTTTTACAGCTTCTTCGATATCTTCATTTTCGATATCTTCATGTTTATTCTTTGTAGCAATAATTGCTGCTTCATTTAAAATGTTTTCAAGCTCTGCTCCTGTAAATCCTGCTGTATCCTCTGCTATACTCTCTAAATTTACTTCTTGGGATAACTTCTTATCTTTACTATGAATTTTTAATATTTCTAATCTACCCTTTAAATCTGGTGTTGGTATTGTAATTTGCCTGTCAAATCTTCCTGGTCTAAGTAATGCTTTATCTAACATTTCTGGTCTATTGGTTGCTGCTAACACGATTATTGTTTCTTCTGAACTAAATCCGTCCATTTCTACTAATAATTGATTTAGTGTTTGGTTATTTTCTGTTTCTGCTCCACTATTAGATGTCCTTCTTGAACCAATTGCATCAATTTCATCAATAAATACAATACATGGTGCTAGTTTTCTTGCTTTTTCAAATAATTTTCTTACTCTAGATGCTCCGAAGACCTGCAAACATTTCAATAAATTCTGATCCACTCATAGAAATAAATGGTACATCTGCTTCTCCTGCAATTGCTTTTGCAATTAATGTTTTTCCTGTTCCTGGCTTTCCATATAAAAGCACACCTTTTGGAATTCTTGCTCCCATCTTTGTAAATTTTTCTGGTTTCTTTAAAAATTCAACTATTTCTATCATCTCAGCTTTTTCTTCATCTAGTCCTGCTACATCATCAAATTTAATTTTTGTTTTTCTTTCTGTATCATCATAAATTTTGCCTTTTTCTCCAAGCCCTTGCATTTTGAATATCATTATAAATAATGCTAACATAATTGCTGTTGGTAATATTGTTAAAATCACACCTGGTATTTGTGACAACACACTTTTTGGTTTTTGTATTAATTCTATTTCATTTCCTTCTGCTACTTTATTTTGTACTAATCCCATAAAACTTTCTATATTAGGTACAACTGCTTTTTTTTCTTCCTCTACATTTTTCATTTTTATCTTTACAGATGTACTTCCTGTCGTCATTTCTATTTTTTCAACATTTCCATATGATAGTTCTTTAATCAAATCTGTATAAGCTAAAGTCTTTTCATCTTCTTTTGCTTTATTATTTATTAAAAGTAAACCTAATACTGTAATAAGTGCAATTAATATTACTACAAGTAATACTAATATTCCTATTTTGTTATTCTGTTTTTGCTTGTGTTGGTTATTATCTTTACTCATTTTTCCTCCTTACCACTTATGTCTCTACTTCTAAGCATTTGAGCCTTCTGGCTCTTCTCCTGATTCTTCCTTACCTTTTTGGTCTTTCTTATTTTCTCTTTTTGTTTTTTTCTGATCTTCTTTATCTTTTTTTCTTCTTTCTTCTTTTTCTTGTTCTTCTCTATTTTTTACATCTTTTTCTTCCATCTGTTTTTTTATAATTTCTTCTGCTTCTGCTATTTTCATTAACTCTGCTTGTTTTTTAATAAATTCTGTTTTTAAGATAAGTATTGCTGCTACTAAATATATAGTTGCCACAGCTACATACATTACTTGGAAGTATTGCATAGTAAATGGAATAAATATATTTACTACTAAGTATAATATATTTAAAATTATAGATAATGTAAGTGCATAAACTGACATATTAAAAACAGCTACATATCTCATTCTTATTCTTGCTAATAAAGTAGTTATATATCCAAAGAAACTTAATATTACTGCATTTGAAATTGTAGTCAAGAAATACATAATAAATGCATAAATAAATATTGTTAAAAATAAGCTTATATATAAACTTATCATTTTATTGCTTTTTGCAAATTCAATAACATCTTTTTTATCAAAATTGTCCACTCCTAATGGTTCAAATGTATCTTTATAAGTATAAGTAATTGTACCTGCAACTGATGAATTTTTTATTAAAACTTTATCTTTTAATACTATTAATCCTTCTCCTGCTTCTGAAATTGAATTTAGATATTGATTAATTTTTTGCTCATCTTGAACCTCTGTATCAATTATAGTCTTCCCTGCAATAGAATCTTCTTCTGAAATAACTATTTCTTTATCTGATTCTACATTTAAACTACCATCTTTATAAGTAAATTCCGGAAACTCATTTTGTAAATATTGTACCCCTTCTTTTACTATATTATGTGTCTTATATATTATTCCTAGACATAGCACAATCGCCATAATTGATACTATTTTTGTCATATAACCAAGTGCTTTTTTTAGCCCCATTGCAGCCATACCAGGATATCTTTCTATTTTTGTAATTGAATACCATACTTTTTTTAAAAATCCCATTTTGAGTTCTTGACTATTATCTGTTTCTTCTATTTCTTTTTTAGATTCTTCTTTTTGTTCCTTAATTTCTTTATCATCTATTTTCTCATTATCTTTGCTTTGTTCACTGGTTTCTTCTTTCTTATCTTTGTTGTCTTTTTCATTTTTATTTGTTTCATCTTTTTTTTCTTCTTTTATGTTATTAATTTCTTTTTCTTTTTTTTCAACTGTTTTAGTTTCTTTTTTCTTAGTTTCAGTTTTTTTTGTTTCTTGTTTCTTATTTTCTATTTTTTTGTCTTCTTTATCTTCTTTCATTTATCTGTACTCCCTTCTTAGTCCTGAATCGACAAATTTAGGATTAATATTTAAAATAACTTTGTCCCCTATTTTTATATCATCTTTATTAGTAATATCACATGTTATATGATATGTTCCTATTCTTCCTAAAACTCTACAATTTTTATCATTTATTTTAACATAAATTTCCTGCTTTTTAAAAAAATCTTTTATATCTCTTACAATATACCTTAATTTATCAACCGTTCTAAACATATCTTTATTATTTGTTAAATTAAATCCATTCATATATCCACAAGGTATAACTGCAACTTTAGTCTCTTTTTTTGTAGTATAAGTATTTGAATATCCCACATTAAATCCCTTTGGTAATTTTTTTATTTCTGCAACATTAGATTCTAAATATGCAATCTTTTTTAATCCTATATTGTTTTTAAAAGAAAGCCTTCCTAGAAACGCTGAACCAACTCTAACAGCATTTAAATGCATATTAGGATATTTTAGAAAAGCAGAAGAATTACAAACATGAAGCATACCTGTTTCAATTTCATTCATTTTTAAGACTTCTATCACATCTATAAACCTTTTGAATTGTATTTTTGTATACTTTTCATCAAAAAAACTTAGTGAAAAATGAGTATATGTTCCTTCTATTTTTATATTTTTTAATTTTTTTAGTATTTCTATTAATTCTTCTCTTTTACTATAAACAAATCCATATCGTCCAAATCCTGTGTCTATTTTCAAATGTGCTCTTATTTTTTTCTTTTTGTTAATAGCTATCTTTTCTAATATATCTATATCTTCTTTTGAACCAATAGTTACAATAATATTATTGTCAACTAAAATCTCCACTTCTTCTTTTACTGCTGTTGCAGATAACATTAAAATATCTTCTTTTATTCCTGCTTTTCTTAGCATCAAAGCTTCTTCTATAGTTGCCACTGCAAAAAATGAAATTCCATTGTCAATTAAGAATTTTGTATATTCTACTATTCCTAATCCATACCCATTTGCTTTTACTACTGCTATTACTTTTACTGGGTTACCTTTATCATCTTTTCCAATTTTATTTGCATATTTTTTTATTTGTTCTATATTGTGTGTTAAATCTTCTTTATTTATTATTAAGGTATTCAAAGTTTTATTTCTCCTTAAATTATTTTGATAATTTTCTTTTTATTTGTCTTATTGTACGAAATGCTTTTTCTGAAAAACGATATAATTTATAAGTAATTGGTTTAAATGGCATATATACTTCTCCTATAAACTCTGTAAATGTAGCCCCAAATCCTTGTTTAAATCTATATAATCCATATTGTGGATGGTTTTCATCAACTACTCCTGATACTCCCCTAAAATCATATATATCATCATGTCTTGCTATTGCCATTTTTATCATTTCCCATTGCAATAAATAATTTGGCATCAAGTTTCTATGTTTGTTACTACTTGCTCCATATAAATACCATGTTTTATTTCCATAAAATATTGGTATAACTCCTGATATTGGTTTGTCCTCATAATATGCCATAAGTACTTTCATATGGTCTGGTGCTAAATTATCATACATTTTTTCAAAATATTCTAATGGTCTTATGATAAATCCATCTCTTTTTCCTGTTTCTATCATAATTTTATGAAAATCTTTTAAATCTTCCTTTGTTCCTTCTTTTACAACTACACCTTTTTTTGTAGCTAAACGTATATTATATCTCCATTTTTGTTTAAACCCTGCCATTACCTCTTCTTCTGTTTTATCTTTTATATCTAATCTAAACACATATCTTGGTTGTATTTCATCTTTAAAATCTTTAGCATCGTCTTTTATCTTATATCCTAAATTAGTAGCAATATCTCTAAATGTTTGGTCATCACTTACAATATCAGGTTCAATTCTTAAAACAATTGCTTTATATTTTTTTGCAAGTTCTTTTGCTCCTTCTGTTAATTGTTTCATTACAGAAATATCGTGAATATCACATACTGGTCCTCTTGATGAATACATTATATTACCAAATACAGGCATTTTTCTAATCCACACACATAAAGAACCTATGATATTTCCATCTTCGTCTTCTGCAAGTATTACCTCTGGTTTCCAATTTGGCTTTTTTATTTCTGCCCATTCTAATGATTGTTGGAAATTACACCTTTCATGTGATTCTAAAAATTCTTTGTATTTTTTCTTCGACTCTTCATCGTCTACAAATCTCATTTACTTTCTCAGTCCTCCTAATTATTATTTACAATATATTGGTATTTTACACTAAATCACAAAAATTTACAAGTGTTATTATGGTGTTTTAACTCTTTTGTATTATTTTTTTCTATTATAGAATTTTACAAAATACTTTCAATATAAATTTGATATATTATTTTCAATGTGTTATAATACTTTTTATTGTTTAGTATTATAAATATTCATCAATGTTAATTAACAAGGAGGATTTTAAAATGAACAAAAATTATATGTGTTTCTTTTGTGGGAAACAACATGTAAAACTCTGGCGACCTAAAAAAGGAGATACTCCTTTAATTTGTGCTGAATGTGCAGAAAAAGTGCAATCATCAATAATGTACAATGAATATATCTGGCAAGAGTTAGAAAATGATTGCTTTTTTGGTAAGCCTACAGGCAAAGAACTTCCTTTACCTAAGTGGGAAGTCAATGAAAATGGTGAAGTTCCTTCTTATCGTGGACCTCGTCCTTTAGAATCTGCTTTATCTATGACAACTAGTCTTATTATTGATTTGCCTGATACTTCTACTTCTTATACATTAAAAAATACCATTATGGTACCAGCTTATTTAAATGAATATGGCAGTTCAGAGGAAGAATTAAATTTGTGGGTTAACTTACCCACAAGATAACAAAAGGCTCACCATTATATTGGTGAACCTTTTTTATTCTACAATTATAGTATTTAAAATACTATAAGCTAACTTTTCATATTTATTATACTGTGTTTTATCATCTATAGTAAATGTAAATAGATATGCAGTATTTTCTTTTTGAGTTACAAATATAATTTGATATCCATCATCTCCTGTTGTACATTCAAAAATATAACCACTTGTTTTATTTTCGTTTAATGCCACGTACTTTTCATCTTTTACTATATTTATGAAGTTAGAACCATCAGGCATTATCTTTTCTTTTTCTTCTTTTACTATATCTTTTAGTGTCATCGATGTTTCTATCTTAGACATTTGTACTTGAAATCTATTTTTATTACTATCCTCTATAGCCTCAAAAGCTGAACTTTCAAATGTATCCGTTGTTTTAGTAAATGTAGACGGATATTCAAATCTGATTCCATACTTATTATTAACATATTTACTATCTAATTCAACTTCATATTTAGTATCTTGATTATTATCTTCATTTTTATTAACAGTATTCTCTAGTTTACTAACCGTGTTTTTCAAATCACTAACTTGCGTATTTAAGTCTTTTACTTTATTATTAGCCATTTCTTTATCATTATAAATTTTATAAATAAAATATGCCATTAAAATAATTAAAATTAATGCTATAATTAGAAAAAATGTTGACAAACTAATTTTTATTTTCTTATTTTTTTCCATTACTTACCTCCTTTAATTTTATGTAATTGTATAATTGATACTCAGATTGTCAATATATTGCAAAAGAGTGTTTAATTCAAATACCAGCATAATCCTCATAATAACATAATGATTTATCCATCGTATATCTAATGTTTCATTTTTTCTTTTCATATCAATTTTAATGTTTCATTACTTGTTAATTTCATTTTAGTTTATACCTTTAATTTTCTTTATTACGAATATTGTATATAATTTCTTGTTATTAGTCAATAAACTATAGCTTATTTTATGAATAACTTATGATATGATCACCCCATAAAGAAAATTTATAAAAGGTATTGGATTGGGAATTTCCCATAATAGAATT
This sequence comes from uncultured Clostridium sp., assembly GCA_958438515.1. GTDB lineage: Bacteria > Bacillota > Clostridia > TANB77 > CAG-508 > CAG-269. Next base: position 53,358 of record CAUBRZ010000006.1, on the reverse strand, counting down.
TGTGCGAGAGTACAAATTAATTACTGGCTAGACACGACTTTTATTCCACATAAAAAGTACAAAAAGAGGATTAAATTATTTTAATAATTGCTCCTCTTTTTTGATATTATTTATATAAAATAAAAACTCACAAACTTTTTACAGTCTGTAAGTTAATTTTAGTTGGAGCAATTAAGCTACAGTTTACGAACCACAACATTTAGGAATTCACACATTTTTTAAAGGAAGTATTGTAATTTTTTGTAATATATAATACAATTTTGTAGTAAGGAGTAAAAAATGGAAAACAAAATCGGTAAAAACGCAAAATTATTAATTGCAAGTGATTTAATATATACATTAACGGCTGTATTCATAGAAACATTTTTAGTTGCTTATTTTTTAAAAGTCACAAATGAAAATATAACAACTATTTCTATATACTATATATTAATATATACTTTACTTAGTTTAGGAAATATATTAATGGGAAAAGTAATAAAAAAAATACCAACTAAAATTAAACATATAATGTCATTGGGAATTGTAGTAAGAGCATTATTTATACTATTTATTGTTATATTATCTGATAAAATTGCTACTCATTATATTTCGATTGCAATAATATATGCTTTTTCGGAAATATTATATTGGTGTGCTCACGAATTAATTTATATAGAAGTCACAAATAATAATAACAGGAAGCAATATATGTCTATAAAAAAAATATTAGGTAAAATTATAAATATAATATCTCCTATCATTTTAGGAACTTCAATCGAATTATATTCATTTACCAAAATAGCAATATATGTTTTTATATTATCTGTTATTCAAATAGTAATAACTTTATTTATTAAAGCAAATGTAAAAGAAGATAAAAAGGAAAAATATAATTTCAAAAAATTTATGGATTATATTAAAGAAAATAAACTATCAAAAATACAAAAATATAATTTATCTGGTATATCGTATGGTATTATAGAAAGTTCAATTAGTACTTTAATAATTATTATAACTATTATGACATTTAAAACTTCCTTAAATTTGGGAATTTTGACTACAATTTTTTCAATATGTTCAATGTTATCTTTAACGTTATATAACAAATTTTACAATAAGTATAATGCTAAATATATATTATCACTATGTTCTATTATTGTGGTAGTTGGAGTTGTTGGTTTATTGATAAATATTAACAAAACAACTTTAATAATTTATAATTTTTGTTACACAATTACATTTTGTATTTTTGATGTTGTTTATAATACTAGAAAAGGTGATTTAGTAAAAGAGTGTGGAATTGAAAAATATAGAGAAGAATATATTGGTTATACTTCAATATCAATTGGATTTGGAAGAATAATTGGATACATATTAATGTTAATTGTGTCCTTTACAACGGACATTATTTACTTCAAAATATTGCTTGCTATTGTTACTTTATTTGCACCTATATATTGTCGTCTAATTATCATTTCATTAAAAGATTAAAGGAGATGGAAATTTCCATAGTAGAATTTGTGCAGGAATACAAATTCAGTGCTGGATAGACAAGAATTTTACTCCCAAATCAAGGAAAATATAAAAAGAGGATTAAATTATTTTAATAATTTTTCCTCTTTTTTTGATAAATAAAAACTTACGAACTATAAAGTCCGTAAGGTGTTTTTTATTGGAGCAGGTAGTGGGAATCGAACCCACGTCATCAGCTTGGAAGGCTGAGGTTCTACCATTGAACTACACCTGCATATTAAATTAAATATAATTGTCAGGATTGTGGAGCAGGTAGTGGGAATCGAACCCACGTCATCAGCTTGGAAGGCTGAGGTTCTACCATTGAACTACACCTGCATATTTTTCCTCCTGACAATTATAAATTATAAATGTTTTTTATTTTTTTGTCAATAGTAATTTAAATTTTTTTTAATTTTTTCTTCACTTTTTTATTTATCAACACATTTTATTTAATACAAGCCTTTACAAGACCTACAAATAATGGTGCTGGTTTATTAGGTCTAGACTTTAACTCTGGATGGAATTGTCCTGCTATAAAATATGGATGATCTTCTATTTCTACAATTTCAACTAATGATCCATCTGGTGATGTTCCTGAAACTTTTAGTCCAGCATCTTCTAATCTTTGTCTATAATCATTATTATATTCATATCTATGTCTATGTCTTTCTGAAATCTCTTTTTGATTATAAATTCTATTTGCTAAACTTCCTTCCTTTATTACACAAGGATAAGCACCTAAACGCATTGTTCCACCTTTATGGTCTATTTTCTTTTGATTTTCCATGATATGAATAACTGGATTCTTTGTACTATTATCCAATTCAGCAGAATTTGAATCTTTTAAACCTAATACATTTCTTGCATATTCTACCACAGACATTTGCATGCCTAAACAAATTCCTAAAAATGGAATTTTATTTTCTCTAACATAACGTATAGTTTCAATCATTCCCTCAATTCCTCTTGTACCAAATCCACCTGGAACTATAATGCCATCATATTTAGAAAGTCTTTCTTTTACTGTTTCCTTAGTAATTTTTTCTGAATCTACTAATTCTACTTTTACTTTTACATGATTAGCAAAACCTGCATGATATAAACTCTCAATTACAGAAATATAAGAATCTTCTAACTTCACATACTTTCCAACAATTGCAATATTCACAATCTTATTTTTATCTATATTTCTTATTTCATCTATCATACTTTCCCATCTTGTATTGTCTGGAATATATTTATCTAATTTTAAATGATTACAAACTTCTCTTGCTAACCCTTCTTCTTCTAGCATTAGTGGTACAGCATATAAACAATCTGCAGTTTTATTTTCAATTACACTAGTCTTTCTAACATTGCAAAATAACGATAATTTTTCTCTTATGCTGTCTGGTATATCTTGCTCTGTTCTACACACTAATATGTCTGGTTTTATTCCAAGACTTTGTAACTCTTTTACAGAATGTTGTGTAGGCTTAGATTTTATTTCGTTTGAACCTGCTATATATGGAAGTAATGTAACATGTATATATAATACATCTTCAGGATTTTTTTCTAATCCAACTTGTCTTATTGCTTCAATGATTGAAAGACCTTCAATATCTCCTACTGTCCCCCCTATTTCAGTTATTACAATATCAGTATCAGTATTCTCAAATCCATATATTTTTTCTTTTATCTCATTTGTTATATGAGGAATTACTTGTACAGTTTTTCCTAAGTATTCTCCCTTTCTCTCTTTTTCAATTACACTAGAATATATCTTTCCCATTGTAACACTAGAATTTTGAGTTAAGTTTTCATTTATAAACCTTTCATAATGTCCTAAATCTAAATCTGTTTCTGCTCCATCATCTGTCACAAATACTTCTCCATGTTCATAAGGATTCATTGTCCCAGGGTCAACATTAATATAAGGATCAAACTTTTGTATTGTTACTTTATATCCCCTGTTTTTTAATAATCTTCCGAAGTGATGCAGCTGTTATTCCCTTTCCTAATCCTGACACAACTCCACCTGTTACAAATATGTATTTTGTGTTCATATTCTCCTCCTTGTTTTCTAAATAAAAAAAGATTAAAAAAATCAACCTCAAAACCGGTTTTTTTTTAATCTATTATTAGTTTATCACTTACAACTAATTTTTACAAGCTTTTTTTGTAATTTTATATAAATTTGTATTTTTTTTTATTTATTGTTATACTAATATTATTATCAAATATAAAGGAGGAATAGATTATGCCTACACCACATAATGAAGCCAAATTAGGTGAAATTGCAAAAACTGTTATAATGCCAGGAGACCCACTACGTAGCAAATATATAGCAGAAAATTTTTTAGAAAATTATAAATTAGTAAATAAAGTAAGAAATATGTACACATATACTGGAACTTACAAAGGTAAAGAAATTACCATTATGTCTTCTGGTATGGGTATGCCTAGTATGGGAATTTATTGTTATGAACTTTATAAATTTTATAATGTAGAAAATATTATTCGAATAGGATCTTGTGGTGGATATAAACCAGACTTAAAATTATTTGATATAATTTTATCTAATCAGGTCTTTAGTGAAGGAAATTTCGCATTAACATTAAATAATGATAATTGTCATATTGCTAATTCTAGTTTGAAACTAAATAAAATCATAGAAAATACTGCAAAAAAAAATAATATTAACTTAGTAGTAGGAAATACTGTTTGTACTGATTGTTTTGATGTTTATATGACAGATGTTAACAAGTTTTTAGAAAGAATTCCAGAAGGTTTTAATCCTGTTGGTGCAGAAATGGAAGCTTTTGCTTTATTTTATGTTGCAAATATGCTAAACAAAAACGCTGCTTGTCTTATGAGTGTTGTAGACTCTAAATTTATAAAGGAAATCGCCACTCCAGAAGAAAGAGAAACTGGTTTAAATAATATGATTACACTTGCTTTAGATTCAATTTTAGAAATAAAAAAATAAAAAGACAATGATGTCTTTTTATTTTTTTATAGATAATATTTTATATTTCATAATTCCAGCAGGTGCATTTACTTCTACTACGTGATTTTTCTTAGCACCAAGTAGAGCTGCTCCTAATGGTGATTCATTAGATATTTTATTTTCTGCCAAATCCACTTCTGTTGATCCAACAATTGTATATTCTACTTTTTCATCAAATTCCATATCTAATACTTTTACCTTGTTTCCAACTTGAACTGTTTCTGTATCAATTTCTTTTTCATCTATAATTTTAGCATATCTGATTTTATTTTCTAACTCTGCAATTCTTACCTCATTTTCTGCTTGTGCTGTTTTTGCCTCATCATATTCTGAATTTTCAGATAAATCACCAAATCCTAGTGCTACTTTTATTCTATCTGCTATTTCAGCTCTTTTTTCTGTTCTTAAATAATTTAATTCTTTTTCTAAATTATTATAACCCTCTTGCGTTAATAAAACTTCTTTTTCCTCCATTTATAATTCTCCTCTCTATATTTTTTATTACATTCCTTTTTAAAAATCTTTTAATATATTACGGCAAAAAATGAAATTTGTCAAGCAAATCTCATTTTTATTACTATTATATATATTAATACTTTCCTAATATATAACAATCACTTTATAAAAATCTATTGTTTCATTAATTTTTTAGCACCTTTCATATAATCTGCCCCTGAAAAAATAGTTGCTATTGTTTGAATTATCATCATAGTTGTAACAATTACATTTAAGATTAATGCTCCACCTTGTAATTCTCCATAGAAACATTTTCCAAATGCATTTAAATCTATAAATGCTAAAATAATTGCTATCATTTGTGTTACAGTTTTTAGTTTTCCCCATTTAGATGCAGCAATAACTATACCACCTTTTTCAACTGCAATTAATCTATAACCAGAAACCATAAATTCTCTTGCTAATACTATAATTGGAATCCAAGCAGGAAGTTTTGACATTTCTACTAACATAATCATAGCTGCTAGAACTAATATTTTGTCAGCTAATGGATCTAAAAACTTTCCAAATGTTGTTACTTGATTATTCTTTCTAGCTAAATACCCATCTAGTTTGTCTGTTATAGAAGCTATTATAAAAATTAAATCTATTATAATCCACTTGGTTGGTATTCCTAAAATTTCTCCTTGTATCCCCAAAAAAGGAATTATTACCATAATTGGTACTAAGATAATTCTAAATATAGTTAATTTATTTGGTAGATTCATTTTTTCCCCTTTCACACTATTACTTTAAGATTTCTATTGCTTTTTGTAATTGTGTATCATCTTTTTCTTCAATTGTTAAAACATTTTTTACTGTGTCTGGTAATTCTACTTTCTCGTCAGGTTCAATTCCTATTTTATTTATTTTAGTCTTATTTGGCGTTAAATATTCTTCTGCTGTTATTTTTAAACCACTTCCATCTGGTAATGTTAATAATTGTTGAATTACTCCCTTTCCATATGTCTTTTTACCCACAATTTTTGCTTTATTGTGGTCTTTTAATGCTCCTGCTAATATTTCAGATGAGCTTGCCGTATTCTCATTTGTTAATACTACAATTGGCATGTTTATTATTGGGTCATTTTTAGCTTTTTCTATTTTTTCCTTATTGTTTTTATCCACTTCATATAATATTACATCATCTTTTGCTAATATATAATCTGCAATTTCTAAAGCTTCATCCACAATTCCTCCACCATTATTTCTTAAATCTATAATCAAAGATTTTATTCCTTGTTTTGAAAGTTCTTCAAATTTAGCCTTAAATTCATTTGCCGTTCCTTCATCAAATGATGAAAATTCAATATATCCAATATTATTTTGCAAAACTTTTCCTTCAACTGGATTTACCTTTATATTTTCTCTTTTTAATTCAAAACTCTTTGTTTCTGTTCCTCTTAATATCTCAATTTTAACATTTGTTCCTTCTTCACCTTTTATTTTGTTTGAAGCAACTGACATTTCCTCTGCTGTATATTGTACTCCATCTACTGAAACTATCAAATCTCCTGGTAAAATTCCTGCTTTTTCTGCTGGACTACCTTTAATTGGAGATAATACCATAATTTTATTTGCTTCTGTATCTTTTACCATATATATACCAATTCCTACGAAATTTCCAGTAGCATCAGCCATATAGTCTTGCATATCCTCTTTTGATATATATTCTGTATAAGGATCATTTAATCCTTCAATATAACCTTTAATCGCTCCTTCTTTAAGTTTATTTTCATCTATATCTCCTAAGAAATATTTATCAATTAAACTTCTATATTTGCTTAATTCACTTGTTATCTCTCCATTATTACTAGAAGAAACAACTAATTTATTTCCAAAGTTGTTTTTAGTAAAATATTGATACATTCCAATTGATGTAATTATAAATGTAATAAATGCCACTAACACAATTAACATTATAATTTTATAGGTTTTGAATCTTTTCTTTTCTTCCATTTTCTTCCTCCATTTTTCACTTAGAGTATAACATAAACTTGGGCGAAACTATTTCGCCCTTATAAATTATATTTTATTCTCAATAAATTATTCACAAATTACATATAATTAGTAGGGTTTACACGACATGAATTATAATCATAAGGTGCTACTCTTACTTCAAAGTGTAGATGTGCTCCTGTTGAATGTCCACTATTACCAGAGCTCATTATTTGTTGTCCTCTAGAAACTGTTTGCCCTGGTGAAACACGTATTGAGCCAGGGGTACCATGTGCATACCAAGTTTGTAATCCATTAGCATGTTCTATTACTACATATGTTCCATAACTTGATTGTAAATTTGCTGTTTTTATAACAACACCATCTGCTGCTGAATATACTGGTGTTCCTGTAGGTACTCCATAATCTATAGCACCATGATATGAACCACTTGGATAGTACATTCCTGCTGTCACACTACCACTTGCTACTGGTCTTGCTAATACTCCACTTCCTCCATTATATTTTCCACCACTATTATTATTGTTTGAGGAATTGCTTTTATTCCTATTTAAAGCCTCTATTTGTGCTTTATATCTTGCTTGTGCTTCTTTTATCTCTTTTGCAATCTGTACATTAGCTTCTTGCAATTCATCTAATTCTTCTTCTATTTGTTTTTGGCTTTCAGATAATTTTGCAACTTGTGCATTTTTTTCATTTTTAGCTGTTTGTAATTGTGTTGAAACTCCCTGTTTTTCGGCTTTGGATGTATCTAAATCTTTTTTACTATTTTCTAAAGTCGTTTTTGCATCTTGAATTTCTTTTTTCTGTTTTTGAATTTCATTTAATAAATCTGTGTCAGCTATAGCTACTTCTGAAGCTAAATAATAATTTGAAATTAAATCTGTAAAACTACTAGAATTTAGTATAAAATCAAGATATGATGTTTCTCCAGATTCTTGGATTGTTACTAATCTTTCTTCTAATAACTTTTCTTGTTTCTTATAATCTTCTTCTTTTTGGTTCAATTGCTTTTGTGAGTCAGCAATTTTACTATTTAAATTTTCTATTTTAGAATCAAGTTCATTAATTTGTGATTGATATTCAGAAATTTTTGCACTTAAATCATTTACCTGTTGTTGTGTCTCTGATTTTTGTTCTTTTACCTCTTGTAAATCTGATTGTTTTTCATTAATTTTCTTATCATTTTCACTTTGCTGATTTTTTAAATCATTTGTAGATGCTGCAAATACTACTGAAGTTTGGACTAACATTATTAAAATAACTAATACCCCTAATATTTTTAAACTAAGTTTTTTCATACGTTCCTCCTATTTTTATTTTTAATTTTGTTGTGTGTTTTGTTCTTGTTCATTATTATCATTTTCTTTTCCTTCATTATTTGTTTGTGGCACCAAGCCATTTGTTATATATGGCATTGGATCTGTAACTACTCCATTTAGCCTTACTTCAAAATGTGCATGTGGTCCGAGTCGAATATCCAGTTGAACCTACTTTTAAAACTGCATCTCCTCTTTTTACTGTTTGTCCTACTTGTACTAAAATTTCTGAACCATGTGCATATAATGTTGCAACTCCTCCACCATGGTCAATAATTACCATGTTTCCATAAGCACTATTCATTCCTGCCTTTGTTACAATTCCATCATTTGCTGCAATGAAATTAGCTCCCATTGGTGCACTAATGTCAACACCTGTATGTAACTTATAGATTCCTGTAATTGGATGTGTCCTCATACCATATTTGGAACTAATTCGTGTATACCCAGGAACTGGCCATGCTAACTCTCCACCAATATATTTAGAATCAATTTCTGCTTTTGCTAATCCAAGAATTTCTGCATTTATTTCAGCAAACCTTGCATTATATTCATCAATCTGTGTTTGTATATCTTTTTCTTTATCACTTAATTTAGATATATAATTTTCTCTAATGGTTTTTGTATTCTCTAATATTTTAGCTGTTTTAGTCTGATTTTCCTTTATTTCTGATAATTGTTCTTGTGACTTTACTAATTTATCTTTAGAAGTTTGTATTTCTCTTTTCTGTGTTTGCATTTCTTCTAAAAGATCTGTATCACATTCTGCAAGTTCTGTAATTAGAAAATAATTAGATAAAAATTCAGAAACATTCTTAGAACTTAAAATAACATCTAAATATTGTGTATCATTTGATTCATATACAGCAACTAATCTGTTATCTAATAATTCTTTTTGCCTGTTATAGTTATCTTCTGCTATTTTTAGTTTGCTTTCAACTTCATCAATAGAAACCTGTAACTCTGCTATTTTAGTATCCAATTCACTTAATTCTTGTTCTGTATTCATTATCCTTTCATCTAATTTTTGAACCTGTTGTAAATTTTCAGATAATTCACTTTGTACATCTTCTAATTGCTCATTTGCATTATTTATTTCATTTTGTAATTCTTGTTGTTGATTGTGTAAATCTTCTGTTCCTTCAGCATGTACACAAGATAGTACGCTAAAACTACAAATTACAAAAGCCACAATCATACATAAAATTTTACGCATGTTTACTCCTTCTTTATACTTTTAAATATTTTCTCATAGAAATTACACTTCCGTAAAGCTCCTATGCCAATACCTAATAACATATATACAAATATAATAGAACTAAACATATCTGCAAAGCTAATTAAACTCATATTAATCACTTGCATAAATTGAGAATTTACAATTTGTTCTGCCAAGAAGCTATAAGAAGCCCCTACTATAGCAATCGAAATAGCACTTGCAAATACTCCAATTATCATACCTTCTACAATAAATGGCCATCTTATAAATCCATTTGTTGCTCCTACATATTTCATAATAGATATTTCTTTTCTTCTTGCATGAACTGTTAGTTTTATTGTATTTGCTATAATGAATATTGATATTATTATTAGTAATGCTAATATTACCCCTGTAACAATTTTAATTCCATTTGCCAAATTAATTAAAGTTGATACTGTTTCATCCTTGCTAGTTATTTTTTTTACATAATCAAATGTTGCTACTTGATCTTGAACTTGTTTACTTTTATTTAAATCAGTTAATGTAACTACATATGATGCTGTAAATATATTATTTTCTCCTTCATAACCTTCTAGTAAATCTTTTTTATCTCCAAACTTTTCTTTCATTTGATCAAGTGCTGCATCTTTTGAAATAAATTCTGTGGTGCTTACTCCATCGATTTTTCTTATTTTATCACCTAATTCTTCTATCTGTTCTTGTGTTGCTTCACCTTTTATAAAAACTTGTATCCCTTGAGCTGATTCTACTTCTTTTACAAAATGGTTTATATTTTCTCCCAAGATTAAAAATATTCCAAATATTATCATGGTTGCACACATAATCATAAGGGATGCTCCAGTTGATTTTTTGTTTTTAAATACGTTACTAAACCCTTCTCCTATTAAATATCCTAATATGTTATATTTCACAATCATAACCACCTTTTTTATCATCTCTAATTATTTCGCCTTTGCGAATGTGTATAACTCTTTTTTTCATTTTATCTACAATGTCTTTTGCATGTGTTGCTACAACTACTGTAGTTCCTCTCATATTTATATCATTTAATAAGTTCATAATATCCCATGCTGTATCTGGATCTAAGTTACCAGTTGGCTCATCTGCTATTAACATTGATGGATTATTTACTAATGCTCTGGCTAAAGCTACTCTTTGTTGTTCTCCACCAGATAATTCATTTGGATACATTTTCGCTTTTCCACTTAATCCTACTAAAGATAATACCATTGGTACTTGTCTTCTTATATGTCTTGGTGTTGCTCTTACAATATACATAGCATATGCTACATTATCATATACAGTCTTGTCTGGTAAAAGTCTAAAGTCTTGAAATACTACTCCCATACTTCTTCTTAAATAAGGTACTCTATTTGGTTTTAAAAAAGTTGTATCTTTTCCATTTATAATTATATTTCCTGATGTTGGTTCTTCTTCTTTTAATATTAATTTTATTAAAGTTGACTTTCCACTTCCTGATGAACCTACTAAAAAAGCAAATTCACCTTTATTTATAACAAAGTTTGCATTTTTTACAGCTTTTGTTCCTGTATCATACGTTTTTGTTACATTTCTAAATTCTATCATTTTGTTTCTCCTTACCAATTAGTTTTTCTTTATTTTAACACAATTTTATATTCTATCTAATCATAACAATAAAGTTAGTTTTTTGCAAGACTTTTTAGATAAAAAAATGATAGAAAATGTTGGTTTTTTTACATTTTCTATCATTTCTCTTTTATTTTGTCTTTTTTATAGTGTTTTGGTTTTTATTTGTTAAATATTTCTACTATTTATCCCATTTTATAAAGCTCTTCTAAAAATATAGAAGAGCTTTTACCGGTTATTTTGCATCATAAGGACACCCTTTTCTTTTAAAAATTTCATTTATGATATTTTTTTCAATCATAGGTCTGCTACTGTCCTCATTCTTATTCCGGTTTTTGTCACATACTCTTATTTGGCATGTGGCACATGATCTAAAATTATTAGTTTTCCGATTACTCATTTGAGTACCTCCTTTTATGCAAAACCTCATGTGACTGTTTATATTATAACACATTTATTTAAAATTTTCTAGTATTGCTTTTGAATTAATGTTAAAATATTCCATTAATTGTTCTGCTTTACCAGATTTGCCAAAAGTATCTTTTATACCTAGTCTTATTAATCTAGTTGGATAATATTGTGTTAGCACTTCTGATATTGCAGATCCGAAGCCCACCTATTATATTATGATCTTCAATTGATATTAATTTTTTAGTTTCCTTTGCACATTTAATAATTAATTCTTTATCTATTGGCTTTATTGTATGAATATCAACTACTCTAATATCAATTCCTAATTTTTGTAATTCTTCTTTTGCTATTAATGCTTGTTCTACTGTTACTCCTGTTGCAAATACTGTTCCATCAGTTCCACTGCCTATTTGAATACCTTTTCCTATTTCGAATTTTTCACTTTTCTCATATATTTTTGCTGTTTTCATTCTTGCTAATCTTAAATAAACAGGTCCTTTTATTTTCGCAATTTCCTCTACAGCCCATTTGGTTTGTTCATCATCAGAAGTACACATAACAGTCATATTTGGAATTGTTCTCATAATTGAAATATCTTCTATCATTTGATGTGTTGCTCCATCTTCTCCTACTGTTATCCCACTATGTGTAGCACAAATATTTACATTTAAATTCGGATAACACACACTATTTCTAATTTGATCATAACTTCTTCCTGCTGCAAATACTGCAAAAGTACTTGCATATGGTATTTTTCCACAAGTTGCTAATCCTGCTGCTGTGCCTATCATATTTGCTTCTGCTATTCCCATATCAAAAAATCTATTTGGAAATTCCTTTGCAAATAAATTGGTTTTCGTTGCACCTGATAAATCAGCATCTAAAACTACTATATTTTGATTTTTTTTACCTAAATCCACTAAAGTTTCACCATAACTTTGACGTGTTGCTTTTCTATCTTCTAAATTCATAATATCCTCCATTTTTATAAATTTATTCTAACTCTTTAATTGCTTGTTTGTATTGTTCTTCATTTGGTGCTTTACCATGCCATTGCACTTCATTTTCCATAAAAGAAATCCCTTTTCCTTTTATAGTTTTTGCTATAATACAAGTAGGTCTATCTTTTATATTTTTAGCTACTTCAAATGATTTTATTATTTCTTCTATATTATGTCCATCAATATTAATAACTTGAAATCCAAAACTTTTAAATTTTTCATCAATTGGATAAGAATTCATAACCTCTCCAATTGTTCCATCTATTTGTAAGTTATTATTATCTATTACAACACATAAATTATCTAATTTATATTTACTAGATGCCATTGCTGCTTCCCATATTTGTCCTTCTTCTATTTCTCCATCTCCTAAAATGCAATAAACTCTATAATTCTTTTTATCTAATTTTGCAGCTATTGCCATTCCATTTGCAGCAGATAATCCTTGTCCCAAAGAGCCTGTTGTCATATCTACTCCCAGTACTTTATTCATATCAGGATGTCCTTGCAGTTTTCCTTCAATACTTCTAAATTCCTCTAATTCTTTTATTTCAAAAAAGCCTCTATTTGCTAAACAACTATATAAAGCTGGTGAGCAATGCCCTTTCGATAAAACTACTCTATCTCTGTTATCCCATTTTGGATTTTTAGGATCTATGTTCAATTCATTAAAATATAATACAGTTAGAATATCTGCAATTGAAAGTGAACCACCAGGGTGCCCAGATTGAGCTTTATAAACTTGCTCTATAATTTCCTTTCTAACCGTCTTCGCCATTTTTTGTAATTGTTCTACTTGTGTTATTTTCAAAAAAACCACACTCCTTTTTCTTAAAATTAATATAACACAACTTTAGACTTTTTACTATATAAATTTTAATTTTTTAAATTTAATTTTCAATTTATTTGTCTACAACTATTTATGCATAATAAAGTTCTTCTAATAATAATATGAAAAAGAAAGGACTGGTTGTATGATAGAAGATTATATTGAGAATAACAAAAGCAAAATTATAAAAAATACACAAGAATTAATTAAAATCCCAAGTGTATATAATAAATCAAATGATCCATGTATGCCATTTGGAAAAAATATAAACGATGCTCTTAAATACACCTTAAATCTTGGAAAAAAATTAGGTTTCAGAACAAAAAATATAGATGGTTATTGTGGCTATTTAGAATTTGGCTCAGGAGAAGAATTAATAGGAATTATTGGTCATCTAGATGTTGTTCCAGAAGGTAAAGGTTGGACATTTCCACCTTTTAGTGCAACTATTGTGGATAATAAAATCTTTGGAAGAGGAGCAATAGACGATAAAGGGCCTGTTATTAGTTCCATATATGCTATGAAATCTGTTATGGAAAATTATGACATACATAAAAGAGTTCGTTTAATCTTAGGTTTAAACGAAGAAAATGATTGGAAATGTATTGAACATTATAAAAAAACAGAAGAACCTCCTATTATTGGTTTTAGTCCAGATGCTGATTTTCCTTGTATTTATGCTGAAAAATCAATATTAAGTTGTTACTTAACTATGAAAGATATTAATTCAAAAACTTCTTATATTAAAATTAAAGAAATTGATTGTAATAATAATCCCCTAAATGTAGTTCCTAAATTTTGCAGTATTACATTAGAAATTGATAACGAAAAAATACCTATGTCTAATTTTATTGAAATAACTCAAAAAATTATACAAAAAAATAATTTCCAAATAGATATTTATAAAATAAGTAATCAAGAAATAAAATTAACATCACATGGGATTCAAGCACATGCTGCTCACCCCGATTTAGGAACAAATGCAATTTCACAATTAATTATTTGTATAAATCAAATTTTAGTTAATTACACTATAAACTTAGAACTGTTTGACTTTTTTTCTAATTATATTGGTCTAGAATATAATGGTAAATCTCTTGGAATTGATTTTGAAGATGAATCTGGTAAATTAACTTTAAATATTGGTAATCTTGATTTTAAAAATTTAGATTCTGAATTAAAAATAGGACTAAATATAAGAATTCCTATAAATACTTCTGTATATACTATTAAAAAACATTTTATAACTTGTACTAGCAAATATTCAAATATTAATTTCTATGAAAAAAGATATCAACCTGCTTTGCATATTTCTCAAGAAAATATTTTAGTAAAAACCCTTTGTGATGTGTTTAACAAATCAACAAATTCTAACTTTTCACCAATTGCAATTGGTGGAGCCACCTATGCTAGAGCTTTTAAAAATTGTATATCTTTTGGTCCAAATTTTCCAGGTCAAACTGATATGTGTCACCAAGTTGATGAATTTATTGAAATTGACAATTTAATTTTATGTTCCAAAATTTATGCAAAAGCTATTTATGCTTTAACTAATATATAAAAAACAAAAAAGCACCCCACCTTAGCCGTAAGATGTCAAAATTTTTAAGGACCTGCTCTAAAAACAGGTGGGTGCCTACCTAAATATTCCTGGGCTTCTCACTAATAAAAATAGAAACTATTTTTATCTTTTATCATGTGAGCTTGCACGCCATATTTATGAGATTGGCCCCTCTTATATACTTGTTGGTTCTAAAAATTCTGTCTATACGTACTATGCAGGGTAAAATTATATACTTATTTAATTTTTAACAACTTATATTCTTAAGTTATTTTTATTTTAGCATATGTTTAATTTACACGCAAATGAAATTTCTTCCTAAAATAATAGTATTTATTACTTTATATTATTTTATCTTCATTTTTTTAATTTATGCTCATTTAATTATATCTTTTTATATTTGTTTTTTTAATTTTATTTATGATATAATATATTAGATTTTTGATTTACATCACATATAATAATATACAGAAAAAGTGTAGTAAACTTCCTACTAATATAAATAAATGAAATACTGAGTGCATATATTTATGCTTTTTTCCTAGTCCATATAAAATTGCTCCAACTGTGTATGCTATTCCACCAGCTACTAAAAGTATAAATCCATTTTTTCCTAATAGTTCTGGCAATAAATTAGCTTTTATTATAATACACCATCCCATAAGCAAATAGCATATCATAGAAAATACTTTAAATTTTTTCAAATCTATTGAATTTAGTACTATTCCTAATATTGCAACTCCCCAAATTATTCCAAAAATTGTCCACCCAGATGCTATATCATATTCTCTTATTGTACATAATGCCAAAGGAGTATATGTTCCTGCAATAAGTAAAAAAATTGAACAATGATCTAACACTTGAAATACCCTTTTCGAGTGTCTTTTTGGACTTAATCCATGATAAATACTAGACATAGTATATAATATAATCATTGTAACTCCATAAATTGCACCACTTACTATCCCATATACATTGTTATTTATTGCAGCAAAAACTACGCAAAGTACAGTAGCTACAATTCCAAGTGCTCCACCTACAATATGAGAAGTCATATTAAAAATTTCCTCCCCTTTTGTGTAAGTTGGTAATATTCTATCTTTTAATTTTATCCTATTCATAATTACATCTTCCTTACTTTTATTTATTTTGTCACTTCGGCTATTATACCACATTTGTTTTTATTAGTGAAGTTTTTTAAAATAAAAATACAATTTAAAAAAGGAATTCAATATAAATTGAACTTCCTTTTTAGAAAAAAACTAATCCCACACTCTATAATATGTGTGTCCATTGTTTGTTAAGTCACCTTTGACTCTTATTTTTAATTTTGCCTTTACTGCTGTTGTATTTTTTTCAAAGAAATATAAAGCTCCTCCTTTAGCATATACTTCTGGATCCAGTCCTTGAGCAATTGCTTCATTTGTAAGTAGTTGTTCTGTAATATCTTCTTCTGAAAAGACTGCTTTTTCGACTGACTCTGACACCTCTTCAGTTACTAATTCATTGGTAACTAGTACTAAATCAGGTTCTAAACCAGTATAAACATTTCCATCAGATCCAACACAACTAAATTGTCCTTTTTGTCTGATAATTTCGCTAATCGTTTTCTTATTATAAACAACTCTATTTAAAATCACTTCTGTACTAGCTACTTGGTCTTCTTTTGAAAGACCTCTTGCTTCAGCATATATAACCTTTTTTAGCAAATCCAATTCTCCTGGTTGCATTTGGTATTTATAACCATGTATAGTTATAATGCCTTGTTTTTTTTCTTGCTCTTTTTTGAGCATTTCTTCTTTCTTCTGCTCTTTTTTTATGAGCACCTTTTCTTCTAATATTTTACTAGAAGAAAGTAACTCTGATCCAGAATTATTTTTGATACTTGTAGAATAATTATACACAATTGTTTCTTCATGATAAGCTTTAAAATTCACTCCAGGTGGAACAATTATTGTAATACATATTCCTAACATTCCAACAAGCTTTACTCCCTTCCGTCGATAGGTTCTTAACATTTTTTCCTCCTTATGTATTTTTTAATAGTAAAACTATTAAATGGTATATTTATACCATTAGTATTATTATAATCCATATTATGTAATCTGTCAATTTTTGGAATTAATATATAAAAAAAGTAAGCATATTATCTTTGCTTACCTTTCTATTTTATACATGAATATTATTTATTTTCTAATAGTTTATTTATTTTTTCAAGTTCTTTAAACCTCTTTATTTTTTGAGTTGTTGTTTTTTCTAAAGGTTCTGTTGTAATTATTAATTCTTTTATTTTCTTAAATACTGGTAATTTCTTATTTATCTCCTTAATGTCTTTCCATATAAGTTTTTCATATTCTTTTTCTGTCTTGTCTCCAAAGGTTTCCTTAACTAAGTCTTGGTCATATACAATTTTTATTCCAAGTGCAATTTCATTTTTACTATTCTTCTTAGGAAACAAAATACTTTCTTGGACATATGATAATTCATTTACTAAAAACTCTATATCTGATGGATATACATTTTCTCCGTTTTTTAGCACTATTACTTCTTTTTTTCTTCCTGTAATAAACAAATAACCATCTTTATCAAAATATCCTAAATCTCCTGTGTGAAACCAACCATCTTTAAGTACTTGTTTTGTTGCTTCTTCATTTTCATAATAGCCTATCATTACATTTGGTCCTTTTGCAACTATTTCTCCTACATGCTCTAATCCTACATTTTTTATCTCATCATCATTTTCATCTACTATTTTAATTTGTACATTGTAAGGATTTCTTCCAACACTTCCAGGCTTTTTGTTCTTATCTGTTTCAGCCGCAATTAATGGAGATGTTTCTGTCAATCCATATCCTTGAACAGACGCTATACCAAAAGTATTATATCCATCTATTACTGGTTTGCTCATAGCTGCAGCACCAAAATATAAAATCCTTACATGACCACCTAGCTGATCTAATACAGATTTAAATATCTTTCTTCTAATGTCAATATGTAAATATTTATACAAGAAGTTTGATATAGATCCCATTACTTTTACTGTTTTTGCTTTTCCAGATTTTTCAATTCCATTTTCTATTTTTTTGTACATAGTTTCTAATACTAAAGGAACAGCTACAATAACACTTACTTTGTATTCTTCTAAATTTTTAGCTATATATTTCAAACCATCACAAAATGCAATGGTAACCCCACTATAAAATCCATATAAAAATGTTATTGTACATTCGAAAGTATGGTGTAATGGTAAAAATGAAAGTAGAACATCATCAGAATACATTTTTGACATTTTTGCCATACCCATTACATTTGAACATATATTTTTTTGTGATAACATTACACCTTTTGGTTGAGATGTAGTTCCAGATGTAAATAATAAAATACTCATTTTATCGTCATCTAATTTAATTTTATTATATTCTTCATTTCCATTTTCAATTAACTTTATTCCTTGTTCAACTAACTGTCTAAAAGAAAAAATTCCTTTTTCTTCTTTTTCCAAATCCATATTAATGAAATTTTTTATTGTAGTAGATTTAGATTCTTTTAATTTGTTAAATATATCTGCATATTTATTTTCATAAATTACTGCATCTGCCTTACTTGTCTCAATTAAATTTTTAATTTCCCCATCAGGTAATGCTTTATCTAAAGGCACAATAACCATATTTCCTGTAGTTACAGCTAAATAACTAACACACCATTCATATCTATTATTTCCTATAAGAATAACTTTTTTATTTTCCAATCCTAGATTTAATAATGCTGTTGAAAATCCCTCTATTTCCATTTTGATTTCTTTATATTTTTTTTCTACAACACATTCATCATCTTTTTTAAAATTTTTCTTAAATTTATATGCTACATTATCTGGATATTTTTCAACCGTAGCTTTTATAATATCTCTGAAATTATTAACTTCATGTATTTTATAAATTTCATTATTAAATTTCATTATTAAAACCTCCTGATTCTACTTAACATTTTACATTATATAAAAATAATCACAAAAAAACAATAACTTTAGATAATTATTTTTTAATTAGGTCTTTATTTCTTATAATACAAAAAAAGATATCATTTTAGATATCCTTTTTTATTTGTACATCTACAAAATAATCTCTTACTATTCTTTTATTTCTTTTGCTAGTTTTCCAATTGCCTTTGTTTCGATTCTTGATACATAAGAACGTGATATTCCCATCATTTTTGCAATTTCATTTTGTGTTTTAGGTTTATGCCCACCGAAGACCAAAACGAAGTTCTAGAATGGTTTTTTCTCTATCTTTTAATATATCTTTCATTTTCTCATAAAGTAGTTTAATTTTCATTTTTATATCTACTTCTTCTTCAATGTTTCTTTCATTATTTTCTAAAACTTCTTGAAGTGTTACAACATTATCGTCTTTATCTTTTCCAATTGGTTCATTCAAATACACCTCTGCTCCTAGTTTTTTTGTAGCTCTTAAGTGCATCAAAATCTCATTTTCTACACATCTAGAAACATATGTAGATAATTTTACTCCTTTTTCTAAATTAAAGCTATTAATTCCTTTAATCAAGCCTATTGTTCCTATTGATATTAAGTCTTCTTGCTCCACTTTAGCTGTACTATATTTTTTAGCAACATGTGCTACTAATCTTAAATTTCTTTCTATTAGAAGATTTCTTGCTTCTTCATCTCCTTTTGCCATTTGTTCTAGACAATTTTTTTCTTCTTCTTGTGTTAAAGGTTCTGGAAATAGATTCCCTCCCTGAATATACCCGAGTAACAAACACAGCAGATTTTAAAAATCCTATAAAGCCACAAATTCCTGTCATACAAAGTGCTCCAATCATAAATGCACCTCCATTTTTCTTGATATTGCAATTATATGTACTTAAAAAATAAAAGTGCATGGCCCCATAAAATTATTTTGTTTTTTAATTATTAGAATTTTTTTCTATTTTGTTCATAAATTTTAAATAGAGGTGAATTATGTCTTTTTTATTTAATTGTTTAAAAGGTATTGCAATAGGCAGTGGCGCTATATTACCTGGTATTAGCAGTGGTGTCCTTTGTGTAATATTTGGAATTTATGAGAAACTTTTAGATAGTATTTTGAATTTTTTTAAAGATATTAAACGCAATTTTAATTTTTTGTTTCCTATTTTTATAGGAATAGGTATTGGAATTTTATTATTTAGTAATATTTTAAATTACTTATTTTTTAAATTTCCTGTCCAAACAAAATCTATTTTTATTGGTCTTATTTTAGGTGGTATCCCAACTTTGATAAAACAAACAAATAATAAAGAGCAATTTAACCCTTATTATTTGTTTTATACACTTATGGCATTTATAATTGGAGTACTTTCTGTTTTTTTAGAACAAAATATATCAATTACTACTAATTCAGAATTTAGTTTTATTTATCTTATTTTGTCTGGTTTTGTAATGTCAGTTGGTGTTGTTGTACCAGGAGTTAGTAGTACAATTATTCTTATGCTTATGGGAGTATATAATACTTATTTAGTATCAGTTTCTTATTTAAACTTTCCTGTTCTTATCCCAATGGGAATTGGACTTTTTTTAGGCTGTATATTTTTTATGAAAATCACAAAATTTTTATTAAATAAATTTTATGCTCAAACATTTTATGCAATTATTGGATTTACACTTGGATCTATATTAGTTCTATTTCCAGATGTTTCTTTCGATTTAAATCGGACTAATCTCTCTTTTATGTATTTTGCTTGGTTTTTACTTATTTAATTTATTAAAAGTTTAAAAGTGCCTATATATTAACATATAGACACTTCTTTATATTTTATTTTTTTCTTCTTATTATCCAATCTTTTTTACATTCTATTGGTAATTTAATTTTTACCTTTTGACCTTTAACTCCAGGGCTTATTTCTCTTATTTCTTCTCCTGTATCAACATCATATAATTTTTCTATTGTAAATTGTACTGGTTCTATCTTATTTGGTACAATAATTTCTAATGTATCTCCAACTAATAATTTATTTCTAATTTCTATTGTTGATATTTCTTTATTATATTCTACTACTTTACCACCAAATTCATAATTTTCATTATATTGTTTTCCACTATATTCTTGTATATCTTGATTATTTCTATCATTAAAATAAAATGTTGTTAATCCTCTTGTTTTTACTTTTTCTAATTCTTTTAAGTATTTTGTATAATCATAATTTTCAGGATCTTTTTTATAATCATCAATTGCATTTCTATAACTGTTTATAACACTTGCTAAATAATATTCTGTCTTTAATCTTCCTTCTATTTTTAAACTATCAATTCCCATATCTATAATCTCTGGAATTTCTCTTATCAAACATAAATCTTTAGAAGAAAATATACTTGTTCCATATTCATTTATTTCAATTGGCATAAGTTCTTTTGGGTTATTTTTCTCTTCAGCATATAAGTTATATGACCATCTACAACTTTGTGCACAATCACCTAAATTAGCACTTCTACCTGATAAAAAATCACTTAAAAAACATCTTCCTGAATAAGCAAAACAAATGGCTCCATGTATAAATATTTCTATTTCCATATCTTCTGGTTTGTTTTCCATTATATATTTTAATTGCTCTTTATTCATTTCTCTTGCCATTATCATTCTTCTTGCACCATTTTTGTACCAGAAGTTAGCTGCATGCATACTTACAACATTTGCTTGTGTACTCACATTAATTTTTACACTTGGTGCATATGTTTTTAATACTTCAATTACTCCTCCATCTGCTGCTATAATTCCATCTGGTTTTAATTCTTCTAGTTTTTTTGCCATCTGAATTATTTCTTCATATTTTTCATCCCATGCAAAAATGTTTAATGTAACATATACCTTTTTTCCAATACTATGTGCATATTTTATGGTGTCTTCCAAATCATTATCCCTCATATCTGCTCTAGTTCTAAGAGATAGTGAAGATGTTCCTGCATATACTGCATCTGCTCCATAAAGAAACGCTATTTTGGCTTTTTCAAAAGAACCTGCTGGCGCTAATAATTCAACTTCTTTCATATCTTATTCTCCGTCTTTTATAAAATTTTAGTAATATTTTCTTATTACATAAATATTATATAAGGTCAATCTTGAATTGTCAATATTTATTTTACGTAAACTTTATATTTAAGGAGATATATTAAAAAATGAATTCTTTTACTAAATCTTTGCAATATGAAGTAAAACCTTTTTCTCTTATAGAAAGACTGAATTTATCTAGTTTCTCAGATAATGTAGAGGTTTTCATTTCTGATGATAAAAAATATATTAATTTAAAACTCAAAGATTCTGAAACTTCACTTAAACATTTAGTTTTTCAAATACCAATACAAGAAAATAAATTGTCTTATTTAAAAAATCATCCACAATATGAATATTTAAATAACCGTTACGAACTTTATGAATTAGAATATTTAGATAAAATAAAAAATCAAATATCTAATGAAAAAAAATTTTTGAACGAACTATTTCCTGATATGGTAACACATACAAGAATTAGAATAAAATCTAAGCCAAGTTATAAAAAGAAACTAAATGATAGAATAAAAGATAATAAAAACTTTCTTATTGATGATATAATTGCTCAAAGAATTGTAATTTATGAAGTAAATGGTTCTGATAATGCTCAAGTTCTAAAACAAGCCAGTTATGATGTTGCTAAATATCTAGAAGAATATAGGAAAAAAACTGATTTTGCCATTAAACCTGTACATGTAATTGGTTCAGAAGGTATTTCTCATTTACCTTATATAAGTAAAGATTATATACTTAATCCTAAATCAAGTGGATATGAATCATTACATATTGTTTCAGAAGATACAACTAATAAAGATTGCACTTTCGAAACACAAATTAGAACTTGTTATATTGAAGATAAATTAGAATCTAATAGTGCTATTTCTCACAGAAACTATAAACATAGATATTTTGATGACACATCTGTTTTAAGGGTTCCTAGATATATTGAAGTAACTAATTTTAAAGATTCTCATGGCAATTACATATTATATGATGTACCTCTTAATTATAGATTTCATCATTATTACGGTAAAAGTTTTGAATATTATAGAAATGAATTAAATATGTTACAAAAGTATGTTAAATTAAATTCTATTAAAGATCAACTATATAATTCTGATATTCACTCTGTAATTGAGAGATAAAACATATTTTCTCTATTCCCTTTTACTTTTTAGAAATTTATGGTATAATATATATATATATATTACTTTATAAAAAAAAATTTAAGAAAGGAGAGTCATTATGACTACTCAATCAACATTGTTTCAAACGGCACTTTATAGTGCTCACAGTATTCCTGACGTTTTAATGGAGTATGAACAGCTACTCAAACAAACTGGTGATATTCAAGATCATGCACATTATTTTAAAGTACTAGAGTATCGGAAGATGATAACAAACAAAAAACTTTTATCAAAAATGCGACGGAACTTTAATGGACTATACTCTCTTATAGATGAAGAGTACCCTGATTTACGTTTTCTTATTACTGGTAGACGAAAATCTGTAATAAGCACAGAAAACAAATTTCAGAAATTACTCTTTGAGAACAAATCACTCGATTTGATTAGAGATATATTTGGATTTAGGATTCTGTTGTTTGGTAAAAATTCCCCAGAATTAATCCACACTTGTTATTCAGTAGCCCAAAGGGTAATTGAATATAACTTAGAAAAAGGATTAACTTTGTGTGAAGCAGATATTGTTAGTCAAACCGAGAGTTTTTCTAAGGAAGATCATCCAACTATCATTTTACCAGATAAATCCGGTATTTCCGAAAAGTTTCAGTACGGGGTTAAAGATTATATTCTAAACCCGAAAAAGAATGGATACCAGTCCATTCATATGATTTTTAGAACTACTTCAGGAGAATGTTTCGAAGTTCAGGTTCGCACTCTTGACATGCATATACATGCAGAAAGTGGAGATGCTAATCATTTAACTTACAAGCAGACCAAATATAAAAGAACCATCAATTTTGATAGTTCAAGAGTGGATATTCCTGGATATGGTATTTCTGAATCAGGTGATATTTTTGATTTTATAGGTCTTGAGAATTCTTTAGAAATTCTTAAACGTCAGAAAACTTACTAAAAAATTTCACTCACCCAGAAGTTCTTTCATGGGTGAGTGTTTTTTATTTTACTAACAGCAAGTCCATCTCCAACTTCTAATATCTCAGTTTCAAGATTTGGATTTTCACTTACTTCTTTTATGTATTCCCTTAAATTTCTTACAGCTGTACGTTGTTTATGTTTATTATAATCACTCATAACATAACCTTTATATAAAATGTTATCAGCAAAAATAATTCCACTTGGTTTTATTAATCTTAATGATTCTTTTAGAAAAAATGGATATTTACCTTTTGCTGCATCAATAAATATTACATCATATTTTTCGTTAATTGTTGGTAATATCTCTACTGCATCCCCTTCATAAATATTTATTTTTTCTTCTACTTTTGCTTTCTTGATATTCTCTTTAGCTTTAATAACTCTTTGTTCTTCTCTTTCAATTGTATCTATTATTCCTTTTGAACTTAAAAATTCTGTAAAGCAAATTGCAGAATATCCTACAGCTGTTCCTATTTCTAGGATTCTATCTAATCTTTCTTCTTTTAAATAATTTTCAATTGCTTCTAAAGTATCATCCATAATAATTGGAATATGCTCTTCTAATGATTCTTTTTTTATTTTTTCTAATTCTATCTTATCCATATAATTAGTCTCACTTTTCAATTACTTATTGCTATTTCTTGCAGCTCTTTCCCTTTCTTTAGAATCTAATATTTTCTTTCTTAAACGAATAGATTTTGGTGTTACTTCAACTAATTCATCATCTTGTATAAATTCAATTGCCTTTTCTAATGACATTTGAATTGGTGGTACTAATCTTAATGCCTCATCTGATCCAGACGCTCTTGTATTAGTTAAATGTTTTTCTTTACATACATTAATTGCTAAATCTTCTCCTCTAGAATTTAAACCTACTATCATTCCTTCATATACTTCTACACCAGGTCCTATGAATAATTCTCCTTTATCTTGTGCATTATATAATCCATATGTTACAGATTTTCCATTTTCAAAAGCTACTATTGTTCCTCTTACTCTTGCTTGGATATCTCCTTTGAATGGTTCATATGAATCAAAAATATGATTCATTGTTCCTTCTCCTTTTGTATCTGTTAAAAATTCTGTTCTATAACCAATTAATCCTCTTGCTGGTATCTTAAATTCAATTTTTGTATGACCAATTTCTGCAGGTTCCATGTTAACCATTTCGGCTTTTCTTCTACCTAATTTTTCAATAACATTTCCTACACAATCATCTGGAACATTTACAACCAATAATTCAATTGGTTCACATTTCACTCCATCTATTTCCTTAAAAATAACTTTTGGACGAGATACTAAAAGTTCAAATCCTTCTCTTCTCATTGTTTCTATTAATACAGATAAATGAAGTTCACCTCTTCCTGATACTTCAAAACTATCTGGTGAATCTGTTTCTTTTACTCTTAAAGAAACATTTCTTTCTAATTCTTTGAATAATCTATCTCTAATATGTCTTGAAGTTATAAATTGTCCTTCTTTTCCTGCAAATGGTCCATTATTTACACTAAATGTCATAGAAACTGTTGGTTCATCAATATCTACAAATGGAATTTTTTCTGGATTATTAAAATCACAAATTGTGTCACCTATGTTAATATCTGCAAGACCAGCAAGTTCAATAATATCTCCTGCTTTTCCTTCTTCAACTTCTACTTTATTTAATCCCACATGTGTATAAACTTTTGCTATTCTTCCTTGTGTAATTTTATCTTCTTTTCCACATATTGCAACTGGCATACCAACTTTAATAATACCTCTTTCTACTCTTCCTACTGCTATTCTTCCTACATAGTCATCATAATCAATATTTGAAACTAACATTTGAGCTGGTCCTTCTTCATCACAATTTGGTGCTTGAATAGTATTTATTATAGTCTCAAATAAACAATCTAAGTTAGTAGTTTCATCATTTAAATCCATCTTAGCAATACCATTTTTTGCTGATGCATATACAACTGGAAAATCTAATTGTTCGTCTGTTGCATCAAGTTCAATAAATAACTCTATAACTTGATCAACTACTTTTTCAGGTGTTGCTCCTGGTCTATCTATTTTATTTATTACAACTATTGGTTTTAGTCCTAAAGCTAAGGATTTCTTTAATACTTCTCTTGTTTGAGGCATAGCTCCTTCAAATGCATCAACTAATAATAGAACACCATCAACTGTTTTTAATACTCTCTCAACTTCTCCACCAAAATCAGCATGTCCTGGTGTATCAACTATATTTATTTTAATATCACCATGCATTACAGATGTATTTTTTGAAAGTATAGTAATTCCTCTTTCTTTTTCTTGATCATTTGAGTCCATTATTCTTTCTTGAACTTGTTCATTTTCTCTAAATACATGACTTTGTTTCAACAAACTATCTACTAATGTTGTTTTACCATGATCTACGTGTGCAATTATTGCAATATTTCTTATGTTTTTATTATTCATTTTTATTACCCCTCTATATCTTTTATCTTTTTATCAAGTTTTAAGACGTTCTTCAATTTTTCTTTGAAAAACGTCTAAATTCTCCTAAAAAACTTATAAAATTATACACCTGTTTTTCTAATTTGTCAAATTAATGTTTTCACTGTTTATTTTGACTTTTATTTTGACAAATTAATTATATTATTCATAACTTCATTTGTTATTTTATCTAATATTTCTTTATCTTTAGTTCCTTTATATTCACTATAATCTAATGGTCTTCCATATGTAATAGTAACTTTTCTATTTTTCTTGGTTCCTCCTTTTATTCCACAAGGTACAACCATAGCTCCACTTCTAACAGCAAAAAAAGCAACCCCATCTTTTACCTTTTGGCCTTTTTCTAAACCATTTCTAGTACCTTCTGGAAATAAAGCTATACATTCTCCACTTTTTAAACATTTTAAAGATTTTTTAATTGCCTCTAAATCCTTTTCATCTCTTTTTACTGGTATTGCTTCAAATGCCCACCCCAAAAATGATAAAAATGGATTATTATATAGCTCTTGCTTTGCTAAAAACTTCATATCTCTTTTTCCAGTTACCACCATTAATGGAGGATCTAAATAAGACCTATGATTTCCACAAAAAATTAAAGCTCCTTCTTTTGGAATATTTTCTGTTCCTTTTACTTCAACTCTATAATAAATCTTACACCATATATATATAGCACCTTTTACAATTCCCTTTACTATACCTTTAAAAAACTCCTTAATCTTTTCCATTTTGCTCCTTTCTTGGAACAGGACACAATTTTTTCATTTTTCCTGTTATTTTTTGTGAATTTTTATTTTCTCAATATCTATTAATTGTACTATTCTTTCTACCACTTGTTCTATAGTCATATCACTTGAATCAATATATATTGCATCCTCTGCCTGTTTTAGTGCACCAATTTCCTTTTGCATATCATTTTTATCTCTTTTTTTTATGTTTTCAATAATCTCATTATATGACATATCTATTCCTTTTTCTTGATTTTGTTTAAATCTTCTTTTTGCTCTCTCCTCTGGTGATGCATCTAAATATATCTTAACATTAGCATTTGGAAAAACACAAGTTCCTATGTCTCTACCTTCCATTATAATATCTTTTCCATTTGCACAATTTCTAAATATATCATTCAAAGTAAATCTTACTTCTTTAATAGATGAAATTTGTGAAACTATTTGTGTAACATCTTTTTGTCTGATTCTATCCCCTACATTTTTATTATTTAGATAAATTACATTTTCTCCATTCTCAATTCTAAACTCTATTTTGATATCATCTAACATTTTTATAATTTTTTGTTTTTCTTCTATTTTTATTTTTCTTTCTATTGTTTCTAGAGCAATACATCTATATGCTGCACCAGAATCTATATTTACTAAATTTAATCTTTGGCCAACTAGTTTTGTTACAGTTCCTTTTCCACTTCCTGCTGGTCCATCAATTGCGACAATAAATGACATTCTTCTACCTCCACTATTTATATATGTTTATTTTTCTTGTGGTACATAAATGTTTTTTGCAACAACATCTAATTCCACTACATTCATAGCTGTTAACTTTTCTATCTCTTTTTTAGATTTAATTTTAAACTCAGTTAATCCATCCACTACATTAAATCCATAAACAATACTAACTTCCATATAAATTTTGGCACCTTCACCAAAATTTTCTACTCTTGTTTTTAATATTTTATGGATTGCAGGAGTTTGCAAAGCTAAATATTCCAAAATTTGTCTGAATACTAAATCTGATATAGTAAATTTTCCTAAATAGCTAAATGTAGGTCTTATAATAGATTTTTCTGATATGTACGGTTTTTGTCCATTTCCTTTTGATTTAAAGATTTGCAAAGGGTCTAATAAATATCCAGAAAAATCTTTTTTAATCTCAAAAGTTGGTACTGGTATTACATGTTTTCCTTCAGTTACCCTGATTCTTCTTGCCGTTTTCATTTCTTCTTCTGTTGCAACATCTGTTATATAAACGGTTTCTGACACTTCTGGCAATCCCAAATTTGCTGCAATTTTTTGTACCATTCCATCTGAAGTACCTAAAATCAATATACTTTCTGGTTTGTATTTTTTTAAAGCTTTAATAATAGCCTCTTTTTCATCATCTTCATAAAATAAAGCATGTTTTACTGTTGCTACTTTTGTATCAGCTTTTTTCGCTGACTCTCCTGCTATTACCTCATTATCTTTAATTAGTAATCCATCATCTATTATAAAATTCACATTCTTCTCACTTGCTACCATTTGTGCTCTATAACTTTTTCCAGTTCCTGATGGTCCGACAAAAGCATATACCTTTATTTTGTTTGCAAATGATAATTTTATATCTTTTAATAACATCTTTATAGTTTCTCCTTTATTGGATTTTATTTTACTATATTTGCTTATTTTTTTCAAGTTCGTTTATTTCAAAATCAGACATCCTAAAAATGCACAAATAACTTAAGCTTCATCCCTCTTCCTTCTCAATTGTCCGACATGCTGCATCAATATCTGATCCTAACTCTCTTCTTATTGTTGCCACAATTCCATTATCATTCAAATAGTCTCTAAATTTTATTATGTTCTCATTAGAACTCTTTTCGAATTTCCCATTTTCTATTTTATTTATTGGTATTAAATTCACATGACAAAGCATTCCCTTTAAAAGTTTTACAAGTTCTTTAGCATCTTCTAAATTATCATTATTGTCTTTTGCTAATGCATATTCAAATGATATTCTTCTATGGGTTTGTTCTATGTAATCCTTACACGCCTTTATTAATTCCTCTATTGGATAACTGTCGTTTACTGGCATCATACTACTTCTTTTTTTGTTATTTGTTGCATGTAATGAAATTGATAATGTACATTGGATATTTTCTTTAGCTAATTTATAAATTTTCGGAACTAGTCCACTTGTTGATACACTAATATGTCTTGCTCCTATATTTAATCCTTTTTGATTGTTTATTATTCTTATTGCATTTACTACGTTATCATAATTATCTAATGGTTCTCCTATCCCCATAAATACTACATTTGATATTTTTACATTCTGATCTTGTTCTACTGCTAATATTTGTTCTACAATTTCTCCACTTGTTAAATTTCTGATAAATTTTATTCCTGTTGATGCACAGAATTTACATCCCATTTTACAGCCTACTTGTGATGATACGCATATACTATATCCATGATGATAACTCATAAGTACTGTTTCTATTGCATTACCATCTAATATATCAAATAAATATTTTTTTGTTCCATCTTTTGATTCCTGTCTTTGTAAAATATTAAAATTACAAACTGTATAAGTTTGCTTTAGTTTTTCTCTTAATTCTAATGACAAATTTGTCATATCATCAAATGATTTCACTTTTTCTTCATATAACCATTTAAATATTTGCTCTGCTCTATATGGCTTTTCTCCTATAGTTGCTAGCTCTTCTTTTAATTCTTTTAAATCATAGTCTTTTATATTTTTCACTACTACAAATTTCCTCTCTTATTTAATACTATTTATATTTACATATGAAATTTTCTTATAATTATTTCTTTTATATCTTTAGTACACAAAACTAAACTAAATAATAAATTTAGTATTGATATTCCAATTGAAATTATTGTTAATGTTCTATTTTGTATAATATTTTCTGCTAATAATATAAGTGGCAAACTACTTAACAATACAATTATTAGCTGGTATATTGCATATTTTATAAATTTTTTGTGGCTGACAATTGTTAAGACAAGCATTGTTATATTCGCTATCATAATTAATATTGGTATTACAATATTAAAAGACCATCCTTTTAATCCTAATTCATAATCTATATAAACTGATAACAAAGAAATAGCGATAGTTTGCAATAATACGTGTCCTGCAATATTTATATTTTTACGTATAGAATAAAAAACTGTTACCCATATGTAAACAATTCCTCCATTTGCTAATGCTGCCCATGGTATACTTTCGGTTGTTAGTTTATTTATTATTACTAATAAAATTGCTAAAAATATTGATACTAGTATAAATACTTTTAATATAATATCACCTTTTTTACTATTTAATTTTTGTGGATATATCATCTAAAACACCATTACTTTCTATTTCTACTTTTATACCTCTTTTTGTTAAGAAATCATAAAAAGTTTTTTCAATATTATTATCTTTTAAGACTGAGGTAAATGTAAATGCCATTTTATTTTCAAATGTACAGCTAGAACATTTTATTTTTTCTACAGATTCAGGAGCAATTAACATTAAGAAATAATCTATATATTTTTTATATTGTCCTATTATACCAATTCTTCCTATATTAGAAAATGTAGTTGTTGTATATTTTCTAATTTCTATATAACTAAGTTTTACTAATACTTTCTTTAATTCCAATGGAACTGATTTTACAATAATATTGTTTCCTAGTCTTACGTTTGCAGACATAGTTTTTATAATTTCTTCTTGCGTAAGATTTTTTTCAAATTCTTTTTTGACTAATTCTATAATTTTATCAAATTTATTTAAATTATTTTTTTCCATTTCTGCAATAACAGTCATATAAGAAAAAAAGTTTGACATTGTTTTAGAAGGAAAATATTTTTTTAGATTTACTGGTATACATATTTTTATCGGTTTTTTCTGCTTTTGTCTATATTTCTTTAGATTTCCTTCATATATAGAATAAATTAAAACAGCAGTTAAATATCCGAGTTATTGTAATATTGTATTTTTTTGTTTCCTCTTTTAAATCTTCTAAGTCAATAATTTCATGGATTGCAGATACTGCACCAAATGGAATTGTATTTCCTTTTAATAAATATGCTTTTTTAGCAGATACATTTGATTTTGCCTTTTTATCATAATTTTTTACATAACTATCTTCAGTATTATAATCAATTTTTCTTATCTTTCTTTGTTCTTTAAATACGTCTGGATGTGCTAATTCTAAGTATGTGTAAATAATTTCTCTAAAAAATATATTCCCACTATTTCCATCAGTTAAAGAATGAAAAATATCAATATTAATTTTTTTATCAAAGTAAGTCACTTTGAATAAGTATTGATTATTTGTTTTAGGATCTATATATTTACAAGGATATTCTTTTTCTTCTTTAATAATTGGCTTTTTAGGATTATACTCTAAATAATACCAAAAAAATCCAGTTTTCATTCTCACTTTAAATGATTTATATTCTTCTAATACTATGTTAACAGCTTCTTCTAATATTCTCTGATTTACTTTTTCTTTTAAAACAGCAGATAATCTAAAAACAGTACTGTACTTTTTTCCATTAGAAATTGGAAATATTTTAGCTGAATTATCTAATTTCCTCCAATCCACAATTTTTTCTCCCTTCTTTATGCATAATTTCTCTATTTTTCGACAATTTTATGAAATATTTTAGTCCTGTCCCCCTAATGAATTCACTAAATCGCTGTAAGCTGCTTCTACTAACTCACTACTACTGTTTTTGTTTATTAGCCAAATATGTCCAGCCTCTTGATATTCTTTTATTTCTATTTTTGTGTTTACTCTTTTTGCCCTCTCTTCTAAAATATATACATCTGGATTTAAAATATCATTTGTTCCTGTTATTATTGTTATGTTTTTTAGTTTTGATAGTTCACCATCTATTGGATTTACAAGATAGTTATTTATTCCATCTTCTCCTGCATATGCTATCCCTGCTAATTTTAGTGTTTCTTTGTTTAATTCTTTGTCTTTTTTTTGTACTTCTTCTATTTTTGGATTTGTTAGTCTAACATCTAACCATGGCGATATTAATATTGTTTTATATGGTATTGGTATATTCTCAACCGAAAGTTTTTCTACTAGTGCTAATGCTAGGCCTCCTCCTGCCGAGTCTCCCATTACTATTAAATCATTAGTTTTTACTTCCTTTATTATTTCATTATACAATGGATATACCATGTCAAATACATCTTTATAGTTGTATTTTGGCGTTAATGGATAGTCTGGTAATATTACTGTAGCTCCAGTATCTGATACAATTCTCTCTATAAACTCCCAATGCTGATTTGTTGCTTGAGCTACATATGATCCTCCATGAAAATATAATATTTTCTGATTATTCTTTTCTTTTCCTATTGGTGTTATTACAAATACTTTTCTTCCATTGTATTGTTTTGTTTCTATATTACAATTTTTGTCTATTTGTTTTGGTTCTTCTGTTTCAATATTAAATATCTTAAAGTACATAAATACTAATATTCCTATTAGTATTGTACTTAAAATTATATATGTTATTATTTTTAGTATTTTTATTGGCTTTTCCATATCTTTCTTCCCTTTATTTTTTGTATTTTATCATATGTATATATAAAACTCAAGTTCTAGTAATTTTAAATATTTTTTAATTTAATAATATTTTATATAAAATTTCTATAATTATAAATAATTACAAATAATTACAAGAAAATATAATATGCAAAAAACGTTTTAAATTTATTAATTTATAATTTAAAACGTTTTTTGTTTTTGTTTTATATATGATTTATTTAAGATCAAGATCTTCAATATGTTTTATAGTTACACTTCCATCTCCACCATTTGAATCATTTCCTATTCCACCTTTTGCTTCTATTGTTCCTTGTGTTATATCTCTTTTATAGAATATATTTATACTTCCTCCTCCTGTTCCATTATTATATATTCCTTTTACTCCATTTGATGTAATTTTGCCAGTGTTTTGAATACTATTTGCAAATATAATTAATAAACCTCCTGCATTACCACCTATTTCTGTTCCTGAATTTCCTGTTATTGTTTTACCAGTTGCTGAAGTAGCTACACTTTGTCCATCATTTCCTCCTGAATATGAAGTTCCTTTTCCTCCTTTTCCACTATATGCCCATGTACTCATACCAGTTGTAGTAGCTCCCCAAGCTGATGCAGCTCCTGATGCTCCTCCTCCCGTTTTTCTATTTCTACCGTCTTCCCCCTTAAGTCCTGGTGAAGACCCGTTTATCGTCTCATAATGTTCTCCTTTAATATGCATATAGTGAGTCCATGCACTTACTGGCTCACCACCCTTAGCTCCAGTAGCTGGAACATATTCATATTGATCATTACCATTTTTATATAAAAACACATCTTCACCTTCAGCCTTTGCGCCTTTGTCTGTCATGCTTATTTCACCATTATTGGTTATTGTTCCAGTACAATATATTAAAAATCCTTTTGGTCCACCATATCCATCTGCACTTTTGCAAGTAGTTAAAGTCACACCTTCATTTATAGTAAGATTTCCTTTTACTTTTAATAATACTGTACTCTTTGCATTTTCGGTTTTTGTTGCTACATCAGCTATATCTCCAAATCTGTATATCTTATTTTCTAATTCAGCACCATTTATATTATTTATTCCATCTAATACTAAATCATTATCATATACAATAGCATCTATTTCATGCATTATAACATTATTTTGTGCTGAAATTCGTATTTTATTCTTTCCATTTTCTTGTATTTCTTGTACAGCTTTTTCTAAAGATTCATATGGTTTAATGTATTTATTAGCTATTGATATTTTTTTCTTTTTAATATATGTATTTTCTCCTACTTCTCCTGTTATTTCAAATTCAACACTTTTTTCTTGTCCATCAGTTATATATGTTACTTTTCCATTATTTAATGTTAGATTTTCATTTTTCTCAGTTTCTACACTAGTTATCTCTCCTCCTTGTATACTTACATCAAATGATATTTGTAATTTTGTTCCTATTTCTACACCTTTTTCTTCTATTTCACTTCCATCTATTTTTTTCACTTTTATATTCTTTATTTCTGGTCGAGGAGTTGCTTTTTCTACTTTTCCTACCAATTCTCCATTACTATTAACAATTCCTATATATCCATTTTTCTCTACTTCAAATGTACCATTGTCTTTTTTTTCTACATTTGATAATTCTGTTGTTTCCACCTTGCTTTCTAAGAACTCTTCCAATGTTTTTGATTGGCTTTGATTTTTTTCAATCTTCCATTCATTTAATACCAACTTTATTCCTTCCTCTGCTTCTCCTCTTGCTGTCTTCTCATTAGCTTCTGCAACCTTTTTTAGCATACCATTTTCTCCTGTTAAAGTCGCTATACTTATCCCTGCTAATATTAATAATACTATTATTGTTATTATTAAAGCTATTAAAGTAATACCTTTTTCCTTCGTAATTTTAAAGTTCATAATATTTCCCCTTTTCCTTTGTAATATTTTCTATAAAAAATAAACTTAATCCATATTTATTTTATATAAAAACATGAATTAAGTCAATATTTATTCTACATTATATTAAAAAGCTACCCAAATAATCCACGTTTTTTTATAGGTGGTTGTTCATTCATTGTTTTTGCAAGTTGGACTAATAACTCTCTTTGCTCTTTTGTTAATCTTTTTGGTGTTTGTACTGTTACTGTAAATATAAAATCACCAGTACTATTTGAATTTATAGATTTAAATCCTTTGTTTTTTATTGTAAATTTACTTCCTGTTTGTGTTCCATCTGGTATCTTATATTTTTCTTTTGTTCCATCTACCATTGGAATTTCTAATTCTGCTCCTAAAGTTGCTTGTGTTATTGTAATTGGAACTTCGCATAAAACATTATTTCCTTTTCTTGTATAAATACTATGTTTTTTTATTTTTACTGTTATATATAAGTCACCTTTTGGTCCACCTTTTTCACCAGGCTCTCCTTCTCCTCTAAGTACAACGGTTTGATTATCATCAATTCCTGCTGGTATTTTTACTTTTATCTTAGGCTGTTTTCTTACCTTTCCTTTACCTCTACAATTTTCACAAGGTTGTTCTATTATTTCTCCTGTTCCATGACATGCAGTACATGTTCTTGTTGTTTGCATTTGCCCTAAAATTGTGTTTTGTACAGCTGTTACCTGACCTGTTCCATTACATGTTGGACATTTTACCGGAGATGTTCCTGGTTTGCTACCTGTACCATGGCAAATATTACATTCTTCATCTCTTGTTATTACTACTTCTTTTTCTACTCCTGAAAATGCTTGTTCAAATGTAATATCCATACGCACATTTAAATCTGCACCTTTACGTGGTCCTTTTTGTCTTGTAGAAGATGTTCTTCCAAATCCTCCTCCAAAAATAGATGAAAAAATATCTCCTAAATCTCCAAAATCACCAAATCCATCAAAACCAGAACCATTATAAGAATAATATCCTCCTTGTCCAAATGGTCCTCCAGCACCACCACCAAATCCTTGTGGCCCATCTGGTCCAAATTGATCATACATTCTTCTTTTTTGAGGGTTTGATAATGTTTCATATGCTTCATTTACTTCTTTAAATTTTGCTTCTGCTTCTTTTTTATTATCTGGATTTGCATCTGGATGATATTTTTTTGCAAGTTTACGATATGCCTTTTTTAATTCGTCATCAGTTGCATTTTTATTAACTCCTAAAACTTCATAATAATCTCTTTTTCCTGCCATTATTTTATCTCCCTAATAATATTATAAT
This sequence comes from uncultured Clostridium sp., assembly GCA_958438515.1. Classification (GTDB taxonomy): domain Bacteria; phylum Bacillota; class Clostridia; order TANB77; family CAG-508; genus CAG-269. Next base: position 17,329 of record CAUBRZ010000006.1, on the reverse strand, counting down.
TAAATAGGGATTTAGGACTACACCTTAAATCCCTTTTTATATTAATTATTCTTTATTTCCATCATCTTCAACTTTATAATCTGCATCATATACATTTCCGTTTTCATCTGTTTTTGGTCCTTCTCCTGCTGCATTAGGATCTACTCCTTCTGCTCCATTTGGATTTGCACTTTTATAAAGTTGTTCTGACATATCATAAAATACTTTTGTTAATTTTTCTGTTGCTTCTTTTATTTTCTCTGTGTCATTTGTTTCCAAAGCTTTTTTAGTATTTTCAATTTCTGTTTCTACTTTAGCTTTTTCTTCTCCACTTATTTTATCTCCTAAGTCTGTTAGAGTCTTTTCGCTATTATAGATTAAGCTTTCTGCATTATTTTTAACTTCAATTTCTTCTTTTTTCTTTTTATCTTCTTCTGCATGTGCTTCTGCATCTTTTACAGCTTTATCAATATCTTCATCTGTTAAGTTTGTTGATGCTGTTATAGATACATTTTGTTCATTTCCTGTTGCCATATCTTTTGCAGATACATGTACTATACCATTCGCATCAATGTCAAATGTTACTTCAATTTGTGGTACTCCTCTTGGTGCTGCTGGAATTCCTGTTAATTGGAATCTTCCAAGTGTTTTATTATATTGTGCCATCTCTCTTTCACCTTGTAAAACATGAACTTCTACTGATGTTTGCCCATCTGCTGCTGTTGAAAATATTTGTGATTTTTTAGTTGGTATTGTTGTATTTCTTTCAATTAATTTTGTAAATACTCCTCCATATGTTTCAATTCCTAATGATAATGGAGTTACATCTAATAATACTAAATCTTTAACATCTCCTGAAAGTACACCACCTTGAATAGCTGCACCTATTGCAACACACTCATCTGGGTTTATTCCTTTATCTGCATCTTTTCCAGTAATTCTTTTTACTGCTTCTTGTACAGCTGGAACTCTTGTAGAACCACCTACTAATAATACTTTATGAATATCATTTGGTGTTAAACCAGCATCTTTTAAAGCTTGATTAACAGGTCCAGCTGTTGCTTCTACTAAATCATGAATTAATTCTTCAAATTTAGATTTTGTTAATGTAACATCTAAATGTTTTGGTCCTGTACTATCAGCTGTTATAAATGGTAAATTAATTTGAGTTTGTTGTACTCCAGAAAGCTCAATTTTAGCCTTTTCTGCAGCTTCTTTTAATCTTTGCATTGCCATTTTATCTGTTTTTAAATCAATTCCATTTGATTTTTTGAATTCATCTACTAAATAATTAATTATTGCTTCATCAAAGTCATCTCCACCTAAATGTGTATTACCATTTGTAGCTAAAACTTCGAATACTCCATCACCAATATCTAGTATAGATACATCAAATGTTCCTCCACCTAAATCATATATTAATATTTTTTGATCTTGTTCTTTATCCATTCCATATGCAAGTGCTGCTGCTGTTGGTTCGTTGATTATTCTTAATACTTCTAGTCCTGCAATTTTACCAGCATCTTTTGTTGCTTGTCTTTGGCTGTCATTAAAGTATGCTGGAACAGTAATAACTGCTTGTGTTACTTTTTGTCCTAAATAATTTTCTGCATCTGCTTTTAATTTTTGTAAAATCATTGCTGAAATTTCTTGTGGTGTGAATTTATCACCTTCTATATCAACTTTATCTGCTGTTCCCATTTTTCTTTTGATTGATATAACAGTGTTTTCAGGGTTTGTAACTGCTTGACGTTTTGCAATTTGTCCTACTAATCTTTCTCCATTTTTAGAAAATGCAACAACTGATGGTGTTGTTCTATTTCCTTCTGCATTTGGTATTACAACAGGCTCTCCCCCTTCCATAACTGCTACACATGAATTTGTTGTTCCTAAGTCAATTCCTATAATTTTTCCCATTTTTAAATCCTCCTAATAAATTTATTTTATATTTTTAAAATTAATAACTATTTTTAATTTGCTACAACAACCATAGAATGTCTAATAACTCTATTTCCTATTTTGTAGCCTTTTCTATATTCTACTGCTATTTCTTTTTCTCCTAGGTTTTCATCTTGAATACTGCTTACTGCCTCATGTAATTCTGGATCAAAAGTTTCTCCTATAGTTTTTATTTCTTCTATTCCTTTAGATTTTAAAACATCCTTAAATTGTTTTAATACAAGTTCTACTCCTTGTTTATAATTTTCATCATTAGTTTCTGCTTTAACAGCATTTTCTAAATTATCAACAACAGGAAGTATTACCTCTATTACATCTGAAAGAATTGAATTATATAATCCTTCTCTTTCTTTGCTACTTCTCTTTTTGAAGTTTTCAAATTCTGCTAATATCCTTTTATATCTATCATCTAATTCATCATAATCTTCTTTTGGTACCATTTGAGTATTTTTTTTCTCTTTGTTCTCTTCTTTTTTTTCCTTACCATCTTTTTTAATGTCTTTTTCTAATTCTTCTTTATTATCTTCTGACATCTATATCCCTTCTTTCTTTATTAATTTTTTCCATTTAATTTTTGATTTATATATTTCATTACTGAAATAACTTTTGAATAATCCATTCTCTTTGGTCCTATAATTCCAATTGTTCCTAAATCTTTGCCATTTACTTTATGCTTAAATGTTACTACACTAAAATCTTTTAACTGTTCTTTCTCATTTTCTTCACCAATATAAACTTTAATATCTTCTGCAAATCCTGTATTCAACATGTCTGATACTAATTCTTTTGTATCTAATACATTAATGAAATTCTTTGCTACCTCTAAGCTATTAAATTCTGGTAAATCAAATGCCTTGTTTGCACCTTCTAAATATATTTTATTGTCTTCTTCTAATACTTTTTTTATTTGTTCTATAATTGGTTTTATAACATTTACACTATAAGTCATTTCATCAAATAAGTATTCTTCTAATGGTCTATCAATAGTTTCTATTGGCTGTCCTTTTAGTTTATTATTAAACATATAGTTTATTGTTTCTACTTGTTTTGCATTTATGTCTTCATCAAATTTTATAATTGTCTCTTTCACTAGTCCTGTATCTGTTAAAATAACTGCCATCATCATTCTAGACCCTAATAGAACAAATTTTATTTCTTCTATTAATTGACTAGTTGCTTTTGGTCCTATAGATACTGTTGTATAATGCGTAACCTCTGAAATAGTATTTGCTGTTATTTTTGTTAAATCTTCAATTTCATTTACTTTTGTTTCTAATTTAGAACTTATATATTTAATTTCTTCTAAACTAATATCTTTATCATTTATTAATTCATCTACATAATATCTATATCCCTTTGCTGATGGAATTCTTCCACTTGATGTATGTGTTTTATCCAAATATCCACTTTTCTCTAAGTCAGCCATCTCGTTTCTTATTGTTGCACTACTGTAATTTAATCCATAATTATTTGTTAATGCATTTGAACTTACTGGTTCTGCTGTATTTATATATTCCTCAACTATTGCTTGCAAAACCTTCTTTTTTCTATCATCTAACAATTTTTTCACCTCTTTAGTTTTAATTGTTAGTTTTTATTTTTAGCACTCTTTTATTATGTTTGCTAACTTTATATATATTATACCCCTTTTTAGCACTTGTCAATACATTCTGCTAATTTTTTTGTGAATTTTTTGTGAACTTTAAAAATTTTAAGTATTTTTTATAAATATCTTTTACTTTTTTAGTTAATAATATAGATATATTTTATAATGGAGGTTTGATTTATGGATAATTCAGAATATATTTTAAACGAAGTAAATAAAGGTATAAAGATGGGAATGGATTCTATTTCTACTATATCTGAAAAGGTTACAAATTCTAAGTTAAAAAATGACTTACAATTTCAATACAATAAATATAATGAAATTCTAAATAAAGTAAATGAGCAATTAAGTAAATATGGAGAATTTCCAAAAGAGTTGAATCCTATGCAAAAGGCTATGGGATGGATGACTATTGAATGGAATACGATAGATAATAAAAGTGATTCTAAAATTTCCGAAATGATGATCAAAGGTACTAATATGGGAATTATTGAAGGTGTCAAATTATTAAACAATAATCCTGATGCTGATTCAAAAACTAAAAATATACTAAATGAATTTGTTAAATTTCAAGAAAATACTGTTGAACAATTAAAAAAATATTTATAATTTTCAATAAAAAAGTAGTAGATAACGTAAAAATCATTTATCTACTACTTTTTTACTATCCATATTGTAATTATTACTTGTTTTTACTGTTCGTTAACATCTATTAGGGAAAATAGTTCTTTGTTATTATTTAGTTCTATAATATTCATAACAACCCCTTCTCCAACTACTTTTCCTCCTAAATCTTCAATTGCTTTTTTTATTGATGCCATAGTATTTCCAGTTGCATATATATCATCCATAATATAAAACTTTTTATCTTTATACTCTTCATTTACTAATTTAGGAAGTTCTAAAGTATCTTTTCCATATTCTTTCACATATTCAAATTGTGTTTCTACTGTTTGTGGTGGTAGTTTTCCCTTTTTTCTAACAGGTATAAAACCAACACTTATTCTTTCTGCAATTGCTGTTCCAAACAAAAATCCTCTTGCTTCTGGTGCAACTATATAATCAATTTCTTTTCCTTGTAATTCATCTTTAAATTTTTCTATTATTTCTGATAATGTCTCTTTTTGTAATAATAATGGTGTAATATCAATAAATTCTATTCCTTTAATTGGATAATCTTTTTGTGTTCTAATATTTAGTTCATTTTCTAAAACATTTTTTATAATTTTCATTTTTGTATTACTCCTTTTATTTGATTATTTTAGATAATTATAAAATCTTTCTTCTTTTTTATAAGAATTTTTAGAATCATAAAATTCTATTTTACCACTATTGTTTTCTAGTAATTTTTTTTCTGTTAATACCTCTTTTAAATGTATTGCTAAATTCATAGAACCATTAAAAAATATAATATCATCTCCTAAGACCTCTATTATTTCATTTTTTACCAAAGGATAATGTGTACAACCGAAGTACTACATTTTTTATTTTTCCCTTATATTTTGATAATAATAGTTCTAAATATTTTTTAAGTTCTTCTTTTTCCCCGTTTTCTATTATATCTGCTAGCCCAATACATTCTAGTAATTCTGTTTTATGATTATTATACTTATTATATAATAAGTTGAATTTTTCACTTTCAATTGTACCTTTTGTTGCCATGACTAAAGTAGGTTCATCATATGCATAGTCATAAACCATTTTATATGCTGGCTCAATTGCAATAAATGGTATTGTTTTATATTTATCTCTTAAGTAATTTACTGCTTTTGCACTTGCTGTATTACAAGCTATTACAATTGTTTTGCAATTTCTGCTTATTAGTTTTTCTACTATATTATCACAAATTTTCAAAATTTCTTTGTCTTGCTTATCACCATATGGATTATTTTTTGAATCACTATAATAAATATAGTTTTCATTTGGCAATAATTTTATAATTTCTTTTAATACTGTTACTCCACCTATTCCTGAGTCAAATATCCCTATTGGTCTTGATATCTTCTCCATATTTTCTCCTATCACTAAGTATTATTTGACTTGTTTTTTATTTTTTCTTCTTTATCTTTTACTGCTTTTTTTACATCTTCTTTTGCATCTTTTATTTTTATTCTTATATCTTTTAATTCTGGGAATGCATTTATTAATCTTCTATGTAACCAAGATTTTTGTGTTAATATTTGTTTTACTTTATCTGTTATTTCTTCTGTATTATCTTTTATTAATTTATTTCCTTCTACATTAATACTTTCTATAACATTTGAAGATATTATATTATCTATTAAGAATCCTATTAGTAAAACAGCTGATATAATATGAAGAGCCATTTCAGGAATTTTTTCAAATAAACTAAATAACAATGGATTAGTAACATACATAATTGCAACACCTAATATTCCAAATGGAATCATTGTTTCTAAGCATATACGTCCATTTATATTGAATTTTTTTGAACTATAATCCCACCATCTTGCATGATATTTTTTCTCCATAAAATAGCTAGTAAAATATTCTAAAATTGAACATATAACAATTGCCATTATAAATAATACTATTGGGTCACTCATATATCTACTTAATAAAATTGTAATTGCTACTGCTCCCCAACCATAGATTGGGCAATATGGCCCTATTAAAAATCCTCTATTTATAAATTTTTTCTTTTCAATCAATTTACATGTTACTTCCATGCACCATCCTAAAATAGCATAAGACATAAATAACAAAAAATAAGTTTCAATTGTTTGTATCATTTTCTTCTCCCTTTCTTATATTTTTTTATAATTATATATCTGTTTTTTTAATATGGCAAGATGTTTTTTTATTTTCTAGACAAATCAATGAGGTAACAATTCAAAACTTGTTACCCCATTGACTTTACAATCCTTAGTCATCAAATTTATCTGAATCACTTATCTTATACATATAACATATTGGAATATAAAAATCATATGACTTGCTTGTATCATCATTATTCATTCCAGTTATTATTGTTCTTTTTTCTTTAATATCTGATATATCCAATGTTGTTACTGCCCATGAAGTTGCTTCTGCAGTAGAACACATTCCAAATTGCGTTCCTGCCCATAACCATAAATTATCTGATGTTGTTGATAAATAGTTATATTTAGCATCTCTTAGATAATCATATTCTGTTAAATCTATTTCATTTTTAGTATACCATGTACCCAATCTACCATTAACTGTTGATGGTTCAGCTTTTATGGTAAGAGTTCCTACATTGCTTAGGTCTCCATAAGTAACTTTATCAATATCACCATAAGTCGACTTCCAATAATTTGTTAGCCATCCTCCTGTAATTGTTGTACATTGATCAGCTAAAGGTTGTCTTCCTTCTCCATTGTATACTGCTTTAAATAAGAATTTTATTTTAATAAATTTTTCTTTAATGTTTCCTGCTTCATCTTCTGCAGTTATTTTATATACACCATCCTTATCATCTAAGAAGACAAACTTATATTCTTTTGCATTTATTGATGATGTGTTATTCAATAACTGTGAATTATCTGCGTCATATAGATTTAAATTTTCACCATTTGGATTACTTACTTTTACGCTCTTAAGTTCATTATTATCTTTTAAAACTATAATTGCTCCAGCTGTATATGCATTATTTGTTATAAACTCTATAATTTCAGGAGCCTCGTTATCTATATTTGTTATATTTTTTGTTGCATATCCCCCTGCATTTGTTCCATCCCATAACTGTGCATATATAGGACCATTATCTGTAATTGATATTTTTTGTGTATAATTTTTCCATGTTATTCCATCTGTCGAATATCTCAATGTATATCCTGTTATTTCTGTTGTTATAGTTACTTCCACTTTTTTTGTCCATCCTGTAGGAGTCGCTTCTATTTTTACATTACTATCTGTTAAACTAGGTACTTTCCCAGTTGTTTTCGTTATTGCATTTGTTATTACTTCATTTCCTGCTTTATCTACTGCTTTCATTTTTAATGTATATTCTTTATTTTGTGTTAAGCTATTAAATGTATAACTTGTTGCTAGTTTATTGCTATTTTGTTTCCATGTTGCTCCATTATCATTACTAAAGTAATATTCTTTTATTCCACTACATCCATCTTTTTCTGTCTTTGGTGCATCTGTTGTACTACCTGTTAAAGTTATACTTTTTGTTGTTGATGTTGCTGTTGGTACAAATTGTTTTGGTGCTAATCTATCTATATTTGCTACATTTACTACTGTTGCGTCAGTATACTCTAGATATTTATTTTTTAGTCTTACAAATAATTTTCCATTATCTTCAAACGTTATTGGTCCTGAGTATGTTTTCCAATTTGTTTTTCCATCTAATGAATATTGTAATCCATAATTTGATAAATCTGTATTATTTATATTCAGAGTTACTTGCACTTTTCCATTTGTCCATCCTGTTTTCTATATCGCTGTCTTTTATAGTTGGTGGTGTTGTTTATTCTGTCTTATCTATGTATTCTACCTTATTTCTTGTTACCTTATAAACATATCCTTCTTTAGTTTTAACTATTATTACTATTGTACCATCTTCATCTATTGGACCATTTAGTTTTGCTCCTTTAAACATTGCATCTGCTACTATCTTCTCTTTATATTTTTCCATGAATTCTTCAGAAGATAAATTTATACCTTCTTTTTCCTCTAAGTCAATTCCTATTATTTCTAACTCTTCTTTATACTCTTTTTTCTTACTTTCTTCTTTGGCTATACTTGCCTTATTTATTATTCCATTTTCTCCCATTAATGTTTGGATGCTTATCCCTGCTAATATCAAAATTACAATTATTGAAATAACTAAAGCTACTAATGTTATTGCCCCTTCTCGTTTTATCTTTTTTGTCATTGTTATTCCTCCATAATATTTACTAAATATTACTCTTTCTTTTTGCTTAATTTTTTTATTTCTTAGTTATACTAAAGTCATAGGCATTTGCATAATCAAATGTTGCACTTGTACTTAATTGTGTACTTTGTCCTGGTTCTAATTCTCCAAAAAATGCTGCTACTGTTATTATTTCATTTCCTTGTTTATCTACTACTTTTATATTTACTGGATATCCACCTTTTTTCTCATTTGATGTATTTGTTATTGTTCCTAATAATAATGTTACATTATCCTTTTCTGTTAATTGGAAATCTGTTATCTCCATTCCATCAAATTCTTTCTTTTCATGTAATTTGTCACTTTTATTTAATCTTGTTCCATCTTCTAATACATTTACAAATTCTTCTTCTGGTGCTACATTTTCATTATTTCCATCTTTATTTTTTTTGTTTCCTCTGTTTACTGCAACTATTAGTACAATTACTGTTATTGCTACTAATACTCCTATCATAATTTTCTCATTTTTCTTCATTATAAAACTCCTTTTTTATTTTATATTTCTACTTCATCTTATACAATTACTATGGTTTTGTCAATGCTTTTATACTATATTTCTCCCTTGTTTTAGATATTTTATCTTATAAAATTAGTAGAAATTATATCTTCGTTTTTTGGTAATTCTACTTTCGCATTTTTGCCTGCTTCAATAGATTTTAAGAGCCATGCCATATTGTTTCCTAATGTTCTCATAGTTTGCATTCCTTCTTTATCTTTTTGTACTTCCTCAGGATTATTTCCATGGACCATATTCCAATATTGTGAAGATACAATTGGCATATTACTAATTCCAAAATATTTATTTATTTCGTCCAAAGTTGCTGTTGCTCCTCCTCTTCTGCAACTTACTACTGCTGTACCTAGTTTATTACTAAACAAGTTTCTTCTTCCATAAAATACTCTATCCATAAAAGAAGATAGCATTCCAGATGCTGCTGCAAAATGTACAGGTGTACCAAAAACAAAACCATCTGCCTTTGGTACTTTTTCTAAAAACTCATTTACTTTATCATCTATAAAACACTTTCCCGTTTTCAAACAATTCCCACATCCAATACATCCAGATACAGGTGCTGTTCCCAATTGGAATATTTCAGTTTCAATACCATTATTTTTAAGTGTTTTTTCCACTTCCTTTAATGCTGTATAAGTACATCCTTTTAAATGTGGACTTCCATTTACTAATATAACTTTCATTTTTTATCCCCCTCCTAGTTTATAGCTATTATATTACTTTTTTATCAAATTGTATACAAAAAAATGTCGTACAATAAATTTTTGTACGACTTTTATATTAAATATTTTTTATATTTTTCCTTTTAAATATAATAAATGTTGGTATAATCATTACCAAAAAGTATACTACACATACAATAGCTGAAAAATTAGCTGTTAATCCTTCCATCATTGGTAACTTACCAAATAAATATTCTGAAAAATCCCAGTTTGGTGTAACAAAAAATCTCATAAATTTAACATTATATTGTACAATTAATAAGTTAATAACACTTGATCCCATATATCCCAAAAGTGGAAGTGCAACTGCAATTGCCGAGTTTGTAAATATTGTACTAAATGCAAACGCCAAAGTTGCAAGTAAAATTATAATTGGAAGTTGTAACAATAATTTAATTGCCACATATGCAAATATATTCATTGAAACTAAAGTATTTGTATTAAAATCATATTGAATTACTGGCACAGATAGACTATCATATCCAAAAATAATTCCACCAACTATTAGTTCCATTCCTAATACTGCTATTATAGAAAATGCTATCATAATAAATACAGTTATAAATTTAGATAATAGAATTTTATTTCTATCATAAGGTTTTATTAATAATAATTTTATTGTTCCTTTACTAAATTCTTCACTTACAATAGTTCCTGCTATCATTACAACCATTACTATAATAAATAAACCATATTGACTAAAGAAATCTTTCAAAATTCCTCTTATATCATCTGTCTTATTAATGTCTTGATTATTTTCAATTATATATTTACTTATCTCTTTATTTTCAATACTTTGTCTATATTCTTTTTTTATCTTATAAGACATTTCTGCCTCACTTTTCTTCATTTGTTCTATATTTTTACTCTCGTTTTGGTATTCATTTAATGCTGTATTTAGATAATTGTTACCATATTTTATTTGTTTTTCTACCCTATATCTCGCTACTTGTAAGTCAATTTTCGCAAGTTTTACATCTTCTTCAAGAATTTCTAATTGTTGTTTATTATCTGTATTTTTTTGTTGTTCTTCAATATTTTTAACATTCTCTTGTGCTCTTTCTAATTCTTTTGTAGCAAAATATTCCCAATCATTCTCATCTAATTTTTTTATTGTCTCATCTATTTTATTTTGAACATCATGTGCTTTTTTTTCATCTTTATTTTCTCCATATAAATATGTATTTTTTTCATTTACATATGTTGCTATTTCATTTCCACCCACTTCTCTTTGCCATGATTTACTATCATATTTTCTTATTATATCATATATATCTATTTGTGTTTTTAATTCTATATATTTTGCTGTATCACTTGGTTTGTTTGGGTCTAATTTTGATATATCTTGTTTTGCATATTCTATATAATCTTCGCTATAATAGTAAGAAGATACATCATCATTATAAAAGTACTTATAAATACAATTTGTTAAAATTATAAATGCTAATACTACTAGCAATGTAATATAAATTCCCTTTTTCTTAAATATTTTTGTTAATTCATTTTTTATTAAATTACTCAAATTTCATTCCCTCCTGTCTTTTCAAAAAATGCATCTTCTAGAGATTTCTCTTCTTCCATAATTCCATATATTAATACTTTATTTTCAACTAATTTATTAACAATGTATGGAATATCTTGTTTTTTTACGTTTAATTTAAATTTTGTTTCATTAATTATTTCTATTGAAGATATTAAGTCTTTTATTTTTTTAGTATCATTAACTTCAAATATTTTGTATTCCATATCTGTTTCTTTTTTTATTATCGAAATATCACTTGTTTCTATAACTTTGCCATTTTTTATTATAGATACTTTATTACATAAAGTATCCAGTTCTGCTAAATTATGACTTGATATTAATATCGCCATTTTTTCGTTCTTAGCTAGGTTTAAAAGTAATTCTCTCATTTCTTTTATTCCTTCAGGGTCTAATCCATTTGTTGGCTCATCTAAAATTAATAATGATGGCTTATGCAAAATTGCTTGTGCAATTCCTAATCTTTGTCTCATTCCTAAAGAATATTTTGATACTTTTTCATTTGCTCTTTTTTCAAGTCCAACTAGTTTAAGAACTTCATTTATTCTTTTTTTATCAATTTCTTTGTATAAATTTGCAGCAAGTTTTAGGTTTTCATATCCAGATAAATACATATATAAATCTGGGTTTTCTACAATTGCACCAACATTTTCTATTGCCTTAGAAAATTGCTTTTCAATATCATAGCCATTTATCAATACTTTTCCTCTAGTTATATTTTGAAGGCCTAAGATTAATTTTATAGTTGTTGTTTTCCCTGCTCCATTTGGTCCGATGAATCCTAAAATATCTCCTTCATATACTTCTAAAGATACATCTTTTAGAATTTGTTTTTTTCCAAAATCTTTGTTAAGATTTTCACATTTTAAAATAGGTTCTTTCACATTCCTTTCCTCCTTTTTTATTCTTTTATATTTTATCACACTTTTTTTAAATTTATATTTAGATTTTCTTAATTTTTAATGAAGAAATATTTAATATTTAAAGCACTTAGTTTAGAGTTTAATTTATTACTAATTATATTTTCTAAACATAAGTGCTAACTTTCATTTTTATTTTTATTTAATTTTTTAATATATAATTTTTAAAAATCACTTTATCCATTTTACTATATCTTCATAAACTTCTATATTATTTTTTTCATTTAAAATCTCATGTCTCATGTTTTCATATAGTTTTGATGTTACATCTTTATATCCTATACTTTTTATAAATTTAACTAAGTCATTAAATTTTGCTTCATTCTGAATAACAGGATCTTCTTTTCCAGCAATAATAAACCATTTTAGATTCTTGTTTTTCACATTCCAATCTTTACTTTCAAATGCTTTTTTCATTAATTTAAATAAATTAATAAATCCATTTGTTGTAAATATATATCCACATAGTTCATCTTCATTATATTTTTTTACTATATCTACATTTGAACATATCCATTCATTTTCTATATTTAAATTTTTATTATAATTTCCAAATGTCATTTTATTTAAAATTTTATTTGGTTTGTTTTTGCTATAAAATGGCTTTAATATTTTTGCAATCCTTAACCCTAGTCCAGATAATTTATTCTCAGTTGGTGGTCCACATAAGATTACTTTACTTATTTTATCATCATACTTTTTTAAGTAGTTTCTTGCTACCAATGTTCCCATACTATGACTAAATAAGATAACATCTAAATTTTTATATTTTTCTTTTATATATGTTGTTACTTGATATAAATCATCAACAATGTAATTAATATCTTCACTATAAAAATATCCTAAATCGTTATTGTTGTTTACACTTGCTCCATGCCCTCTGTGATCATGTATTACACATATATATCCATTTTTGGCAAGATAATTCATAAAATCATAGTATCTTTCTTTATGTTCTGCCATTCCATGTGATATTTGAACAATTGCCTTTGGTTTTTCTTTTGGCTCCATAATAGATATTTCTAATTGTAAGTTATCTTTTTTTGATATTATTTTTTCTGTTATCATAAACATTTCCTCCATTTAAAGTAAATATTCTACATTTTATTATGTAGAAACTAAATTTGCATCTTTAAAATTATATTTCAACAACAATTACCTGATTTCCATGTTCTTTTACAATTTCAATTAACTCTTCTACTTTCAACCATACTGTTGCTGTATTATCATTTGGATGTACTCCAATAATATGGGAATCGTTCATAAAGTCCTTATCTATATAAAATTCTACTTTTAAATCCTTATCGTTCAACAATCCTAGGGGCGTTACAGAACCTGGACTTAACTTCATTATGCTCATCAAATCATTTTCTGATGCAAAACTTAAACTGCGAGTGTTATATTTTTCTTTAAATTCTTTTAAATTAACTCTCTTATTTCCTTTAACAGTTATTAAATAGTAATTTCTTTTTTTATCATCACGAATAAAAAGATTTTTTGCTTCTACTTCTGGATATGGTACATCTATTTGAGATAATTCTTCCATATTATAAACTGCTTTATGCTCTGTTACTTCATGCCATATGTTTTTTTCTTTTAAATAATCATATATTTGTTGTTTGTTCATTTTTATCTTCCTTAAAAAATGATTTTTCTTAAGTAATATATTACCATAAAGCTACTTAATTATCAACTAAATTTTAGAAACAAGATTATATCTTATGATTTATTTTCTTTTGTTTATAGTTTGTTTTAAAATTTATTAAAGTTAGTAATTTAAATTCAACATAATATCTCATTTTAATAAAAAAAGACTGTTTTTAACACAGTCCTTCTCCATTTTCATTATTTAATGTATTATGAGGTACTTCTCTATGTCTTACTATTCTATTTGTTTCTTCCTAAAATCTCATCTTTTTGGCATTATTATCTTCTTTGAATCCAAATTTCTTATACATTCTCATTGCAATAGGATTTTTTGTACTTAATTTAAATCTTGTTATTCCCATTTTTCTTCCTAGCTCTATGCATTTTTGAAATACCTGTTTTTGATACCCATTTCCTCTATATTCATCTTTTGTGTATACACAAGTAATATAGCCAACTTTGCAACTTAAATCATCTGCTTGTAGAAAATATTTAAAAATACTCAATCCACAAATTGATACTAATTTATCATCCATATATGCTCCATACATAAATAAATCTTTATCTAAATTTTCATTCATAAACTCCCTGGTTTTATCAATTAAAATTTTTTCATCTATACCTAAATTATTTTCGAAATCTACTTTTGGTAATTCTATTCTTAATGGAATTATTTCTTCTATGTTTTCTTTATTTAATTTTTTTATATCCATTTTCTATTACCTATTTTAAATTCCTTTCTACATACAAATATGTTTTTATACTTTGTTCTCTTTTTTTCTTAAATATATCATATAATAAGCTATACCTATCTGAAACATTATAAATAGAGATGATAATCCAAACATATATCTTAATCCTTTTTCATACATTAATCCACACAAAAATATTCCTATTGCTTCCCCTAAAAATCTAATTATATGGCATATATTGGAAAAGCTTAATTGATATTTATTTTCTAATCTATTAATATATACAGCATCGCAAATATTTTCATATGACGTTGAAATAAATATAGACCAAGTAATAGCAATTAATGTAATTGCTATATTGTTTGATACAAATGCTATTACATATCCTAAAAATCTTATTCCAAATTTTATAGTTATTGTTAAATAATCATTTTTTGGTGTTAAATACTTTAATGCTATAATTCCAAATATATCTGCTAATAAACCTAATATTAATAAATAATTAGTAGCTACACTATCACTAAATTTAAAATAGTTTGTTAATGTTAACATTTTTAATCCAAGAGCTGTTGACATTGCAATTGTTCCTATTAGCGTATAAATCAAATACAATATTAAAAGTTTATCTTTTAATATATATTTAGAAGATATTCCTTCGTATTCTTCGCTATTTGATAAGTCCTTAATTTTTATATTTAGTAACATCAATAATGAAAATACTAAAAATATATTTGCTATAAACAAACATGCATTATAATTTATAAGTATTCCTGCAATACTTTTACCTATAAATACTCCACCAAATAAAATTCCAACATCTCTAAATAAATACTCTGTTAATCTTCTTTTGCTATAAATTGTTCCATTTTTTATAATTGTAGTTATTAATGGATATATACATGTAATTACTATGTATTCTGTCACAATATCTATTATTATTGATAGTTTAATTAACTCTATAGAACTTGTCATATTTAAAAAGTATAAGCAAAACATGTTTACAAACTTTACTAATAACACTATCACTAATGTATTTTTTAATTTATCTAATTTTACATATTTTCCAATCAACCAAATAATTATAACGCTTATTAAAGTTCCTATGCTTAATATATTACTTATATTTGTGACAGCAAAATTATTATCTTGTAACCATAGTTGTCTAAAATTCCCCCATAGTCCAACTGATATACTAAAAAATGCAAGCATTATAAGTATTTGGTTTTCGTTTTTTATTTTTTTCATTTGTTACTCCATTTCATTTGTATAGTTGTATATCTCATTCCAATTTTTTAATTGCATAATTTCATTATAATCATATAATTTATCAGTTATCATAATTGTTTTTATTCCAACATTTGCCACACTCAAACAATTATTAAGTTGATCATCAATAAATAAATCGATTTTTTCTTTTTTACATACTGATGATTTTTCTCTTGCATTTACAATTAACTTATCATAATATATTTTATTCTTATCAAGCCAATCTTTACTTAATTTATATGGATCATCATGAAAATCTGAATCTCTTGCTGTAATTATATATATTTCATGACCATCTTCTTTTAATTTATCTATTACTTCTTTTGCATTTTCTCTTGGAGTAGCATTGTTAGTAATATTTTCTTGAATCTCTTTTAAAAAATATTTTAATTCTTCATAAGTAAATTGAAACTTTTTCTTGTATGTATCTCTATTATTTTTTATATTTTCCATTGGATTATCATAATTATCAATATTCTTGCCCAATTGTATTGCATATTCAAATGCTGCTTTGTTTAATTTATCTTGTACTTCTGTTAAAGTATTATCTATATCGATTCCTATTCTCATGATATTTCCCCTTTTATAATTATTTCTATATATTATTTAATATCTTTCTAGCTTTTTATAATCATTTATATATGAAAGCATTAATGTTAATATAGCATAATTTATTATATCAAAAAGGAGATATTTTTTACTCATAGCTAGAAGCTTTTTAGCTTTTCCGTAAAACAGTTAGGTTCATTTTCATCTCTATGATTTAATAAGCACTTGTTTATTCTATAGCAAAATCTCCTAAGTTATTAATTTATTCTCCATTTTTCTTTACTATATTTTTCATCTAATTCTAATGTTTTCATTTCTTCTATAATATAAGAAACGTCTTCATCATTAAGTGGCTTAAAATCATCATAAAACCCTGTATTTCTGTTTGGCAAATATGGTGCTTCTGGAAATACTTGTTTTTTTGCATTTAGTGTTCTTCCATATATATGTTCGTGATAAAATGGTTTAATCTCGCCATTTTCCTTATATTCATCTTTATATGCCCAGTTACCTGCTTCAAAATAATTAATTCTTACTATATCAACATTTCTTTTTTTCATAGCCTTTTTATAAGCTTTACAAATCATTTGGCATAATCTTTGAACTTCTAATACTTCTTATGGTGTAAAATCTAGACGTGAATTATATCTACATTTATCACCTTTTCCAATAATTATCAGATGACCACCTTCTTCTCTTGATATATGTGGATCTGGTGGTACTACTACAATAAAATTATCTGTTTCCCATATAACCTTTCTTCCTTCAACTATTTTCATACTTATTTTCCTAACTTTCTAAATAAATTTTCATAATATGTATCATCATTTTAAAAAAACTCTTGAAAGTTTTCTTACATTTTACTTTCAAGAGTCTAACTAAAATTAATTTGGCTCCTCTTGTTGGACTCGAACCAACGACCTATCGGTTAACAGCCGAGCGCTCTACCAACTGAGCTAAAGAGGAATATATATAAAATCTGGCAACAACCTATCTTTCCAGCAGGGTAACCCACAAGTATTTTCGGCA
>CAUBRZ010000005.1 GCA_958438515.1 uncultured Clostridium sp. | reverse complement strand
CAGCTAGAAAGTGTAGAAGTATTTGATGAGCCAATAGAGGCAAAAGGTAAATTGAGTTTGTGGGAGTATGATTTATAGGAGAAATAAGTTATGAAAAATATATTTATAGAATATCCAAAATGTTCTACTTGTAAAAAAGCTAAGAAGTGGTTAGAAGAAAACAATATCGAATTTATAGATAGAAATATTGTTGAAGAAACACCAACAGTTGAAGAATTAACTGAATGGATACAAAAAAGTGAAGAAGAATTAAAGAAATGGTTTAATACAAGTGGTTTAAAGTATAAAGAATTGAATTTAAAAGATAAATTAGTAACTATGAGTGACAAAGAGAAAATAGAATTATTAGCAAGTGATGGAATGCTTATAAAGAGACCAGTATTAGTATCAGATAAGGGAATATTTACAGGCTTTAAGGAAGATAAATGGAATATATTAAAATAGAAGTATAGTAATTACCAATAAAGGTAGTTACTATTTTTTTATGTGATAATCGGTAGATAATTCTTACAAGTATTGAAATATAAATAAAAAATATATACCGAAAATATACAGACCACCCCCGCCTCTAATCTCTACAAGGTAAAGAAGGGGAACGGCGAGGGGAGTGCTTTAAAAACTTTCGGGAAATACATAGGGGAGGGGGTAAATTATTTTTTTGAAAGAGCTTCTAATAGTAACGATACAGCTAATGAAAAGCCTTCAATAAAGGCCTCTTCAGCTTCAATATCAGACAATTCATTCATACAATCTAATACATTATCAATTAGAGAAAAAGTTTCTTTATCAACCAAATGTGTTAGTTCTTCTTGAAGTGATGTACATTTTGATAACGTTTTAGAGTATTTTGAATTTTCAAGAATTGGTTTCTCAATACAAGTGTAATCTCCATTGTATAGAGATTTAATTGTTTTAGTATTCATGTTTTCACCTCCAGTTGGTTGTGTATTTAAGCTTAAATATGAGGAAATATCAAGTCTTTTGCAAATAAAAACAAAAGTAGACATTCTTTGCTAAAGTTAGACTAAAATTATTGTTATTTAATGGAATTTGTGATATAAAATATAATGAAATAAAAAATAAATTATAGGAGAAGAGCATGGAAGCAAATACAAAAAGTATAATAGATAGAATATGGACAAACTTTTGGGAAGGTGGAGTTACAAATCCATTAACTGTAATAGAACAAATAACGTATTTATTATTTGTAAAAGGCTTAGATGAAATAGAAATATCACATGAAAGAAATGATGTGATGTTAGGAATAAAAAGTAAAAGAATATTTGATGAGGAGCATCAATGTTGTAGATGGAGCAATTTTAAAAATTATTCTGCAGAAAAAATGTTTAAAGTAATGCAAGAAGAAGTGTTTCCTTTTATAAAAGGATTAGGAAATGATAAAGAGAAAGAATCAAATTATGCTAAATATATGGAAGACGCAATTTTTATTATACCAACACCTATAATGCTACAAAAGGTTGTAACAGCAATGGATAAATTAGAGATGAATGATAGAGATACAAAAGGTGATGTATATGAATACTTATTATCAAAATTAAGCCAAGCAGGAGTAAATGGACAGTTCAGAACACCAAGACACATAATAAAAATGATAGTAGAATTAATGAAACCAACACCAGAAGATATAATAGTAGACCCAGCATGTGGTACAGCTGGCTTCTTAGTTGAGGCAGGAGAATATTTAAGAAGAAATAAGAAAGATTTGTTTTTATCAGAAAATTTAAACGAACATTTTAATAATACAATGTTTTATGGCTTTGATATGGATAGAACGATGCTTAGAATTGGGGCAATGAACTTAATGCAACATGGAATAGAAAATCCAAACATTTCATATAAAGATTCATTATCAGAAGATAACGAAGACAATGGAAGATATACATTAGTTTTAGCTAATCCACCTTTCAAAGGTTCAATTGATGCAGAAAGAACATCAAAAGATTTATTAGCAGTAACAAAAACTAAAAAAACAGAATTATTATTTTTAGCATTGTTTTTAAGAAGTCTAAAAATTGGTGGTAGATGTGCGTCAATAGTTCCAGATGGAGTATTATTCGGAAGCTCAAATGCTCATAAAGCAATAAGAAAAGAAATAATAGAAAATCATAAATTAGAAGCTATAATATCAATGCCAAGTGGTGTATTTAAACCCTATGCAGGGGTTTCAACAGCAATAATGATATTTACAAAGACAACACAGGGTGGAACAGATAAAGTTTGGTTTTATGATATGACTGCTGATGGATTTAGTTTAGATGACCAAAGACAACCTGTAACAGAGAATGATATACCAGACATTATAAATAGATTTAATAACCGAGAATCTGATAAAGAACAAAAAAGGGCAAGAACAGAGAAATCATTTTTTGTATCAAAAGAAGAAATTGCTGAAAATGATTATGATTTATCTATTAATAAATATAAAGAGATAGTTATTGAAAAGAAAGAATATGAAAAACCAAATATTATACTTAAAAGAGTAGTGGAAATGGAAGCTGAAATTCAAAAAAATTTGAAAGAATTAGAGGAAATTTTATAATGATAAATTTAAATAAATTTCAATTTGTGGGGGGGATTTGATGAATTTATTAGAGGATTATTGTATTTTTATAAGAAACGGTGCTAATATAAAAAATTCTAAGGATAAATCAGGTATTCCCATAACAAGAATAGAAACGATATCTGACAATGTGATAGATGAAAACAAATATGGATATGCAGATATTTTCGATAATAAATATGAGGACTACTATTTAAAGAAAAATGATATTTTGATGTCACATATTAATAGTTTAAAACATTTAGGTAAAACAGCTTTTTGTGAAGAAGATAAAAAAGTAATACATGGAATGAATCTATTATGTATTAGAAGTAATAATAAAATTAATCCTAAATATTTAAATTATTATTTTAAATCAGACGATTTCTACAAAAAGTTAATGAAAATTTCAAAGCAATCCGTTAATCAAAGTAGTTTTGCAATAAGTGATTTGAAAAAAATTGAAATAATAGTTTTAGATAAAGATTTACAAGATAAATTAGTAAAAAAAATAGAAAAAATAGAACAATTGATTAAAATTAGAAGGCAACAACTTATAGATTTAGATAATTTAGTTAAATCACTATTTGTCAAGATGTTTGGGAATCCAATTGTTAATTCAAAATGGGAAATTAATAAATTAGGAAAAATAGCTCAATCAATTGCTGATGGAAGTAATGTGGATACAAAATATTATCAAAACGAAGGTGAAGTGTTATTTTTGAGAATTCAAAATGTATGGAGAAACGAATTTAGATTAGATGATTCTGTCTATATAACTCAAGAAGTAAATCAAATGTATAAAGATACTTCATTGAAAAATGGTGATATCATGATATCAAAAATTGGTAGATATTATACTAAAGATAGTAGTTTAGGAAGAGTGTCAATTTATAATGGTGAAGATGATAAAGCTAATTATAGTAATAATGTAATGAGAATTCGTTTGAAAAAAGGATACAATAGTAATTTTATCAATACATTATTAAATTTAGATGATTATCAAATATATATTAGAAGAGAAAGCAAAGGTGGTACTGATAAAAGGGCTTTGAGTAAAAAGATAATAGAAGATTTCCCTATCATTAATCCACCAATTGAGTTACAAAATAAATTTATTAATTTAGTTAAACAGATTGATAAACAGAAATTTAAAATACAAAAGAGTTTAAAAGAAATGGAAGAATTAAAAGAAAGCCTAATGAATAAATATTTCGGATAAAATGTTGTAAATGCAACAGAAATATCAAATAATCCTGATAAAATAAAAATATGGAGGGAAGAAAAATGTACATAGTTTTCATAGATGAATCAGGACAACCTGGAGGATATGATGAAGAAAAACAAGAGTTAATTAAAGGAGCAACAAAATATTTTGTTTTATCAGGATTTATGATAGAAGGAAATAATTTAAGTGATATAGAAAGAAAATTGAATCAAGTTAAGATTAAGTATAATTTAAGCATTGAAACTGAGGCTAAGTGGAATTCAAGTTATAAATCTTTAGGAATGACATTAGATGAATATAAAAGATATAAAAGCGAAGTGTGTAAAATAATATCGGAATATCAAAATTCAGTTGTAGGAATAGTAATGGATAAAGAAAGATGCTATAAAGAACGCAAAAATATTAATGATCATAATGACTTATATGCATATTCGCTAAATTTATTAATGGAAAGATTCTGTATGGAAGTAACAGATAGACATGGAAGAGATACTAATATACCTGTAATTTTATTTACAGATAGTAGAAAGAATGATAACAACAACCGATTAGATAAAGAACTTCAAAAATCATATAGAAGAGCAAAACAGATAGGAACGAAATATATGGGATTCCCAAACTTTTCTGAAAGTTTAGTATTTATAGATTCACAATATTCATCAGGAGTTCAATTAGCAGATTTTTGTGCTGGTGCAATATTTAAAAAATTTGAAGATAATAATGAGGAATTTTTAAATATATTAAAACCAGCTATAAGAACGCATAATGAAAAAATAGATGGAGTAGGAATTAAAAAATTTTAAACAAAAAAGTAGGCGATGGAATTGGTTGACCAATTCAACACACCTATGTTGGTGCTACATCGCCTAATATTCTTATCTGTAACTTTATTATACCAGAATTCTAAAAAAAAGTCAATTAGAATTCTAAAATATTACAAAGTTATAATAATAATATATGCAAAAAAATTAAAAATATTATAATTAGAGGTAAAATAATATGTCAAATTTTGAATTTTTAAAGAAAAATAAAATATTCAGTAATTTTTCTGATGCAGCTTGTGAAGCTGAAAATGGAATAGGATTAAATACTGTAACATGTAGTATATTATGCAGAAGAGCATTAGAATTAGGTGTGAAATGGCTATATGCAAATGATAATGACTTAAGAATTCCATATCAAAACAATTTGTCTGCATTAGTTCATGAAATAACATTTAAAAATATAGTAGATGAAAAATTATTAAAACAAATTGAATATATAATAAAATTGGGTAATTTTGCCGTACATAATAACAAAAAAATATCAAGAGATGAAGCAATACTTGCTTTAAGATATTTATTTAATTTTATGCAGTGGATAGCATATTGCTATTCTGATGAGTATAAAGAAATTGAATTTGATGAAAATATTTTACCAAAAGAATCTCTAAATGTATTAGCAGTAAAAGAAAGAGAAAGTTTATATGAAGAACTAGAGAAAAAGGATAAAAAACTAGAAGAAACCAGAAAAGAAAATGAAGAATTAAGAAAAAAATTAACTAAGAAACGTGAAGAAAAGAAAGAAAAATACACATTTGAAGTAAAAGACATATCAGAATATGAAACTAGAAAGAAATACATAGACTTAGAATTAAAATTAGCTGGATGGGATTTCGATACAAATATAACAGAAGAATTAAAATTAACAGGAATGCCAAACAATAAAAATGAAGGATATGCAGACTATGTGTTATTCGGTAAAAACGGATTACCATTAGCGGTTGTAGAAGCAAAAAGGACAAGTATTGATCCAAGAGTTGGACAAAATCAGGCAAAATTATATGCTGATTGCATACAAAATGAATATCATCAAAGACCAGTTATATATTATACAAATGGATTTGAAATATATATGTGGGATGATATGAATTATGCGCCTAGAAAGGTTTCAGGATTCTATACTCAAGATGAATTACAACTGCTTGTAAATAGAAGGAAAAATAGACAAAGTTTGGAACATATATTTGTCAATGACAAAATTACAAATAGAGAATATCAACTAGAAGCAATAAAAAGTGTATGTGAAACTTTTGAAGAAGGACATAGAAAAGCATTATTGGTAATGGCTACAGGAACTGGAAAAACAAGGACAGCAATATCAATAGTAGATGTTTTATCAGATAAAGAGTGGATTAAAAATGTATTGTTTTTAGCAGATAGAACAGTTTTAGTAAAACAAGCCAAAAATAATTTTACTAAATTATTACCCAATATGTCATGTTGCAATTTATTAAGTACAGCTGACAATCCTGAAGAATCAAGAATTGTATTTTCAACATATCAAACAATGATGAATGCAATAGACAATACCAAAAATAAGAGCGGAAATAAGCTATTTACACCAGGACATTTTGATTTAATAATTGTTGATGAGGCACATAGAAGTATTTATAAAAAATATCAAGCGATATTTGAATATTTTGATGGACTAGTTGTAGGATTAACAGCTACACCAAGAAATGATGTTGATAAAAATACATATAGATTTTTTGAAATAGAAAATGATGTTCCAACATTTGCATACGAATATGAAAAAGCTGTAAAAGAAGGATATTTAGTTGATTATCATTCTATAAAAACAACAACAGATTTTATGGATAGAGGAATTAAATATGAGAATTTATCGGAGACCGAAAAGGAAGAGTACGAAGATACATTTTCTGATGATGAAGAAAATATGCCAGAAGAAATAGAAGCATCAGCAATGAATTCTTGGCTATTTAATAGAGATACAATAAAAAAATTACTTGAATTATTAATGGAAAAAGGATTAAAAATAGAAGGTGGAGATAAATTAGGAAAAACAATTATATTTGCAAAAAATCATAAACATGCTGAAAAGATTGTAGAAATATTTAATGATTTATATCCAGAATATAAGGGGAAATTTGCTAAAGTAATTGATAACACAGTAAAATACAATGATGATTTAATAGATAAATTTAGTACACCACCTAAATATCCACAAATAGCTGTTTCAGTTGATATGCTGGATACAGGCGTAGACGTTCCAGAAATATTAAATTTAGTATTTTTTAAACCTGTAAAATCTAAAATAAAATTTTGGCAAATGATAGGAAGAGGAACAAGACTATGCAAAGATCTGTATGGAATAGGACAAGATAAAAAGGAATTTTATATATTTGATTATTGTAAAAACTTTGAATTCTTTTCTGAAAATCCAAAAGGAATAGAATCACATTCACAAATTAGTTTAACAGAAAAAATATACGGACATAAACTAGATTTAATTGTAGAATTGCAAAATATGAAATATCAACTGGATGAAAAATACAAAAACTATAGAAAAGAATTAATTAAAGATTTCATAACTGAAATTAATAAATTAAATAAAGAAAGTTTTATGATTAGAGCAAAAGCACATTATATAGATCAATATAGTAAAGAAGATAACTGGAATTATATTTCAACAATAGACTTGATGGATATAAAAGAAAATTTAATACCATTATTTATATCATCTGATGATAATGAAGATGCTAAAAGATTTGATAGTATGTTGTATACATTACAAGTAAAAAGGATTAGACAAGAAAAAACATATAAATATGAAAATAGTATTATTGATACGGTAGCAGAACTTGAAAAATTAGGAACAGTTCCACAAGTAAAAGAAAAACAAGAATTGATTTTAAAAGTTGCTGAAACTGATTATATAAAAGAGGCAGATTTTTGGAGTATAGAAGAAGTAAGAATTGAACTAAGAAATTTATTGCAGTTTATTGATACATATACATGGCATATGCCAACAGATACAGATTTTGAAGATATTTTAAATGATATTGATGAAGAATATACGTATATTAGTTCTGGTAATAATTTTACGAATTATAGAAAAAAATTAGAAAAGTTTTTAACAGGTAATTTAGAAAATAGTATAATTTGGAAAATAAGACATAATTTGAGATTAACTGAATTAGAAAAACAGAATCTTGAAAAAATATTATTTGATGAATTAGGAAGTAACAAAGAATATGCAGAAACATATGGGGATACAAATATAATCAAAGCTGTTAGAAATATAGTTGGATTAGATAAATCTGTTGTGAGTGATATTTTCTATAAATATATTAATGATAATAGACTTAATATGAAACAAATACAATTTGTAAAATTATTGGTTGATTATGTTATAAAAAATGGAACAATAGATATGCAAAAACTTACAGAGCAACCTTTCAAGAATGTTGGGGAAGTATATGATTTATTTGGTAATAATATAGATTTGTTTAAAGAGATTAGAGCAGATATAGAGAATATAAATGAGAATGCTGAAAAATTAGCATAGGAGAATAGAATGGAAAAGTTAAAATATGATTCATTATATAAATTTATAGTGTCTATAGGAATTGTAATAATGATTTTACCTTTTGGTTTTATATTTGGAATATTGAATAAGAATGATACAGTGCTTGTAAGTCAAAATGAAATAAATCAGTTAACTAATACAGCTAAAGAGATAATATATTTAGAACAAGATTATAAATATTTAATTTTATCAAAACCAATATTGTTTTCAACAATTACAATGATATTGTTTTTAATTGGTAGTGTAATAGTAATTTATGGAATTATTCAATGGAAAGACAAAGTCCAAAAATATGAAGATAAATCAAGAGAACTTTCTAATAAATTATTAGAAAAACAAATAAAGTCATTAACCTTAGAGGAAAAGGAAGAAAAAATCAAAGAAGATATTGAAGAAGAAAAAATTGAAATAAAAGCAAAAAATTCAAATGTAATGATACATAAACAACGTATAGATAAATATATGGATATCCAAGAAACAGTGTATAGATCTATAAGAAAGCAATTTAATAATTATAAAATTTTTGAAGAAGTTAAGCTTGAAAATCAAATATATGATTGTATAGCATTAGACAATTCGGAATATGCATTACATGATTATATATTTGAAATAAAATATTTTTCTTCGATAAAATCTATAAAAGGTAAAATAAAAAGTTTAGAATCAAAAATGTTGGAAAAAGAAATGCTTTATTATGAAAATAGCAAAAGATATGCAAGAACTGTATTGATAATTGTAGTAGATAATTTTGATGATAAAGATAAGCTGGAAAATAAAAAGCTTTTAGATGAGATAAATGAAAGAAATAGATATTTATCTAAAATTGTAGTAACAGGTATTAAAGGAATAGATGATGAATTAAGAAAAATTAAAAATATATAGAAAAGAGCCATGGGCTCTTTTTATCTTACACTAACATCACTAACCAACATATTCTCTAATAAATCTGCGCTTGCTTTATCAGTAGACTCCAAATCATGAACATAAAACTTCAAAGTAGTATCAGTACTAGCATGACCTAATTTATGAGAAACAGTTTTAACATCAACATTACCAGAAATAAGTAAGGTAGCAAAAGTATGTCTCAAATCATGAAAACGAATATGAGGAAAACCATTCCTAGTTAAGAAAGAACTAAACCATTTAGGACCAGTTGCAGGATTCATAATTCTACCATCAGCAGTAGTAAAAACATTTTCAGCACCTTTCCAAGATTTACCCAGAGCAAGTCTCATCTTACCTTGCTCACATCTCCATTGTTTAAGCAAATCAAAGCAAATACTAGGTACAGCAATTGTACGAGTACTTAAATCCGTTTTAGGACTCTTCTCAGAAGTAGGTTGACCACTTAAATAATAGGCACTTCGTTTAATACTTATTTTATGATTTTTAAAATCAATATCATCCCAATGCAAACCAACTAATTCACCACGTCTAAAACCAGTTAATATAGCAAGAATAACAAAGCATTTATATTTTATAGGAGCTTTCTTAAGTAGGACATTTATTAATCTTTTAGATGTTTCTTCATCATAACATGTCATTTTAGTACGTTTAAATTTAGGTTGAACAACTTTAGTACATGGATTATATGAAACCATGTCCCACCTGAGAGCATTACTAAAAATGCTAGATAATATTTCATGAGCACGATGTACACTAGCTGGAGATAAAGTTTTATAATTACCATTTTTGTCTTTTCTGTTAGTTGGTTTAGTTAGCAAAAAATTATACAGATTATCCAAATCCAAAGGTTTTATTTTATCAAGTCGTTTGTTACCTAAATATGGTAAAATATGTTTATTTAATTTTTCATTATAACTTTGGTAAGTTGTAGGAGAAAGATTAGGCTTTACATATGTTTCTAACCATTGTTTGCTAAAATCATTTAATGTCACTTTTTTTGCAGAATATGTGCAACCGCCTTCAATTGAAGTGATAAATTTTGCAAGTTCTTTTTCAGCTTCTCTTTTAGATGAGCAAGAAACTGTTTTATTGAAATACTTTCTTTTTCCAGTTGAATCAAATCCATTACTAATACGAAGCCTATATTTATCATTTCCCATATATAAGATGTTTCCAGCCATATAAATTACCTCCTTACATCGTTAATCCAATTAATTAGTTCATCTTTGGTAATTTCTCCATCTTGGTATTTTTTCATTTGAATAGGATAAGTGATTTTCCATTTATCATATTTTATTTTATGTTCTTTAATATCGCCATTTCTTTTTACTCTCATAGAAAGAGTAGAAGATGTGCTTCTAATTAGTGAAATTATTTCATTATCTTTTATTTTCTCTTTATATTTTTTATCAGCTCCAACATCTTTACAAGTACGAGATGATTCGGTATCTATTAAGTAATTGCAATATCTTTCATTACTCTTTGATGAAGGGATAAATAATTTACCACAATTAGCACATGTGTTTATATGAAAATTATTAATATCTAGCAAATTAATAAAAGATATAAATAAAACATTTTCTAATTTCAAACATTCGTAAGAGAAAGCTGTAAAAGTAAAATCATTAGAAGAAACTTTTTTAATCAATTCTTTTTCTTCAAAAGTTTGCAACTGTATTTCTGTATCATAGAATGATGTAAAATCAATTGCAATTCCATTAGTGTATATCTGTAGCTTTGGCTTATAAATAAAATGAGCATTTCCATTAGCCTTATGAAAAGATAAAAAATATCTTCGTTTAGCATCTAATAGGTTGATTTTTTTATTTCCAGAATCCTGAAAGCAAAATGTTACGGATTCAATAAAATCATTTTGAATTTTTATTAAATCTTTTTTTATACTATCGCATAATTTATTAAAAGAAATATTAAATTCATTTTCAGTATAAAATTTATATTCCTCAAAAGTATTAGATTTATCATTGTTTAAAAATAAATCTAAACCATATTTAAATACAAAATTCTTAAAGCAATTATAATCATTTAAATCAACATTTAAAAAGTCAATAAATAATGTACCAATAGGTTGATCAATAATATCAAAATCCAGCTCATTATTAATAAAGATTTTTTCACATATATCTGGATGGCTACCAAATAATTTAGAGTCAACAATATGATAAGGATTTTCAACATTATCTATATAATATTCATTAAGTATTTCATCATCATCTGATTCTAAAATATATTCTTTCATTAATTTTCTATATTTAATTATTTCTGAATTTGATTTTAAATCAAAATAAATATAAAAGTTTCCGTTCATAATTTCCCCCGTTAACAATTTAAAAAATTAAAAATATGATTTTTCTATTTGTAACTCTTTTCTAAAAAAAGTATTGAAACATTAAGAAAAATAATATAGTATCTTGTTGTTAACAATAACAATATCAGCAATAAATAGTTTAACATATTGTTTGGGTATTGTCAACAACAACAGCAAAAGGAGGTGAGAAAATGAAAAATTTAGACATAAGGAAAGCAATAGAAAGAAGCAATATTAAATATTGGCAAATAGCAGATAAGCTAGGAATGACAGATGGAAATTTTAGTAGATTATTAAGAAAAGAACTTGAAATATCAGATAAAGAAGTGATTTTCAATATAATAAAAGAACTAAAGGAGGATAAAGAAAAATGGACAATAACGAAATCTACTATACAAAAAAAGACATCATAGAAAAATATAAGCCCATATTTACAGAATGGTCATTATCAAAATTATTAAGAGAAAAAAGAATCAAAAGTATAAGAATTGGAAGAAGAATATTTATTAGTAAAACATCTATAGAGGAATTTTTAAAACAAGAAGAAGAAAAAAGTATATATTATGTAGAAAGGAATTTTCATGTTGTATAAAATAAAAAATTGTCCTTTCAACTGGTACTTGAAAGAACAACAAATTGAATATTAAGCTAAATACTCAAACTGTAAGTATATTATATATGTTTTAGCAGAAGTATTCAACAATTTTAGAAAATATGTATAGAACTAATCTATTTAAGGAAGTAAAAGAATATTTGAAACCAGAACAAGTTGCAGAATATTATATAGAACAAAAAGGAAAAAAGTCTGGCTCTAATGTGTTTTATAAATCACCATTTAGAAATGAGAAAACAGCATCTTTTTGTGTAAACAACTCAAAAGGATTTCATGACTTTGGGACAGGATGGCATGGAGATATAATCAGTTTTGTTTCAAAATTATATAATGTTGCACCATTAGATGCTGCAAAGATATTAATAAAAAATTTTTCGTTGCCAATAAAATTAAATGAAAGAATTGACTATAAAGAGGTTCAAAAGATAAAAAAGAAAAATGCTACCAATAAAAATGTTACTAAGGGATTGGAAAAATGGTACAATAGTACATTTATAAAAGTGTGTGATGAATACAAGACAAATGAAAAGATAATTGAAGTAATTAAAAAACAAATAAAAGAAGAAAAGGACTTTGAAAAAGAAAACTTACAGCAAGCACTACAATATTTGTATTTTAAAGAAAATCTCTTAGAATTGTGGTTTGAAGATTTCAACAATGCAAGAACAGAAGAAGACAAATTAAAATTATTTAGAAATCGAAAGGAGGTTGAAAAATGTGTTAATAGATAGTTTGACTCCTAAAGAAATTGAAGAATTGCAAAGAACATTAGATACTGTAGAAGAACAAGATGAATATGTAGAATATAATAATAAACTAGAAGAAACGTCATATAATTTTGGATATGCAGGATTGCAAAGAAAAGTTCTTAAAGGTAACAAAGAAGAAATAAAAAACATAGCAAATTTTCTACCATTACCAATTAAGAAAATATATATTGATGATGGAAGAGAAGCAAAGGGATATTTACAACTTAAATGTGTGTTAACAGATAAAAAAGTTCTTCCTGATATAAAAGTAGATTATGGAGAACTTGATAATATGAAATGGATAAACAATGCAAAATGGGATTTGAAACCAAGAATATATCCTCCTAAAGCTAATCATAAAGAATATGCATATGATGCTTTACATTATCTTTCAAAGGATATACCAAAAGAAACAATTTTTGAACATACAGGTTTTAGGACAATTAATGGTGAACTTGTATATTTACATCAGGGAGGAGCAATAGGGACAAATAGCGATATTAGTGTGGACTTATCAGAAATAAGTTTAGAAAGATATAAATTTACTAATAAACAATATGATTTGGAAGAATGTATAGAATTATCATTATCAATATTAGATGTTGCAAAAAAAGAGATAACTATACCTTTAATAGCAGTTGCATATTTGTCACCATTAAGAAGTATATTTTTGAAAAAGAATGTACCATTAGGATTTGTTACATGGATATCAGGCGAAAGTGGCTCACAAAAAAGTTCATTATCAGCTCTTATATTATCTCATTTTGGAAATTTTGAAAGAGATAATTTGCCAGGTGGATTTAAGGATACCGTAAACAGTATTGAGAAAAAGGCCTTTACATTAAAGGATACATTATTTGCAATAGATGATTATTATCCAAGTAAATCTCAAACAGAAAGTAAAAAGATGGATGCAGTAGCTGAAAGCTTATTTGGACTTTATGGAGATAGACAAGCAAGGAGTAGAATGAGGCAAGATGGGCAGACAGTAAAGATGGGATTTTGTGCAAGAGGAATGTGTATAGTGACAGGAGAATCATTTCCATCATTTGCAGAAAGCAGGACAGCAAGAGCATTAATTATAGAAATGGCAAGAGGAGATATAGATTTACAATTACTGTCAACAATACAAAGCAAAAAGGACAAGTTATCATATTGTATGAAAGGATATATTCAATACATAATTGATAATCAAGATAAAATACAGAAGAATTGCAAGTCTAAATTTATGGAATACAGAAATAAAGCAAATCAAAACTTAGCACATGGAAGAATTCCGGAGATTGTTGCATCAGAATATATTGGAATTGAATTATTTTATGAATATGCGAAAGAAAAAGGAGTTATTACAGAAGAAAGAATGAAACAAATGAAAGAAGATGCTTGGAAAATATTAATGAAAGTAGCAATAAAACAAAGTTCAAAAACAGAAGAAAATAGAACAGATAATATGTTCTTTGCAGCTGTTCAAGAATTATTGGCTAGTAACAAAATATATTTAAAAAGCTATAAAAATTATATGAGAGAACCAGATGAATCACTTTCAACATTTGTTGGATATTATGATGAATGTAAAGAAAGGTGTTATTTAATACCTAATGTTATTTTCAACGAAGTTGTAAAATTTTATGGAGTACAAGGATTAAAGTTCCCTGGGAATGCAGCATCAACATGGAAGTATTTAAAAGAAGCAGGAAGATTATTTCCAGGAGAGAAAGATAGAAATACAACTAGAAAATCAATAAATGGAAAGTTGAAAACAATGATTGAAGTTAATGCAAAAGATATATTTGGAGAATTAGAAGTACAATCAGGGAATTATTTAAATAAATTTTCGAATTACCCCGAAAATCACAGTAAAAACATATCAATGTATGATGATTACGAATTACCTTTTTAAAGAAAAAATTACACATGTTTTTATAATATGTGTAATTTTTTCGATTTTTTACACATATTCAAAATCGTGCTATAATATATGCATAAACTAGAAAGGATTATATATATGCTAAAACAAACACAAAAATTAAAAGCAGTATTTAATGAAAAACAAATAAATACTATTAACAATATAATTGAACAAATAGAAAAAGAAGGACAAGAATACAAAACAATAAACTTGTGGAAATTTGACCAAAGTATTGGAGGGATAGGTGGATATTGTCAAGGATGTAATCCGGCTCTTTCTAATCAATATCAAGGAACAGAATTTAGAAATGCATATAGATGTTTACAATATGTTAGAAGTGATATTGATATATTAGATGTTAATTATACAGCAAGAGATATAATAGAAAATTGTGGACATCACTTTGAAGAATCAATAAAAATATATTTAAAGAAAAATTATAAACTTAGTTGGATAAAGACTAGCAAATATCCATTAGGAAAATTATTAAATTATATAGTCGATAAAAATATATTTGAAGAAAACATTACAAATGAATTAAAATTATTTGTTGACTTATATAATATATCAAAACATGTGATATTATCAAATGATGACCTTGATAGGACTTTTCATGCTGATGATGCTATTATTTGTTATTTTGCTTGTAGAATAGTAGGTAAGAAAATATTATTAATGATAGATGAAAAAAAAGAAAAGGAAAAATATGAAATTGACTGGGATAAGTATGGAATAAAAATTAATAGATTTTAAATAATTCTGATACGACTTTTAAGTAAGTTGTATTTTTTTGTCGAAATTTATAGTTTTCTACAAGTTTCGACAAATTTTGCAAAATAAAAGTGTTAATATCAAAAAAAGGAGGGGAAGATGGGAAAACAAGTAATTGTAGAAAAAGATTTAGATGAATTAATGATGAGTAATGAAAATCCAAGGACAGGATATGCATTGGATCAGATAGATGCTATACATAAGATTATATATGAACAAAAAGACAAAATAATAGCTCTAATGAAGAGTCTAATAGAAGGGGGCTGGATTATTGGTGAGTTACCTGGGTTGTTTTTTGATGGGAAAAATTACATTGTTTATGAAGGAAATAGGAGAATTGCTTCCCTAAAATGTTTTTTTAACCCTAGTTTAGTACCATTAAAAAATAAAACAGGAGAAAAAATAAAAAAGTATATTTCATCTTTTTCAGATGATGAAATCAAAGAATTAAGAAATAAATTTAAAAGAATATCGTGTGTATTGTTCGAAGACAAAAAAGATGCATATAGGTATATGGAAAAGAGACATACTCCAAATAATGGAAAAGGAGACACTTTAGAGAGATGGAATACATTATCTAATGAAATATTTAAAAATGATATTATGAAAAAGAAATCATTGTTTGGAGCTGTATATAGTGAATATGAAGACTTATTTGAAAATAAGGACAATTTTCCAGTAACAACATTAACAAGAATATTAAATAATTCAGAAGTAAAAAGAAGATTAGAAATTAGTTTTAATAATGGAATTTTATCAATAAACGATAAGAAAAAATTTAGTGGATATTTGAAAAAAATAATTAACGACATAGAAAATAAGAAGGTTGACTCAAGGAAATTAGCTAAATCAGTTGATATTGAAAGTTATATAAATTCAATTATTGGGAAAGAAAATGATAAAATAAGTAATTTAAAAAATATAGATGATAGTAAAAGTATACAGAGTAGTCAAAATCAAGTGAAAAGCAATCTTGAAAGAATAAGTATAGATGATAATATTGAAAATAAGCAAATACAAGAAAATAAATTCCCTGGAAATAAAAGAACATCAATAAAAATACCAAGAGGATTAATTTTTGATTTATTAGAAACAAAAACAGTAGATTATAAAGAACAAGACAATTTTGGAATACTTTATATTGCAAATGAACTAAAAAACATAGCTAAAAGCAAAGACTATAAAAGATATCCATCAGCAACGGCAATGTTAATAAGAAATCTATTAGAGCAATCTTTAAAATATCAATTAAAGAAAATAAGTGAATACGATAATATGTTAGTTATTTATAGAAAAGATGCAAAAACAAACAAGGAACCAGGATTAGAATATATTATAAACTATTGTTTAGGGAATATAAAGAAAGTATTTCCGAATAAACCTAAAATTCAAAAGGCATTTAGAACTTTTGCACAAAATCAAGGTACAAAAGATTATTTTGATATGATTGTGCATAATCCATCTATAGCATCTGCGGAATATACAATTTTAGAAAAAATATCTAATGTTGGATTATACAGAATTATTTTTTATATACTAAATTCTTAAAGAAGAGAGGAAATATTCTATGATTAATACACCATCTCCATTGAGATATCCAGGTGGAAAGACAATACTATATGAAGAGATAAAACAAGTATTAAAAAACAATAATATTAATGAAGCTATTTATATTGAACCATTTGCCGGTGGAGCTGGATTAGCTCTTAAATTATTATTTAATGGTGATGTAAAGAATATCATAATCAATGATTATGATTATGCTATTTATTCATTTTGGCATTGTATATTATATAATACAGAACAATTTTGTGAAAAAGTTAAAAATACTAATGTTACAATAGAAGAATGGAAAAGGCAAAAAGAAATCTATAATCATCAAGTAGAGTATACTATGAATGAAGTAGGGTTTGCTACTTTTTTTCTGAATAGGACAAATCGATCTGGAATAATAAAAGGAGGACCTATAGGAGGAAAGAATCAAGAAGGAAAATATAAAATAGATTGTAGATTTAACAAAGATGTACTAATAAAAAAAATAGAGAAAATATCTAGTTATAAATCCAAAATAAAAATATTTAACTATGATGTTAATAAATTTATAAGATGCGTAATAAATAGGCAAAAAAGTAATAATTTATTCATATATTTTGACCCACCATATATAAACAAAGGACCAGAATTATATAAGAATCATTTTAGAGATATGGAACATAAAGAATTAGCAAATAATATAAAAACAAAATTAATAGAAAAAAAGTGGATTATAACTTATGATAATGTACAAAAAGTAAATAAACTATATAAAGAATTTTATAGAAAAGAATTTAATTTAAGGTATTCAGCCGGAAATAATAGAGAAGGAAAAGAAATAATGAT
The DNA here is from genome assembly GCA_958438515.1 of uncultured Clostridium sp. Taxonomy (GTDB): domain Bacteria; phylum Bacillota; class Clostridia; order TANB77; family CAG-508; genus CAG-269. The sequence continues at coordinate 51,195 of CAUBRZ010000005.1, read as the reverse complement.
TTTTAGTAATCAATTGAATACAAAATAAAAATACACATTTTAAATGTGTATTTTTTATGTATAAAAAAACCGGTTTCTTTGTCACACCTTGGTCACACTCTCCACAAAAACACCCAAATTCAAACACAATTTAACACAAACAAAGAATCACCAATTTCACCGATTAACTTACTCTAACAAGGTTAAACACAAATCTACAAAACTTATCAATATCAACACTTACGCGCTCATAACCCGAAGGTTTTAATATTTATTACAGAACCTAAAAATAAAAAACAATAAACATATTAAACTAACAATAATAAAGTGATATAATATAAAAAAGCAAAAGAAAGGAAAATGAGAATGGATATAAAAATAGATATAGGCGAATACAAATTAAATATGCGAGCAGCAGCAATAATCATGCATAACGAAAAAATACTAGTGCATAAAGACATAAATTGTGATTACTATGCATTAATAGGAGGCAGAATAAAAATAGGAGAAAATTCAAGAGATGCAATAAAAAGAGAAGTGTTAGAAGAAATAGGAAAAGAAATCAAAACAACAGAATATATTGCTACAATAGAAAACTTTTTTAAATCAGATAATACAAAGTATCATGAAATATTATTTGTATATAAAGCAGAATTTATAGATGAAGAAGATAGAAAAATAGAAAATACTCTAAAAAATATAGAAGGAGAAGACAAGATACAATATGAATGGATTAAACTAGACGAAATAAATAAATATAAAATATATCCAAAAGAAATTAAAGAAATACTTTTAGAAAACAAATTTCCCGTGCATAAGATAAATAATAACATATCAAAAAAAGGACAATACTATGAAAATACGAAAAATATAATGCCAAATGAAAATGTAAGAGAATTTATACAATTAAAAACTAAAGGAGGAAAAGCAATTGAGTTAGGATGTGGAGCAGGAAGAGATACCAAGTATCTAATAGAAAACGGATGGAATGTGACAGCAATAGATAAAGAAGATGTTGAAGAAATAATTACAGAAAAACTTAGTAGAAAAGAAAAAGCAAAATTTAAATTTGAGAAGCAGGAATTTGAAAATATAGAATTAACAAATTGTGACCTAATAGTTGCTAATTATAGTTTACCTTTTTGTGAAAGGGAAAGATTCGATGAAATGTGGGATAAAATAAAAACAAGTATATGTCCTAATGGATATTTTGTAGGTAACTTTTTTGGATTAAAAGATGAGTGGAGAAAAACTGAAAAAGACATAATGTTTTTATCAAAAGAAAATATATTAAATCTATTTGATGACTTTAAAATTATAAGATTTAAAGAAATTGAAAAAGAAATGAGAACAGGTTTAGGAACAATGAAACACTGGCATCTGTTTTTAATTATAGCTCAAAAAAAATAAAAAGCTAAATATAATACAAAAAGTAAGAAAAATTATAAAAAATAGTTTTTCTTATTTTTTTATGTAAGTAATTATTTTGAAATTTATTAATATACATTACTAAAGAAAAGAGATGTTGCATTAGTGAGAATTCAAAAAAATAATTTCAAAAACAATGAAATCTTACAAATATATATTAATGAAAAAGAACAAAAAGATGAAAATATAAGAAAGCAGATTAATGAGTTAAAAAGTAAGTATAATGTATCAATATTTATAGCTGGAGAAGGAAATACAATAGAAACAATAAAAGAAATGTTGAACTATAAAAAGTGTCAAGAATTAAAATAAATTGTAGAAAGGACATTTATATTGAGAGTTGTATGTTATTGTAGATTAAGTAAAGATGACAATAAAAGTAGATATAGTAGTATTAATGCCCAAATGGAACTTGCAAAAGAGTATGCAGAAGCAAAAGGATGGAAAATATCCAAATATTATATAGATGATAATGTATCAGGTTATATAGCAAATGATGAAAGACCAGAATTTAGCAAGATGATAAAAGACATACAAGACAATAAGATAGATATAATTCTAGCAAAAGACTTATCAAGAATTGGACGTAAGGGTAGTAGAACATTGACATTTATAGATGAGCTAAAAGAAAAAAACATAAATTTAATATTAACTAAAGATACTTTTGGTGAGTTTAACCTATTAGAAGGAGACGACGATTTAATAGGACTTTCAACATGGTTTAATGAAAGATATGTAAAAGAAGTATCGAAAAAAGTAAAAATAGGAATGCATAAACAACTAGAAAAAGGAATATTACTACAAGGTACAAAATTTGGATATTTAAAAACTAACAAAAAAGGAGAACTTGTTGTTGATGAAAGTGTTAGAAAAACAATTAATACAATATTTGATTTATATGATCAAGGACTAGGAATGAGAAAAATTTGTAATAAATTAAACTTTGAATATAAATTTTTAACACCTTCACAAGTTAGAGAAAAACAGTTAGAAAAAGAAGGGAAAATTTATAAAGGACAAGTAAAAAAAATATGGGATATTCATATGGTAAAAAGAATATTAAAAAATGAACTTTATATAGGAACTTTAATAACTCATAAGACAGAAAGACAGGATATTCATAAACAAGGGAAAAAAGTAGAAAGAAGAGATCAATTTATATTTAAAAATCATCATGAACCAATAATTGATGAAGAACAATTTAAAAGAGTTCAAGAAATTATAAAAAAAAGGCAAAAATATTCTAGTATGTATACAAAGAAAAAGCAAGAGTACATATTTGGAGGGCTTTTAAGATGTGGCGAATGCAAACGGTAGTGTTACAGGAATAACAAGAAGAGATAAATGTCTAAAGAAGACATATGAATGTGTCAATTATAAAAAATATGGAAAATCAAGATGTGTATATCATAATATAAAGGAAGAGTGGTTAATTGATAATGTTAAAAATTTTATGATGTTGTTAAAAAATAATTATTTACGACAAATAAGCAATATGAAACTATTGGATTATGGAATAGATAAAAAAGGTGATAAAAAAGAAATAGAAAGAAAATTAAAAAATTTAGAAGCAGAGTACAAAGTATTAGTATCTCAGAAAATAAAAGAGTTAGCAATGTGTACAAAAGATAAAAAAAGTTTCATAGAAAGTACATATAAAAATTTAGAAGATGAAAAATATAAAGATATACAAGAATTAAGGAATAGATTAAAGGAAATAGAAAATTTGAGTACCAAAGAAGAGCAAGAGTCAAAACAAGCATTAGATTATTTCGATTTAATTATAGAAAATGAGAAAATAGACAAAGCAATACTAAACATGTTAATTGACAAAATCTACATCTATCATGATAAATCAGTAGAAATCAAGTTAAAGATTGATATAAATAAATTACTTTAGACTTTATTTAAAGTAATTAAAATAAAATATGCAACTGTATATTGACAGACACAACACTATGCAGGAGTTGCATTTGATGTAGGGCAAACTTTAAATTCGTCACAAAGAATAAGATTATGGGAGTCTGCCAATAACTCAGGAGTATGGTCTTATGTAGAACCAATTACATTGACACCTACATGGGTTCATTTTGATAAAAGATTTCGGAAAACCAGCTTGTTCAACAGGTGGATTTCCTACTTTAAAAAGAGGAAGTTTAAGTAACTATGTATTAATAGCACAAGACGACTTAAATACATTAGGATTTAGAACAGGTGGATTAGATGGAATATTTGGGGCAGCTACTCAAAATGCTGTAAAAAATTATCAAAATTCAAGAGGTCTTGTAGCAGATGGAATTGTTGGATGTAATACATGGCGTTCTCTACAAGAAGACGTGGTAGGAACAGGAACTACTAGTACAACAATAAATTAAAAATATGCATATTAAATATTTTTTTAATATTTAATATGCATATTCTTATGCGTTTCTTGCATTACTTGATCTTTGAATTTTAACTAATTCAGAAGTCATTGCATTTACAACTAATTTATTATAGTTACTTAATTTTAAATAATTTTCTAGAAAACTCTGATCTACTAAATCATTGAGGATTGGAGAATCGTTTTGAATAGTGTCATGAAATAAGAAGTCTGCACTTATATTTAAAGTTCTACAAATACTAGTTATAGTTTTAGCACTACCAAAGGCTATTCCACGTTCTAACTGACTTATATATCTAGTAGATAGCGATGTTTTTTCTGCTAGTTGTTCTTGCGTATATTCTGCTTTATTTCTTGCCAATTTAATTTTTTTACCTATATTTTTTCTTAACTCTTTTTCTTCGTTATTCATATAGCTCCTCCTTAAAACTTTTTATTATAAAAAGTATAGCAATTAGTTAATTAATTTAAAACGAACTATTAATAAGAAAATAGCAAACAATTAGTGTTATTTGTTCTATGAAAGTATAGATAATAAAAACTAAAATCTTAATATTTAAAAAGGTTTATTTAAATTATAAATAAAATATACAAAAAATATAAAAAAATTTTAAAAAAAGCTTGCAAAATATAAAAAGTTATATTAAAATTTAAGGGAAGTGGAGAGAAGTGGTACAAAGTGGTAAAAAAGTGGAGTGAGGTGAAAATAAGTGCTAATTGGTGAATACGAGCATTCTCTAGATGCAAAAGGCAGATTGATAATGCCAGCAAAATTAAGACAAGACATGGGAGAAAAGTTCATCGTAACAAAAGGATTAGATGGATGTTTATTTGCGTTTTCACAAAACGAATGGCTTAATTTTGAAACAAAACTTAAAGCACTTCCACTATCTGACAGAAATGCAAGAAACTTTGTAAGATTTTTCTTATCAGGAGCAACAGAGTGTGAAATTGATAAACAAGGTAGATTCCTAATACCAAATAATTTGAGATTAGCAGCAGGATTAGAAAAAGAAGCAGTAATAATCGGTGTAGGGACAAGACTAGAAATATGGAATAAGCAAACTTGGGAAAAATGTGACGAAGATATTTCGGCTGATGAAATAGCCCAAAATATGACAATGCTAGGTATATAACTTGAAAAAGTTTATATAAGATTCTAAAGATAAAAAATAATTTACAAAAGATAAGTTATACAGAAGAAAAACGTACAAAAGACAAATTGCTAAAGAAAAAATAATAATATACAAAAGATAAGATTCCAAAGATAATTTTAAATAAATTACAAAAGAAAAAGTTATACTAAAGACAAAATCACAAAAGATAAATATCCAAAGACAAATAATTAAGTGTACAAAAGAAAAATGTACAAAAGAATTATTAAAATAAAAACCAAAAGAAAAAACAAATAAAATATACAACTGGTAGTTTCTTAAAATTGCCAGTTTAAATGCATTTAGAAGATTTTAGAGGTGTTAAGCTTGGAATTTAAACATAAGCCAGTTATGCTAGAGGAATGTATACAAGGTTTAAATATAAAACCAGATGGGATTTATGTAGATGGAACCATGGGAGGAGCAGGACATAGCATACAAATAATAAATAAACTATCAAAAAATGGTATCCTTATTGGAATTGATAGAGATGAAGAAGCACTTATTGCATCACAAGAAAGGTTAAAACAATTCCAAAATGTTAAATACATTCATGATAACCACGATAATATAAAACAGATATTAGAAAAATTAGATATAGAAAAAGTTGATGGGATTTTATTAGACTTAGGAGTTTCTTCATACCAATTAGATGAAAGGAACAGAGGGTTTAGTTATCTTGGAGAAAATAAATTGGATATGAGAATGGACAAAACACAAAAATTAACAGCTATGGATGTAGTAAATACTTATGAAGAAGAAAAATTAGCAAATATAATTTACGAGTATGGGGAAGAAAGATTTTCAAGAAGAATTGCTAAAAATATTTGTGAATATAGAAAAAATAAATTAATAGAGACAACAAAGCAATTGGTAGATATTATAGAAAAATCAATTCCGAATGCAACAAAAAAAGATGGACATCCAGCAAAAAGGACTTTTCAAGCTATTAGAATTGAAGTAAATGATGAAATAAAACCATTGTATAAAACTGTTAAAGATTGTATACAATGTTTAAATCCAAATGGAAGATTATGCATTATAACATTTCATTCTTTAGAAGATAGAGCTGTAAAAAATGCATATATAGAAGCAAAAGGAAAATGTACTTGTCCAAAAGATTTACCATATTGTGTTTGTGGTGCAGAATCTTTAGGAGAAATATTAACTAAAAAACCTATTGTGGCAACAAAAGAAGAAATTCTAGAAAATCCTAGAAGCAAAAGTGCAAAATTAAGAATATTCGAAAGAAAATAAAATGTGAGTAGCAAAAGAGGGAGGTGAATAACTTATGGCAAGAAGTAATTATCAATATACTACAAGTCCACGAAAATTGGAACCAAATACGAGACAAACTAGACAAACGAAAAGAAGAAATCTAGAAATAGTAAAAGATGTTCCAAGGCAAAAAGTAAAAATATCTAAAGAACAGCAAAAAAGACAAACAAAGTTAACTATGGTTGTTATTGGTATATTTATACTTCTATTGACTATAAGTTATAGAAATTCCCAAATTAATGAAAAATTTAATGAAGTACAAAGCTTGAAAAGAGAATTATCATCTATTCAAAAAGAAAATGAACAATTAAAAGTAAGTATAGAAAATGGACTAAACTTAAATAATATTGAGAAATTAGCAAAAGAAAAATTAGGAATGCAAAAGCTAACAAACAAACAGACTTTATATGTAAGTTTGCCAAAAAAAGACTATGTAGAACCTGCAACAGAGAAAGTAGTTATTAAAAAAGATAAAAATTGGGTTGAACAATTTATAAATAAAATATTTCATAAATAAAAATCTTTCTAATAAAATAAATTAGGAGGATTTTTTTATGGTTGTAACAAAACTATCTAGTAAAAGGAAAATGAGGAACACACTTTTTATCTGTTTTTTAATTATGTTATGTTTGATTGGAAGGTTAGGATTTATTCAATTTGTACAAGGAAGTGAATTATCAAATCTTGCCTATCAACAACAGACACTAGATAGGAAGGTAAATCCTAAAAGAGGGACAATTTTAGATAGTACTGGAAAGAATATTTTAGCTGTTAGTAGTACTGTAGAGACAGTAACTGTTAATCCTGTAAATATAAAAAAGGAAGACAAGGAAAAAGTAGCAAAAAAATTATCAGAGTTGTTTGAATTAGATTATGAAAAGGTCTTGAAGAAAGTAACTAAAAGAAGTTCAATAGAAACAATTGCTAAAAAGGTAGAAAAAGAAAAAACAGATGATTTAAGAATATGGATGGAACAAAATAAAATTGTAACAGGAATTAATATTGATGAAGATACAAAAAGATATTACCCATATAGTAATTTTGCAGCACAAATTATAGGATTTTGTGGAAGTGATAATCAAGGGTTAGATGGAATAGAAGCAAAATATGATGAAGAACTAAAAGGAAAACAAGGAAGTATACAAAGACATACAGATGCTAAAGGTGGAGAAATTGGTCATGAAGGTGAGAATTATGTTTCAGCAATTGATGGAAATGATTTAGTATTAACAATAGATTTCACAATTCAATCTATTGTAGAAAAATACTTACAAGAAGCATGTATTGATAATGTATGTACAGATGGAGGAAATATTGTAGTAATGAATCCACAAAATGGTGATATTCTTGCTATGGCCACATATCCGTCATACAATTTAAACCAACCATATGAGGCATATACAGAAGAATTAAAGCAAAATTGGGATTCTATGGAACAGTCAGAAAAAACAAAGAACTTACAAGCTGTGTGGAGAAACAAAGCAATTGCAGATACTTACGAACCTGGTTCAGTATTTAAATTAATAACATCTTCAGCAGCTTTAGAAGAAGGAATCACAGATACAGATAATCAGGGGGAATTTTGTTGTACAGGAGGAATAGAGGTAGCAGGTGTAAGAATAAAATGTTGGCGATATTATAGACCACATGGTTCTGAGAGTTTAAGACAGGCACTTATGAATTCATGTAATCCAGTGTTCATAGGATTAGGGCAAAAGCTAGGAGTTCATACATATTATAGCTATTTAAATAAATTTAAGTTATTAAATAGAACAGGAATTGATTTACCAGGAGAAGCAAATAGCATTTTCTTAGCAGAAAATAAAGCAGGACCAGTTGAATTAGCAACAATTAGTTTTGGCCAGAGATTTGAAATAACACCAATTCAACTAGCAACTGCAGTATCAGCAATAGCTAATGGTGGAACTAGTATAAAACCTAGAGTTGTAAAACAGATTATAAATAGTGAAACAAAAGAGGTAATAGATGTACCAATAAGAAAAGATGAGACAGTTATTTCGGAGCAAACGTCTAGTAAAGTTTTAAGCATGATGGAATCAGTTGTATCAGAAGGAACACGGTAAAAATGCAAAAGTTGCAGGATATAGAATTGGTGGAAAAACAGGAACTTCAGAAGATGGTGTTAATACAAATAAATATGTTACTTCATTTTGTGGAGTTGCACCGATTGATAATCCACAAGTTGTTGTATTAGTTACTTTATACAACCCAACTGGAGAGGGAGGACATCAAGGAGGTGCATGGGTAGTTTTAACAACACAACATGAAACTACCTAGAAAAAATAAACTATAAAAAAACTGGAGCGATTTTTAATCGCTCTTTTAAAATATAAAGGTAAATGAGAAGACAAGCCTATTTCAGAAGAATATAAGCAATTTTTAATAGAGTTATTTTGGATAACAAATTCTTTAGTTATTTTATATGTTGTATATCCTTCTTTTTGAACCATTTTAATAAATTTTTGTTTTTCTTCCAATGTATACTGGGAAAATTTTTAACCTTTTTTAGCTATAAAAAATATATCTCCGTTTAGATTTTAATACAATAGTCCTTTTTTGCATTTACTAAACGGGTTACATTTCATTCAAAAGCACATAGTTTTCTATATGCGAAAATTTTAAAATTTTGCACTTTTGTATGTGTGGGTGACACTTTTTCACTAGAAGGGTAAGTTTTAGCATAAAGTGTTTTGAAAGATAATAAACTTAAACATAAATATTCTAAAGGAGAATGTAATTTGAAAGATCAAGAAAAGATAATAAATTATTTAAACAACACTGAAAATCCATATATATTAAAAGTTGAGGATATGGTTGTAGAAATTGAATATTCAGATGTAGAAAGGACTTTTAATGAGTGCATGACAAATATTTTAAAGCAAAAAAAGAAAAAGAACTAATATTTTTGTTTGGCACGTTACACTATAAATGAAAGGAGAGTAAAATTAATGGCAAGAAAATCTAAATATTCTTCTAATGAAAATATAGCAAATAAAAAAATGTGGTCTGTTGCATTATATATAAGACTTTCACAAGAAGATGAAGATAATGGGACAGAAAAACAAGAAAGCAATAGTGTAACAAGTCAAAAAACATTATTAAGCGAATTTGTTGATACACATGATGATTTAATAGTTTATGATACTTATATAGATGATGGATTTACAGGAACAGATTTTAACAGACCTTCATTTCAAAAATTAATAGAAGACATGAGAAATGGAAATATCAATTGTGTTATTGTAAAAGATTTATCAAGACTTGGAAGAAATTATATAGAAGTTGGAAATTATATAGAGCAAGTATTTCCATTGTTTAATATAAGATTTATTGCCATTAATGATGGGGTAGATAGTTTTAAGAATCCAGCGAGCACAAATACAATTTTAGTACCGTTTAAAAATTTAATAAATGATGAATATGCAAGAGACACATCTATAAAAATAAAATCATCTCTTGAAGGAAAAAAGAAAAAAGGAGAGTTTATTGGAGCGTTTCCATCTTATGGATATATAAAAGATCCAAAGAATAAAAATAGATTAATCATAGATGAGGTTGCTGCACAAGTAGTAAGAAAAATATATGATTGGTATGTAAATGAAGGACTAGGAAAAGTATCAATATGTCATAAATTAAATGATATGGGAATTATAAATCCAACAGGTCATAAGAAAATAGAGTTAGGACAAAATTATAATAATTATGCTACTAAAGATAATACATATACATGGACACCTTCTACAATACGAAATATTTTAAGTAATGAAGTTTATATAGGGCATACAGTTCAAGGTAAGAGGAGAGTAAAAAGTTATAAAATTCATAAAGTAGAAGTAGTTCCAAAAGAGGAATGGGTCAAAGTAGAAAACACTCATGAACCAATTATAGATAAAGAAACCTTTGAAAAAGCACAATATATAAATAAAAAGGATATAAAAGTATCTCAAAAAACAGGAAAACTATCTATATGGGCAGGAATTCTAAAGTGTAAAGATTGTGGTAGAGCAATGAACAAAAAAAGTAGTACTAACAAAAGAGGCAACACCTATGAATACTATATTTGTAGTACATACAGAAAAAAATCAAACAACTTATGTAGTAAACATACAGTAAAAGTAGATAAGCTAGAAAAAGCAGTTTTGCAAGCTATAAATTTACATATTGATTTATTAATTAATACTGAAGAAATTATAAAACGAATAAATGATAGTTGTTTTAGAAATACTAAAAATGAAAATATAGAAAATATGATAATAGCAAAACAAAATGATATATCTAAAATATCTAATTTTAAAAGGAATCTATATGAAGATTGGAAAAATGAAGATATAACAAGAAAAGAATATCTAGAGTATAAGCACAAGTATGAAGATGATATAGATAGATTAAAGATAAACATAGAAAGACTAAAAAACGAAAAGAAAAAGTATGAAAGCCAAAAAGTAAGTTCAAATAAATGGATTCAAAGATTCAAAAGACAAAAAAACATAACTAAATTATCGAGGGATATAGTACTGGAACTAATAGAATGTATATATGTACATGAAAATGGAAATATAACAATAAAATTTAGGTTTGAAGATGAATTTAAAAGGTGCTTAGAATACATAGAAAACAATAAAAATGTGCTAGTAAAAGCAGTTTAAAAAGCCATATGTATTTTATAAATACAATATGGCTAGATTTTATTAATGTTCTATTTCGGTTGATTTTGAATCTTGATTAAGTTCAGCTTTTGTTGTTCTATTATATATCTGATTTTTAGCATCATGAATGCATTGGGAGATTTCACTAGGAAGTTCATGTTTTAGTTGTAAATCATATAATACATTAATATTATCTTCAAATGCGTATTTATCAAATAACTCAGGATGAAAAGTTTTTAAAGAACTTGAACATTGTAATAATTGTAATAATTCTTGAGGATTATTAAAAGATACTTCGCCAGTGTCTCTTTGTTGCTGTTTTAAATATAAACCTAGTCCTGCCATTTTCCTTAAGGCATGATGAGAATTTTCGTCATTTACCATTGCTTTTCCTGAAAGTGCAGATTGATAAGAATCATGACAGATAGCATAAACAAAGTTATTTTCACCAATGTTACATCTTTCAAAATCACGAGAGCGAATGTTCCACATTTTTGTAAGAGAATCAATATCAACGTCTTTTCCTTCATGAGAATATTTAGCACCAAATAAAAATAGATTTGTCATTTCATAAGCATTTGGATCTTTTGCCCAATCAAAAGAATCACGATTTTCTTCTATCCAATTTAATACATTTTTACTAGTAGTATTAAAAGTAGAAGAAGGTATATTATCTTGAAAACTATAACTATAGTCCATATATTTCACCTCATTTTTTTACAAATTATAATTTTAATATGTGCATAAATTAATTATAAAATGCTGGAAAAAAATTAAGTTTTTGTTAAAAAATTCTATAAAAAATTTGTGTTGTTAAAATAATCCAAGGAGGTGGTGTAGCAGCTCCAGTAGGAGGGCAAGTATTTAGTGAGATATTACCATATTTGGAAGTAAACCAAGGAAACTCAGATGAAATCGAAACTAAAGAAGAAGTACAAATGCCAGATGTACTAGGAAAAAATTTAGAGGAATCTAAAAAAATAATAAAAGATAACGGATTAGAGATGATAATACAAAATGAACAAGAACAAATGGATTATGAAAATACTGTTGTTAAAAATCAAATACCAAAAGCTGGAATTATGATAAATAAAGGAAGCAAAGTTTATATAGAATATTAAAAATTTATTGACAAAAAGTATAACTTTTGATAAAAAATATATAAATATTTTTTTGAGAAAGGAAGTAAAAGATGAAACATTTAATCGATATTAAAGATTTATCAGTAGAAGAAATCAATGAGTTAATAAAAACAGCAACAGATATAATTGATAATAAAGAAAAGTATTCTAAAAAATGTAGTGGAAAAAAATTAGCTACACTATTTTTTGAACCTAGTACGAGAACCAGACTTAGTTTCGAATCAGCAATGATGGAATTAGGAGGTAATGTACTAGGTTTTTCTTCAGCATCATCAAGCTCAGTATCAAAAGGAGAAAGCGTAGCAGATACGATAAGAACAGTTGGATGTTATTCAGATATTATTGCAATGAGACATCCAAAAGAAGGGGCACCATTAGTGGCATCAGAAAAATCAATAGTACCAATAATAAATGCAGGAGATGGAGGGCATAATCATCCAACACAAACTTTAACTGATTTATTAACAATTTATTGCGAAAAGAAAAGATTAGACAATTTAACAATTGGACTATGTGGGGATTTAAAATTTGGAAGAACAGTACATTCATTAATTACAGCAATGTCTAGATATAAAAACATAAAATTTATACTTATATCTCCTGAAGAATTAGTTATTCCAGAATATGTAAAAAAAGAGGTTTTAGAAAAAAATCACATTGAATGGTGTGAAACTAGAGATATAGAAGAATATATTGATAAGTTAGACATCTTATATATGACAAGAGTACAAAAAGAAAGATTTTTTAATGAAGAAGATTATTTGAGATTAAAAGATTATTATATTTTAAATGAGGAAAAGCTAGAAAAAGCAAAAGATGATTTAGCTATTTTACATCCACTACCTAGAGTAAACGAGATATCAACAGATGTAGATGACGATAAAAGAGCTTGTTATTTCAAACAAGTAGAATATGGAAAATATATAAGAATGGCACTTATTTTAAAATTATTGGAGGTAAAATAGTATGAATATCGATAGTATAAGTAATGGTCTTGTAATAGACCACATAGAAGCAAAAAAAGGAATGGAAATATATGAAACGTTAAAACTTGAAGACTTAGATTGTTCTGTAGCTATTATAACAAATGCTAAAAGTAAAAAGATGGGAAGAAAAGATATTATAAAAATAGATAAAGATATGAAATTAAATACAGACATAATAGGATTTTTACAACCAAATGCAACTATTAACGTTGTAAAAGATGGGAAACTAATAAATAAATATCATGCAAAACTTCCAAAGCAAATTATAAATATTGTAAAATGCCAAAATCCAAGATGTATTACTTCAGTAGAAAGAAGTTTAGATCAAGTATTTGACTTGACAGATGAAAAAAACAAAGTGTATCGTTGTAAATATTGTGAAACTAGTTTAAAATAAGAGAATAAAAATTAAATCTCCTAATAAAATATATTAGGAGATTTTTTCGCAAAAAACTATACAAATTAGCAATTTAGTTATATAATGTAAAAAATTGATTGCAAGATTTTGCTTTCAGTTGTTTACTAATAATCGAAGGGATTGATAAAAATGAAATTAAAAGAACTATTAGTGGGTCTAGAAGAGTTGAAAGTGAAAGGAAATTTAGACATTGAAATAAATGGAATAGCAAAGAGTTCAAAAGAAGTAAAAGAAGGTTTTTTATTTGTTGCTATTAAAGGTTTTTCAATTGATGGTCACACATTTGTAGAAGATGCAATAAAATCAGGCGCAACAGCAATTATGATACAAGAAGGGTGTGATTTAAAATTACTTAAAATACCAGAAGGTGTTAGTGTTGTTATGGCAAAAGACACAAGAAAAGCTTTAGCAATTACATCTAGCAACTTTTATGGGAATCCATCTAGTAAACTAAAATTAATTGGTGTAACAGGAACAAAAGGAAAAACAACTACAACATTTATGATTAAACAAATACTAGAAAAGGCAGGTAAAAAGGTAGGATTAATTGGAACAATAGCAACTTATATAAATGGTAAAAAAATAAAAGATAGTGATAGAACGACACCAGAAAGTTTAGAATTACAACAAATTTTTAGTATGATGGTACAAGAAGGTGTAGAAGTAGTTGTTATGGAAGTATCTTCTCAAAGTTTAAAATTGCATAGAGTAGATGGTTGTGAATTTGATATAGTATTATTTACTAATTTTTCAGAAGATCATATTAGTCCAAATGAACATCCAGATATGGAGGACTACTTTAAATCAAAACTAAAATTATTTGAAATGTGTAAGACAGGAATAGTAAATACTGATGATTTACATGGAGCAAAAATACCAGCATTATTTCCGGAAAGCAATATAACAACTTATGGAATAGATAATTATGCTAATGTATTAGCAAAAGATATCACAATAACAAATTCGTATGTGGATTTTAAAGTAAAGATAACAGATAGAAATGAAAGAGTAAAGACTTGTATACCAGGGAGATTTAGTGTTTATAATTCATTAGCAGCTATATGTGTAGCACAAAAATTTGGAATTGATCCAGAAACAGTAAAAGAAGCACTAATAGAAGTTAGAGTACCTGGTCGTTCTGAATTAGTAGACAATAAATTAGAAATACCAATTATGATAGATTATGCTCATTCACCAGAAAGCTTACAAAATATATTACAAGCTGTTAAAAGTTATACAAGAGGAAAAGTAATTTGCGTATTTGGTTGTGGAGGAGATAGAGACCCAGGAAAAAGACCAATTATGGGAGAAATATCAGGAAGAATTGCAGATTATACATTTATTACTTCTGATAACCCAAGGACAGAAGACCCTCAAAAAATTGTAGACCAAATTGAAGAAGGAATAAAAAAGACAAAAGGAAAATATGAAGTAGTGGTAGATAGAGTAGATGCAATTAGGCAAGCAATAAAAATGGCAACCAAAAGAGACATAATTGTTTTAGCAGGAAAAGGACATGAACCATATCAAGAAATTAATGGAGTAAAACATCCATTTGATGAAAGAATAATAGTAAGAGATTTAATAAAAGAATTAAAATAAACGAAAAGAGAAAAAAGATAAAGATAGATATTTTTATAATAACATATAAAAATGTCTGTTCTTAAATCTTTAAGAAAGGTTTGGTAAATTTGAAATTAGAAACTTCTATATTAATCATATCATTTGTTACAGCAATAATCTTAGGAATAGTTATTATACCAATATTAAGAAAATTAAAAGTTGGACAAATAGAAAGAGATGATGGTCCACAATCACATTTAAAGAAACAAGGAACACCTACTATGGGTGGAATTATCATGATAATAACTATGATATTAATAGTCACAGCAACATACATTTTTTTAACATTTAATGACCAAAATGAAATAGCCAATAAATTATTACCAATATTATTATTAACAATAGGTTTTGGATTAATAGGATTTATTGATGATTTTAAAAAATTAGTATTAAGAAATACAAAAGGTTTAAAGCCAAGTTACAAGATGTTAGGTTTACTTATTATTTCTGTAGCATATGTAGTATACTTGGTTTATGGATTGAAAATAGGCACAGATACTTATATTCCAATTGTTAAACAATATATAACTATGCCAGTCTATTTATATATACCATTTGCAATTATTGTAATATTAGCTACTACAAATGCCATAAATTTAACAGATGGAATAGATGGGCTTTCATCTAGTGTTTGTGCAATAATTATTACATGTTTAACAATTATAGGTATAACACAAGGACAATTAGAAATTTCTATTTTTGGAAGTATTGTAATAGGAGCTGTTCTAGGATTTTTGATGTTTAATTTACATCCAGCAAAAGTATTTATGGGAGATACAGGTTCATTATTATTACGGTGGTGTAATATCAGCAATGGCGTTGTATTTGAAAATGCCACTATTATTAATATTAATAGCATTTATACCAGTATTAGAGACTTTGTCTGTTATTATACAAGTAGCACATTTTAAGAAAACAGGAAATAGGATTTTTAAAATGGCACCATTACACCATCATTTTGAACTATCAGGTTGGAGAGAAAGCAAAGTGGTAATTGTATTTAGTTTAATTACATTATTATTATGCATAATTGGATTAAAGATTATATAAAATGTAAATAAGTATAAAAAACAAAAGTTAAGGAGTGGAAAATAAATGGCAAAAAAGAAAAAGAGTTTTTCAAGCTTTGTCAATAACCCAATTGATTTTACATTACTAATAACAATTTTATTATTACTATCAATAGGTTTGGTAATGGTATTATCAGCAAGTTCACCATCAGCACTTTCAGAAAGTGGAAATAGTTATGCATATTTTTCAAAACAGCTAATATTTGCAATTTTAGGAATTATAGCTATGTTGTTTATTTCTAAAATTGATTATAGATTTTATCAAAAGTTTTATAAACAATCTTGGTGGATATCATTAATTTTATTAGCTTTAGTTCTTATTGCTGGAAAAACAGTAAATGGTGCAAAAAGATGGATTTATGTTACAGAAACATTGTCTTTCCAACCTTCTGAATTAGTAAAAATGTTAATGATAATCTTCTATGCAGGAATTTTAGTAAAAAATAGAGATGAATTAGGATCTTATGGAAAAGGTTTTTTAAAAAACATGTGCTTCTTAGCACCGATAATTGGATTACTTTTATTACAACCACATTTTAGTGCGTCTATAGTAATTATAGGAATATGTTCTATAATGATGATAATGGCAGGATGCAAATTCTGGCATTTTCTAGCAACAGGAGGAATTATAGGAATACCAGGAATGATACTACTTATTATAAAAGAACCATATCGTCTACAAAGAGTTGTAACTTTTTTGGACCCATGGAAAGATGCTACAGGTGATGGATGGCAAGTAATTCAAAGTTTATATGCAATTGGATCAGGAGGACTATTTGGAGTAGGGCTTCGGAGAGAGTAAACAAAAATTTTTATACATACCAGAGCCACATAATGACTTTATTTTTTCGATATTAGGAGAAGAATTAGGGTTTGTTGGATGTGTAATTGTTTTAGTATTATTTGCTATATTTATTTGGAGAGGTGTATTAATTGCTATGAAGTCACCAGATATGTTTGGTAGCTTAATTGCTATCGGTATTACATCATTAGTTGCAATTCAAGTAATTATAAATGTTGCTGTTGTAACATCTTCAATGCCAGCAACAGGAATGCCATTACCATTTTTTAGTTATCGGAGGAACAGCATTATTTATTTTGCTTTGCGAAATGGGAATATTGCTTAATATTTCAAGGGCAAGTGCAAAATAGAATTTTAAAGGAGAAAATATTATGAGAGTTATTATTGCAGCAGCAGGAACAGCAGGACATATAAATCCTGGATTAGCAATTGCAAATAAAATAAAAAAAGAAGAAAAAAATTCAGAAATAATGTTTATCGGAACTACAAGGGGATTAGAAAATGATTTAGTTCCAAGAGCAGGTTATAAATTGAAAACAATAGATGCATATGGATTAAGTAAAAAATTAACAATTGATAATATAAAAAAGATGATGAAGACATTAAAAGGTTACAATGAAGCAAAGAATATAATAAAAGAATTCAGTCCAGATATTGTAATAGGAACAGGTGGATATATATGTGGGGCGACTATTTTAGCAGCAAGTAATTTAAAAATACCAACTATGCTTCATGAAAGTAATAGTTTTCCGGGAAAAGCTATTAAAATGTTAGCAAATAAAACAGATACAATATTAGTTTCCTTTGAAGATGCTATACCAAGAATAAAAAATGCAAAAAATATAGTTTTTACAGGAACACCTGTTAAGATAAAAAAGAAAAGATATAATGAGGAACAAAAAGATAAAATACTTAGAGATTTAGATCTAAATAGCAAAGAACCTATTGTGTTGGTTTTTGGTGGAAGCCAAGGAGCAAAAAAAATAAATGATGCTATGTTAGAAATAATAAAACAAAATGGAAATAATCATTATCAAGTAGTTTGGGCAACTGGACCAAAACAATATGATATAATAAAAGAAGAACTAGAGAAAAGTAATTTAAGTATCAATAATATAAAAAACATGAAGATAATTCCATACATTTATAATATGGAAGAATTAATGAATGTAGTTGATGTGATAGTTGCAAGAAGTGGAGCAATGACAATAACAGAAATATCAAATTTAGGAAAACCTTCAATACTAATTCCATTACCAAATGTAAGTCATAATCATCAATTATATAATGCAAAGGTACTAGAAAAAGTAGGAGCAGCTAAAATTATACTTAATGATGAGATAACTGGTAAAAAATTAAATGATACTATAAAAAGTATTATTTTAGATAAAAATACTATAGATAAAATGGGAAAAAATGCCTTGAAAGTTTCAACAACGAATGCAGAAAATAAAATATATAATGAAATAAAAAAATTAGTTAAATAGAGGTAGAGAAATGTTTAAAAACATACAATTTAAATTCATCTTGATATTTTTATTAATTGGAATTTTAGTTATTGGAGGATTTGGAGCCTTTTTTATAACATCATTAAATGAAATTAGCTCACAAATTCAATCAAATGATATAACACAACTAGGACAAGTTTTAGATAAATTAACAGTATTAGAATATAATACAAAAGTAATTTTGATAATATCGTCAACAGTTTTTATTATAGTTGCTATTTTAATAGCTATATTTCTTTCAAAATTTGTTATTTATCCAATTAATAAATTAATAAAAAGTGCAGAAAAAATAACAGAAGAAGATAAAGAAAAAAATAATCAAAATCAGAAAAAGACAAAAGGTAGAAAGAAAAGTGATGTAGGCAGCTTAGAAAATGTATTTGGTTTAATGTCTACTGAATTAAAAGAAAAATTAAGTGAAGTTTCCACACAAAAAAATCAAATAGAAACTATTCTTTTGCACATGACAGATGGGATAATTGCATTTAACATGAAAGGTGAAATTATATTAATTAATCCGGCTGCGAAAAAATTCTTAAGTATTAGACCAGAGGATAATACTTTCGAGGATATATTTGGAAAGTTTGACCTAAACATAAATATGGAAAAGATTATATACTTAGAAAACTGGACTTCTACAGAACAGAGAATACAAGTAGAAGATAAATATGTAAAGGTATTTTTTGCACCATTTAGAGATGATTCTGAAAGACCAGATGGAGTGATAGCTGTAATTCAAGATATTACAGAACATGTAAAATTAGATAATATGCAAAAAGAATTAGTAGCAGATGTATCCCATGAATTGAAAACACCAATTACATCAATTATGGGATATGCAGATACTTTATTAGAAGGCGAATATGATAAACAAACACAGGACAAGTTCTTAAATGTAATTGCTACAGAAGCAAGAAGGATGGCAAAACTTGTTACAGATTTATTAACACTTTCTCGTTATGATAATAATAAGAAAAATACACAAAAAGAGGTATTTGATTTAGGAGAATTAGTAAAGAAATGTCAAGATAAATTAGCAATTGAAATAAAGAAAAAAAATCATACAGTGAATTGTTTTGTAACAGCAGATGTTCCACCAGTTTATGCAGATAAATATGATATTGAAAGAGTAGTGCTAAATATTTTAACAAATAGTATTAAATATACTAAAGACGGTGGAGAAATTAAGATTTATGTGGGATTTGTTTATAATGATGCATATATTAAAATTTTTGATAATGGAATAGGGATTCCAGAAGAGGACTTGACTAGAATATTTGAAAGATTTTATCGTGTAGATAAAGCTCGTACTAGAGAAATGGGTGGTACTGGACTTCGGACTTTCAATTGCAAAAGAGATTTTAGATAAAAATGACCGGAAGTATTGATATAAAAAGTGTGGTAGGACAAGGAACAGAAGTAGTTATTAGAATTCCTACGAAATCAGAATAAAAATTAATAACTTACTAGATAAAATATAAATAAAAGCTAGATGCATATTGACAAAGTAATAGTAATTGTGTAATATAAAATAAAAGTAGAAATATGTAAAAAATAAAAGAAAAAAGGAAACAACTATTATGAATGCAATATTAGCTGTAAGCCTTGGGGATGTACACACATGTAATTTAATAAATAAGAAAATAATAGATAAAAAAATAGTAAACAAAGGCCTATGCAAATAGACTTTGTTTACTATTTTTTTTGCTTTATTAAATAATGTAGTAGAAGTAGTGAAAAAAGGGAGAAGTGTTAATGAATTTAAAAGATGAAAAAGGTTCAATTACAATATTTGTATTAGCAGTAATGTTATTTATAACATTAATTTTAACGATTTCATATGCAAATGTATAAAATAAAATAAATTCACAAGAAAGAGAGATAAAGAAAATACAAAAAGAATATAATGCAGATAATATTAATGAGGAATATGCAAGAGTAGTAGAAGATATGGACTTAGGAATTGTAGTTATGTTATATAAAGAATCAGGAGAAATATATTCAACAGATGAATGGACAAATAAAGATGTAACAGTAACAGCAAAATATGGAGAAAATCTAACACAAAATAGAAAAATGACATGTACAGGAATAAATAAAATAGATTATGAAATAAATGGAATAACAAATGCAATTGTAAAAACAAATAATAATACAGTAACAGTAACAGCAGAAGATATAGCAGGAAATAAGATAGAAAAGACAGTAACAATAGATAAAATAGATAAGTTAAAACCAAATACATTTATACCAACATCGACAGCAACAACAATAGTATTATTAGAAAATACATCAGAATCTATAATAATACCTAATGGAAAAAATATTACTTTAAATTTAAATAACAAAACCATAACTAGTACTGAAACAACAATACAAAATTTAGGAACATTAACATTACAAGGAGGAACAGTTAACTCAACATCAAATTATATTAGTCTACAAAATGAAGGAACATTGAACTTTGAAAGTGGAACAGTTGTAGGAAATTCATGGAGTTTATATAATAAGCAATCAGGAATATTTAATATGATAGGAGGTGAAATAATTTACACAGGAACAGGGAATGGTTCTGCAATAATGAATGAGGGGAATTTCAATATGTCTGGAGGAATAATTGATTCACAAGAACATGGACTTGTTTCAAGAGGAGGAACGTCAACAGTATCAGGGGGAATAATAGAATCAAAATCTTCTAGTCATTGGGCAGTTTTAACAGATACTAAAGGACTAGCTAATATTTATAATACAACTATAAAAGGTACAAATTCTGTATATAACTCTTTATATAATGAAGAGGGAAAAACAAGGATTTTTGATTGTTCTATAAATGGAAAAGTTTATGGTAGAGTTACAGAAGCAGTAAGGACTTCAACAGGATACTTTGTATATTGGTATGATGCCTATACAGAGGCAACTACAGTAACATTTCCAACATGGACAAACAATAACGGACAAGATGATTTAGCATGGCATAATGGAATATCAACAACAAGACATGGCACAAAAGTATGGTATTATTCAGTAAATAAATCGGAACATAAGAATGAAACAGGGCTATATTTCACTCATATATATATAAATGGTACTTTTTATGATGGATTTAGTTATTCTGTAAAATAAAAAATAAAACCTATTTATACAGTAAAGATTACTTTATAGATAGGTTTTTATTTTTTTGATAGAGATTAAATCTATTTGTAAGACATAAATTTATTACATCTAATTAGATTATTTTCTCTATCTATGTATGTAGGTGTAACTACATATTTTGGATAGGTTTTTGCTGCTACTGTTGTTCCAACAATAACCATATCCTGGTATGGATAACAAGATGTAATGTTCTCCAAAATGGAAATAGCAGAATTCCCCACAGATTTGTACTGATTTTCATAAACAAATCTGCGTACCTCTAATTCAGAAACTTGCACATTAATAAATAGTGAAGAATCTAGCAAATGTCTCAAGCTGATAAGTGAAAGGCTTAGAGTTTTTGCTCTTTTTTTATAAAAGTTTGGAAGAACATCATCTGTAGGCCACACACTTGAAGGAATTTCTAAAATTGATCCATCTTCATCTTTGACCCGAAGGATGTGATTGGTAGCATTAACAATTATTAAATTGTTTTTTGTTTTGTCACTGCAAAAAATAATAAGATCGTTTTTCATAATTGCCTCCATTCTAGTAAGTTAATATACATATTAACTTTTGCTGATTAATTGTGTATATACAACGATATATGTATTTTACCATTATTTACATAAAATGTCAAATTGAAAATATTTTGAAATATATTACTTTTTAATTGATAAATTAGGTAATTTAATGTATAATAGAAAAAAATAAAAAAAGCATAAAAATAAGGAGAGATAAATTTGAATTCAACAGTAAAAGAAATATTGGAATGGGTATATTGTATTATTATAGCATTAGTTTTAGCAATGCTTTTTAGATATTTTATAGGAACACCAACAATAGTAAAACAAGTTTCTATGTATCCAACATTAGTGCAAGACCAAAGATTGTGGTTAAATAGATGGGGAAGAACAACAAAAAAATTACCTAAAAGAGGTCAAATTATAACTTTTGAAGAACCAGCAAAAACAAGTTATACTACTTCGGAAATTGACTTTTCTAATCCAGTAGCTAAATATAATAAGAAAACAGGATTTAAATGGTTTGTAAATAATTTTTTAGAAATTGGTAAAAGAAGTTATATAAAAAGGGTTATAGCGCTTCCAGGGGAGCATGTACAAATTAAAGATGGAAAAGTCTATATAAATGAAGAAGAATTAGAGGAAAATTATTTACAAGAAGGAATTGTAACAGACATTATGGGAGTGGGATTTGATGATTTTATAGTTCCAGAAAATTGTATATTTGCAATGGGGGACAATAGAAATCATAGTACAGACTGTAGAGCATTTGGATGTATTCCTTTAGAAGAAATAGAAAGTACAGTAGCAATTAGGATTTGGCCATTAGATAAATGGGGAAAGGTCGAATAGTAAAGGAGACTTTTTAGTGTTTGAAAATATTATAGGAAATGAACCGATAAAAGATACGCTAGAACAAGCAATAAAAAATAATAAAGTATCACATAGCTATTTATATTTAGGAACATCAGGTATTGGAAAAAAAATGATGGCTATTGAATTTGCAAAAAGTGTTTTATGTTTAGATGAAAAGAAACATTGTAATAGATGTAAATCTTGTGTGGAATTTGATAGTAATAATAATCCTGATTTTTTACTTATAGAACCAGATGGAACTAGTATAAAGATCGAACAGATTAGAGAATTACAAAAAAAGATACAAGAAAAACCTATTATTTCAAATAATAAAATATATATAATTAATGATGCAGATTTAATGACAAAAGAAGCACAGAATTGTTTATTAAAGACATTAGAAGAACCACCTAAATTTGCAACAATAATATTAATAGGTTCAAATGAGAGTGCTTTTTTAACCACTATAAAATCTAGATGTATGATTTTACATTTTAAACCAATAAAAGATATAGATATAAAGAAATATCTTGAAGAAAATTATGAAATGAAAGACATTACACAAAGTATGTTAGATTCATTTCAAGGAAGTATTGGAAAAGCAGTTATATTAAAAGATAAAAAGGAACAATATTTAAAATTAGAGGAACTTATTAAAAATTTACCAAGAAAAAATATAATAGAGCTTGTAAAAAGTGCAGAAGTATTATATAAATCTAAAGAAGAGATTTTTGAAATGTTAGATTATATAAATATAGTTTTACTAAAGATGGCAAAAATAGATTATAAATACACAAGATGCATAGAGATTGTGGAAAACACTAAGAAAAGAATAAGGCAAAATGCAAATTATGATATGTGTATAGATTATATGTTATTTAACATGTGGGAGGAAATAAATTGAAGAATATAGTAGGAGTCAGATTTAAAAAATTAGGTAAAATATATTTTTTTAATCCAAAAAATTTAAAAGTAAAAAAAGGCGATAAAGTAATAGTAGAAACAGCTCAAGGAGAAGAATATGGTGAAGTTATGATTCCAAATAGAATTGTTGAGGATGATAAAATTGTTGCACCATTAAAAAAAGTAATTAGGATAGCAAATTATAAAGATCATAAACATTATGAAGAATGCCAAAAGAAAGAAAAAGAAGCTTTTAAGGTTTGTCAAAAAAAGATAAAAGAACACAAATTAGACATGACATTAACAGATGTTGAATATAAATTTGATGATAGTAAGATTTTATTTTACTTTACGGCAGATGGAAGAATTGATTTTAGAGAATTAGTAAAAGATTTAGCAGCAATATACAAAACTAGAATTGAATTGCGCCAAATAGGAGTAAGAGATGAAGTAAAAAGAATTGGTGGAAATGGTGTTTGTGGAAGAGAATTGTGCTGTTGCAGTTTTTTAAGTGATTTTGAAGCTGTATCAATAAAAATGGCAAAAGAACAAAATATATCGCTAAATCCTTCTAAAATATCAGGTAACTGTGGAAGACTTATGTGTTGTTTAAAATATGAAAGTGATGTTTATGAAGAAAAACTAAAAAGGCTTCCTAATATAGGAGACATTGTAAAAACTGAAGATGGAGAAGGAGAAGTTGATAATATAGAGACATTAAAAGAAATTATAAGAGTTAAAATAAAAGATGGAGATGGTTTTCTATATAAAAAATATAATGCAAAAGATATCAAGATATTAAAAAGTGCTATGTCAGAAAAACTAGATGAAGAAGAATTAGAGCATAAAAAAGAGCTAGAGGAATTGGAAAAACTAGAAGAAGAGGACAAAAAAATAGAAAAAAGAAATTAGCATTAATACTAGTAGAAATATAGGAGGTGAGATAAATGGCATATAAAATAACAGATAAATGTATTTCTTGTGGAGCATGTGCAGCTGAATGTCCAGTAGGATGTATATCACAAGGAGAAGATAAATTTGAAATAGAGCAATCAGCTTGTATTTCATGTGGTACATGTGCAGGAGTTTGTCCTGTAGACGCACCAGAAAGTAATGACTAAAAAACATATGAACTATACCCAATTTTTAAAGTATAGTTCATATTTTTTTATAATACCGAAAAAAGTATTTACAAAAACTAAAATAAAAGTATATACTGTTATTTAAACAATAGCAAATTTGGCAAATATATTTCTTTTAAATTTTAAACATATTATTAAAATAGTTTGTAATATAACAACTCCCTCTAGGGGGAGGAAGATTAATTATCTTCCTCATAAATTTCTTGAATTATCTTGTGAATAAGTTCTTTGGGATCTTTTTTTAAGTCTGAAAGATATTCAATAACTTTTTCTGTTGATATATCAATTTCATGACTAATCAATCCATATAAGATTTCATAATCATATCTTACATTATCAGGAATACGTTTTGTAAGTTTTGGATCATTTAGCATGAATTCTAATCCGGACATACCCTGATCGTCACGACTTAAAAACTCTTTTAAACTTTCAGATAATTCAAAACTATCTGTGTCTAGTGTTGCTACAACTGTTGGTATAATTAAAGACATAGAAAGTCCTCCTTTTGGGGATGGTGTAGTCTAAAAATATAGACTACAATGTTAATAAGTAACTAATAATATTATAACACTATATTAACATAAAGTTAAAAAATGGATTTGTTTCATTTATCTGGAATTAAAGATGAAAGTTATAATAAAGTAAAAGTATAAGTCTAATAAAAAATATTTTGGGAGAGTATAATGCAAGAAAATCTAAAAAGTAATCAAGAAAGTATAAATTTAAATAATGAAATAATAAGAAAAAAAGCAGCAAATAAAAAAATGAAAATTTTAAATTTTATTTTTATAATCGCTGTGTTTACAGGGCTAGCTATTTATATGATCTATATAGATGGAATGGATAATATAATAGAGTTATTACATAGTGTAGATTATAAATGGGTATTAGCAGGAGTAGGATGCTTATTGGTTCATTGGCTATGTGATTCGTTAAATTTATATATACCTATAAAAAGAATGTATCCAACTCAAACTTTTAAAAATTCATTTAAAGTAGCTATGATTGGACAATTATTTAATAATATTACTCCATTTGCTACGGGTGGGCAGCCAATGCAGGCATATGAGTTAACTAAAACTGGAAAAAAAGTAAGTGATTCACTTAGTGCTATGATAATAAAGTTTATTGTTACACAAATTGCATTAGTTTCTTGTACTATAGTGGTTGCTTTATTTCAACTTGAGTTTTTTAAAAGACTTATACGAGATTATTTGTTTATAGCAGTATTAGGTTTTTCTGTTAATATAATAGCAATAGTTTTAGCTATTTTAATAGGAATAAAAAAGCAAATTATAATAAAAATTGTTACACCAATAATAAAATTTTTAGGAAGAATTCACATTTTAAAAAATCCAGAAGAAACATTACAAAAAGTAATTGATGGAATTGAAAATTTTAGTGAGCAATTTATAGTTATG
Organism: uncultured Clostridium sp.; assembly: GCA_958438515.1. Lineage (GTDB taxonomy): Bacteria > Bacillota > Clostridia > TANB77 > CAG-508 > CAG-269. The sequence goes on along the minus strand of CAUBRZ010000005.1, from coordinate 24,780 downwards.
AAATCGGAAAAGAAAATGGTAATTAAAATGTTTTTGGTTGCAATAGTACAGAGTTTTGCATATTATTCTATTACATATATGATATATAGAGCATTTGGGAATTCAGGAATAACAATATGGCAAATTATACCTATACAAGCATTTTTATTACTTATAATGATGTTTGTGCCAACACCAGGTTCAGGATTAGGGGCAGAAGGAGGTTTTTACTTATTGTTTAATTCTGTTTTTAAAGAAGGAACTATTAATATGTCAATTTTGTTCTGGAGAATTTATACTTTTTATTTACCGATATTAGTAGGTGCATTATTTTTAATACCTACTAAAAATAAAGATAATAAAGGTAAGTGAATATAAATAATTAAATTTTTGCTAAGAGAAAACAACTATTATAAAAAATATTGATAAGCCATGAATTTTTTATAATAAATAATAAAGGAATAGAAAATGCTTTTATATAAAAATCAAAGAGCTATATAGCTCTTTGATTTTTATATTTATTTTATTATTTATTAGTGATTTCCTCTAAATCAAGTAATTCTTGCCATCTAGCATCTACTTCTTTTTGAAATTCTTCAATCATCCACTTGTTTTCAGGTTTAAACATATGTTTAAACCTTTTTTGTAGTTTTAGGAATTCCTCAATTGGTAGCTTATTAGCTGGTTTGTAATTAATTTTATACTTACCATCAATTACTTCATATAAAGGCCAATAACAAGTTTCAACTGCTAACTTATTAATTTGCATAAGCATATCAGTAGGATATCCCCAACCTCTAGGACAAGGAGCCATAACATTTAAAAATGCAGGGCCTTCTGTATATATAGCTTTTTGAGATTTTTCATAAAGATCTTTGAAATTCATATATCCAATTGTTTGAGCAACATAAGGTAAATGATGTCCCACCATAATTTTTGTTAAATCTTTTCTAGATTGCATTTTTCCTGGAATAACACTACCAGCAGGGGAAGTTGTTGTATCTGCAAATTTTGGTGTAGCAGAAGAACGCTGAATACCCGTATTCATGTATGCTCCATTATCATAACATACATATACCATGTCATGTCCACGTTCCATTGCACCAGATAAACTTTGTAAACCTATATCATAAGTCCCACCATCTCCACCGAATGCAATAAATTTTGTTGTATTATCAAGTTTTCCTTGCTTTTTCATAGAACGATAAGCTGCTTCAGCACCTGATAAAGTTGCTCCTGCACATTCAAATGCTGTATGTATAAATGAATCTGTCCAAGCTGTGTATGGGTATATAAATGTTGAAACTTCCATACAACCAGTCGCTCCGGCAAATTACTGCATGATCTTCAGGATTTAGGGCTCTTAATACCATTCTAGCCACTGGAGGAGCACCACAACCAGCACACATTCTATGTCCTGCAGTAAATCTTGATGGTTTATTTGCTATTATTTCTTTAACATTATAAGGCATAGTTAGTTACTCTCCTTTCTTAATCCAAAATATCTATATGGATTATCAATTTTTCCTGTTTTTGCTATTTCTAATAAATCATAATAAACTTTTTCAATATCATCGGTTTTAGTGTCTCTGCCACCTATACCATAAACATAATTAACTGCTGGTACATTCTTCTTGTTTACATATAAGCTAGATGTTACATCTTCAAATAAAGCACCACCCATTGCATTTAAGGAATCAGCCTTATCAAATATTGCAACAGCCTTTAAATGTTCTAGACTTTTAGCTACTTCTTCAAAAGGAAAAGGTCTAAATACACGAATTTTTAAAAGTCCTGCCTTAATTCCCTGATTTCTTAAATTATCTACAACAAATTTTGTAGTTCCAGCTGTTGAATTCATACAAACAACAGCGACTTCTGCATCTTCTAATTTATATTCTTCAAATAGACCATATTTCCTTCCTGTCATTTTTTCAAAGTCTTTTGCAACTTCTAAAATTACTTCTTTAGCATTTTTCATAGCTTCTGCTTGTGCAGCTTTGTGTTCAAATAAATAACTTTGGACATCTAAAGGACCAACAGAAATAGGTTCTTTTTGATTTAATAAATAATGTTCTGGGTGATATTGACCTATAAATTGTTTTACATTTTCATCATCTTCTAATTCAATATTTTCAATAGAATGTGAAGTTATAAAGCCATCTTGACATACCATTAGAGGTAACATTACATTTTTATTTTCAGCAATTCTATGAGCCATTAATGTGTTATCATATGCCTCTTGGTTATTTTCTGAAAATAACATAATCCATCCTGCATCTCTTACTCCCATTGCATCTGAATGATCATTATGAATGTTTAAAGGACCAGATACAGCTCTATTAACTAAAGACAGAACAATAGGTAATCTCAAACTAGATGCAATATATATCATTTCCCACATTAAAGATAAACCATTAGAAGAAGTAGCTGTCATTGCTCTAGCACCTGCTGCTTCAGCCCCAATGCAAGCAGACATAGCACTATGTTCACTTTCAACTGCAACAAATTCTGTATCAACACTTCCATTTGCTACAAAAGTTGAAAAATATTGAGGTATTTCTGTTGAAGGTGTAATAGGAAAAGCAGCAACAACATCAGGGTTAATTTGTTTCATTGCAATAGCAGCAGCTTCATTACCACTTAATCTTTCTCTTATACTCATAAATTTTCTTCCTTTCTATAATAAATTAATTATTCTTCTTTCATTTCAATTGCTCCAAATGGGCAAACTTTAGCACACACACCACATCCTTTGCAATAATCAAAATCAAAATCTTCTCTTTTTAAATCTTTATTTACTGGAATTGCATCATCTGGGCAAACAGGAAAGCATAATCCACATTGCTTACATTTATCAGATAAAAATACGGGACGAGTGCTTCTCCAATCTCCAGTTTTAAATTCCTTTGCATTACCAGCATTATAGATATTACCACCCATAGTCATTTTTTCCATAGGTGTTGTAGGGTTTATATTTGTCATATCTTTTTAACCTCCTTTAATGCAATTTCTAAAGCTTTCATATTTCCTTCAATTACTTCAGGTTTTTTTGCAAATTTGTGTTTAAAAGAACTTTTCATATCTTCTAATAACTCTTCATCAGACATTATTCCACTTACTTTTACAATAGCAGCTAGCATAGGTGTATTTGGAAAATATCTTCCAAGTGTTTCTTCTGATATTTTTCTAGCATCAATTGTATAAATAGAACCTCTATAACCTTTTAGTGCATTTTTTAAATAATCAACTGATTTTGTTGTATTAATAACAATAGCTCCTGTTTCTTTTAAACCTGCTGTTACATCTACAGATTCTAAAAGAGTATCATCTACTACTACAACATAATCAGGTTCATAGATGTTACTATGGATAGTTATTGGTAAGCTACTAATTCTATTATAAGCAGTAATTGGAGCACCCATTCTTTCAGGTCCATATTCAGGGAAGCCTTGAATATATTTTCCTGTATTGAAGGCAGCATCGGCAAGTAACAAAGAAGCTGTTTTAGCACCTTGACCACCTCTACCATGCCATCTAATTTCTATCATGTTATCCATTTTTAGCAAGCCTCCTTTTCTTATAAATTTATGAGTTTAGTATATTCCTAAAAATTTTTTGTGTCAAGAAAAAAACTCCTATTTAATAATATACAATTACTTATATAAAAAAACCTATAAATTATATCTTAAATATTAATATAATTATAGGTTTTATATAATTTAAAGATTATTTTTTATCTTCATCCTTATTTTTATTCTTAGTTTTACTTTTAGAAAGCTTTTCCTTTTTATTATTAGATTCTTTAGGAACTACAACATATTTGGGTTTTTCCTTTGTGGTTTTTGGTGTAGAAACATTTAAATGGTCATAAACAGGAGATATATTTAAATTTGAACCGTCTCCAGAAACAACTTCTAAATTTTTCTTTTCATTCATAATAACCTCCAAAATTAGTTTTTTTTATATTATCATATAAAAACTAAAAGTGCAAGAAAATTAAAAAAATATTGACATATTCGTGTTTACATGACATAATAAAAACATTAGATAAAAAAACAAGAAGGGAAAGTAAAAAAAGTGGAAATCGAAGAAAAAAAGGCAATAATAGAAGCAATTCTTTTTGCTGCTGGAGGAATGGTAAAGCAGAAAGAGTTGGTATTGGCGCTTGAAATGTCTATTCAGGATATAGATACTTTAATAGAGAATATGCAAGAAGAATATAAAAATAAAAACAGAGGAATTGAATTAATAAAAGTAGATGATTCATATCAATTGTGTACTAAAAAAGAATTATATGAATATGTTTATCCTGTGTTAGATAAAAGAACAAAACCAAATTTATCAAATGCAGCATTAGAAACTTTAGCAATAATTGCCTATAATCCTAAAATAACAAGAGCAGAAATAGAAGCAATAAGAGGGGTTTCAGCAGATGCATGTGTGTACAAATTATTAGAATATGGTTTAATTGAAGAAGCAGGAAAAATAGATTTACCAGGAAAACCAATGTCATATAGAACCACAAATGACTTCTTAAAAATGTTTGGATATAGTTCATTAGAAGAATTACCAGAGCTTCCTAAATATAAATTGGATGAAAATAAACAAATTGTAATTGATGATATAATAGAAGAAAATGAGAAAGAGGCTCAAGAGCCCGAAAGGGAAGATGTAAATAACAATGAGCAAAAAAATAATGAAGATTAAAAAATATAAGGAGGATTAAATATATGAAATTATCACGGAACAGGAATGGGAACAGTAAAATTAAATAATATAGATGAAATGTATCCAGGTCAAAGTATATTATTACAAACAGGACAATTAGTACAATATAGTGCAGGATTATTTGGATATAACACTATACCATTATTAGTAAGAAGAAAAATAGAACAAATAATTATAGAAACATTAAATAAGTATGGTTGTATAGAAGTATTACTTCCAACTTTACAACCAGATACTATATGGAAAAATTCAGGAAGATATGACCACTATGTAAATGATGGAACAATGCTAATTACAGAATCTAACAAAGGAACGTTTTGCTTAGCACCAACAGGTGAAGAAGCAGTACTTGAATTTGCAAGGGAAAAGCTTAAATCTTATAAAAATTTACCAGTAACATATTATCAAATCGGAGAAAAATTTAGAAATGAGATTAGAACTAGAGGATATTTATTAAGAGGAAAATCTTTTCCAATGCTTGATGCATATAGTTTTGATAAAGATGAAGAGGGAATGGCAAAATCATATGAAAATGTGAGAAGAGCATTTTTGGAAATTTTTGAGAAAATTGGGTTAAAAGTAATTCCGATAGTTGCAGATAATGGAGCAATGGGAGGAAAAAAATCAGAAGAGTTTATGCTAATTTCTAATCAAGGAGAAGATAAAATTCTTTATGATGAAGAGACAAAAATAGGTTTGAATACAGAAATATTAGAAAGAGAAGATTATAAAGAATATTTAGAACAAGAATATGGAATCAAAGACATATCAACTTTTAAAGAGATAAGAACAATGGAACTTGGACATATATTCCAATTAGGAACAAGATATTCTGAAATGATGAACGGAAAATACATAAATAAAGAGGGAAAAGAATCTTTGTATTATATGGGATGTTATGGAATTGGAGTAAGTAGAACAGTTGCAGCTTTGTATGAACAATATGTGCTAAATGATGAAAAATGGGGACCATGTGGATTTTGTTTACCAGAAAATATTGCACCTTATAAAGTTCAAATCATACCAAAATCTGATGATGAAGAAAAAATAAAAATGGCAAATGAATTATATACTATTATGCAAAAAGAAAAAATAGGTGTTATCTTAGATGATAGAGAGAACCTAAATATAGGAGCAAAAATAAAAGATTGTAAAGTTTTGGGAACTCCATATTTAATTGTTTTAGGAGATAAAGCTACTAAAGAACAAGTTGAACTTGAACACACAAAAACAGGAGAAAAGGAAATTGTTAAAATAGATGAACTAATAGAAAGATTTAAATAACAAGTAAAAATAGCTAGGAATGAACCGAACCAAGAAGTTAGACAAAAATCTAACATTTGGGGTGCACTTCAAAACTAGCTATTTTTTATTTCACAAAAAAGTCACAAATAGAATACTAATTAGAAACAATACAAATATAATATAATGCATATACTAGATATAGAAAACAAAAAGTATTATATATAAGGAGTTGAAAGTATGAAAACAGAGGAACCCAAAAGTACAGATTTAACAAAGATGAAGAACTTTTTAGATTATAACCAAAAAGTCAAAGTGGAGGATAAAACATTTCAAAAATTAATGTTTATTTATGAAATGGCAATAAAAGAATTAGAAGTAAAAACAGATATAATAAACAAAGAATTTAAAATATTTTATGATTATGACTTAATAGATCATGTAAATACTAGAATAAAAAAACCAGAAAGTATATTAAGGAAAATGAAGGCTAAGGAATGTGTACTAACATATAAGAATATGATAGAAAACATAAATGATATAGCAGGAGTAAGGATAATATGTCCATTAAAAAAAGACATATATTCAATAAAAAACTTATTACAAAAATTACCACGGAGTTCAAACGATAAAAGAAAAAGATTATATAACACATCCTAAAGAAAGTGGATATTCAGCATATCATATTATATTAGGAGTACCAGTTATGTTATCACATAATATTATATATGTAAAAGTTGAAGTACAAATTAGAACGATGGCAATGGACTATTGGGCAAGTATTGAACATAAGATGAAATATAAAAGTAAAATTAAGTTGAACAAAAAAGATTCAAAAGAATGGGTATCATGTGCAAAAATGATAAATAAATTAGATTATAAGATGACTTTAATGACGTAAAATGCCAAAAGGAGAAATCCTTTTGACATTTTTTTAGAGAAACAAGAAGGATTTATGTAAAATACGTCGAATATTATATATACGTATGTTTATTTGAAATAATTTGAAAGAAAGTGAGGAAGAAATGCGTTATAGCGATGAAATCATTGATGAAGTAAGACAAACAAATGATATCGTTGATATCATATCACAATATGTACATTTAAAAAGAAGTGGAAGAAATTTCTTTGGATTATGTCCATTTCATAATGAAAAATCGCCATCTTTTTCTGTCTCACCAGACAAGCAAATATTTCATTGTTTTGGTTGTGGAGTAGGAGGAAATGTATTTACATTCTTGACAAAAATAGAGGGGATTAGCTTTATAGAAGCTGTTCAAACTTTAGCAGAAAGGTCAAATATACAATTACCTACATTAGAAAATAGTGCTGATTCAGCAAAAGAACAATTAAAAGCAAAAGTATTAAAAGTAAATGAATATGCAGCTAACTATTATCATGAAAATTTATATAAACCAGAATCAAAAATAGCGCAAGATTATATCAAGAAAAGAAAGCTAAGTAATGAAACATTAAAATCTTTTAAAATTGGTTTTTCTGGAAAATTTGATGAATTATATATAGCGTTAAGAAAAGAAGGATTTGAAGATAAAGAAATTTTAGAATCTGGATTAGTAAATAAAAATGATAATGGCAAATATATAGATCGCTATAGAAATCGTCTTATGTTTCCGATTTGTGATGCAAGAGGACGAGTTATTGCTTTTGGAGGAAGAGTATTAGATGATTCTAAACCCAAATACATAAATTCTCCAGAAAATATAGTATATAGTAAAGGTAGAAATTTATTTGGATTAAATGTTGCAAAAAAAGGTGATACTAAAAGGCTTTTAATAGTAGAAGGGTATATGGATGTTATCTCTTTACATCAAAGAGGGATTACTAATGTAGTAGCGCCACTTCGGAACAGCATTAACACAAGCACAAGGATGGTTACTTAGAAAAAATACACAACAAATTATTTTAAGTTTTGACTCAGATGAAGCAGGGCTTACTGCAAAGATAAGAGCACTAGATATATTGCAAAATATGGGATGTGATATTCGTGTTTTACAAATGGAAGGTGCAAAAGATCCAGATGAATATATAATAAAATATGGAAATGCGAGATTTAATAATTTAATTGATAAAGCGCTTTCTGTAATTGAATTTAAGGTAAAAGTTTTAAAAAAAGATTTAAACCTAAATAATACAAATGATAAAATTAAATTTTTAAATGAAATAGCAAAATTGATTTCAAAAGTAGATAATACAATGGAAAAGGAAGTATATATTGGAAAAATATCAAAAGAATATGAAATATCAAAAGAAGCAATTTATGCAGAAGTAAATAAGCTATCCTATTCTGGGGTTAAAAGTGAAAAGATATTAGACAAAGCAAAACCTGTAATTCAACATCAAAAAAGAGAAAAACAAGAGATATCTCAAACAATTAAAAGAAAAGAAAATACAATACTATCTATTTTATTAACAGGAGATTTAAATATTTTTCAAATAATTAAGCAAAATATAAAAGTAAGCGACTTTAGAGATGAGTTAAACAATCAAATTGCTAAAAAATTGTATGAAGAATTTGAAAAGGGAAATAGTAATATAAATGGAATATTAGATAATCTTAACGAAGATGAGCAAAACCATATTACAGAAATAATGGCAGATGATTATGAAATAGAGGATATTGAAAAAGCAATAGATGATATAATGCAAAGTTATGAAAAAGAAAAATTAAATGAAAGAAAATTCCAAATTTTAGACTTATTAGAGACAGATTTAGAAGTAAGTAATAAAAAAGAATTAGAAAAAGAGCTAAGTGATATTATTATTAGGTTAGCAAAAATTAGGTAGGGGTGAAATTTAAAATGGCAAATAAGAAAGAAGAAATTAAAGAAGTAAAAAGGCCAGAAACAAAGAAAAAAGTTACAAAAAAAGAAGAAAAAGATGAGAAGAAAATGGAGAATAAAAGTACAAAAAAACAGGAAAAAAATGAAAATATAGAAAAGATGGAAGAAGCACGTAAAGCAACAAAGAAAAAAGCAGCTAAAAAGGTAGAAGAGAATAAAGAAAATAAAGTAAAAGATGAAAAAGAAAATATAGAAGATGATAAATTAAAAAATGAAAAAGTAAATAATATATTAAAAAAAGCTAAAGAACAAGGAAAAATAACATATGGTGATTTAGCAAAAGAATTAGATAATGTTAATCCAGATCAAATAGATAAAGTGTTTGATGCTTTTGAAGAATTAGGGGTAAACTTATTAAATGATGATATGGATGAAGAACCAGATATCGAAGACTTAAAAGAAGTTGAAGATTTAAAATTAGATGAGATAACAGAAACAAGTTATGAAGGAATAAATGTTGATGATCCGGTTAGAATGTATTTAAGAGAAATAGGAAGAATACCACTTTTAACATTTGATCAAGAATTAGATTTAGCTAAAAAAATATTAGATGGAGATGAAGATGCTAAGAAACAATTAGCAGAGTCAAATTTAAGACTAGTAGTTAGTATAGCAAAAAAATATGTAGGAAGAGGTATGTTATTTTTAGATTTAATTCAAGAAGGAAATATGGGATTAATAAAAGCTGTAGAAAAATTTGATTATACAAAAGGCTTTAAATTTAGTACTTATGCTACTTGGTGGATTAGACAAGCAATTACAAGAGCAATAGCTGACCAAGCAAGAACTATTAGGATTCCGGTACACATGGTGGAAACAATAAATAAACTAATCAGAACTTCAAGACATCTATTACAACAATTAGGTAGAGAACCAACGCCAGAAGAAATAGCAGAAGAAATGGAAATACCAGTAGAAAAAGTAATGGAGATACAGAAAATAGCACAAGATCCAGTTTCTTTGGAAACACCAATTGGTGAAGAAGATGATAGCCATTTAGGTGATTTTATTCAAGATGATGATAGTCCAGCGCCACATGATTCAGCAGCATATACATTATTAAAAGAACAGTTAGAAGAAGTTATGAATACATTAACACCAAGAGAAGCTAAAGTTTTAAAATTAAGATTTGGTTTAGAAGATGGAAAAGCAAGAACATTAGAAGAAGTAGGACGTGAATTTGAAGTAACACGTGAAAGGATTAGACAAATAGAAGCAAAAGCATTAAGAAAATTAAGACATCCTAGCAGAAGTAAAAAATTAAGAGATTATATGAGTTAATTACTTAAATAAAATACGGAGGAAAAAATGAAACAAATAGTTGATTTTATAACTAATATAACAACAGCACAAATTATGGACATAATAATTGCGATATGTATAGCTATACTTTTTAGAATTTTTAGCTCTAGTGTAGCATATACAATTATTAGAATGATAAAAATAAAAGAAAAAAATAAAAAGAAAATAAAACAAAGTGCATTTTATGACCCATTAAGAGTATTTTTTGTGATATTAGGTATATATGTTGCAATATTATTTTTACAAGCACCATTAAATCTTTCAAAAGAGGTTATAAATATTGTAACAGAAGGATTTAAAATTGTTAGTGTAATAGCTTTTGCAAGAGGATTAGCAAAAAGCTTTGTACCAACATCATCATTAGTAAAAAGAATGAAGGAAAAAACAAGCAAAGATGTTGAAGACTCTATGTTTGATTTTATACTTAAAATAATAAGATTGATTATATATATAATAGCAGGATTTATTGTTATTACGCTTTTAGGATTTAACTTGAATGGTTTGGTTGCAGGACTAGGAGTAGGTGGTGTAATAGTAACTCTTGCAGCACAGGATACAGCTAAAAACTTATTTGGAGGTTTGGTAATATTTTTAGACAAACCGTTTATAGTCGGAGATTGGATAGAAATGGAACCTTATGAAGGTACTGTAGAAGACATTACATTTAGAAGTACAAGAGTTAGAACATTTGAAAATTCTATAGTAAATATACCAAATTCGATAATATCAAATTCTTCTATAATAAATTGGAGCAAGATGGAAAAAAGAAGATATCGTACAAATTTATGTATAGAGATAGATACTCCTTTGGAGAAAATTGAAAAGTTTCAAGAAAGAGTAAAAGAAATGTTACAATCAAGAGATACTGTTTATGATGAATCTATTATCGTAAAATTTGATGAAATAACAGATAATGGAATAAATATACTTGTTTGTAGTTATACAGATTCTGTAGATTATCCAAGTTACTTAACTGAAAGGGAAAATATTAACAGAAAGATTATGAAGATATTAAAAGAAGAAAATATAGAACTTGCTTATGATACTAAAACTGTATATATGAGAAAATAAATAAAAATAAGTTAAACTACCCATATATAGTGATATTTTAAATTATAACATATCATTATATGGGTATTTTTTATATTAGTATAAAATATATAACAAAAGAATTCACAGTATAGACATAATTAGAAGTTATAATATATAATAATTATAAGTACAAGGAGTGGTAAGGATGATTCAAAACAGTATTTTAGTAGTTGATGACGAAGAAAGAATGAGAAAATTAATTAAAGATTTCTTAACAGCAAAAGGATATATTATTTTAGAAGCAGAAGATGGCGAGAAAGCATTAGAAATATTTGAAAATAATAAAAATAAAATTAGTTTAATACTATTAGATGTTATGATGCCAAAATTAGATGGATGGTCTGTTTTAAGACAGATTAGACAAGAATCAAAAGTACCTGTTATAATGTTAACAGCAAGAGGAGAAGAGCAAGATGAATTATTTGGATTTGAATTAGGTGTTGATGAATATATATCAAAACCATTTAGTCCGAAAATTTTAGTAGCAAGAGTTGATGCAATTTTAAGAAGAATAAATAAAAACTTAGAACAAATTAAAGACTTTGGTGGAATTGAAATAGATAAAGAAGGAAGGACTGTTAAGGTAGATGGAAAACCAATAGAATTAAGTTTAAGAGAATATGAACTATTAACATATTTGGTAGATAATGAAAATATTGCATTATCAAGAGATAAAATATTAAATAATGTTTGGAATTATGATTATTATGGAGATTCTAGAACAATTGACAGTCACATAAAGAAAATAAGGCATAAACTAGGAAAAAAAGGAAAATACATAAAAACAATGAGGGGTGTCGGATATAAATTTGAAGTAAAATAATATATGAAAGGATAATAAAATGAATAAAAAAACGCACAAAACTAATCCTTTGAAATCAGTAAGAGTAAAATTATTTCTTACATTATCACTAGTTATATTAGTTATAATTTCTTTTTTAATAATTGTTAATAATTTTGTATTTGGACAATTTTATTTATATAGCAAAAGACAAACATTAAAATCAGTTTATCAAACAGTAAATGATTATTATAACAATCAAGAAAATGGAGACTTAGAATCACAATTAGAGCAAATTGCAATACAAAATAATTTTGATATATTAATTAGAAATGATCAAAATATAAATGTGTATACATCAAATAAGGACTTTTATTCTACATTTGGACAAATGAATGAAATGACAAGTAGATTTAATACTGGTGCAGGAGAAATGATAGAGCATAGTGATAAATTTGTAATAAAAAAGATTAAAGATATAAAAAATGGAGTTACATATGTATTATTATCAGCAACTTTAGACAATGGATATTTGCTATATATTAGAATTCCAATAACATCAATTCAAGAAAGTGTAAAAATATCAAATAACTTTTTATATTTGATGGCAGGATTTGCAATATTAATTGCAGCAGTTATAGTGTCATATGTATCTAGAAAATTTACAGATCCAATTTTAGAATTAAATGATATTGCAAAAAAAATGGCGAATTTAGACTTTAGCCATAAATATAGAATAACAGATGCAGATGATGAGATAAACAATTTAGGAAAAAGTATTAATGCAATGTCTGATAAACTAGAAAAAACAATAAAACAATTAAGAAATACAAATATTGAATTAGAAAAAGATATAGAAGAAAAATCTAAAATTGATGAAATGAGAAAGAGCTTTATATCTGATGTGTCACATGAATTAAAAACACCAATTGCATTAATACAAGGATATAGTGAAGGATTATTAGAAAATGTGAACACAGATGAAGAAAGTAGAAAGTTTTATGCAGAAGTAATTCTTGATGAAACAAATAAAATGGATAAATTAGTAAAACAATTGTTAGAATTAATGAAGCTCGAATATGGTAAAAGAGAATTTAATGACAAAAAATTTGATATTGTAGAAGTAGAAAAAGAAGTTATAAGAAAATCTAAGGTTATGTTAGAGGAAAAGAAAATAGAAGTAGAATTTAAAACACCAGATCAAATAAATGTAATAGCAGATGACTTTTATATAGAACAAGTAATTAGCAATTATATAACAAATGCAATAAAACATGTAAAGCCATTTGAGGGCAAAAATGTAATAAGAATAGAAAATGATATATGTAGAGAGAAAAATAAAGTACGTGTAAGAGTATTTAATACAGGAGAAAACATACCAGAAGAACATATAAACAGAATTTGGAATAGATTTTATAAGATTGATAAATCAAGAAACAGAACAGATGGTGGAACAGGTATAGGATTAGCTTTTGTAAAAGCAGTAATGAATAACTATGGAAATGACTATGGAATAATAAACAAAGAAAATGGAGTTGAATTTTATTTTGAACTAAGTGGGACAGGACTATAATGTTCCACTTTTTTTGTCGAATTTTGCGATGAAAAATTCTTTACAAATTGCAGAAAATATATTATTATATGAAAAGAGTTAACTCAATTAATTTTTAATCAAATTTTTAGATTATTTTTATATCTGTAAAATCCAATAAGAAACAAATTTAATAGAATTAGGAGGTGATGCCTTATATAAATGTTTAGATATACTACTATATATATAAATATTGTTAGTTTTATAATATCAGTAATAATATTTACAATCGTAAATTTTTTATCTTCAAATTATTGTTTTTTTACACAAAAAGGTGTATTAAAAGCGGGTTTTAAAGTCATTAATGAAATTGAAAGTCAAACAGAAAAAAATCAAAAAAGTACAAATGAAATAAATAATAAAGATATAATTCCAGAAGTTGAAAATACACAAGATTGGTTTTTAGAAATTCCAAGTATTAATTTAAAAGCTTTTATACAAGAAGGAACATCAAAAGATGTCTTAGAAAAATACGTAGGACATTTTGTAGAAACATCAAAGGATACCGGGAATATCGGACTTGCAGCTCATAATAGAGGATATGAAAACAATTATTTTGAAAATTTAAAAAAATTAAAACAAGGAGATATAATTTATTATCAATACAATGGAATAAAGAAACAGTATCAAGTTACGAAAACAAGTATAATTAAAGATGATGACTGGACAAATTTAGAACAAACACAAAATAACACAATTACACTGATTACTTGTGTAGAAAACCAGCCAGAATACAGAAGATGTATACAAGGAAAAGAAAAATAAAAGAAAGAGAGGAATAAAAAATTGAATCAAAAGGAAACAAATGTAATTAGAAAAACAAAGGAAAGAATTAAATGGAATAAACATCTAAGAGAATTTAAAGCAAGCAAAAATAAAAAAATAAATTTAGGAACTGTAGCAAGAAGAATAATAATTATCTTTTTAGTAATAAATTTTAATATTTTAGGTATGTCAAATGCAGTTCAAGCAACTAGTATAAATGCTGCTAATATTTATACTATAGGAGATTGTGGCAAATTGCTAACTTATAAAGGAACACCTGTTAAAGTTAGTTATGTAGAATATAATTATAATGGAGTACATTATCCAGCATATTGTATGGATAAAACAAAACCTGGAGCAGAAACTACTCCTTATACAGTATCTGTACAAGAAGCTGTAAAAGATGTTGGCTTATGGAGAAGAATTGTTAATGGGTATCCATATAAAACGATTCAGGAACTAGGAGTAAATAGTAAAGAAGAAGTTTTTACAGCAACAAAACAAGCAGTATATTGTTACATTCACAATAATAATCCATCAGATTATGGTGCAATAGGAGAAGCAGGAAGAAGGACATTAAATGCTATGAATAAAATAATAAATGATGCAAACAATTCATCAGAAACAAAAATATCTAGTACAATTAGTATAAATAGAGTTTCTGACAAATGGGAGCAAGATAGCATAGAAAAAAATTATGTGTCAAAAATCTATAGTGTAAAAGCAGGAGCAAGTATAGAAAAATACAAAATAACAATATCTAAAGAAAATGGTAGAAATTTAGGAGGAATTAAGCTAACTGACGAAAATAACAAAGAAAGAAGTGAATTTAATCCTAATGAAAAATTTAAGGTCTTAATACCTATAAAAAATATGACAAATAAAGGAGGTTTTAATTTAAAAGTAGAAAGTAAAGTAAAAACGAGACCTGTATTATATGGAATAGCACCAGATAGCAATTATCAAGATTATGCATTAACAGCAGCTACTTTTGAGGATGGTATAGGGACTCTTAATGATACATATTATAAAAATGAAACAAAAATAATTATTATAAAAAAAGATCAGGAAACAGCAAAATTATTACCAAATGTAGAATTTGAGTTATTGGATAAAAATAAAAAAACAATATATTCAGATTTAAAGACAAATAAAGATGGAAAAATTACAATTGAAAACTTAATTCCCGGAAGTTACTATTTAAAAGAAACTAAGACACTTGATGGCTATGAATTGTATGATCAGCCAATTAGGCTAGAAGTAGATTTAAATCAAGAAGTTACTGTAACAGTAAATAATTTAAAACAAGAAAAGCCTAAAATTGAAACAAAAACAAAGCTTAGTAAGGAAATTATAACTAAAAGACAAAAACAAAGCTTGAAAAAATTGCCAGTTACTGGAATATAAATATTATAAATAATTACTACAATAATATAAAAGTAAAATTAAAACTGATAAAATATAATTATAAAATTATAATATATCAGTTTTAGTTTTTTATATCAAAAATATACAACTAAAAGTGAAATATTATTGAAAAAAAAATAAAAAACAGATATAATGTGTACAATAATCTTATATAAAAAAAGGAGTAGATAAAAAAGATGTTATCACAACTAGTTATTTTAGTAATATTAATTTTTTTAAATGCATTTTTTGCAGCAAGTGAAATCGCATTTATATCTTTAAATGATGCGAAGATAGAAAAGCAAGCAAGAGAAGGAAATAAAAAAGCAATTCAAATTGAGAAGATGTTAAAATCACCAAGTAAGTTTTTAGCAACTATTCAAATAGGAATTACATTAGCAGGATTTTTATCAAGTGCATTTGCATCAGATGCATTTGCTGAAAAGTTAGCACCAACTTTATATCAAGTTATGCCATTTTTAAGTCTTGGCGTATGGAAAAGCATATCTATTATTTTAATTACAATTATACTATCATTCTTTACATTAGTATTTGGAGAATTAGTACCAAAAAGATTAGCTATGAAAAACTATGAAAAAATTTCTTTTGGAACTATTGGAGTTATTAGAGCAATTTCTATTATTACATCACCATTTGTAAAATTGTTAACATTTGTTACAAATGCAATATCAAAATTATTTGGTGTAGGAGAAAATGAGGAAGAATCTGTAACAGAAGAAGAAATAAAAATGATGGTAGATCAAGGAGAAGAAAAGGGAACAATAAAAGAAGAAGAAAAAGAGTTAATTAATAATGTGTTTGAATTTAATGATATTACAGTATCTGAAATTATGAAACATAGAAAAGATATTTTTGCAGTAGATATAAATATTAGTAATGAAGAATTAATGCAAGAACTTTCAAAAGAAGAATACTGTTATAGCAGAATTCCTGTATATGATGAAACAATTGATGAAATCAAGGGAATATTGTATATAAAAGATGTACTAAAAAATATAAACAAAAAGACATTTAAAGTAAAAAACGTAGTAAAAGATGTTTATTTTATTTCACAAAACAGATTAATTAATGAAGTTTTTAAAGAATTACAAAAAAATAAAAAGCAAATGGCAATTATAGTTGATGAATATGGTGGAACAGCAGGATTAATTACAATGGAAGATATACTAGAAGAGCTGGTAGGAGATATATATGATGAATATGACAAAGAGGAGAAAGAATTTGAAAAAATAGATAAAAACACATATATACTAGCAGGCAGTATACCGATTTATGATGTAAATAAATTATTGGATGCAAAAATACCAGAAGGAGATTATGATACATTATCTGGATTCTTACAAGATAAATTAGGAAGAATCCCAGAAGAAGAGGAAAATCCTATAATAGAAACAGAAACTGTAACATATAAAATAGAACAATATGAAGATAAAAGAATTTTAAAGGTTAAGGCATGTAAAAATAATTTAGAAAAACAAATAGAAGAATAAAGGAAGGTCTAATCTATGAAAAGAAATTTTATAATACGAAACATTATTATAGCAGTAATAGTAATAGCAATTATAGCAGGTGGGACTTATTATTTTTATAATAAACGAAACAACAAAGTAGAAGAAACAAAAGTAAATGAATATAACTATTTTGTATTAAAACAAAATGATTTATCTGGTGTAATTAATAGAAATGGAGAAAAATTAATAGAAGCAACTTATGATGATGTAAAAATACCGAATCCTGAAAAACCGGTGTTTGTTTGCTATGAAGCAGATGAAATAAAAGTACTTAATGAAAAAGGAGAGAAAATATTAACACAATATGAAAAGGTAGAACCAATCAGACTAAAAAATATTACAAGTGACTTAATGTATGAAAAAGGTGTGCTAAAATATAAAGAAAATGGAAAATATGGATTAATAAATTTTAAGGGAAAAAAGATAACAAAAGCTATCTATGATGATATTGAAGGTTTACCATACAAAGAAACAATACTTTTAGTAAAACAAGAAAATAAAAATGGTATTATAAATGTAAAAGGTGAAAAAATAATTGACCCAGCATATGATCAAATATCAGTTGATGGGTATTATACTGATGATGAAGGGTATAAATATGCTGGATATATAATATCAAATAAAACAGATGAAGGATATAGATATGGATATGCTAATTATAAAGGAAAAATGCTTCTAAAACCAGAATATAATCAATTATCTAGAATAATAGAAATTGAAGACAATGAAAATTCATATATAATATGTTCTAAAAATGGTCAATTTGGTGTAACCAAAAATGAAAAAGAAATTATTAATAATCAATATCAATCAATTGCATATGATGAAAATAATAATTTATTAGTAGTAGAAAAAAGTAAAAAATATGGCGTTTTAACATTGGAAGGAGGAACAGTTCTTAAAGAACAATATAATCAAATAGATATAACAGGTTCTTATTTATATGCAGAAAATGATGAGGGAGTTACAGTTTATAATAACAACGGAACAAAAGCTGACATAGATGTTAATACATCTATTTTAGACACAAATAACGAAAATTACAAAATAAAAATAGAAAGTCAAAATGATGTAACTAAGTATGGAGTGATTGGAAAAAGTAAGGAACAAATAATTGAAGAAAAATACAATTATGTAGAATATTTATTTGATAACTATTTTATAGTAAGCAATGAAAACTCAAAACTAGGAATAATAGATGATAAAGATGATATAAAACTCGAAATAGATAATGATTCTCTTCAGAAAATAGAAAATACAAGTATTATACAATCTACAATTTCAAAGGATAAAGTGACAAAATTGTATGATGAAAACATAAAACCAATATGCGAAATGCAAAATGCATCAATAGAAGTGAAAGATGATTATGTTAAGATTCATAATAATATGCAAGTAAGGTATTTTGACAAAAAAGGAAAAGAGTTAAAAAATACAGATGTATATAGAAATAATACTTTATTTGCCCAAACAAAAAATAACAAATGGGGATTTATGGATAAAGATGGAAATACAGTAATTGAGGCAAAATATGATAAAGTTACAGAATTTAATGAGTATGGATTTGCAGCTGTAAAAAGTAACCGGTAAGTGGGGAGTAATTAATAAAGACAAAGAACAGATATTAGAGCCTTCATATGAATTCAAGGAAGAAACTGAACCATTTTTTATAGGTAATTATTATCAAGTTAAATATGGATTTGGAGAAATCTATTATACAGATATGAAATAAAAAATAAAAATCTTGTAAATATAATGCTGCGTTTTGAATATAATAAAATTATAGCAAATAACAAAAGGAGAAAAATTATGAATGTAAAATACTTTGATAACGCAGCTACTACAAGAGTTAAAAATGAAGTATTCGAAGAAATGCTACCATATTTAAAAGAAGAATTTGGTAATCCATCTTCTATGTATACAATAGGAAGGAAGAGTAGAAGGGCTGTAGAAGAGGCAAGAGAAAAAGTAGCAAAGTTAATAAATGCAAAATCAAATGAAATTTATTTTACAGGGTGTGGTTCAGAAAGTGACAATACAGCAATTAAGGGAATCGCATATGCAAATGTAAAAAAAGGAAGACATATAATAACTTCAAAAATAGAGCATCCAGCAGTATTAAATACATGTAAATCATTAGAAAAACAAGGATTTAAAGTGACATATTTAAATGTAAATAGTGATGGAATAGTAGATTTAAACCAATTAAAAAATTCGATTAGAAATGATACAATACTAATAAGTATAATGTTTGCGAATAATGAGATAGGTACAATACAGCCAATTGAGGAAATATCTAAAATAGCTAAAATGTATAATATTATTTTTCATACAGATAGTGTTCAAGCATGTGGGAATGTTCCAATTGATGTGCAAAAAATGGGAATAGATATGTTATCATTATCTGGACATAAATTGTATGCACCAAAAGGTATAGGTGCATTATATGTTAAAAGTGGAATTCAATTTGAAAAGTTTATGGATGGAGGACATCAAGAAAAAGATAAAAGAGCAGGAACTGAAAATGTAGCAGGGATTGTGGGACTAGGTAAAGCTTGTGAATTAGCAAAAATGAATTTGGAAAGACATATGAGACATTTAAAAGAAATTAGAGATTATTATATTGAACAAGTACAACAAAAAATCCCAGATATTTATCTAAATGGGACAATTCAAGAAAGGTTACCAGGAAATGCGAATTTTTCTTTTGTTGATGTAGATGGAGAAGCACTACTTCTTAATTTAGATGCAAAAGGCATTTGCGCATCTAGTGGGTCAGCGTGTACAACAGGTTCGTTAAATCCGTCACATGTATTATTAGCAATTGGACTATCTCCAGAACTTGCCCAAGGTGCACTTAGAACAACATTTGGAGAAGAAAACACAAAAGAGGATATTGATTATTTAGTGACAAATTTAACTGAAATCGTACAAAAATTGAGAAAAAATAATGAAGTATAAAAACCTTATAATCAATTTTCTAAAACTGAAATAGCACATTTAATTCCATCTACTGCTGCAGACATAATGCCACCAGCGTATCCAGCGCCTTCTCCACAAGGATATATTCCTGCAATATTAGAAACTAAATTTTCATTTCTTATGATTTTAACAGGAGAAGAGCTTCTAGTTTCTACGCCAGTTAAAATGCTATCAGGGTTTGCGAATCCCTTTAATTTAGTATCAAAATATTTAATACCTTCAATTAGTGTAGATGAAACAAAATCAGGAAGAATTTCTTGCAAATTCGAAAGTGTAACACCAGGCATATATGAAGGCGTTATATTACCAATATGTGTGGATTTTTTATTATTTATAAAATCTTCCACTCTTTGGATTGGCGCAAAATAATTAGAACCACCTAAAATAAATGCTTTTTCTTCTAAGCTTTTTTGAAAGTTAATTCCCATAAGAGGTGAAGAACCTCTAAAATCATCAGGAACAACATTAACCAAAATAGCTGAATTAGCGTTTTTTCCATCTCGTAAGAAATAACTCATACCATTAGTAACAATGGTATTTTTTTCACTCGAAGATGCCATAACAACACCACCAGGGCACATGCAAAAAGTATAACATGAACGACCACTTGGAGAATGATAAGATAATTTATATTCTGCAGGTGGTAAATTTAGTTTTGTTACATTACCATATTGAGATCTATTAATATCTTCTTGTAAATGTTCGATTCTGACTCCAACAGAAAAGTTTTTTGGTTCCATTTTAATTCCTTTTTCATATAGCTTTTCGAAAGTATCTCTAGAACTATGACCTATTGCTAATATAGTATGAGTAGTAGGAATTTGTATAATTTCTGAATTCTTTATACTGCATAAAATAGAATCTATTTTATTGTTAGTAATTGTAAAATCTATTGCCTTTGTATTAAATAAAAATGTTCCTCCTTTAGATATTATGTATTGTCTAATGTTTTTGATAATAGTTACTAAATTATCTGTTCCTATATGTGGTTTTGACAGATATAAAATTTGTTCAGGAGCTCCAAAATTAACAAATTCTAGAAGTACTTTTCTACAAAAAGGACTATTAATTCCAGTAGTTAATTTTCCATCAGAAAAAGTCCCTGCTCCACCTTCACCAAATTGGACATTAGAAAGAGGATTTAGATTACCGGTTTTGGAAAAAGTATCAATATCTAGTTTTCTTTTTTCTACACAATTACCTTGTTCTATTATAATAGGTGTTATTCCATTTTGGATTAAAGTAAGTGCACAAAACAATCCACTTGGACCTGCACCAATTATAACTACATTTTTTTTATTAGTTTTTCTAATTGATATATTAGGCATTTTAAATTCTTTTACTTTAGGGAATTTTTTATATTTTTCTTCATTTTTTAATTCTAAATCAATAGTATAAGTATAATGAACATCATCTTTTTTTCTAGCATCAATTGATTTTTTAGAAATATGCCATTCCAAAATATCTTTTTTATCAATTTTATTTTTTATTAATACAGTTTCTAACAATTCCTCTTTTGAGATATCTTTTCTTATTTTTATATTATTAATTCTTATCATTTTATCCTCCAAAATCTAGAAGTATTATAGCATACAATCATAAATTATGCTATAATATGATGTATAATAAATTTGAATTAAATAGGTGATAATATGGAAGAAAAATGGAACTCACGAACGGAAATATTACTTGGAAAAGATAAGTTAAACAAATTAGAAAAATCAAAGATAATTATATATGGAATTGGTGGAGTTGGATCTTTTGCAGTTGAAGCTCTTGTTAGAGCAGGAATTGGACACGTGGTATTAGTGGATAATGACACTATTTCTATTAGTAATTTAAATCGACAAATACATAGCAATATAAATAATGTAGGGAAAAATAAGGTAGATGAAATGAAAAAAAGAATATTAGAAATAAATCCAGATATTATAGTAGATACATATATTCCTAAGAAACTTAAAAGCGATGAAGAAGAGCTAATAGATGATAGTTTTTCATATATAATAGATGCAGTAGATACAGTGACAACAAAAATAAAACTAGTAGAAAAAGCAAATGAGGTAAAAGTACCAATCATATGTGCAATGGGAGCTCGGAAACAAATTAGACCCTACTAGATTTGAAGTAACAGATATATATAAAACATCTATATGTCCATTAGCTAAGGTAATGAGGAAAGAATTAAAAAAAAGGGGGATAAAAGAATTAAAAGTGGTATATTCACAAGAGGAACCACAATCCCCTAAGGTAGATGTTATACAAACTAGTACAAAAAAAACTCCAGGAAGTATATCATTTGTTCCTTCTGTAGTTGGACTAATTATTGCAGGTGAGGTAATAAGAGATATAGCTTTTAATTGATATTATTAGGAGTCATTAAGAATTTCTTAAAATAAAAATAGTACTTTTCTTTTTTTATTTAGTAGTATATAATATAGACAATAAAAATAATGGGGAATTATATGGAAAAAAGTAGACAAGAGATTGTAAAGATTATTAATTTTATAATGATAATATTTTGGATTTTTGTTTTAGGAAGTGTTTTTGGATTTTTTGCAGAAATGATATATGGAACTGTATATACAAGAACACTTGTAATAAGAAAAGGATTAATATATGGACCATTTATTCAAGTATATGGAATGGGAGCAGTTGCTTATTATTTATTAATTTCAAAAATAAAAGAACCTAAAGATGCATTTTTTGCAGGAATGATTATGGGTGGAATTTTAGAATACTTGTGTTCATTTTTTCAGGAAATATTTTTTGGAACTATATCATGGGATTATAGTAAAATGTTTATAAATCTTAATGGTAGGATAAGCCTATTATATTGTGTGTATTGGGGAATAATAGCAGTTATATATTTAAAAATAGCTTACCCAGCATTGAAAAAATTAGAACCAATGATTTATAAAAAGACAGTCAAGGTTTTTACTATAATATTAATGATAGTAATGATTTTTGATATTACAATATCTTGTATGGCAGGAGTTCGACAAAAAAACAGGCACAAAGGTATAGAAGCAAATACTGAGATAGAAGTATTCTTAGATACTAAATATCCAGATGAATATTTAGATAGAATTTACAATAATAAAAAAGAACTATAACATTAATGGCATTACTGTTATAGCTCTTTTTTTGCATTTAAGAATTGTGCAAATGACTATATTTCATTTTAGTAGCCATACCTCCTCTTATATGCCTTTCTGCTTTATTTTCATCTAAAACAACTCTTACTTGTTTTGCTAAAGAAGGGTTAATTTTTGTCAACCTTTCAGAAACATCTTTGTGTACGGTACTTTTACTAATTCCAAATTTCTTAGCTGCACCTCTTACAGTATCTTTTGAATCTATAATGTAGTGTGCAAGTGCGACACTACGCTCTTCTATGGATAATTTTCCTGTTAACATACTTTTATGTACAGGTGAGTTTTGTGTAACTAATTGTCTCATAAAGAAAAACCCCCTATGTGAATACTTTTGTTTAATTGTATTCTAAATAGAAAGTTGTTAGAACTTTTATAACTTAATTACTTTTTGTATATCACATTTCGACATTTTTGGACATAGAATATAATAGCCTAAATAATGAGGTGAATCAAATGGAGAAAATAAAAAAAGGTGATATTGTAGGAAGAAAATCTTATGGAAAAGATATTATTTTTAGAGTTACAAATATTATAGAAAATCCAAAAGAAAAAGTAGCTATCTTAAATGGAATAGTCGAAAGAATAGAAGCTGATAGTAATGTATCAGATTTAGAATTAATAGAAAAAGAGGAAGTAAAGAGAAAATTAAAGGAATTGGATAATATCTTAGAAAAAAGAATAGAAAAATCGGTAGAAAAATATGAAGATAGAAATTATAAAATAGGAGTCATAACAAATAACACAAGAGCAAAAGAGAAGATTGTTACAGGTAAAATATTACATTTAGATGGAGATAGAAAGTATAGTGAAAAATCTTATAGATATTATAAAAAATTAGGTTTAAATGCTATTGTGAAGAACATACCAGAATATAGACAACCAAAAGTAGTATATAGATTATTAGAATTATATAACCCGGATATATTAGTTATTACAGGACATGATGGTATGATAAGAAGAAATACTAGATATAATGACATATATAATTATAGGAATTCTAGACACTTTATCGAAACAGTAAAAGAAGCAAGGAAATATGATAAAAAGAGAAATAAAAATTTGGTAATATTTGCAGGAGCCTGTCAAAGTTATTTTGAAGCAATAATATCAGCTGGAGCTAATTTTGCTTCGTCTCCAGCTAGAATTTTAATAGATTTTTTAGATCCATTAATAGTTGCAGAAAAGGTTGCACAAACCGAAAGTTATAGATATATTACAATAGATGATATAGCATATGAATTACGTGATGGAAAAGATGGAGTTAGTGGTATTGGGGCAAATGGTAAAATGACCAAGAAATTAATTTATTAATAAAAATAAACCAACTTAATACAAATGTAATATAATTGTAATAAAC
>CAUBRZ010000004.1 GCA_958438515.1 uncultured Clostridium sp. | reverse complement strand
CGTGTTACTCACCAGTCCGCCACTAACCGCTCCAATAGTAAACTAATGGTTAAGTCCGTTCGACTTGCATGTCTTATGTGCGCCGCCAGCGTTTATCCTGAGCCAGGATCAAACTCTCTTGTTTTTGGTATCTATATTTCTTCTATAAAGAAGTATATAAATCAAACTTAAAGTTTTTCTCAAGCTCTTTAAATGCTTCTTGCTTTTTTTACTAAAAAACTTTTAAAAAATTTACTTGTTCAGTACAATATTTTTTACAAAATATTTTACCGTTTCGGTTTATTCTCTAAAGGATTTTATTGTTTACTTTTCAATGTACTTTTTCGTTCCTGTTTGTGTGGAACGTTTTGTATTATACTATACCTTTTTTACTTTGTCAATACTTTTTTCGACATTTTCTAAAAAAAAATTTTATACTTATTTTTAGGCAAAATAAAAAACTAGTAATGCTTCTTTTATTCTATTCACTAAGTTAGTTTTTTATTACTAATTCTTAAGTTATTCAAATTTTTTTCTTGACGTGTTGTAAGGTACTTATCTATAGTAACATTTTTATACTTAAATGTCAAGATTTTTTTAAGTTTTTTTACTAGAAATTTATACCAACTTTTTGCTTAAAGATATAGTATATTTTTAACATGTATTTATAATATCATTTTTAACTCTTTATGTCAATAATTTTTTCACTATTTTTTAAATTTCTACTAAAATTAAATCATCACCTATACATTTTATATTTTGCCATGGTATAACAATATCATTATTTTGAGAAAATATATTTATCAATTTATTATTTCCTGGAACAATTATATGAGTTATTGTTCCTGTTTCTAAATCTGCACATACATCCTGAACATATCCGAAGCCTTTTGCCATTTGTTATATTAACTACTTCTTTATGTTTAAAATCTAGTCCTTTATCCCCCATTTTATAACTCCCCCTTATACATATTATTTTACTAATTTTATAAACTTTCCTTATTTTAAAAAATATTTTATTTTTTAAAATAGATAAAGTCAAAAGCTAAAACTTTTGACTTTATTTATATAATCTTTTTATATGCTCAATTGCACTTTTTTCTAATCTAGATACTTGTGCTTGTGAAATTCCAATCTCTTCTGCTACTTCCATTTGGGTTCTCCCATTAAAAAACCTTTTATTTACAATCATTCTTTCTTTTTCATTAAGTTTTTCTAATGCCCCTGCTATTGTCATGTTTTCTGCCCATAGTTCATCAGTATTTTTATTATCTTTTATTTGATCAATAATGTAAATATTTTCTGAGCCATCATTATAAACTGGTTCTTGCAACGATACAGGATCTTGTATAGCATCAAAACTAAAAGCAATATCTTCTCTTTCCACTCCTAGTTCTTTGGCTATTTCATCTATATGTGGTTCTTTCCCATGCTCTTTTGTATATTTTTCTTTAAACTGAATTGCCTTATAGGCCAAATCTCTTACAGAACGACTTACTCTTATACTATTATTATCTCTTAAGTATCTTTTAACTTCTCCTATTATCATAGGAACTGCATAAGTGCTAAATTGTACATTTTGACTTAAATCAAAATTATCAATAGCTTTAATCAATCCAACACATCCCACCTGAAACAAGTCATCAGCTGTTTCTCCTCTTCCATAAAATCTTTGTATAACACTTAATACTAATCTTAAATTTCCATTAATAAATTTAGTTCTTGCTTCTTCATCTCCTGCTTTTATTTTTATAAATAGTTCTTCTTTTTCTTTTTTACTAAGTAACGGTAGTTTTGATGTATTAACACCACATATTTCTACTTTGTTGTTTAACA
The DNA here is from genome assembly GCA_958438515.1 of uncultured Clostridium sp. Classification (GTDB taxonomy): domain Bacteria; phylum Bacillota; class Clostridia; order TANB77; family CAG-508; genus CAG-269. The sequence continues at coordinate 87,201 of CAUBRZ010000004.1, read as the reverse complement.
AAAGAAAAACCTCCTTTGAATTTACTTAATATTAAGTATTTCCAAATTAAGGTTTTTTATACTTAAGAAACAATAGAAAAACTTTTATTTTTTCGTATCAAATTTCTAGTATTTTCTACAAAAAAGTTGAACTGTTTTTGTTCTGTCCCTGTATCAACCAATTTTGCTAGCTATCTCTTTTTTCATCTTGTTTATTATTTTCTTCTCTAATCTTGATATGTAACTTTGAGAAATTCCGAAGTTCGTCTGCAACTTCTTTTTGTGTTTTTTCCTTCCCAGTTTTAAACCCAAACCTCATTTCCATTATGTCTTTTTCTCTATCTTTTAATTTTGATATAGATGCTCTTAATAATGCTTTGTCTACTTCATCTTCTAAGTTTCTTGATGTAACATCTGGTTCTGTTCCCAATATATCAGATAGAAGCAATTCATTGCCATCTCTATCTTTGTTTAGTGGTTCATCTATAGATACTTCTCCTTTTATTTTGTTACTTTTTCTTAAGAACATTAATATTTCATTTTCTATACACCTAGATGCATATGTTGCTAGTTTGATTTTTTTCTCTGAGTTGAATGTGTTTACTCCTTTCATCAAACCTATTGTTCCTATTGATATTAAATCTTCTATTCCTATACCTGTGTTTTCAAATTTTTTTGCTATGTATACTACTAATCTTAAGTTTCTTTCTACTAATATTTGTCTTGTTTGTAAGTTATCTTCTTCTGATAGTTTATTAATTAATTCTGCTTCTTCTTCTGGTGGTAATGGTGGTGGTAATGTTTGACTTCCTGCAATATAAAAAATAGGTAAATATTCTATTTCATTATTTTCATTTAAGTATTTTGCACATATTGTGCTAATACTATTTTTTACAAAGTCTACTATTTTCACTTTAATCACTTCCTTTTGTATTCTTAATTATATAAGTTCTATTCCTATTAAAGCCCTGTATTCTCCTTTTTTAGTTAATGATTTATTATATATTCCTATTATTACATTTTTTCTTTCTTCTTCTTGTTCATCTGTTATAATCTTTACTGTTTCTGGCTTTATTCCTATCAACATTCCATTTTGTTTTCCTAGCGAAGAATAGGGTATTAACTTCAATTTTGAAATATATTTTTTTCTTATATCTTCTGGTACCTGACTAAAATCACCTCCTATTATATTTTCTAAATTATTCAAGATTTCTTTTGGCATACACTCATATAAAAGTGTATGTTCAACTATTATTACAGGTGTATTTGTTATTGGTTCTTTTAACATATTCCCTGTGTCTATCATTGTTTTTGCTTTAATATATTTTCCATTTATTTTTATTTTTATTTGGCAATACATATCTTTTTTTGATATTTTAGTTTTAACTACAGTAAATGCTGTTATAATTATTATAAAAGCAACAATTGCCCCCAAAAGCACTGTTTTCAAAGGATATGTACCTAAAAATAGTCCGTTTTTCATCAATATATCTTGTGGTTTGACTATATATATTAGTGCAAAAGCTGCACCTCCAAATACAAATGATACCATGTAAAATATCAATATATCTTTCCACAGTTTTTTAATATTTTGTGGATTAAAAGCTATATATACAATTATAATAGACAAAATTATTTTCAATACAATACTTGAATATATTTCTAATATTCCCATGTAAGCAATTATAGAATATATTGCCCCAATAAAACTTGCTAAAATGAGTCTTAAATGCTTTATTTTTATTTTTAGTATTAATCCTGTTGTAAATAATATTATATAATTCATAAGGATATTTTCTATTAATACTACATCAATATAAATGGTCATATTATCACCTGCAAATTTATTTTACTACTTGAATTACAAAAATGTTGTCTTTTCTTATTGCTGAAAAAAAGAAATAATCGTGTTTGTTCGATTATTTCTTTTATATTTTATATGTAAATGTTTTTATTCGACATTACATGTTTTTATTTTTATTTTTTCTTAAGAAAGAAGGTATATCTAAATCATTTTGTGATGAATTTGTTTCTGAACTTGCTGGTATAGAATTTATTTTCTTTTCCCATGTTTTTGAAACAATGTTATCTACACCAATACTAGAAATTGGCTCATTTTTTTCAAAACCTGTTGCTATTACTGTAATTTGAATTTCATCAGTCATATTTGGATCTGTTACTGTACCAAATATAATATTAGCTTCTGGATCAACACTGCGTTGAACAAGTTCTGCTGCTGTATTTACTTCATGTAATCCTAAATCTTCTCCACCAGTAATATTTATAATAACTCCTTTTGCTCCTTCTATTGATGTTTCTAGCAATGGACTTTGGATTGCTTCTTTTGCTGCATCTTCTGCTCTGTTTTCTCCAGATGCCTTACCAACACCCATATGTGCCATTCCTTGGTTTAACATGATTGTTTTTACATCTGCAAAGTCTAAGTTTACAAGGCCTGGAATTGCAATTAAATCTGAGATACCTTGTACACCTTGTCTTAATATGTCATCTGCCATTTTGAAAGCTTCAATAATAGATGTTTTTCTATCTATTATTTGCAATAGCTTATCATTTGGAATAACTACTAAAGTATCTACTTTTCCTTTTAAACTTTCAATTCCACGTTCTGCTTGTGATAATCTTTTCTTACCTTCAAATGTAAATGGTTTAGTAACAACACCTATTGTTAATATTCCCATTTCTTTTGCTGCTTGTGCTACAACAGGTGCAGCTCCTGTACCTGTTCCTCCACCCATTCCGGCTGTGACAAATACCATATCTGCTCCTCTTAACACTTCTGCTACTTCTGCTTTGCTTTCTTCTGCTGATTGTGCTCCAATGTCTGGATTAGCACCTGCTCCTAATCCTCTTGTTATTTTTTCTCCTATTTGAATTTTTGTATTAGCTTTTGATGTTTGTAGTGCTTGTCTATCTGTATTAACTGCAATAAAATCTACTCCTTTTATTCCAGCATCAATCATTCTATTTACAGCATTATTTCCTGCTCCTCCTACACCTATAACTTTAATGGTAGCTGTCCCATCCATCATTGTAATATTGCTATCATCATTATTGTAATCCATCATTTAGTTCTTCCTCCCTCACTTTACTTATATATAGTTTGTAAAAACCCTTTATGTTTTTACTTTGTATTCGTATCTTGTTTCTTTAATACGAATAATTTAAAAATAATAACTTTTTTTATGAATAAAAAAACTCTTTTATTCTTTCTATCAATGTTTGCATAAAACTTTCATTGCTTTGTGTATCTATATTACTTGATACTGTTTTTGCAAATGGCCTTGCTGCTATATATCTAACTAGTGCATAGCTTGTCCTATAAATTGGTTTTACTGTGCTTATTGCTCTTCCTGTTGATATTTTTACTGGTATATTTAAATTAATTTTTCCTGCTACATCACTTTTATTAATATTTACAATTCCTTGTCCTGTTAATACTACATTATTAATTTTTTGTTTTAGACCTTGGTTTGTTATATCTTTATTTATAATTGAAAATATTTCTTCTATTCTTGCTTCTATTATTTCAATTAATTCTGAACTTTTAATTATTTTATTCTTGTTTGTGTCTCTACAAGTATTTAAGATAATATCATTATCGTTATCTATAAAAGATTTCAAAGCTAAACCATATTGTCTTTTTAATTTATCTGCTTCTTCTTCTGATATATTCAATACTAATGCTATATCATGTGTAATATTATTTCCTCCTAGTGGAATAGAATTTGTATATAAGAAAGCTGAACCTTCAAATACTCCTATATCAGTATTTCCTGCTCCTATGTCTAAAAGCATAATATTATCATGTAATTCATTTTTGTCTAATACTAGGTTTCTTTCTGCTAGGGTAATTGGGACAATTCCATCTATTTCTAATCCTGCTTTTCTAAATATGTTACTTAGTTGCCTTACATATTCTCTTTGAGCTAATATTACTTGTGCACTAATAGTAAAGTTTGAACTTAAACTCCCTACTGGATCTGCAACAACTGTTCCATTTTCTAATGTAATTTTGTCTGGTACAATATCAATTAAAGTTTCCCCTTCAGGTATTTCAATGTCTTTTACTTGCATTATTGCACTTTGCACGTCTCTTATTGAGATTCCTGAATATTTGTCTTTTACTTCCTTTGTTATGCTGTTTTGTACAATTGTTACATATTTACCAGGAATTGTTACATATGCTGAATTAATCTTTAAATTAGTTTCATCTTCAGCATCTTTAATTGTCTTAGCTAGGCTTAAAATTACATCATCTTCATTTATTATTTTCCCCTTCTTTAGTCCATTACATTTATATGAGGTATTGCTTATAATTTCAATTTGTCCAAAATTGTTAACTTCTCCAACAACTGTACAAACTTTACTTGTTCCTATGTCAACACCTACTATGATATCTCCTATTGCCAAGTTAATTCCTCCATTTTTTTGTATTATTCTTTAAGTGTATATATATTACATTTTACGAAAAATGTCAATAGAATTTGTTATATTTTTGTAATATTTTTGTAATATTTTTGTAATAAATCCTTATAACTGTTTACACTCTAAGTTTCTGCCATGCAAATATTTAAGCAGGATATTTTTCCTGCTTGTTTTTTTCTTTCATTTTTTGTTGTTTTCTGTCTATTTTTCTTCTACTTTTTTAACATTTTCATTGTCTTCTTGTTTCATTGCTTTTCTTTTTTCAAATTCAGCTGACCATTTATCAACATAGTATCTTCTTATAATGCCTAGATTTACAAACATTCTTCCTACAAAAACTACAATTGCTGCTAAATAAATATCCACATTTAGTTTTTGACCTAATATTGTTAAAAGTATCGCTAATATTGCATTTCCAAAGAATCCTGTTACAAATATTTTTAAATCAAAATTTTTCTTAATTACTGAAGTTATCCCTCCAAATACTGAATCTAATGCTGCAATAATTGCGATTGCTAAATAACTAGAATATGTATAAGAAATCATTGGTGCATTCATTCCAATTAATGCTCCTAAAATACAACCAATTAATATTGCTATAAAAATCATAATTTTTCCTCCTTGCTTTATATTATTTTATTTACTGTATATATTTAGTATTAATTTCATCATTATATTTTGTGATTTTAACCTTATTAGACTTGTTTATTGTAACATCCTGACCTATCTTTTTCATACTGTCTACATGTCCACCATTTCCAATTAATCCACTTTCTAAATATGTAGAATCTCCTATTGCTTTTATTACATATGGTGCTAATATTCTTTGCCCATTTACTTTTATAAAACTTCCACTTATATCAACGATATCACTCATATTAATTATTCTCTCATCATTAATTGATATTGCTTCTGCCCCTGATAATCTTAATGCATTTACAATAACTATTAAGTCATCGGCTGTAATTCTATCTATTTGTTCATCTTCATTTTCTCTTATTATAATTTCTATTCCTTGCCCTTCTACATCTGTCTTTCCTAAAGTCAAATTAACTTGTTCTAATTCTGAATTCATTAATTTTTCTGTTTCTTCATTTGACTGTTTTGTTTTTTTGTATTCTTCTATTTTATCAGATGTTTCTTCATACTTTTGATTTGTTTCTTCATACTTAGATTTCCAATTTGCAAGTTCTGTCCTTAATTCTGTTTCTCTCATATTTTCAATGGAAGTAATATCTGTTTGATTAACTATTTTAAATTGCATTGACATTACTAACATTAAACAAAAGCACGCTATTCCAATTGTTATTATCATTGTCTTTTTACCTTTTTTTATGTTTTTCTTCATTTTACTTCTCCTTTATTTTGTTGTTTTTGCATAATTGTAAGTAATTGCTCCTGTATATTTTGGTATTGTAATGTTATTAGATTTTTTTAGTTCTGCTCCAATACTATATTCTTTTAAGGTTTGTAAATATCCACCTGGTCTTGAGAGTGCTGCTAATTGTTCTGGAAGCCCTATTGCCTTTATTACAAATGGTGCTCCTATCTTTTCTTTATTTACATCTATTATATTTCCTCCACATATAATTCCACTTGTTGGGACAATTCTTTGATCATTAATTGATATTGCCTCTGCTCCTGCATTTTCTAGCTCATTTATAACACTTAATACATCTAAATCATGAACTACTAAAGAACTTGGGTCTAGTGTGCTATTAATATCTTTTTTACTATCTGTCAGTGTAACAATAACTCCAGGTCCTGTCACTTCTGCTAATCCTATAATTTTATTTCCCTTTTTTATCTCTTCTTCTTTTTGTTCTAATTCACTATTATTTTTGGTTGAGCTTTGCCTTTCTTTTTCTAATTCTTTCTCTGCTTTTTCTAATTCCTTATATTTATTTTCATATTTTTCCTTATATCGTAGTACTTCTGCTCTTAAATTATTTTCTTCATAATTATTGCTAACTGTTGAATTAGAATATTTTACTGTCCTCATTTGAACACATATTCCACAAGTTAATGCAAAACACATAATTCCTAATACTATACTAATTATCTTTTTATTTAACATGTTTTCACCCTCTTTGTTGAATTTTTCTAGACTCTTTCTCTAAAATATGGTTGGAACTTATTATTTAAATCTCCATTTACAAAAATGTCACCATCTTTTCCTTTTTCCTGTTCAATTATTGCCAATATGTATAACATTTTATTACTTAAATTTGATGTATCTCCTAAGTATATTTTCTTTTTTTCTGCTTCTAAATATATACTATAATTATTTTTATTACTAATGTCAATACTTGTAACTAATTGGTCTAAACTATTTTCTTTAGCTGAACTCATAATCTTTATAACATCTTCTAGTTTACTTAAATCTTCGTCATTTAATCTATTTGATGGTACTACATTTTCTTCCTTTGTTTCTATTCCTTGAATAATTGGTAAATTCCCATTTTCTTCTGATATTTCTAATATATATCCTTGTGAATTAATATAAGCATATTTTTCCATATAACTAACACTATATTTAGGAATTCTCTCCTCTACTTCAATTTCTATTGTCCCTGGTAATTTTCTGTGGATTTTTACATTTTCTATATAAGGCTCTTCTTTTATTTTGTTAATTGTACTAATTTTATAAAATTGAAAAATATTTTGCTCTTTTCGTAATTCTGACAAACTAATTATTGTATCACTTGGAACTCTATTATTATTTAACACTTCTATATCTTTTATATTAAAGATAGGTGATGTTAACGCAAAGATAATTACTCCTGAAAACAAGACCACAAATAAAACTATTTTTGATATAAATTTTATTCTTTTTATCCTCTTTTTTCTCTTTTTTTCCTTTTGACTAAGTTCTCTTCTTCTTTTTTCTTCCTTCTTTAATTTGTTTTTATTTGTCATTTGAAGTACTGTTTCTGTTTCTAAATCAAAAGCATCTTCTTGTTTTTTCTTATTTTCTTTAATTCTTCTTTCTCTTTGTTTTGTTTTTTTCTTTCTTTCTACTTCAATATTTTCTTGTGCTTGTCCTTGGTTTTGGTAGTACAAATCCATTTCTCCTTGTTCTAGTTTTCTCGCCAATTTTATTCCTCCTTAGAAGTTTATTTCTAAGGGCTATTTAAAGCCCTTAGATTAGTTTGTCTTTATTATAATTTTGTTTGTATATTAACACCTAGTTTCATTAATTTTTTGTCTAGACTCTCATATCCTCTTAAGATATATTCTATATTTTCTATTTTTGTCGTGCCTTTTGCGACAGTTGCTGCTAAAACGAGTGCTGCTCCTCCCCTTAAGTCAGTTGCATTTACATTTGCTCCATATAGTTTTCTTACTCCCTTAATTACTGCTGTTTTTCCTTCAATTGATATTTTAGCACCCATTCTAATTAGTTCTTGTGTATATTTATATCTATTTTCAAATATATTTTCTACTACTACTGAAGTTCCTTTAGCTGTAGTTAACAATGTAGCAAATATCGATTGCATATCTGTTGGGAACCCTGGATAAGGCATTGTTTTTATATCTACTGCTTTTATTTTTTTAGGAGATGTTATCTCAATTTTACCCTTTTTTATATTGATTTTACATCCTGTTTCTTCAAGTTTATCAATGATTGGTGTTATATGTGTACTGTCTGCCTTTTTTATTATAATATTACTACTATTATTAATTGCACCTAAACATAAGAATGTACCTGTTTCAATTCTATCTGGCATTATATTATAACTTACGTCTTTTAGTTTTTTTACTCCTTCTATTTCTATTTTACTTGACCCTGCTCCTTTTATTTTTGCTCCCATTTTATTTAAAAAGTTTTGAAGGTCTATTATTTCTGGTTCTCTTGCTGCATTTGTAATCAATGTCTTTCCTTCTGCTAAGCAACTCGCAAGTATTGCATTTTCTGTAGCTCCAACACTCGGAAATTCAAAATCTATTTTTTCTCCTATTATTCTATCACAAATACATTCTATATTTCCATAGTTTTTATTAATATTTATTCCTAATTTTTCAAATGCCTTTAAATGTAATTCTATCGGTCTAGTTCCAATATCACATCCACCTGGATATGAGAATGTGGCTTTTCTATGTTTTCCGAAGTAAACCACCAACAAAAATAACAGAAGAACGCATTTGTCTCATTAAATCTTCTGGTATTTCATATTTATTTATATTACTAGTATCTATAATTACTTTATTTGCTTTTTTTTCTACTGTGCCTCCTATTCTTCTTAATATTTCAAACATCATTTGTGTATCATGTATATTAGGCACATTATATAATGTTGTTTTACCTCCATTTAAAATTGTTGCAGCTATAATTGGTAATGATGCATTTTTTGAACCAGATATTGTTACTTCTCCTCCTACCTTCTTTCCCCCTTTTATTATGTACTCTGACATATCTTTTTCCACCTTTCTACTCTTTTTTGCTATATATTATGTTTTCTTTACGTAAAAAGTTCATATCTTTATATACTTTAACCAAATGTAAAAGAGAATGATACTTATTAAAGTTTCATTCCCTTTTTTGTTTATGGACGACTTAGACCTCGTAGACTACTACTAATGGGATAGTATTATACAGACGATAATCTTCGTCATAGTCATAAAGATCAACATCAGATGGTGGGATATGTGTAACATCATCACAAGATCCTCCAATAGGTCGTGCCTTACCATCTTTCCAGCAAATCAACCTATACCACCGTGCAGTATCTTTTAGGTTACAAATATCATCCCAAGAATCACCATTAGTAATCCTTTGTGCCCATTCTAAAGCCTGCTCTACCCAATTAGCCATATGATCTCCGAATTTAATTGCAGACTGTTCAATTTCCTTTAAGCTAGCACTACCTGGATACCATTTATTTTTAGGCATCAAGGTATAAAATGTTTTACAATAAATCTCTGGGTCCTTTTCTGCAATATCAAAAGCCTCTAAGATAATGTTTCTTACCCATTCTTGTTTTTGGTCAATTCTTTTCTTTCTAAAAAGACTTTTGTTAATTGTTAGATAATCTACCTTGAAAAACAAGCCCTCTATAGGTCTTCTTGTTCTCAGTAATTCTAGTGCCCGTCCATTTTCATTCATCATGTTCTTTTTCCTCCTGATTTTAATTTTTTTGAGTTTTTACTCTATGTCTTTAATTATAACACATATTTACATAAAATTCAAATTTGTATCATTTTACCTTCTTTATTAATCTTAATTTTGAAAAAATATTGAACTTTTCATAATTATGTCATATAATAATTTCATGTTATTAATAATAACTATGTTTATTTAAAGAAAGGAATATAAAATTATGAAACAAATAACCGTAAAAGAATTATACAAAGATACAAATAAATTCAAAGATAAAAAAATTACAATTGAAGCTTGGGTAAAAACTGTAAGAGATTCAAAAACATTTGGATTCATTGAACTAAATGATGGTACTTTTTTTAAAAACGTCCAAGTCGTATTTACTGATCAATTAGATAATTTTGAAGAAATAAGAAAACTAACAATTAGTTCTTCTATAAAAGTAACTGGTAAATTTGTCTTAACTGAAAATGCAAAACAGCCATTTGAAATACAAGCAACTAATATAGAAATAGAAAGCTTATCTGATAATACTTACCCATTGCAAAAAAAGAAACACTCTTTTGAATATTTAAGAACTATTTCACACCTTCGCCCAAGAAGCAATACATTTAACGCTGTATTTAGAGTTAGAAGTGTCCTAGCATATAGTATTCATAAATTTTTTCAAGAAAGAGGTTTTGTATATGTAAATACTCCTATATTAACAGGAAGTGATGCTGAAGGTGCAGGAGAAATGTTTAATGTAAACTCTTTTGATTTAAATGATATTCCAAAAAACGAAAATGGAAAAGTCGATTTTTCACAAGATTTTTTTGGGAAATCTACTCATTTAACCGTAAGTGGTCAATTAAATGCTGAGACTTTTGCACAAAGTTTTTGTAATGTATACACATTTGGTCCTACTTTCAGAGCAGAAAACTCTAACACAGTAAAACATGCTGCTGAATTTTGGATGGTAGAACCAGAAATTTGCTTTGCTGATTTATCTGATGATATGGATTTGGCTGAAGATATGATTAAATACATATTTAAATATGTATTAGATAATTGTAAAGAAGAAATGGAATTTTTTAATAAATTTATTGATACTGGATTACTAGAAAGATTAAATAATGTAATCTCTTCTGACTTTATAAGAATTAGTTATACTGATGCTATAAAAGAATTAGAAAAACATAACGATAAATTTGAATACAAGGTTTCTTGGGGAGTTGATTTACAAACAGAACACGAAAGATATTTATGTGAAGAAATTTTCAAAAAACCTGTATTTGTAACAGACTATCCAAAGGATATAAAGGCATTTTATATGAAACAAAACCCAGATGGAAGAACAGTTGCAGCAAGTGATTTATTGGTTCCGGGAATTGGTGAAATTATTGGTGGTAGTCAAAGAGAAGAAAATTATGATAAATTACTTGCTAGAATGAAAGAATTAAATATGCCTTTAGATTCTTATGATTGGTATCTGGACTTAAGAAAATATGGAAGTTGTATTCACTCTGGATTTGGTCTTGGTTTCGAAAGAGCAATTATGTATTTAACAGGTATGCAAAATATTCGTGATGTCATTCCTTTCCCACGAACACCTAAAAACTGTGATTTCTAATATACCTTTTAAAAAATAAAAATATGTAGATACTTATCTACATATTTTTATTTTTCATATTTGTTATAAATTTAACATTCTTTTCCATAATAACTATCTAATAGTATTCTCTTTAACTCTGAAACTAATGGTACTCTTGGATTTGCAGTAGTACATTGGTCTTCAAATGCTCTATCGGCCAACATATCTATCTTTGCTAAAAATTCTTGTTCATCAATTCCTGCCTCTTTAAAAGAACTCGGAATATTCATATGATTATTCATTTCTTTAATTTTTTCTATTAAACTATTTATTCCCTCTTCTTGTGTGTCTGCTTTTAATCCTGCCTTTTTAGCAATTTCATAATACTTTTTATCTGCTATAAAATATTCATATTTAGGAAAAGATACAAACTTAGTTGGTTTACTACTATTATATCTTATTACATATGGTAATAAAATTGCATTTATTCTACCATGTGGCAAATGAAACTCTCCACCAATCTTATGAGCTAAAGAATGATTTACTCCTAAAAATGCATTTGTAAATGCCATTCCTGCAATTGTACTTGCATTATGAACTTTTTCTCTTGCTTCTTTATTTGTTCCATCATCATATGCTATTTCTAGATATTTTGTAATTAATTCTACTGCTTTTTCTGCTAAACCATCTGTATAATCTGATGCCATATTAGATACATATGCTTCTAATGCATGTGTTAAAACATCCATACCAGTATCTGCTGTAATTGATTTTGGAAGACTCATTACTAAGTCTGGATCTATAATAGCTACATCTGGTGTTAATTCATAATCTGCTAATGGATACTTCTTATTTTTCTCCTTATCTGTAATTACTGCAAAAGATGTTACTTCTGAACCTGTTCCAGATGTCGTTGGTATTGCTACCATCTTACATTTCTCACCTAATTTTGGAAATTTATAAGTACGTTTTCTTATATCCATAAATTTAAGTTTTAACCCTTCTACGTCACTATCTGGATGTTCATAAAATAGCCACATTCCCTTTGCTGCATCCATTGGACTGCCTCCACCAATTGCAATTATAACATCAGGTTTAAAGCTTTCCATTATTTTTACGCCTCTTTTTATAGTATCAAATGATGGATCTGACTCTACTTCACTAAATATTTCTGAATGAACGTAATGCTGTCTTTTTCTTAAATGGTATAGAACTTTATCAACATATCCTAATTTTATCATTGATTCATCAGTTACAATAAATGCCCTTTCTATATCTGGCATCTTCTCTAAGTATTGTATAGAACCTGCTTCAAAATATATTTTCTCTGGAACTTTAAACCATTGCATATTTACTCTCCTTTTACTTGTTCTCTTTATATTTATTAAATTTACTGATGAGACATTTGCTGTTGTTGAATTTCCTCCAAATGACCCACATCCTAAAGTTAATGATGGCATATTTGTATTGTAAATGTCCCCAATTGCTCCATGTGTTGATGGTGAATTTACAATAATTCTTCCTGCCTTCATTGTTTTAGAGAATTTTAAAATGGTTTGTTTATTCTCAGAATGAATTACTGCTGAATGACCAAGCCCTCCAAATTCCAGTAATTTTTCTGCTTTATTTATTCCCTCTTCTTCATTTTCGACAATATAATAAGTTAAAACTGGACTTAATTTTTCCTTTGAAAATGGATAATTACTTCCTATCCCTTCTTCATATACAACAATTACTTTTGTATCAGCTGGCACTTCAAATCCTGCATCTTTTGCAATTGTGTATGGAGACTGTCCTGGTACATGTGATTTTAATTTATAACCATATTCCTCTGTATATTCAAACATGCTTTCTTGTAATTTTTGTTTCTCCTCAGGACTTACAAAATAACATCCATCTTCTTTCATTAACTTTTCAAACTCTTCATATATATCCTTATCTACTAAAACAGCTTGTTCAGATGCACATATCATTCCATTATCAAATGCTTTTGACATTACTAAATCATTTACTGATGTTGGAAGTTTTGCTGTTTTGTCAATATAACAAGGTACATTTCCGTGGTCCTACACCTAATGCTGGTTTTCCACAAGAATACGCAGCTTTTACCATACCTGTTCCACCTGTTGCTAAGATTAAGTTTACTCCTGGATGGTTCATTAATAATCTTGTCGCCAAAATACTTGGTTCTTCTATCCATAAAATACAATCTTTTGGTGCTCCTGCTTCTACTGCTGCATCTCTCAAAATTTTAGCTGCTGTGCTACTACATTTTTGTGCTGATGGATGAAATCCAAATATTATAACATTTCTTGTCTTTGCTGCGATAATTGATTTAAACATTGTTGTAGAAGTTGGATTAGTAACAGGTGTAACTCCTGCAATAACACCTACTGGTTCTGCTATTTCTACATATCCTTCTTCTTCATTCCTATTTATAACACCTACTGTTTTCTCATATTTAATGCTATGATATACATATTCTGTAGCAAACATATTCTTTGTTATTTTATCTTCATAAATTCCTCTTTTTGTTTCTTCTACTGCCATTTTTGCAAGTTCCATGTGATGCTCTAATCCTGCCATTGACATTGCTTTTGTTATTTTATCTATAGTTTCTTGATCAAGTTTTAAATATTCTTCTGATGCTTTTTTGGCTCTTTCTACTAAATCATCTATCATATTTTGAACCTTTTGTTCATCTTGGTTTATGTTCTCAGACATTAAAAATCCTCCTTTATTCTTTTGTTTATTGTAACCATTTTTATTATATATTATTAGAATTTTTTGTCAATAGAAAAAAGAACATCTTCATAGATATTCTTTTTAATTTATTAATATCAAATTTACTTAATTAAATTTTATTAAAGTGGATCATAACTATCAGCTTCTGCAATTACTTTTGCTACATTATATATAAGTCTTTGCGTTTCTGGTGAACATCCTTTTAATAATTCAGAAAATTCTTTTGTTAAATAATTTTCTGAATTACTAGATGCACCATTTAAAATATATCCTTCTGAAACATCTAATAATCTACATAACTGGTTTAATCTTTTTAAATTTATATGTGAATTTCCTCTTTCTACTCTACTTAAAAAGGCAACTGAAATATCAATTTGTTCTGCTAAATCTTCTTGGGTTAAATTTTTAGCAAGTCTTGCTTGTTTTATTCTTTGACCTATTACACTATAATCTAAAGCCATCTTCATCACTCTCCTATTCTTTAAGTAGCATAATAGCATTTTATGGTTTAAATTTACAGAAACTAAAATATACATCTATAACTTATAAGTTAATAGTGAAAAATATTTGCTTTTATATAGTATACATAACGTATTCAAAAGAAAATTCGAGAAAAATGGAGGAATATAAAGGAATTTTTTGTAAAAAAAGCACAAAAAGCCTGATATTATAAATAAAAACAGTAAAAACTATCAAATAATGTATACATAATTTGCTTTTGGAAAGAATATATAGTATAATAAAGAATAGTCGCGTAAAAAAAATAAGATTTTAAAAAGGGGCGTGAATCTATATTTTAAACAAAAAAATAAAATACTATACAAAAGAAATTTTAAAGTATTTTAACATTTTATTCATAGCATTTGGTATTATTATCGCGATAATATTAGTAAAGTATAAGCCTATCTATGAAGTAAAATTATCTGGAGAAAAAATAGGATACATTCAAAATAAATCAGCTTTTGAAGAAAACATAAGAAAAAACATATTAGATAACAATACTGTAAATAATATTGATACTATAGATATAGCTAAAACTCCAGAATATGAGTTAAAACTTGTAGATAAAACACTTAAGACAAATGAAGAACAAGTATCAAATAAAATAGAAGAAAATTTAACAATAACATATAAATATTATGAAATTGCTTTAAATAACGAAGTAATTGACTCTGTTGATACTCTTGAATTAGCAGAAAAACTAGTAAATGAGATTAAAGAAGAAAATAAGGAAAAAGAACCTGATTTGAGTATTATAGAAAAATATACACAAAATCAAGATGAAGTTAAAACTCAAAATATTGACATTGCTAAAAATAACATACAAGAACAAATAAAAAATGCAAATAAAAAACAAACCGAACAATCTGATGTTATAACAGAAATAAATGGTATAGAACTTGCAACAAAACCTATATCAGGAAAAATAACTTCGAGATATGGAGCTAAAAGCACTATAAGAAAATCAAATCATACTGGACTAGATATTGCAGCACCAAATGGAACTCCAATAAAAGTTGTTGCAGATGGTACTGTAACAAATGCTAGTTACAATGGCTCATATGGTAATTTAGTAAAAATTAATCATGGAAATGGTGTTGAAACTTGGTATGCACATACTAGTAAGATGTATGTAACAGTTGGTAGCAAAGTTACTGCTGGTCAAACTATAGCTGCTGTTGGTTCAACTGGAAATTCAACAGGATCACATTTACACTTTGAAATTAGAATAAATGGTACACATATAAATCCACAAAAATATTTATATAAATAACAACAACTAATTCGGGGATATCTTAAAAATATTAGATAAAAAATTTAATATTTTTAAGATATCTTTTATTTTTCATTTTAATTGATAATATTTTGTTAATATGTTATGATAATATTTGTTAGAAATGTTAATAATAGTATTAGTATAAATAAAATACAGGAGGTTTAATATGAAATTTGATCAATGGGAAGGTTTTGAAAAAGGAGATTGGGAATCAGAGATTAATGTAAGAGATTTTATACAAAAAAATTATACACCATATGAAGGAGATAGTTCTTTTCTAAATCCTCCAACAGATAAAACAAAAAAATTATGGGATGAAGTTTTGGAATTATACAAAAAGGAGCATTCTTCAGAAGGTGGCGTTTTAGATATTGATACTAAAACTATATCTACAATTTCTTCTCATGATGCTGGTTATATTAATAAGGATTTAGAAGATATTGTTGGACTTCAAACTGATAGTCCTCTAAAAAGAGCCATTATGCCTTTTGGAGGAATAAGAATTGTTGAAAAATCTTGTGAAGCTTATGGAAGAAAAGTTGATAAAGAAATAGATGAAATTTTCCATAAATACAGAAAAACTCATAATGATGGCGTTTTTGATGTGTATACACCAGATATTAGAGCTGCTAGAAGTTCTCACTTGATCACAGGACTTCCAGATGGTTATGGACGTGGTAGAATTATAGGTGATTATAGAAGAGTTGCTTTATATGGTGTTGATGCTTTAATTTCCGAGAAAAGAGAAGAATTAGATGTTTTAAATGTTGATGAACTAAGCGAAGATATTATTCGTCAAAGAGAAGAAATTAGTGAACAAATAAAAGCTTTAAATGAACTCAAAGTAATGGCATCTAAATATGGTTTTGATATCTCTATGCCTGCATCAAATAGTAAAGAAGCTGTACAATGGCTTTATTTTGGTTATTTGGGAGCTATAAAAGATCAAAATGGTGCTGCAATGAGTCTAGGTAGGACTTCCACATTTTTAGATATCTATTTTGAAAGAGATTTAAAAAACGGATTAATAAAAGAAGAAGAAGCTCAAGAAATCATGGATCATTTTGTTATGAAATTAAGATTGGTACGTTTTTTAAGGACTCCTGAATATAACGAATTATTTAGCCGGAGATCCTGTATGGGTCACTGAAAGTATTGGTGGTATGGGGATTGATGGAAGAACACTAGTTACAAAAAATTCTTTTAGAATGCTACATTCACTTCAAAATTTAGGTCCTGCTCCAGAACCAAATATGACTATCTTATGGTCTACTAAATTACCATATGAGTTTAAAAAATTTGTTACTAATTTGTCTATAAAAACTTCATCTATACAATATGAAAATGATGATTTAATGAGAATAACTTTAGGTGATGATTATGGAATAGCATGTTGCGTATCTCCGATGAAAATTGGTAAACAAATGCAATTCTTTGGTGCTAGAGCTAACTTAGCTAAAACTCTATTGTATTCAATCAATGGTGGACGTGATGAAATCTCTGGAAAGCAAGTAACTCCAAAATATGAACCTATTACTTCTGAATATTTAGATTATGATGAAGTAATGGACAGATTTGATCAGATGATGGAATATGTAGCAAAAATATATATAAAAGCTTTAAATGCTATTCACTATATGCATGATAAGTATTGTTATGAAGCAATTGAAATGGCTATGCATGATAAAGAAATATATCGTACAATGGCTTGTGGAATTGCTGGATTATCAGTTGTTGCAGATTCCTTATCTGCAATAAAATATGCAAAAGTTAAAGTAATTAGAGATAACACGAATTTGGCTATTGATTATAAAATAGAAGGAGATTTTCCTAAATTTGGAAATGATGATTCAAGAGTTGATCAAATAGCAGTTGATGTTGTAAAAAAATTTATTAATAAACTTAGAAAACATAAAACTTATAGAAATTCAACACCTACTTTATCAATATTAACAATAACTTCAAATGTAGTATATGGTAAAGCAACTGGAAATACTCCAGATGGAAGAAAATCAGGTGCTCCATTTGGTCCAGGTGCAAATCCTCTTCATGGAAGAGATACAAATGGTGCATTAGCAGTTATGAATTCTGTTGCTAAACTACCATTTAATTCAGCTGAAGATGGTATTTCTTATACATTTTCTATTACACCTGGTACTCTTGGAAAGACTGATGAAGAACGAGTTAACAATCTGATAACTATGTTAGATGGTTATTTTTCACAAACTGGTCATCATATAAATGTAAATGTGTTCGATAGATCACTATTAGAAGATGCTATGGAACATCCAGAAAAATATCCTCAACTAACTATTAGAGTCTCTGGCTATGCTGTTAATTTCACAAAATTGACAAAAGAACAACAGTTGGATGTAATTAATAGAACTATACATGAAAAAATCTAATCTAAGGAGTATTATATGGACAAAAAAGATTTAAGATATTATGCAAAAGTCCATTCTATAGAATCATTTGGAACTGTAGATGGCCCTGGTATTCGATTTGTACTTTTTTTACAAGGATGTCATTTAGAATGTAAATATTGTCATAATAGAGATACTTGGGATATTAATGGTGGAACTTATAAATCTCTTGATGAAATTTTTGACAAAATACTAAGATATAAAAATTATATTTATCCAAATGGTGGTGTTACTGTTACCGGTGGTGAGCCTCTTTTGCAATCAAAATTTATTTATGAGCTTTTTCTAAAGTTAAAAGAACATAAAATTCATACTTGCATTGATACATCAGGTATGGTAGCTATAACACCAGATATAAAAAAAGTGCTCAACTTAACAGATTTAGTATTATTAGATATTAAACACATTGATGAAAAAAAATGTATAGATTTAGTTGGTAAATCCAATAAACTAGAGCTAGATTTTGCAAGATTTTTAAGTGATAATGGCATTTATATGTGGATTAGACAAGTCTTAGTTCCTCGGTTATACTGATGATGAAAATGATTTATTAAAGCTAAAAAGTTTCATTTCTTCTTTAAAAACAGTTCAAAAAGTAGAACTTCTACCATACCATGATATGGGAAAATATAAATGGAAGGAACTTGGTTTTAAATATGAATTAGATAATGTCAGAAATGCAACTGATACAGATATTATAAGAGCAAAAAAGATTTTAGGAATATCCTAAAATCTTTTTTTATTATCTATTATAGATTTACATACCTAATAATTTTAATTCAATATCTTCCATTTTATATTTTCCATCAACAAGTTTAAATTCAACTAAAGTATCCTCTAAAGTTTCTTTATTTTGTCTTAAATCTGTTGTAAAATATAATTTTATTTGTGGTATTTCTACTTGATTTTTTACTATCTCTTTAAAAGCTAAAGCCATATGTTTTTCGTCTTCACATATTAAAATCAATTGTGGCATAGTAGAAAACCCAGAATCCCCTGCAACAAAATTTTCATAAAAGTCTTTATATAGCCTCATTTTTTCAACTAGTTTCTTTTCCCACTCTTGTTCTCTTCTTATTACCTCAAATAAAAACTGAATAGACTTTTTATTTTTTGTTAACTTAACACTACCACCTGATGCCTTGAAAACTTTTCCTGTTACTTTTGCTGTAATTGCTGGTTTTACTATATAGCTATCAAATGCTTTTACTTTTCTTAGATAAGCAATTAAAGTTTGATTTCCTGCTAATCTCTTTTTTATCATTGGAACTGGTTTTGTATTATCAGATGGCTGCCATTTACATTCTACTTCTTTAGAATTTAGTAAATATTTTCCCATTTTTTCTAGACAGTAAATTCTATAAATTCCCTTTCCTTCATCAGAATTAAAGTAATACCTAGTTAAAATTTTTGACTTTACTAATTGTTCTAATTTATTATTCAATTTATCTTGAGATTTTGGGTCTATTCCCTTTATTTCAAGCATTTGATATAATTGTCTAGAAGTAATAAATTCAAATTCATTAACTAATTCTAAAATTGCAAAATGAATCTCATTTATATGTCCTATGTTTATCTTATGTACAATTTGGTTCATTGACACATAACCATCTTTTCCATCAAAAGTTTTTATTTCTCCTTCTCTTATTGCAAAAGGTGATATCTGTGCTTTGATTTGATTATCTTCAACCATCTTTTTCCTCCTTTAATATAGAATTTTCTATACTTTAAAATTTTCAGACTAAACAATAAGTAACTTTACCTTTCTTTTTTCAGAATCAATCTTCTTGATATACACATTCACATCTTGTCCATAACTTAATCCTTCTTCATATTCTGCCATTCCTACTAGATTTGGAGCTAGTTCTATAAAAATACCGTTTTTATTTTTCTCTGTTTCCCTTACTTTTCCTTTTACTTTAATTCCCTCTGTAAACTTTTTAGCATTTTCTTCCCATGTTCCTAATGTTTCTTTGTAAGATAGGATTACTTTTCCTTTACTTCTATCTATAGATTTTATCACAACTTCTACCTTTTGTCCAATTTTTAGTCTTTCATGAGGTGTTTTTATTCTTGCAACAGATAAATCTTCTATATGTGCTAAACCAACAACTCCACCCCCAATTTCTATAAATGCTCCATATGGTTTAATGCTTCTTACTATTCCTACTACTCTTTCACCAACATCTAGATCATTTTTTATCCAGTCTAATGCTTCTTCTTGTACTTCCTTCCTAGATAAAATTAGATTGTTTTTCTCATCAATGTCCTTAACTTTAAATTGAACAAACTTATGAACTTTTCCTGTACATAAATTTGTTTTTGGAAGTCCATCTTCTTGTATATTTATTCCTTCTACCTCTTTTCGTGGTATTATTCCTTTTAGATTATTATCAAAATTAATATACAAATTATAATTATCGTCACATTCTTTTACTAAACCTTGAACTGTATCTTGATTTTGTATGTATTCTCTTAAATTTGCCTCATTTAATTTTGTAATTTCATTATTCCACCCTTCAGGTATAAATTTAAATGCATTCATTTGTATTTTCTCCTTTTATCTTATGTTTGTTATATTATATCTTTTCTATAATTATTTTTCAACATCTTCATTTAAAATTTTATCAACTTCTTCTGAAGTTAAATATCTCCATTTTCCTAATTGTATATCTTTTACTCCAATTCCTGCTATCTTGCTTCTATGTAAAGCTATAACTTGATGTCCCACAGCTTCACACATTTTTCTTACTTGTCTATTTTTTCCTTCATGAATAGTAATTTCCAATCTAGATATATCTTTTTCCTCATCAGTTTTCAAAATTTTAACCTTTGCTGGTTTTGTTATATAATCTTCTATCTTGACACCATTTCTTAACCTTTTTATATCATCATTTTTTATAATACCTTTAATTGTCACTGTATAGGTTTTTGTAACTTCATGTTTTGGATGTGTTACTTTATATACAAAATCCCCATCATTCGTTAAAATCAACGCTCCGGAAGTATACATATCTAATCTCCCGTACTGGCACTAATCTCTTATCAGTTTTTATCAAATCTAATACCGTTTCCCTATTAAACTGATCATGTACTGTAGTCACATATCCTATAGGTTTATTTAGAATAATATAAATATAATCCTTATCTTTTATTTTTATTTCCTTGCCATTATATTCCACTTTATCTATATTTGGAATAACTTTAGTACCAAGTTCAGTTACAACATTACCATTCACACTAACCTTACCTTGTATAATTAGTTCCTCTGCCTTTCTTCTAGATGTTATTCCACAATCAGCTATATATTTTTGTAATCTCATTTCAATTAATAGGAGGACAGGTTAAAAACATTTCTTTTTTGTTGATTTTTCTAAAATATTATATTATTTATAATTTGACAATATTCTACAGAAACTATGAAATGTTTTTAACCTGTCCCCCTTAATCCTCCAATTCTTTTAAAATTTCTTCAAAGTAGCTTGGCATCCTTGCTTCTAAAAACATTTCTTTTCCTGTAATTGGGTGCTTAAATTTTAAGCTTTTTGCATGTAAACATTGTCCTTTTATGTTCCATTTGTTTTTGCCATTTGAATATGTTGTATCTCCTACAATTGGATATCCAATTTCAGATAAGTGTACCCTTATTTGGTGTGTTCTTCCTGTTTCAATTTGTACTTGTAATAAAGTATAGTTATTATATCTTTTTAATACTTTAAAATGTGTAATTGCTTCTTTTCCATTTTTTGTCACTGCCATTTTTTTTCTGTCTTTCGTACTTCTTCCTATTGGCATATTAATTGTTGCTTCATTTTCTTTTACTATTCCTTTTACTAATGCTAAATATGTTTTTTGAACCTCATGATTTTTTATTTGTTCACTCATATTTATATGTGCTTTGTCGTTTTTTGCAACTATTATAATTCCTGAAGTATCTTTATCTAATCTATGAACAATCCCCGGCCTAATTTCTCCTCCTATTCCTGATAGAGATTCTTTACAAATTGCCATAAGACAATTTACTAATGTTCCATCTGGATTTCCATTTGCAGGATGTACTACCATTCCTTTTGGTTTATTTACTACAATTATATCTTTATCTTCATATATAATTTCAATTGGTATTTCTTGTGCTTTTAATGATATTTCTTTGGGTGGTTGCTCATCTAGGGTTATTATATCTTTTTCTTCTATCTTATAAGAAGGTTTTACCTTTTTTCCATTTACTAATATTTTTTCTTCTTCTATTAATCTTTGTATTGCAACCCTAGATATATCCTCATTTTTTCTTGACAAATATGAATCTATTCTAGTATTTTCTTCTTCTTTTTTTACAATAAACTCTCTCATTTTAGTTTCCTATTCTTTCATATACTACAAAATATTTATCTTCATATAATTTCTTATATTTTTTATCATGTGTACTGTTGATTATCATGTTCATTTTTGAATTTTTATATGTTATTACATGTGTTATATCATATTTTTCAAATGTATCTTCATAAAATTTACTTATATTTGAAGTTTCTATAAAATCCATAAATATATCATCTTCTTTTCCACTAAACTCTGGTGCATATAAATCTGCTCTCGAATCAATAAATACTGGTATTCCTCTATATATCATATAACTTCCATAATTATATTCATTATAAAATCTAGCTTTTCCTAGGTCTATATTTTCTATTATATAATCACAAGCTTGTACAGGATATGAAGATTCATCAATATACTTATCCTTAAACTTATCTTTTGCTATATAGTAGCTAAATCCTATCATAATTGCTGTCATTCCAGCAATTCCAAGTATACTTGTTATTTTCTTTGTTATTTCGCCTAAATCTTTTTTTGTATACATTTTTATTAAATCTACTATCATCTTATTTAAGATAATTGAACAGATAAGTACAAACATTGTTACCTGTCTTTTTGTTGCTAACATTAGATAACATAACCCACCTAGCATAAATAAATCACTTAATCTAATTTTTACTTTTGTAAATATTAATATTGCTAAAAATATTATTAGTGTACACATAACTTCTGTATCATTTGCGAGTGTCATTGGTAAATGCTCATTTATGTTTTGTGTAGTATTTCCTTGTATTGTCTTTACTAAATAGGTATATGGCGTAGTTCCTAGTGGTGTTAGTAATCCTGTGAATATACATATAATCATTATTATAATTAAATATTTAACATTGTTATTTTTTATTAACTTGATTTTATATGGATTTTCTAATTCTTTACTTCTCTTTATTTTTGCCCTATCTACCTGTTCTTCTATCTTTCTTAATTCTCTTCTTATTCTATCTATTTGTTCATCATTTCCTGGTTTTTTAGATAGTTGCTTTATCTTTCTTTCTAATTTTCTTCTTGTAGTTTTTCTATATATTATTGTATCTGAGAAGACTGCAATTAAATATTCTGCAATATATGGCAAATATAAAATGAAATAAAAAGGAAATACTGCTAAATGTAAATTAGCAATTAAAAATGGTATTATAATTAGTCCTATTGCATACCTTTTCTTCTTTGTTTCTAGAAATTTTTCTATTAAATAAATTGTTAATATAAACAATATAAATGTTACTAATTGTGCTCTTGCTGCTATATACCCTCTTATCATATACATTGCTGCTATTGTTATTACAAATGAAACCGGTTGATTTTTAGCAAGTTTACTATTTACTAAATATATAGTAATTCCTAAAACAGCTGATAAAATACATGTTGTAACATAGATTCCTGTCATTCCAAAGGACTCATAAATTAAATATGTTATTACATCATATGCCCAATGAGGATAAGTATAAGCTAAATCAGTATGCCAAGAAAAAGGATCTTGCATATCTATTCCACTTTGTACGATTTTTTCTCCTATTTTAATTGTATAAAAAGTATCATTTTGTAGTGTTACCGGTGTTAATGCTATACAAAAAATTGCAATTAAAATAACTGCAAAAATTGTAAATTTTACACTTGAACTAATCTTTTTTTTATCTTCATTTTTAATTTTTAATTTTGTTTTTAATATTTCCATTAAATAACTCCTTATTGTCTTTCATTTTTCTGATTATATCAAAAAAAGTTTCAAAAGACTATACTTTTGAAACTTTTTTATTATTTTATATTAAAACTATTAATGTTTATTTATACAGCTTCTTGACTTTCTTCTCTTATTTCTTTTTCATTATCATTTTCTTCTACTACCTCTAAGCTTCCAATTGAAACTTCATATGCAATTCTTGTTTCTACTGTGCCATCCTCATGTTTTTTCTCATATGTTCTAGATTGTACTCTACCTATTACCTTTACTTGTGAACCTACTTCTAGATTTTGGCAAAATCTTGCATTTCTTCCCCATGCTATGCATGGAATATAATCTGATTTATTATATGCTCTATTAACAGCAAGTAAAATATCTGATATTTCTCTTCCAAATGGTGTTTGTCTATAAATTGGCTTCTTACAGATATATCCTACTAATACGACCTCATTTGTTATAGTATCTTTTTTAACCATTTCGTTTTCTTCTTGGTCTTCTTTTTCTTCTAATTCTACTATGTCTTTTGCAAAGACAGTTAAAATTAATCTATTTTTTTCATTTTCGTAGCTATTATATGATCTGAATTGTCCTTTTATTAATAATTGCTTTCCTTCTTGTAATGTATCTTCTTTTATTAATCTTTCTGAAATAGTAATTGGTATAATATCACTATTTCCACTTAAACGTGGTATTACCAAATTGAAAATATAAAAACTTTCTCCATAAATTTCATGACTGAATTTTTTCTCTCCTGTAACTTTCCCAACTAATGTTAGATAGTTGTTTTCTAAATAATTTGTATCCAATTTCTTTTCCTCCCTATTTTTATTTTATCAATTGTATCTTTTTCTTCACGCTCATTGTAAATACATTTATTATTATACATCATTTTTTTGGTTTTGTCTACATAAAAAGTTAATTTTATTCAAAAAAGTTAGATTTTTCCTATATTTTATTGAATTATGGAATTGCTATTTATCAAAAGTATAATATAAATAATTAAAATTTCATATGTCTTTAATTTACTATCTTCCTTTATTTTTAGAAGTTTTTCTCCTATTTCAAATATTTTACCATTTATATTCTTTATATTTTTTTGTAAAAAAATTAATATGCTTGTGTCTGTTATACTAGATATTGTTACTGTCGCTTTTTGATTTAATCCATATGTTATAATGCTACTTTTTTTATATTTTGATAAATTAAAAATCAAGTTAACATCTGTATTTACCACTAAGTATTTAGCATTTTGACATAATTTTTCTATAATAGTTGTTTGTTTATCTAAATTTTCTAAACCTGAATCTATTATAATTGTTTCAAATTTAATGTTTTTTATGTTTTCAACACTTTTTTTATTAATATGAATTAAATTTACTTTTAATTCTTCTTTGTCTTTTAAACTTTCTTTTATATTTTCAAAAACTTTACTTTCCGAAATAATTCCAATAAAAGTCATTATATATCCCCTTAATTTTTTTATCTAATTTAGTATCTCCACCATTTCCATATTTATACATTATTTAGATTTTACTTGAGTCCCATTATTATTAATTGTATAATCTCCTTCATATATCAAATCTGAAACTCTTACTACTTCTAGTCCTTTTTGTTTAATATTTTTAATTAGTTTATCTAGGCTATCTGCAGTATGTTTTGTTCCATTATGACTTAATATTATATCTCCTTTTTTTATTTTATCTTTTAACCTGTTCCACATCTCATCTCCTGTTAACCCTGTGTAGTCTAATGTGTCTAAATTCCATTGTATTGTATAGTAACCTTTATCTTGTGCTGCTTTTATTACAGTATCATTATATTCTCCATATGGTGCTCTATATATCTTTGTTCTTTTTCCTGTTACTTTTTCAATCTTATCATTACTTTTCTCAATTTCCTCAACGTTTTTTTCATAACTAAGTTTGGTTACATGTGGATGTGTATCTGAGTGACTTGCTATTTCATGACCTGCTTCCTCAATTTTTTTTACGCTATCAGGAAACTTTTCTATCCAATCACCTACCATGAAAAATGTTATTTTTGTATTATTTTCTTCCAATGTTTTTAAAATTGAATCTATGTCATCTGCATTCCATGCACAATTCATAGTAAAAGCTACTTTATTATCATCAGTTTCAACATTATAAATTGGTAGTAACTTCTTATTTTCAGTCGCAGATGTCTCTACAGTATTGTTATTATTACTATGACTTGTATTTAATGTACTTGCCACACAAAATAAAACTACTACAGTTACAAGTGATACAGCATAAGTATATATTTTTTGCTTATTAAATACCAAAAACATAAAAAACCTCCTAATCCAAACTACTTTAATTGTATGCTTTATTTTTCTTAAAAATTCAATTTTTTGTTTTTTAATATTATTTTATATGTATATAAATATCACTTTTGTTATAAACATATGTCTCATATAATATTTCTATATTTATTTCATATATTTTAAAAAGATGATTTATTTTATAAACCAATTTTTCAACTTTCGACACTTTTCGTCATATAATATACAAACAACAATTATGTTGTAAATAAAGAAAGGAATGAGGAATATGGAATTAGAAGGTAAAAAACATTGCCCAATTTTAGATGTAGATGGTGTTATTTCTGGAGGTAAACAATTTGATTTAGATATTACACTTCCAGAAGATAATCGTGATGTAATATATGGTGTTGTAAAAAATTGTTTTAAAGAACCAGTATGTAATGCAGTTGTTAAATTAGTAGAAGTTGTTTGTGAACATGGCAAAGAAGAAAGACTTCCAATTGGTCATACTTTTACTGATAAAGAAGGAGAATTTGTATTTGGTCCTTTATGTCCTGGAAAAGAATATGCTCTTCAAATTTGGGTAAATGATACTAAAAAAATTAAAATATGTGCTAAATGTCATCATGAAGGAAAATGCTTAAAAGGTGAAAAATGCGAGAAATGTGATTGCTTTATTGATGAAGATAAAGAACATTGCAAAAAATGTGATAAGAAAGATGAATGCTTAAAAGAAGAAGATTTTAAAGAACTAAAATTCTAATTTTAATTTAGAAATATACTAATGAAAATAACAAAAGGTATTTAGATTAATTTTAACCTAAATACCTTTTAATTTAACTATATTATTCCTATTTTTTTAGCCATCTTTTTTCCTTTTTTCATTATAGTTTTCTTGTTCATTTTATCTGATTCAGCATACATCATAACTAGCCCTGTAGTTAACAAACCTCCAATCATAACACCTTTTATAAATTTCATATAATTCACCTCTCTTTTTTATTTATTATTCTTTCTTTTTTGATTTTTTATACTTTTTTGTTATGGAATATATTTCATTTATTGCAATAATTGCCAAAAAAATACCAAAACATTTTTTTAAAATCTTAACATCTACATGAATTGAAATATTAGCTCCAATAATTGCTCCTAATATTCCAAATATTGTTATAATAATTGCTAGTTTCAAGTCAATATTTTTATTTTTAAAATTAACAACTATTGCAACAATAGAAGTTGGTATAAAAAAAATTAAATTAGTTGCTTGAGCTACATGTTGATCTATTCCTAACATAAATGTAAGGAAAAAAATCAAAATAGTTCCTCCACCCATTCCTGTTCCACTTACAATTCCAGATATAATTCCTATTAATGTTTCTGCCATATAATTCTCCTTTTGTCTTTTACTTATGAAATAATACTTTTTAACTTGTTATCATTCTAAAAGATGCATAAATTAAAAACACAGTAAATGCAATTTTTAATATATTCTCCGGTAATTTTTTTAATAATTTTGCTCCTATATATCCTCCAATAGTTCCACCAATTGCACAAAAAACTGCAACTTTCCAATCTATATAATTTCCTTTGTAATAAAAAAAACTACTGGTTGTTACCATTGGTAATATACAAAATATTGATGTTCCTCTTGCTTTTGTATCTTCTAATTCTAATAGATGAATAAAAGCTGGTACTAATATCATTCCTCCTCCTGTTGAAAATAATCCACTTATAATTCCAGCTAAAATTCCTATAATCATTTTTTTAATCATAATAAAAACCTACTTTTTAGTAGGTTTTCCATTTTATATTTTTTTATGTACTTTTATTTTTATTTATTAAATTTTTATATATCCTCATAATACTTTGTTCCTAGCATTTTATCTGGAAGATATTGCTGTTTTACATAATTACCTAGAAAATCATGTGGATATAAATATCCTTCATTATATCCTAATTTTTTCATTTCTTCTACTGGTGCATTTCTTATATGCATAGGTACTTCTCCTGTATCCTTATTTTTAACATCTTCTAATGCTTTATTTATTGCTACATATGATGAATTTGATTTTTTAGATTTAGCAACATATATTGCTGCTTCTGATAATATAATTCTTGCTTCTGGCATACCAATCATATTAACTGCTTGCATTGCACTAGTCGCAACAACTAAAGCATTTGGATTAGCCATTCCTACATCTTCCGAACTACATATTACAATTCTTCTTGCTAAAAACATTGGATCTTCTCCACCATTTAGTGCTCTTGCCAAATAAAATACTGTTGCATCTGGGTCAGAACCTCTCATTGATTTAATAAATGCACTAATATTATCATAATGTTCTTCCCCGTTTTTGTCAAAAATTGCTTTTCGTGTTTGTACACTATTTTTAATGATATCATCTGTTAAATGAATATATCCATCTTCACTAATTGGGGTAGTTAAAGTTGCTATTTCTAATCCATTTAATGCTGTTCTAACATCTCCATTACTAATTATAGCTAATTTTTTTAATGTTTCATCTTCTATTTTTATATTATATTCTCCGAAGTCCTTCTTTTTTGCCTAGTGCATTTTTTAAAATCTGATATATATTTTCTTTTGTTAGAGGATTTAATTTTATTACCATTGATCTAGAAATTAGAGCTTTGTTTACTTCAAAATACGGATTTTCTGTTGTGGCTCCAATTAATATTATTGTTCCATTTTCTACAGATGGTAGTAATGCATCTTGTTGTAATTTATTAAATCTATGAATCTCATCAATAAAAAGAATACTCTTTCCTGATGGATTTAGCATAAAATTTTTAGTTTCTTCTATTACTTTCTTTATATCACTTACTCCTGCTGTTACAGCATTTAATTTATAAAATTTATATTTAGTTGTCTTACTTATTACTCTTGCTAGTGAGGTTTTACCACATCCAGGAGGCCCAAATAATATAATGCTAGATAATCTGTCTGCTTTTATTGTTCTATATAAAATTTTATCTTTTCCAAGAATATGTTCTTGACCTACATATTCTTCTAAAGTTTTAGGTCTCATACGAAAAGCTAATGGTTCATTTTGATTCATATTATCCTCCCTATTTTCTAGCATTATTTTATATATCTGATTTTACTTTCCTAATAAAATTAATGCATTTTTTATTAATTCTTCTGTTGTTACTTCTTTTGTTTCTACTTTACTAAATACTTTTTCTATTTCTTTTTTATTATATCCCAACACTTGAAGTGCTGCTGTTGCTTCTTCTACTTTTTCATTATCTTCTATTATTTTTTGTAGTTTATTATTTTCGTTTGTAGATTCATTAATTTTACTATTTATATCTTCTATTTGTTTTTGTGTTTTTAATTTATCTTTTAATTCTAAAATAATTCTCTTGGCTGATTTGGGACCAATTCCTGGTATTCCGGTCAATGCTTTTATGTCCTCTGAAATTACTGCTAATGCAAATTCTGAAGGACTACATACTGCGAGCATAGTTAATGCTGTTTTAGCTCCAACACCACTTACACTAAGTAATAATTCAAACATCTTTAATTCTTCTAATGTATTAAAACCATATATACTAATGTCATCTTCTCTTACCTTATAATGAGTATGTACTTTTACTGTTTCTCCAATATTTCCTAGTTTTTCTATTCCCACATCTGACATGTATACTTTATATCCTAATCCACCTACATCTAGTACAACATATTCTGTCATCTTCATCTCTAATGTTCCTTTTATATATGCTAACATCTCTTGTTTCCTTCCTAACTTAAATTCAATTTTATGTATCATAAAAATAAGTTGCTTCTAAATCTGCTTCATGTGTTAAAAGAGCAATTGGATATTTCGTATAGCTAGCTCCTATTGCATTATAATTTTCTTTTGGTTCAGTATATCCCATATGCCAACGTATAGAATATTTTTCTTCTGGTGTTAGTTTTATATATTCTGTAATCATCATTACAGATTTTTCTCCATGACCATATGGTATAGTATCTTCAACTGTGTAATATGGCACTTTTTCCCATACTCCTAATGCATTTTTTGCATTTCTATAATCTACTTTATAAAAATTCGTCTTACAAATATCATGTAACAATCCTATTAGTATTATTGAATCCTGTGGTATATCCATATCCATAATGCAGTTTTCCACTTTATGTTTTAATATTTCATATACCTTAAGGCTATGTTCAACTAATCCACCTTCATGATTTCCATGAAATCTTGTGCTAGCAGGTGCTACAAAAAAATCTGACTTTTCTAAAAAATTTATTAATTCTTCTATTCCTTCTCTTTTTACTTGTTTTAATAAATCTAAAAATTGTTCTTTCATTTTCTACCCCTCTTATTTCTTTTTTAGTATTATATATTTAGTTTATTTGTAAGTCAACTTTTTTCGAAAATTTGTTTTATTTTTTTAGTTTCCAATTTTTTATTCTTTCAATTGCCTCTAGAGTATTTTCCTTAGTTCCAAATGCTGTTAATCTAAAATATCCTTCTCCATTTGTTCCAAATCCACTTCCAGGTGTTCCTACAACATTTACTTCTTCTAACAATTTATCAAAAAATTCCCAAGATGTCATGTTTTTTGGCACTTTTAGCCAAATATAAGGAGAATTAATACCTCCATAGCAAGTAAATCCTGCTGATTCTAACCCTTGCTTAATGATTTTAGCATTTTCCAAGTAATAATTAATGTTCTGTTCTATTTCTTTTTTTCCTTGTTCACTATATGTAGCTTCAGCTGCTCTTTGTACGATATAAGATACTCCATTAAATTTTGTACATGTTCTTCTGTTCCATAATTTATTAAGTTCTATTTGATTTCCTTCTTTAGTATAGCCTTTTACACTTTTTGGAATCACTACATAGGCACATCTTACTCCTGTAAACCCTGCTGTTTTAGAATAACTTTTAAATTCAATTGCTACATCTTTTGCCCCTTCTATTTCATAAATACTATGTGGGATATTATCTTCTGATATAAAAGCTTCATATGCTGCATCATATAGGATTATTGATTTATTTTCTTTTGCATAATCAATCCATTTTTTTAATTCTTCTTTTTCTAATATTGTGCCTGTTGGATTATTTGGAAAACATAGATATATCATGTCAACTTTTTCCTTTGGCAATTCTGGTTTAAAACCATTTTCTTCTTTCACTGGTAAATATACAATTTTTCTTCCTGACATAATATTTGTATCCAAATAAACTGGATATACTGGATCAGTGATTGCTACTACATTTTCTTTTGCAAAAATATCTACAATATTTCCACAATCGCATTTTGCACCATCTGACACAAATACTTCGTCTTCACTTATTTGAATATTTCTTGGTTTGTAATCATTTTCTACAATTGCTTTTCTTAAAAATTCATAACCTTGTTCTGGCCCATAACCTTTAAATCCTTCTTGTGTTCCTATTTCATCAACAGCCTTGTGCATTGCATTTATACACGCTGGTACTATTGGCTTTGTAACATCTCCAATTCCTAATTTTATTATTTTCTTGTCTGGATTTTCTTTTGTATATTTTGCAACTTTTTTCGCAATTGTTGAAAAAAGATAACTATCTTGTAATTCTAAAAAATTCTCATTTACTAAATTCATATTAATTCCCCCTCAAATACTGTTCTTGCTGGACCTGTCATATATACATGATTATCTTGTTTGTTCCATTCTATTTCTAAAATCCCTCCGAAGTAATTCTATATAAACATGTCTGTCTACTAAATCATTTATAATGCAAGCTACTGCTGTCGCACATGCTCCTGTACCACAAGCCAATGTTTCTCCTGTTCCTCTCTCCCAAACTCTCATTTTTATTTTACTTCTATCTAATATTTGGACAAATTCTACATTTGTCTTATTCGGAAACATTGGATTTACTTCTATTATTTTTCCATATTTTTCCACATCAAAATCACTCACATTTTCTACTTCTGTAATAGCATGTGGATTTCCCATAGATACACAAGTAAAATTAAATTCCTTTGTCTCTACTGTAATTTTCAAATTTTTTACTGGTTTTTCATCTGATATAACTGGTATGTCTTTTGGTGATAATATAGGTATTCCCATATCCACCCTTACAGTTTTAACTTTTCCTTGTTCTACATTTAGTTTTAAAGTTTTTATTCCTGCTAAAGTTTCAATAGTTACTATTTCTTTATTTGTCAACCCCTTATCATAAACATATTTACCAACACAGCGAATACCATTGCCACACATTTCTGATTCACTTCCATCTGAATTAAACATTCTCATTTTAAAGTCAGCAATATCACTTTTACAAATTAAAATAAGACCATCTGACCCAATGCCAAAGTGTCTATCACTAACAAATTGGGCTAAGTCAGATATATTGTCTATTTCTTGGTTTGTGGCATCCATATAGACATAATCATTCCCTAGCCCTTCCATCTTTGTAAATTTTTTCATTTTTTTCACCCTCTTTTAGGTATTAATAACAAACCTAATATAATTATATTAGATTATTAGTTATTTTAGCATATGATTTTTCTTTTGTAAAGGACTTATAATCTTAATTTTTTATGAATTTACTTTAAAAATACTATACTTTATTATATAATAAAATAGAAAGAGGTGAATTACCTATGAAACTGCTTAGAAAATTATTTTTTAGCCTATTTATTATTTTAATACTTGTTGGAACATTTGTATTTTTGATTGGTTTTGGTTATTATACTAATACCTTGCACAAAAAATCTTTAGTAGAAAGAGTTGAGCAAATAACTAGCAAAGAAAATTATGTGCCTTATTCTGAATTATCAAAGAACTATATTAATGCTGTAATTAGTGTTGAAGACCATAGATATTATAGTCATGGACCTGTCGATTTTATAGGAATTGCAAGAGCTATGTATACAAATATTCGTGACAAAGAATTTGATGAAGGTGGAAGTACAATTACACAACAAGTTGCAAAAAATGTTGTTTTTAATCAAGATAAAACTTTAATTAGAAAAGTAGGTGAAGTCTTCGCAGCTTTTGATTTAGAAAAAAATTATAGTAAAGATGAAATACTTGCTATATATGTTAACTCTTCTTACTTTGGTGATGGTTACTATGGTATCTATGATGCAAGTATGGGATATTTTAAAAAAGAACCAAAAGACTTAAACTTGGATGAATCATCAATGCTAGCTGGTATACCTAATGCTCCTTCAGTATATGCACCAACTGTAAATATAGACTTAGCAAAAAAAAGGCAAGCACATGTTCTAAATAAAATGCTTGAATATGGTTATATTACAAAAGAAGAATCTGATTCAATAAAATAGTTTGTTATCAATATACAATTAAAATAAGAGTTATATTTATGAAAAAGTCATATTTATGACTTTTTTTCTTTTTCTATCATATATTTAAACTAGATATTTATAACATTAAAAATATTAATAAATGCAAGAAGGGATTGATATATAAATGAAGATTTTCATTTTAGAAAAAAAAGTCTTACTATCTATCTGCTTATTCTTCTTTGTTATTTTTAGCATTTATCTATCTTTGTATAATCCTTTTTCTATGGCTATTGAACCAACTACTGATAATGCTATCGATGACGAATTTAAAAACAATATTGCTACTTTAACAAAAAGCGATGAAAAAATAGCATATCTAACATTTGATGATGGTCCAACTTTGAAGTCCACTCCAAAAGTATTAGATGTACTTAAAGAAGAAGATGTAAAAGCAACATTTTTCGTTATAGGCAAATATGTAGCAAAACATCCAGAATTAGTAAAACGAGCTTATGAAGAAGGTCATTATATTGCTAATCATGGTTATGATCACAATAACAAGAAATTATATGCTAGTCAGGAAAGTTTTATAAGTGAAGTAAAAAATACAGACATAGAAATAGGAAAAGCAATAGGTGTAGATAACTACTGTGCACATATATTTCGTTTTCCGAATGGCTTCATGTCCCCAAATAATAAATATCAAAAAAAGAAATGTGCCAAACTTTTAGAAGAAATGAACTATACTTATGTTGATTGGAATTGTTTGAACAACGACTCTATAAAAAAATATACAAGCAAGCAACTTCTAAACAATCTAAAAAAATCTTCAAAAAACAAAGGAACATTAATTATTTTAATGCATGATACAGCAGACGTTAGTAACAGCTCTTTAGTATTAAAAGATTCTATAAAATACCTAAAAGAACAAGGATACAAATTTGCAACATTTTAGGGACAGGACAAAAACAGTTCATAATTTTGTCATAATATGTCAATTTGTAACATTACAGCTTATTCGACAATTTGCGTATTATTTATGAACTGTTTTTGTCCTGTCCCTATTAATTCATTATTGCCTCTATTTTATAAATTCTTCTACTGCCATCTAATTTAATATTATTTTCCGTTTCCTTTCCATCTAGTATAATCTTACTTACACCAGTATTTTTTCCATTTGGATTTTTTATAATAATATTATAAATACTTTCTTTCCATTTGTATTGAATTTGATATTCCTTCCAATTGTTAGGAATGCATGGTTCTATTCTTAAATATCCTTTTTCTATTTTTAGTCCTAATATATATTCTATTCCTGCTTTATAGTACCAACTACTAGATCCTGTATACCAAGTCCAACCTCCTTTTCCTGCCAAATTACCAATTCCATATATATCTGCTGCTATAACATAAGGTTCTACTTTGTACTTTTTACTTGCCTCTTTTGTTCTAGAATGTTCTATTGGATTTATCATTTTATATAAATCTAATGCCTTATCTCCGAATCCTAAT
Source organism: uncultured Clostridium sp. (assembly GCA_958438515.1). Taxonomy (GTDB): domain Bacteria; phylum Bacillota; class Clostridia; order TANB77; family CAG-508; genus CAG-269. Next base: position 52,040 of record CAUBRZ010000004.1, on the reverse strand, counting down.
AAGCTTTCTGCTATAATTACCCATATTGCAGCATGTGTGTATTGTCCACCATTTTCTCTTACCCCTGGCAGATATGCTTTTATATATCCAGGCTCTAATTTTCCTTTTTCAAATGGTGGATCTAATAATTTTATTATTCCATTTTCTTTATCTATTAAATGATTTTCTAAACTTTCCATTGATATATATTTTTTATCATTATCTCCTGCATTTGAAATTACACTCCAACTTTGTGCTATACTATCTATTCTGCATTCTTCATTCTCCATACTTCCTAATATATTTCCATCATCCATAAAAGCTCTTTTATACCATCTTCCATCCCATCCGTTTGTGTTTAATGCCTTTTTTAAATTTAATTTTATTTTCTCATATTTTTCAACTAACTGTTCTTCACCTTTTTCTTTGCAAATTGGTATAAATTTGTCTAAAATCATATACAAAAAGAAGCCCAACCATACACTTTCTCCTTTTCCTTTATTTCCTACTGTACTAAATCCATCATTCCAATCTCCTGATCCTATTTTAGGTAATCCATTTATTCCAAAATTCAAACTTCTCTCAATAGCTTTTATGCAATGTCTATATATACTTTCTTGTTCTTCTGTTGATTCATATTTATCATATCTTTCATCCTGATTTTCTTCTAAAATGTCACCTTTTAAATATGGAGTTTCCACATCTAAAATGCTTTTATTTCCTGTAAAGTTTATATACTCAATTGTTACAAATACAAGCCATAATAAATCATCTGAAAACTTTGTTCTAATACCTCTTTTCGTTTCTTCATGCCACCAATGTTCTACATCGCCTTGCGTAAATTGGTGTTTGCTGTGTTTTATTATTTGTTTCTTCATTATGCTTGGTTCTAAATATTTCAATCCTAAGGTATCTTGTAACTGATCTCTAAATCCATAAGCTCCACCTGACTGATAATATCCACTCCTTCCATATAAACGACTTACAATTGTCTGATAAGCTATCCAACCATTTAACATTATATTCATAGATTCCAAAGGTGTATAAACTTGAAGTCTTCCGAAGTAGTTCTTTCCAATAATTTTTATTAATTATAAATTCCTGTTTGCAGTTATTTATTTTGCTATATTTATAAGCTATATTCTTACAGTCTATCAAATTTTCCTCTGCACCTAGAATAAGTGATACTTCTTTGTTTGCATAACTTTCTAATTCAATCTCTATTTCATATGCAATACAACTTTTTTTACCTAATCCCTGATCATTATTTAATCTTACTTTTTTGAGTGCTTGAGGATTAGAAATACCACCATCTCCCAAAAAGAAGTCCTTATCTGCTGTATAAGAAGTTATCTTCTCACTACAAGATATATAAACTAAATTTTCCTGTTCCTCTGTTTTATATAAATTCTTTGCCCATATCATATTGTTATTTTTATCCCAATTTACATTTATATAATTATTACTTTTTAGTTCATCTTCTCCAATTACTGGTTTTATATAATAATATAACTTTATTTGCTTTTTACTTGGAGTTGTATTTTTTAGATGCAATACACTAATTTTACAAGAATCTTCTTTAGGTACAAATGTTGTTAACTCTTGCTCTATTCCATTACTCTTATGAATATATTTAGCATATCCAAATCCATATATTACATTATAATTTCTTTCATCAGGCATTGGATTTAATCCTAAAGACCATGCTTTTTTATTGTCTTCATCTTTTAGATAAATAATTTCACTTGGAATATCATAACATGGATTATTTTCCCAACTAGAAATTCTATTTAATCTACTATTTTTATACCAACTATAGCCTCCCATATTTTCTGTTATAACTGTTCCAAATTTTTTATTTGCCATTATATGACTCCATACAGTTGGCAAACGATTTTCTTTATCTACCTTTATAAAATATTCTTTTCCATCTTCTGAAAATGCTCCATATTCATTGTAATACTTTAACTTTTGGTTATTATCTAAAATATTTATATCATCATTTAGTTCTTCTACTAAAGCAGGTACATTTTCCTCTTCTCCTATTTCTTTATATTTTTCTAAATATTCTTCTTCTAAATCTTCAATTGAATTTTTTATTCCCCCTTTACTACTATCTATTATTATTGCTGCTACAAATTCCAGAAGTTTTATATCTTCTTTACTTATTTCCCCTTTAGATAAATTAAAAATTCCTCCTCTTACATTTTTCAGATATGCCATTTGACTATTCAAAATTGTTCCTTCAATTTCTTCTTTCACGTAATTTTCATAACTGTGTTTCTCCTCATCTAATATAACTACCTCTACTAAAATATTTTTTGTTCTAAAAAACTCATATGCTTTTAATACTTCTTTTATAACATATCCATCATTTACATCTCTTACTTTTAATAATATAATTGGTAAATCACCTGATATCCCATATTTCCAAAGTTCATTTTTAAAATAGCTATTAGAATTTAGTTTTTTCATTATTTGACTTTTTGTAGGATTATCAAAAATAATATATGATAACATTTTTTGATAAATTGCAATTTCTTTTCCTTTAATTCTTAAATATATGCTTTCTGCTTCTACTCTTGCTTTTGCTAGTTTAAATTCTGTACTTATGTTTTCAAAAGAATTATATTTTTCTAAATTTTGTTTTACAAATTCTTCGTCTTCTCCAACACTAATTATTAAATCTATAGTAGCTTTTTCATTTGGCTTTACTTTTATTGTTCTTCTTAAAGCGATAATTGGTTCTGTCACTAATCCTATTTTTTTAGAAAGAGGTATAGAGTTTTTTATCATGTTTGGTATACCTAAATTTCCCCTTCCAATAAACTTGTCTTCATCAATTTCATACTCTAAATCCCCAATTGTTTCACTTTTTGTGGATAATGTAGTTGCTAAATAAATTTCTTTCATGTCTACTTGCCTTTTTTTCCTTTTTACTATCAAACAAGATTTATTTTCGTCAAATCTTGTTGTTAAAAACAAATTATTAAAAGCTTGGTGTGAATAATCTTGTTCCTTTACAGATAAAACAGGTTCAAAATATGAAGTTATTTCTAATATTTCTTCTTCATTACCTAAATTTTCTAAAATTACTCTTCTTAATTCCACTGGTTCTTTTGAACTAGTAGTTGTTTTTATTTTTGTTTTTATATTTCCTTCTACTATTTCTTGTTCTATTCTATCTGGCATAAAACTAATTTGGTAATTATTTTCTTTTTTATCATTAAAAGAATAATTTGAACTCCACATTTGCTTTGTTTTTATGTTTTTTATAGTAAAAAATATACCTTGTGAATAATCTGCAGTTGTCTTAAATCTGTTTATATAAAAGTCTTTGTATTTGCTTACCCCCTGCCCTTTTTGGTTCATTGCTATAACATAGTTTTCATTTGCTATTACATTACCTGTTACTAATCTTTCATCTATTTTATTATAAGTTGTCTGAATATAATTTTCATAATCTGTATATTTTAGCTTTTCTATTTTTTCCTTGTTTTCTTTAGTTATTATTGATGTTTCTGGCATAGTCTCTTGTAAAAGGATAGAAATCGCTTCCATTTGTGGATTTTTCATAAATCTTTTTTGCAGAATCTTATTATTAAATAAATTGTTAATAGAAAGAAGAATTAACCCTTGATGGTGTGCCATATAAGTTTTTACAATGCTAGAAGTCTTTCCTTTTTCTACTCTTTCTGGAGTATAGTCAATTGACTCATAAAAACCATATTTACCGTACATACCTTCTTTTTCTAATATTTTCAAATTTTTTACTTCCTCTTTTGGAACATCTCCAATAGCTAGCATTCCTCCATAACTTGACACTACTAATTCATCTGCTAATCCTCTTTTTAATCCAAGCCAAGGAATGCCAAATGCTTTATATTGATAATTTGATTTTAAATCTTTTACATTGAAGGCTGCTTCTGATATTCCCCATGGTATATTTAATTTTTTCGCATATTCTCTTTGACTCATTATTAAGAATTTACATGACTCATCTAATAAGCTTCCTTCATATTTAGGTATATTAATATTTGGCATTAGATACTCAAACGCTGTTCCCGACCAAGATATCAATCCTTTGTATCTTCCTAATGTTGTTAATGTTCTACTTAAATGATTCCAATGTTTTATTGGAACATCTTTTTTAGCAATTGCAACTAAACTTGCTTGTCTGGCTTCTGAAGCTAATAAATCATAATACGAATCTGTCAATTTATTTTCTTCTATATCAAATCCAATAGAAAAGATTTGTTGTTCTTGATTATATAAAACTGAAAAATCAGTTGAACTAATCATATTTTCTATAATCTCTAATAAGTTTTGAAGTTCCTCTATGTTTTCTCCTTCTATAATTAACTCTTCTAAAAAAACTTTTACAACATACAAATACCCTACAAAGTTTCCACTATCTACTGTTGAAACATATCTAGGATTTAATGGTTCTTTCGTTTTTATTTGATACCAATTATATAGATGCCCATTCCATTTAGGCAAACTTTGTATAGAAAATATTATGTTTTTTAACAATTCTACAGTTTCTTTCTTTTTTATATATCCTAAGTCATATGCTGAAATAACACAAAGCATTGATAGTCCTATATTTGTAGAAGACGTCCTTGGAACTATCTTTTCTTTTCTATCTTCTTGATAATTATCTGGTATTAAATAATTATTTTCTTTACTTAAATAGGTGTCAAAAAATTTCCATGTTTTCTGTCCTATTTCTTTTATATATGCTCTTTCGTTTTTGTCTAATTTTTCTAATGCCAACTGTTTATTTTTTTCTTTACTTATATACCACATAATAAATGGCATAATTGCAAAAATAGCCCCTAAGATTATGGCAAATATATTTTGTCTTAATAATCCTAACCCAATACTAATAAATCCTGCAAATACATTTATTGCCATTTGATTGTAATAAGACATTACATCTGATTTTGACTGTTTTTCTGCTTCTTCTGAAGTCATCCATTCTAATAGGTTTTTCTTAGAAATTAACATCCTATAAAGTGTCTTATTAATTGCTTTTATAGACATATATGCTTTATATGGTAAACATCCAAATGTTATAAATCCCCTTAAAATAGCTCCTTTCACACCAGATATTTTAGGTGTAAATGTCTTTTGTTTTTGTTCTCCTTCTTTTTTTGCTATTGCAATATTAAGTAATTCCAATAAAAAAGGAAAAATAGTAATTATAGATATTAATAAAACTATTGGGAATATTTTTTGTTTTAAAAAAATGCCTAGAATATTTACATATATAAAAGCAATAATTATACTTACTTCAAATAAACTTCTTCTCAGATTATCGAAAATTTTATATTTAGAAAGCAAATTTAATGGGCTAGTTGTCTTTAACCATTTAATAATTTGCCAATCTCCTCTGACCCACCTAGAAAGCCTATTCATAAAACTATTATATTTAGTTGGATATCCATCCATCAGTAAAATATCAGATACTAATCCACAACGTAGATAACATCCTTCCAATAAGTCATGACTTAAAACTGTATTTTCCGGAATTTGATTTTTTAATACTTTGGAAAATATTTTAACATCATATATTCCTTTACCTGTGAAAATCCCCTCTTTGAAATTGTCTTGATATATGTCTGATATCGCATTTGTGTATGAATCAATTCCACCTGCCCCTGCAAAAATTTTTGTAAATAGTGTTTTATAACTAATATCTAAATTAACTCCTACTCTTGGTTGCATGATTCCATAACCATCTATTACTATATTTTTATTATTATCTATCACAGGTTTATTTAAAATATGTGCCATTGCACCTACTAATTCAAATGCTGAATTTAAAATTAAATCTGTATCGGCATCTAAAGTAATTATATATTTGATTTCTTTCAAATAATCCCTTGCCTTATTTTCTTCATTTTCTTTTTTTATTGTAGTTTCTATAGTATTTTCTCTAAATGGATTTTCTATATTTCCTAGTATATATTCATTAAATTGATTTAGCATTCCTCTTTTTCTTTCCCAACCAAGGTAAGAATTCTCACTTTTATTGAATACTCTTTTTCTATATGCAAAATTAAAAATTGGTAATCTAAAATTTTCATCATTGCTGTATTTATTATATTTTTTATTTAAAATGTCTACTTGTTTTTTCCCTTCCTCTATTATTTCTATATCAAATTCTTCTTCCATTTTGTCACTTTGACTACAATCTCCTAGTAGCGTAAAATATATATTTTCGGACTGATTTGCTAAGTAGTATACTTCTAATTTTCTCATCAGCTCTTTTACTTTTTCTTTTGATTTTAATATTGTAGGTATTACTACCATGGTTTTATTTTCTTCATCAATTCCATTTGAAAAATCTAATTTAGGTATTAGTTTTGGTTTTACAATTTTACTTAAAATATATTGTGTTAGCTGTGATACCAGTTCTGATGATGGAATCAAAAATACTATAAAACTTATAATTAATAACCAACTACTTTTTGTATTTATATTTAATAAATAGCTAATTCCCAATGATACAAGTACACTAAAAAAACAAGTTAACATTACATATTTTTTTACCTTATCTTCATAGCCTTTTTTCCTATTTATTTTGTATTTTAATACACTATATAATTCATCTATTCCATTATCAATCAGGAAATACCCTATATGATGCTTCTTACTTCCCTCTTTTTTTGTTTTAGCTAGTTCTAAGATTTTTTTAGTTATATATATTTCTGATATTTTTGTTTTTTTAGAGATTTCCTTTATTTTATTTCTGTAGTATTCCTTTGTCTTACTATCCATCTTTTCATATACTTTAGCTGGGTCTTGTTTTAATAATTCTTCTACTCCATTTATTTTTTCAAATATGTCTAAGAAGTTAATTCTTTGTATCTTTTTTATACTTATTATACTGTTTCCTATTGATACTTTACGAACTGCTATATCAAAATGCTCTTTTTTTATAACCTCTGATACTGTCATTCCTGTTAATTCCACAGTTTCTTCTAATGCCTTTAAATAGCTATAACCTTTTTTTCCATAACGTTTTAAAATGTAAGACATATATTCTATAAATGGATATTGCATATCCTCCAATATATTTTTTTCTACTTTTCTTATTGTATTGTTTTTATAAATTAACTCTGATTTAGGTTTGTTTTCTACTAATCTTTCTACAATATTTTCTGCTTTATATTTTTGTATTTGTGCTGTATATATCTTCTCACAAATTTCTCTTATATTTTCAATGATAGCAATTTCTAGAAATAATCCTATATTCCAAATTTCCTCCATGCTTAAGGTCTTTTTAGTCTGATAACTTGCTAAATAATCTTCTAAATCATTTCTTTGTATTCTATTATCTGTATATGCTACAATTTCAGATGCTAATACGTAAATACGAGCATATCCCTCATATTGTCCATTTGCTATTCCTAAAAAGTTTGTATATTTTTTTAGCGTTAGTTCCTTTTCAATTTGCTTTACTGTTTCTTCTATTATATATAAATTATCTAACAGCCACTCACCTGCTGGATGTATGCTGATTCCAAGTTTTAAATGCTCATTTAATAGATTGTATGTTTCTTGTATTACATTAAAACTTTCTTGCATATGTGGTACAGGATAAGTGTCTTTTTTTGATTTATTAGTTAAATTATGCCCTGATGCTATTTTCTGTAAATGATTTTCCAGTTGTTTTTTGTCTAGCATAGTCCCATTTATTTTTAATACTTTATTTATTTTCAAAAAAATTCCACTCCTTGCTAATATGTTTCACACATATTGTTTGCAAAGAGTGGCAATTTTATGCATTCCTTATTTTATCTTTCTTCATCTAATTGCTGATTATTTTTTTCATTGTTTGAAATTGTTTTATCTTGTGAACTTTTATTTAATTCTGAAACTTTAGTTGTTTCTAAAAAAATGTTTCCTTTCTTATCAAACTTCATTTCAGTTGCTGCTAATTTATCTACTTTATCTATTGCTGATTTATAATTTTCTATAATTTCTTTTCTATTAATATCTCCTGTTTGTATTTTTTGCATGGTTGTCTGCATTTTTCCAATACTTCTAATATAATCTGATATCTCATCTGTTATTGTGTTTTCTCTTCTTGTTAATGATCTATTAATATATTTTTCTCCATTTTTTACATCTACAGATTCTACTGTTTTCCCACTTTGTTTATCTTCAAGAGCTGTATGTAATGTTATATCTTCTTCATTACACCCTAATGTATTGGCTAATTTCATTTTAATTGTATCAAATTGAATTTCATTTATATCTCTTGATAATTTAATTAATTCTTCATTTGTTATATCTTCATTTTCTAACTTATCTTTTATATTTTCTATTTTAACTGCAATATCTTTATCAATTCCTAATTTTTCTAAATTTTCACCACTTTCTAGTGCTTGTTCTAATGTAATTGGTGTTTTTTGTTCTTGATAATGATCATAACCTTTTGCTACTCCAACTATTGTTATTCCAGTTAGTGCAGTAGCTGCTAATAATTTTTTCAACTTCAAGTTTGCATTATTTTTTGTCCCACTTTTAGCTTTATATCTTTTTTTATTTGTTTTTTTATCATTTCTATTATTTTTAGATGTATTAACTTCTAAATCTCTATCTTTTATAAATTCTTTTCTTCTCTTCATATAGTTTGGTTCTTCATTACTCATATTATTTCCTCCCTTGTATAAGTAATACATTTTTATTATAACATTCTTACAAAAAAAAAGCAAAAATTTAAGAAATTTCTTATTTTTTTGCTTTTTACTATAAATTACTCATAGAAATAATTTATTATTCCGTTATAAATTCCCCACGCTAGTCTATTTTGATATCCATCTTCTAGAAGTTGTTTTTCCTCTTCCGGATTTGATAAAAATCCACATTCAACTATTGATATTGGTATTTCCACATGTTTCATTATATATACGGTATTTAATTTCATTGCAACTCTTTTATTTTCCTTTTGTATAGATTTATTTAAATTTTCTTGTAATTGTTTTGCAAGCTTTATACTGTTTTCATCATTTTCCTTATAAAAACATTGCCATCCATAATATTGCTGTTGTGGTATTTTATTTAAATGAATAGATACAAAAATATCTGCACTTGACTCATTTCCAATTTTTACTCTATTATGTATGTCTGATATTTTCTTTTGTTTTAACGTCTTTGAATCTAAATCATAAATTGCATTTTCATCAGAACGTGTTAATATTACTTTACAGCCACTTTGTTCTAATAGATTTTGAACTTTTAATGTTATTTTTAAATTTGTTTGTGCTTCTGTAGTTCCATTACTACTTTGAGCACCTTCATCTGGCACTCCATGTCCTGCATCTAATACAACTGTTTTACCTGATACCGGTGTAGACGTCGTCTCTACTGTCTTTTTTATATTTTTATCTTCTTGTTTATTTTCATTTGCTATTTGAAATGAAAATGCAAATAATGCTATTAATAGGCAACTGGCTATTATTTGAATTCTTTTTTTGTTAATAACTATCATAAAAAAACTCCTAATATAAATATCTTTATTACTATTTATATTAGGAATTTCTTTTTTTATTCATTTTTATTCTTTATTAATTTTGAACTTAATTCTTCTAAATTATTATATAAACTTTTACATATCTTAGTTCTAAAAAATGCAAAGTTTATTAGTTCATTTTGTTCAAAATCTTCATTGTATTCTTTATATCCATATGTACTACTAGCTAATTGTAATAAATATATGTGTGGTGCATATTTTAGATCATATTCGTTTAGATTTATATATTTTTGGAATTCTTTAAAGTACTCTACTAATGTAGCTACATCTATATCACCATTTTGGAGATTTTTATCAAGGTAAGTATATGACCTCATTATCTCCCATACAATTGGCAAGCTTTTAGCTTTTTCAAAATCTATTATTGTCGTTTCTTTATTTTCATTATATATCAGTTGTTGTGAACAAAAGTCTCCATGGCTATTTAATATTGTTAATTTATTAATAATATCAAAATCAAAGTTTTCCTCAATTTCCATTAGAATTTTTATTCTATACTCAATATCATTTTCTATTTTCAACTTATAAATATTGTCTTTTTTGATATTAGTTTTTAATTTTTTCATTTTATCAATTCCAAAATGCACTCTATTTCTTGAAAAATTTTCTTCAATAATATTTTCTCTACTTAATGTTGGATAGTCCATTAGCTCTTTAGTTAATCTCCCTAATATATCAGCACATTCTATTACTTGTTTGTAGTTTCCTGTATTATTTTTAATTGTATATCCTTCAACAAATTCTTGTACTATTATTATTCTTTCTTCATTTTTTACGTAAAAATCTCCGTTTGTTGTTTTTACATATGTAGGAACACTTATTTTTCTTTCTTTTAAAAATTCTATTATATTTACTTCTTTAATAATAGTTTCTTCTTTTTTATTACTTACAAATTCTTTTAAAATATAGTTATTCTTAGTTGTTTCTATTTTAAATATATTTGCTGTTCCTCTATCTATTTTATTAATCTTTTTTGCTTTTATATCATATTCTGTTTCTAATATATTTTTTATTTTTTCGTTATCTAAACTTGTTTTCTGAATTCCCATAGAATTCTCCTTGTTTTTTATAATATTTTTAATACTTCTTTTCTTTTATTTTTTAATAATGTCATTTCTCTATCAAAATCCTCATTGCTCCAGTTGGAAAAAGTATATTTTATATCCTTATTCCTTCTATCTAGTTCAATTTCCTCTATTGAAACATATTTCACTTCTGATACTTCATCTTCTTGTAATATATAATCATCTATTTTACGATTTACTAAAATTATATACAAAACGTTTACTTTTATAATCACTCTTATGAATATCTACTACTTTAATTTGATTTTTTGGAATTTCAATTCCAAGCTCTTCTTTTACTTCTCTAAATATCGCATCTTCAGCACTTTCTCCACTATCAATTTGTCCTCCAGTTTTCGCCCATTTATTAGGATTTCTTTTCTTATTAGCAGTTCGCTTCTGTAATAATATCTCTCCTTTTTCATTAATAATCCAACATGAAACAGTTCTTCGCCATAACCCTTTATTATACGCTACCCATCTATCCTCTATTTCTCCCGTCAATTTATTATTTTCATCTATAACATCAATTAACTCCATACCTTTCTCCTTTTTCTTTAATATGTTATAACATTTATATTAACAAAAAGTATTGCAATATTTCTTTGCAATACTTTTTTATTTTATAAAACGGCTTTTCTTTTATCAATTGCATAACTACTTCCAACAACAGTTTTAGCAGCATGTTTAACTTGTGCTCCAACTTCTCCAATTTCTAATATATTGTGAAATCTTCCTGCTTCTGCTGTAACTACACCTATTGATACTGATGTTAGTGGAAATTGTTCAATAACTCCTTTTCTATTTGCTACTTCTATATATCCTTGTTCTAAATCTTCATCTGTAAAATATCTTTTCACATTTTCATCAAAGTGTAACACAATATCTTGACATAGTTTTTCACAATTTATAGTTGGTACAATTGCTAAAAAATCATCTCCTCCTATATGCCCTACAAAACTATTATCTATCTCATCACGATGAACAGAGTTTAATATTGTTTGTGCTGTAAATTCTATTATTTCATCTCCCTTTAAAAATCCATATACATCATTATATGCTTTAAAGTTATCTAAGTCTATATATAATACAGAAAAATCTTCTTTTCTAGCTATTCTCTTCTTTAACTCTGCATGTATTTGTACGTTTCCAGGTAATCCTGTTAATGGACTTACAGTTCTATTGCTAGCTAATAATCTATTTAAATTTTTAACAGTATAATATAAATATTTTTCATCTATAGGTTTTTTAATAAAATACTCTACTGACTCTTGTAGTATTTTTACTCTATGTTCCTTTTCTGTCTGAGATGATACAACAATAACTGGTGTTATGGTGTTATCCTCATCCTTTCTAATTTTTCTACATAGCTCAACAACATCTCTATCTATTGCATCTTCATTTATTACAATCAAAGATGGTATATTTTTTAATGCAATATCTATTTGCTCTGTTTTTACGCTAATAAACTTGTATTCTGGATCATTTTTAAATAGTTCTCTAAATATTAAAATAGAAGAATAATCATCATCTATTATATAGATTTCTTGTACCATTTGTTTTCTCCTTTTTTTACTTTCAGTTTTATTATATACAAAAAGCTTTATTCTTTTCAAGTGTTTTTCTTATTTTTTCTAATATCTATCTTTTTATTTAATACTTGTGTTATTTCTTTTGTATTTATAGCAGGGAATGCCTTCTTTAACCTATACACATTTTTGTATAAACCGGCGTATAGTTTTGTCTCTTTTCTTTTTTAATTTGTCTACTATTTTTTGAATATTTTCAGTTGCTGTAATCTTTTCTGCATCCTTAGTATTATCTTTTGTTAGATTTTTGATTTCTTTTAGTTTTTCTTTTATCTCTTTATTTAGTTCTTCTACTTTTTCTAATGTACCTTTCATGTTTTTCACTTTCACTATACTTACTATCATATCTACAATTCCTACTATTGTTATTATTGATATTATATAGTGTAATAATTTAACATTTACTTTTAAAACTATATCATGTACAAATGGATGGATATATCTTACAAATACTACTCCTAATATTCCCCAACAAATAGAATTCACTAGACATATTCTTCCTTGAAAGTTAAACTTTTGGTCTGAATAGTCCCAATATTTTGTATGAAACATTTTTTCTAATGCTACTCCTACTAAATATTCCCATATTGTTAATACTATTATTGCTATAAAAAATAATAGTACTATATTGTTTTCAAATTGGTCCAGGCACAAGAACATTATCATTGCACCAATTCCATAAATTGGGCATAATGGTCCTTTTAAAAATCCTGTATTTATTATTTTTTTCTCTGCTACAGATCTTACTACTGATTCCATTGCCCAGCCTAAGAAAGAATAAATTATAAAATATGTTAGTATCTCAAATAGTTTTTCCTCCATTTTTGCCCTCTTTTCAATAAATATCCTCCTACAATATCTGTAGGAGGTATCTTTTATTTTGTTACTTTAACTCTAGCTACTTCACTTACATCGCTTTCGTTATACACTCTTACCTCTAATCTATTTTCTCCATCATGTAATGGATATGCATATTCAAATTGTTTTCTTTGTTCTAAAGAATATACTTTATCTAAGTCTAATTTATATCTTTCATTTTCATTTATAATAAATTCTACTTTCTTTATTCCTTCGTCATCTGATGCTTTTATAATAAAGTTTGATGACCCATCTGTTGTTACGTCTAGTTTTGGCTTTGTTACTCCTTTTACTTCTTGTTCTTTAGTTTCAGTATTGTTATTAATATCTACTGCAATTACTGTTAGTTTGTGTAAACCTTTTGGTATTTCAATTGTTTGCTCTGCCTTTGTATCATTTATATCTATTTTTGTTTCTTCTTCTTCATCCCAACGATATGTCATATATGATAATTCTTCTTTTCCATCTGCTGTTATTTTTAGATTACTTCCTTCTACTTTTAATTCTATATTTATATCTCCTAATAATGTATATTGCTTTGTAGTAGTACTTTCTAATCCGTTTATATCTTTTGCATATATATTTAATGTATTTTCTCCCGTTGGTATTTCAATTGTTTGTTCTACTTTCTTTTTACCAGTACAATTTATTTCAACTGGTTCTTTATCATTCCATTGATATGTTACTTTTTCTAAATTTTTATTATGACTAACTTGTATAGTTGTTTGTGTTTCTGAAGGTTCTAAAAGTGATATTGTTGGTTTAATTAATGAATTTTCATTTTTCGATGTGTTATACATCGAATATGACCCACTACCTATTAGAAATACCCCAAAAATCAATATGGCTATTGAAAAAAATTTTAAAATTGAATTAATTTCAATTGGTCCACTATTTCTTACCTTTTTTTCTTTTTTTCCGTTTTCTACACTTAATATTTGATTCAAAGATTTCACCTCTTTTGTTTTTCTATTACAGATTATAACATAACGTTTTTTTATTGTAAATGCTTTAAAAACAAAAAAATAATTAAACTCTTGATTTTATTTTACACAAAGAAACCGTTGATATTTCAACGGTTTCTTCATTTATTATAAACAAATTAATTTTGTGAATAAGGCAACATAGCAATATGTCTTGCTCTTTTTACTGCTGTTGTAATGTCTCTTTGATGTTTTGCACATGCACCTGTTGTTCTTCTTGGTAAAATTTTTCCTTTATCATTGATGAATTTTTTTAGTTGTTCTGGATTTTTATAATCTAATTCAAAGTTTTTGTCACTACATAATAAGCATACTTTTTTTCTTTGTTTTCTAAATCTTGGATTATAATCTTCATCATAGTTTTTATTGTTTCTTTTATTTTGTTTCTTATCTGCCATTTTATATTTTCCCCCTCTTTGTTTTAGAATGGTAGGTCATCACTTGAAGATACTTCGAAGTCTGCTCCCATACTTCCTGGCTCAGTACTTCCAAATGTATTTTCAAAGTTTCCAGCTGATTCTCCTTCTCTTTTACTATCTGCAAAATAAGCTTCTTCAGCTACAACTTCTGTTACATAATGTTTTGTTCCTTGGTCATCATCCCAAGTTCTTGTTTGTATTCTTCCTATAATTCCTACTTGTTGACCTTTCTTAAAGTATTTACTACAAAATTCTCCTAGTTTACTCCAAGCAACAATATTTATAAAATCTGCTTGTCTTTCTTCTCCCTGTCTTACAAATCTTCTATTTACTGCTAAACTAAAAGAAGCTACTAGTGTGTTATTTGTTTGTGTATATCTTACTTCTGGATCTCTTGTTAATCTTCCCATTAATATTACTTTGTTCATTTCTATCACCTTTCTTTACTTTAAATAAAGGCCCCTATCTTTATTTAATTGATATTTTCACTAATTTTAATTAGTCTTCTTTTCTTACAACGATAAATTTAATAATATCATCTGTAATTCTGTAAATTCTTTCAAGTTCTGCTATTGATGCTGGTTCTGCCTCAAAGTTGAATAGTAAATATGTAGCTTCACTGAACTTTTTGATTTCATATGCTAATTTTTTCTTTCCCATATTTTCTACTGATTCTACTTTTCCATGTTCATTGATTAACCCTGTAAATTTTTCTTCTAAAGCTTTTAAACCTGCTTCATCAACATTTGGATTAACAATGATAATACTTTCGTATTTGTTCATTATTTTCACCTCCCTTTGGATTTATAACCTACATTTTAATAAATGTAAGTAGAGATTTGTTCAGCATATTATTTGATAAAAAATAGCTATGCCTTTCAAAACATAGCTATTTTATCATATTTATTTAAATTTTGCAAGTACTAATTTATTTTTTGTTATGCTTAGAAACTAAACACTACTGGACGAAAACTGTTACTAGTGTCAGCTACATCTGCATAGTAGTTAAATGCAAATACACCAGCTCCACAAGATTTCTTTCCTGGTTAAATAAATTTTTATGCTTTTTGCTTTTCAGTATAAATTACTTTTCCAAATTTCACTTCATTTACTTTCTTTTGTAATTCCATAATAGGAATTGGAAGAATTGATATCATCAAAGTTATAATCCATTGTGTTTGATTTAATGGAACTAATTTAAATATATCTGCTAAAGTTGGTATGATTACAACTATTGTTTGTACAAATACTCCTAATATAAAACTTCCTATCAAAAATTTATTTTCAAAAATTCCTACTTTGAATATTGATTGTTCACTTTTTATATTAAAACTGTGGATAAGTTCTAGTAATCCAATTGATAAAAATGCCATTGTTCTTCCTACTTCTAATCCATAATATTTATTTCCAAAACTAAATGCAACTAATGTTAACATTCCTATCATAATTCCTTCTACAATAATCTTATTCCATAATCCATCTGCAAAAATTCCCTTTTTACTACTTATTGGTTTTCTATTCATAATATCTTTCTCTGGTGGTTCTAACCCAATTGCAATTGCTGGCAAAGAGTCTGTGACTAAATTTACCCATAAAAGTTGAATTGCAAGCAATGGTGATTTAAATCCTAATACTAATCCCATAAAAATTGTCACAATTTCTCCTATGTTTGTTGCAATTAAAAAGTGAATTGCCTTTTTTATATTGTCATAAATATTTCTTCCTTGTTTTACTGCTTCTACAATTGTTACAAAATTGTCATCAGTTAATATCATATCTGATGCATTTTTAGCAACATCAGTACCATTCTTCCCCATTGCAATTCCTATGTCTGCACTTTTTAGAGCTGGACTATCATTTACACCATCTCCTGTCATAGCAACAACTGCTCCTGCATTTTGCCATGCTTTTACAATTCTTACTTTATGTTCTGGTGTTACTCTTGCAAAAACTGAATAATTTTGTATTTCCTTTTCCAAAGTTTTCTGTGGTATTTTATCTAATTCTTGTCCTGTTATTGCTTTATCATTTACGCCTAATATATTTAAATCTTTTGCAATTGCCTTTGCTGTTGCAATATGATCTCCTGTGATCATTACTGTTTTTATTCCGGCACGCTTACAAGTTTTTACTGCTTCTTTAACACCTTTTCTTGGTGGATCTATCATTCCAATTAGTCCGAACAAACTCCAAATTGTTTTCTATATTTTCTGTATTAATCTTATCAGGCAATACATCTAATTCTTTATAAGCTACTGCAATAACTCTTAAAGCTTTTTTTGCCATTTGTAGATTCTCTGTTTGTATCTTTTGCTTTTCTCCTACTGAATTCTTACACTTTTCTAATAAAACATCTGGTGCTCCTTTTGTTATTATTCTATATTTATTATCAACTCTATGTATTGTGGTCATCATTTTTCTATTTGAATCAAATGGAATTTCATTTATTCTTGGATACATTTGATATAGTTTTGTTTTATCTTTTCCATTATTTAAACCATTTTGTACTATTGCAATTTCTGTTGGTTCTCCATTTACTTGTAATTTTCCATTTTTGTATAGAACATCACAATCTGTACACATAGTGCTTAATTCTGTTATTAATTCAAGATTTTTTGATTTTATCTCTACTACTGTCATTTTATTTTGTGTCAATGTTCCTGTTTTATCAGAACAAATAACCTTACTGCTTCCTAGAGTTTCTACTGCCGGCAATTTCCTTATAATACTATTATTTTTAGCCATTTTAGTAACTCCAATAGATAGCATAATAGTAACAATTGCTGGTAACCCCTCTGGAATAGCTGCTACTGCCAATCCTACTGATGTCATAAACATTTCCATTGGTTCTATATCTTTTATTAAACCTATTGCAAATATAATTACACAAATAGCCAAACATACTATTCCTAATATCTTACCAACTTGACTTAATTTTCTTTGAATAGGTGTTTCTGGTGCATCATCTTCAATTATCATATTTGCAATTTTTCCAACTTTAGTATTCATTCCTGTTTCTGTTACTATAGCTTTTCCATGTCCATTTACTACGATAGTTGCCATAAATGCCATATTTAATCTATCCCCAAGAGGAATATCTTTTTTACAAATCATATCAGAATTTTTTATTACTGGTTCTGTTTCTCCAGTTAAACTAGATTCTTCAATTTTTAGATTATGATCTTCTATTAGTCTACAATCTGCTGGTACGTAGCTACCTGATTCCAATATAATTATATCTCCTGGAACAATTTCTTCTGCATTTATTTGAGTTGTAATATTTTCTCTTAAAACTTTAGCCTTTGGTGGAGTCATTTGTTTTAATGCTTCAATTGACTTCTCTGCCTTTGCTTCTTGAATTACTCCCATTATTGCATTTAGTATTACAATTGCAATTATAATTATTGAATCTATATAATCATTTTCACCTTGTATATAAGAAATACCTGCAGATATTATAGATGCAATAATCAAGATAATAATCATAAAATCATTAAACTGCTTTACAAATTTAATAAATAGTGTTTCTTTAGGTTTGTCCTCCAATTTGTTTTTACCATATTTTTGTTTTCTTAAAAGTACTTCTTGGTTTGTTAATCCTAGTTTCTTATTTGTACTAAATGATTTCAATACCTCTTCTTTTCTTAGTGTTTCCCACATACTAACCTCTCCTTTGTATAAATTCTATTAAATCTTATGTAGTTTGTCCTTTGGTTATTCCTTTTTTTAGTTCGAACTTTTTATTTTTTTTGTCATATTATGTTGTAGGGGGTTATTTGATTATGTTACTAAACGCTTTTATCTTAGCTATTTCTAGTAGTATAGATTCTCTAGGAATTGGTATTACATATGGAATTAAAAATACTAAAATATCTTATTTGGGTAAACTTATTTTGTTTTCTATTTCTTTTCTAGTATCAATTCTATCTTTATTGTTTGGAAATATAATAAAAACGATTTTCCCTGAAAATTTCACTAAATTTTTAGGTAGTATAATTCTAATTTTAATGGGGATTTTTATTTGTTTTCAAGCATTGAAAAATGAATCAAAAAAAGATTCTATTAAACTAGAATCTAATACTGAAAAAATATATAGTTTTTTTATTAAATTTCTTGGTATTACTATAAAAATTATCAAAAATCCTATATCCTCAGATTTAGATAATTCTAAAATTATAGATGCAAAAGAATCAATTTTTTTAGGATTAGCACTTTCATTAGATAGTTTGTGTATTGGAATAGGTGGTAGTATTATAGGTATTAATTTTATAATTTTTCCTTTCTTAATTTCTGTTTTTCAACTAGTATTCTTAGGTTTAGGTACTTTATTAGGTAGAAAAATTTATAAATTAAACCAATTTCCTGATAATATCTGGTCAATTATCTCTGGAATTTTACTAGTTTTTATTGGATTTTTACGTTATTTTTTATAAAATATGTAATTACACTTGTGTTTTTTTGTCGAATTTTGTATAATACTTTTACAAAATTTAAGGAGGAATTACTTATGGCAACTGAGAGTATTACATTAAAGTATGATTCTGCAACACGTAGAAAGGCTATCACTGTAGAAAGTGATGACACAAGTAAATTAAATTATCTAAAAACTTTAATTTACTTAAAAAATAATTTTTCTGAGGCATATGATAATATCTTCATATTTTCTGACTCAGAACATTTTATTAATACTCAATTTGATATGGTTAGCTTAGGATTTATTCCGTATATCTAATTATGGTAATTCACAAAACGAGGGACTTTCCCTCGTTTTCTATTTTAACTTCATAGATAATAATTTTGATATTCCATTTTCCTCCATAGTTACCCCATATACTGTATCTGCTGCTTCCATCGTTCCTTTCCTGTGTGTAATAACTAAAAATTGTGTGCTTCCAGAGAATTTCTTTAAATACTCTGCAAAACGATATACATTTAAATCATCTAAGGCTGCTTCAATTTCGTCTAACACACAAAATGGAGCTGGATTTATTTTTAGTATCGCAAACAATAAAGCAATTGCTGTAAATGCTTTTTCTCCTCCAGATAATAACATCATATTTTGTAATTTTTTACCTGGTGGTTGTACATTAATCTCTATTCCACATTCTAATATATTTTCCTCGTCCTCTAACTTTAAAGATGCATTTCCTCCACCAAATAATTCTCTAAACACTTCTACAAAGTTTTTGTTAATAATCTCAAATTGCTTTTTAAATTGCTCTTTCATTGTATTTGTCATATCATTTATAATTTTTCTTAGTTTACTCATAGTATCTTCTAAATCTACTCTTTGCTCACACATAAAGTCATATCTTTCTTTCATAGTTTTATATTCTTCAATTGAATCTACATTAACACTTCCTAAATCTCGTATCTCTTTTCTTAAAGAATTTACTTTCTTTTGCGTTAATGCAACATTTTCTGGTTTTTTATAATTTTCAACTGTATTTGGTGTTAATTCATATTCCTCCCACATTTTTTCTATGATACTATTTATATCTTCTTCAAATTTTGCCTTTTTCATGTCAATCTTAACTATTTGAGATTTTAAATCTTCAATTATTTTAAATTTATCTGTAATTTCTTCTTCTTGTTTTGCCAATTTTTCATTTTTTTCTATTCTTTGTTCTTTTAATTTTTCTATTTTAGAACCACTTGCATTTACTTCCTGTTTTATATTTTCAATTTTTTCTTTAGTCTCCTCAACAGTCTTTTCTAAATTAAAATTGTCTTGTTTTATTTTTTCTAATTGAATCTTCTTATTTTCTATGCTGTTATTAGTATTCTCAATCTCTAAGTTAATTCTTTGTTGTATTTCTTCAATTGATGCCTCACTTTCATCAAAAGAAGATACTGATATTTTTAAATTTGTAATATCAAAATTTAAGTCATCTACATATTTTTGATTGTCTTTATTTAAAGTAGTAAATTCATTTATAATTTCTGTTAATTTATTTGTTTCTTCTGTTAATTTTTCAATCTCCTCTTGTATTTTTTGCTTTTCTAATATACTATTTTCTTTTTGTTCTTCTAATTTGTTTTGTTCTTCCTTTAATTTTGATAATCGTTGTTCTATTTTTGCAATATTTTCATCAATTGATATTAATCTTTGCTTTTCTGTTGCGTAAGTAATATCAATTTCTTGTAATTGCTTTTCTAATGATGTTGCACCATCTAATATATCTTCTATAGATGTTTCATATTCTTGCTTTTCTTTTTCTAGTTTTTCTACCTTGCTTTTTAGACTCTTTATTTCCTTTTCTAATTTTTCTATCTCTCTTCCTCTGCCTAAAATATTTACAGTTTTCTTTGATACTGAACCACCTGTTATCGCTCCAGATGAGTTTATCACATCTCCTGCTAATGTTATTATTCTAAAAGAATAACTATTTTGTTTTGCCACTTTTATAGCTGTATCCATATTGTCTACAATAACAGTTCTTCCAAGTAAACTAATTATAATTTGTTCATATTTTTTACTAAACTTAATTAGATCTGATGCAATACCAATTATCCCTTTTTCATTTCCTTTAATTTTATCTATTTTTTTACCTTTTACAGATGTAATTGGTAAAAATGATGCTCTTCCTAAATTATTCTTTCTTAAATGTTCTACTAATTTTTTGGCATCTTCTTCTGTTTCAGTAACAATGTTTTGTAAGCTAGCACCTAAACACATTTCAATTGCTGTTTGATATTCTTCTGGTACCTCAATAACATTTGCTAAAACCCCATGCATTCCTTTTCCTAACTCTTTTATTGACTCACAGTCTTTTAGCAAAGACTTAACACTTCTTATATATCCTTCTTTTTCTTTTTCCGTTTCTATTAAAAATTTTAGTTTAGATTCTTTTATTCTCATCTCATTTTGATGATTATGCATATTATCTTCATAGTCTTTTAATTTTCTATCTGCTTGTTCTTTGCTTTTATTTATCTCTTCTAAACTTTTAACTATCTTATTTCTTTTACTATCAATTTCATAAAATTCTTTAGAAATTTCATCTTTCTTCAATCTTGCTTCATCTAATTCTGAAATATGAGCTGCTATTTCACCTTTCAATTGCTTTTGTCTTTTTTCATAATTTTCATAATTAATATTTTGAGTATTTATCTGTGATTGTAACTCATATTTTTTATCTATATTTTCTTCTGTTTTCGCTTTATATCCTTCTATTTCTAGCTCTTTTGCAGATAATTTTTTTGTTATTTTTGCTAATTCTTCTTCTTTTTCATCTAATTCTTTTTGGAATTTTTCTTTATTTTGTTTTAAATCTGCTTTTTTTTCTAGTTTTTGTTCAATTTCCTCTTGTAATTCTTTTATTCTATTTTTAGATTCTTCTATTTCCTTTTCAAATCTTTTAAAATTCTCACTATTATTTAAAATTCTAGTATTAGCAACATTTATATCCGAATTTAGCATTTCAATTTCTTTTTGACTTTCAAATCCTAAATTAGACATCTCCTCTATTTGTATTGTAATTTCATCTATTTGAGTCTTTAATTCTTCTTTTAATTGTTTTACTCTTTCTAATCTACCTTCTTCTTCATTACATTGTTCAGTATAGATTTGTTCATCTTTTATGATTTCTTGCAAACTTGTTTTATATTTCTCTATATTATAAATAAATAATCCTATTTCAATGCTTTTTAATTCTTCTTTTAAATTTAGGTATTTTTTTGCTTTTTCTGCTTGTATTTTTAGTGGATCTATATTTGCTTCTATCTCAGATAAAATATCATTTATTCTAAGTAGATTTAATTTAGTTCTTTCCAATTTTTTCTCTGATTCTTGTTTTCTTGATCTATACTTTACAATTCCTGCTGCTTCTTCAAATATATTTCTTCTATCTTCTGATTTATTACTTAAAATTTCATCAATTTTTCCTTGTCCTATTATTGAGTATCCATCTTTGCCAATTCCTGTATCCATAAATAATTCTAATACATCTTTTAGTCTACATGGTACCTTATTTATATAATATCCAGTTTCCCCACTTCTATATATCTTTCTTGTTACCGTTACTTCTGTATATTCAATTGGTAAACTCCCATCTGTATTATCAAAAACCAATGAACCTTCTGCAAAACCTAATGATTTCCTGTTTTGAGTTCCTGAAAATATTATATCTAATGATTTTGAACCTCTTAATGACTTCATACTTTGTTCTCCGGAGTATCCATCTTATACAATCTGATATATTACTCTTTCCAGAACCGTTTGGTCCAATTACACTTGTTATACCTGGCATAAATTCTAGAACCGTTTTATCTGCGAAAGATTTAAATCCTTGCAATTCTAATCTTTTTAAATACATTTATTATCACCTTTTGCTTTTTCTTATCTATCTATGTAGTTTATACTATTTTTTTGTTTTTGTAAAGCAAACACTTTGGATTTATTTTACACAAATTTTATACCTGATACAATTTTTGCAATATTATATATTAACTTTTGCTTATCTGGTGTACATTGTTCTAAAATCCTATTTATATCTCTATCTAAATATTTTCCATTTTTTGGTGCTACTCCTGTTATTAATTCTTCTATTGGTACATCTAATATTCTTGCTATTTGAGATAGCCTTTTTAAACTTACTTCTGTTTTTCCTCTTTCTATCCTACTAATGAAAGCAATTGCAACATCTAGTTCTTCTGATAGGTTTTCTTGAGTCCATCCCTTCCTTTTTCTAGCCTCTCTAATTCTATTTCCCATTAATTCGAAATCAATTTCCATATTATCACTTCCTTTTCATTCGTAAATATAACACTATGAGTTCTACTTGTCAAAATATTTTTTCCTTATATGTAAACCTTTATTCGTTAATACTCTTTTTATCTCTTTATTCTTTGATTATTCTATCTTTTTTAATTTTATTATATATATACTTTTAAAAGTAAAATAAACTAGAAAAAGTTGTAATGAACCCTCCTTATTAAACTTTTTTGTCTAATAATTTGGGTTCACTTCAAAAGCTCCCTAGTTTATTTACTTATTTACTTATTTACATTTTCAGCATATTTATTGTTTACTATTTTATTATATGGTGCTTTTTCTTTCAATTCTCCTGCACTTGTCATAACTTCTTGTAATCTATCAAAAGACTCTTCTTTTAAAACTGGTGTATCATTCCATGCATCAATATCTTTGTAACTTTGTATTGCTGATGTTAATAGTTCTATATCTGTATCTGGGAAGAAACTCTGAATTTCTCTTGCAATATCATCACTATTGTGTTCTTTTACCCATTTTTGTCCTTGATAAATAGCATTTGTAAACTTTTGTATTGTATTTTCATTATTTTCTATATAACTTTTTTTAGCAAAATATGCTGTATATGGTATTTCACCTGCTGCCTCTCCTACTGACGCAACAATATATCCTTTATTTTCTTTTTGTGTTAATGATGCTGTCGGTTCAAATAAAGTAACATAATCTGCATTTCCGACTTGTAAATGCTCCTGCCATTAAATCAAACTTAATACTATCATCTAATGTCACATCTTTTTTAGTATCAATTTTATTTTTCTTAAGTACATACTCTAATGTCATATAAGGTACTCCACCTCTTCTTCCTGGTATTATTGTCTTTCCTTTTACCTCTTGCCAATCAAAATCTTTATTTTCATTTCTTGCAACTAGAAATGATCCATCCTTTTTTGTCATTTGAGCAAAAACTTGGCAATAGTCCTCTTTTCCTTCATTATATACATAGATTGAAGCTTCTGGTCCTGCAAATCCTATATCACATTGATTTGATAATACTGCTGTCATTACACTATCTGCACCTTGACCTGTTGTCAAGTCTATTTCTAAACCATTTTCCTTAAAATATCCATTATTTATTGCTACATATTGTGGAGCATAAAATACTGAACGTGTAACCTCGTTAACTTTTATTAATTTTGTTTCTTTTGTATTTTGATTTGAATTTTTTACATTAATAATACCAATTACTACTAATACAATTGCAAGAATTGTAATTGTACTAATTATTGCTTTCTTTTTCAAAATTTTCCTCCTTTTAAGCTTTTCCCTTTTATAAAAAAGCTCATTTAAACTTTCTTGATTTTAGGATAAACTTTTCTAATAATAATACTGTTGTATACATTATTCCTGCTACAATACCTAGTATAATAACACTTGTCATTACTAAATCTAATTTAAATACTTGCCCTCCATACACGATTAAATATCCGAAGACCTGCCTTTGATACTAAAAATTCACCTGAAATTACTCCTACTAATGAAAGCCCTATATTTACTTTTAATGAATTTATAAATGTTGACAAATTGGCAGGTATAACTATTTTTGTTAGTATTTGTATTTTACTTGCATGAAAAGTTTTTGCCATTTTTATTACTTCTTTATCTGTTTTTAAGAATCCATTTAGATTCTCCAGTATTGTTACAATTAACGATATAGCTATTGCCATAACAATAATTGCAGGTGTACCTGCTCCTACCCAAATAATTATAACTGGTCCGAAGAGCAACTTTGGGTAAACTATTTAAAACTACTAAATATGGTTCTGCTACTTTTGACAAAAAGTCTGACCACCATAATATTATTGCTACCATAATTCCTAATATCGTCCCTAATAAAAAGCCAACTACTGTTTCATATACTGTTACTCCTATATGTTCTAATAAATTATTCGAAGTTAAATTCATAAATGTATCAAAAATTCTACTTGGCTTACTTGTAATGAAACTATCAATAATACCTTTATTGGCTGCTATTTCCCATACTCCTAAAAAAATTACCAAAATTGCTATTTGTGCTAATAAAATTAAATATTGTTTTTTCCTTCTATTTTTTAAATATCTTTTTCTTTCCTTTGAAATATTTGAATTATTCATCTACTCCCAGCTCCTTCCATAAAGTATTGAAATACCTGCTAAACTTAGGACTTTCTCTGCAATTTAATGGTGTTCTATTGTCTATTTCAAAATCTATTTTGTGAATATCTTTTATTGTACCGGGTCTTTTGCTTAATACTAATACTCTGTCTGACATACTAATGGCTTCTGAAATATCATGTGTTACAATTAATGCTGTAATATTTTCTTTTCTTAATATTCCATAAATATCATTTGTTACCATTATTCGTGTTTGATAATCTAATGCTGAAAATGCTTCATCTAATAATAATATTTTTGGCTTTACAGCAAGTGTTCTGATTAATGCTACTCTTTGTCTCATTCCTCCTGATAATTCAGAAGGATACTTATCTTTAAAATCATACAAATTATACTTTTTTAGTAATTCTTCTACATATTTCTTACTTTCATTATTTTTCTTACCTTTTATTTCTAGTCCAAACATAGTATTACTCAAAATATTTCTCCATTCTAGTAAACAATCTCTTTGTAGCATATATCCTATTTCTGAAGAAATATCATCTACTTTTTTACCTTCTATGTATATTTCTCCTGTTGTTTTTTCCTCTAATCCAGCAATAATAGAAAGTAATGTAGACTTACCACATCCACTTGGACCTATAATACTTACAAATTCTCCCTTTCTTATTCTAAAATTTATATTTTTAAGTGCTAGCACCTCTCCTTGTTTATTTTGATATTTTTTACTAATATTTTTTACCTCTAGTATTTTCTCCATTTTATGCCTCCTTAATATTTATCCTAATATATTTTATGTAAAATAATAATAAGGAGTTCTTATAATTATAAAAAAGAAAGAGCCAAATAGAAATAATATCAATAATTCTATTAGCTCTTAAAACTTTATTTTATTTACTTTCCAACAACATTTCCTTTTTAATTTCTTCTAATTGTTGTGTAGTTATTTGTGTACTTTCTAAAATAACATTATCTTTTATCCTTCTTTCTAATAATTTTTTGGCTGTATCTAATTTTTCTTCTTGGATTTTTTCTATAATATTTTGCCTAAATTTCCTTTCCATACTTTCATATAAAATATTTATATCATTTTCTCCTTTTTTTATCTTTATGTCTATTTTTCTCAATATTTGTCCTTGTAAAGTTTTATCTAATGAACATTTAAATGACTTAATAACAACATCTCTAAATTCTTCTAGCTGTCCTTTATTTTTTATATCATTTAATATGATATTAATATTTTCCTTAAGTTCCTCTGTGTTTCTTGATTTTTCTAAAATTGCTCCATAACTAAAAATACTCTTTTTCTGCAGTAAGTATTTTTTTGATAGTCTATTTAATTCAATCAAATTATATTCTAAATCTATTTTATTTTTTTCTAATACATAATTACTAATTTGTCTTCTGTCATAGTCTTTAGGAATTTTCCATTTTTCACATCCCGTATATATAATAATTGGTACTACAATAGGATATTTCATTTCTTGTCTTAAACTTCTAGCTCTGCTCCACTCTTGTATAATATCTATACAAATATTTAATATCTTATATGGCATTTTATCATCTACTTTTGATTGATGTTCAACTAAAAAAAACACATCTTGATTTTTCAAATAATATATTAAATCAGCTTCTTTTGATTTATATTTTTTAGTAATATAATTATTTGTGTATCTAATTAAATTTTTGCTTTCTATATTTTCATTAGGCTCTAAAAAATCATTTATAAATTTCGCCATCTCCTTTTCACTTTTCAAAATGTCCTTTAATAAGTTATCCTGTTCTTTATTTTGTTTATTTTTTTCGAGTTTATAACTAACTCCTTCTTCTGCTAATTGCAATACTGCATTTAATCTTAATGTATGAATACATTTTATATAGTCAAAATATGTAAAAGATTTCACTTTTTTTCCTCCTCAATTAAACTATGTAATATGTGATATAACATATGAATTTATTTATATATGTAATTTATATATTAATATTTATGTTAAGGTAAATTTATTGTTTTATTTTTACAACCTCCTTTATCTGATTATTTAATTTGATTTTGTATTTGGAATTAATTTTTAGATTTAAATACTACGATTAAAATTTAATATAAATAATATAAAAAAATACTATACTTTTATTAAACCACAAAAATGGAGAAAATCCAAGCTTTTCTCCATTTTTTTCTCTATTTTTCATCGCAAAATTCGACATTTACAAATTATTTATCATTAAAATAATTGCTAATTTCCTCTAATCCATCAAATCCTTTTTGTCTTAATACATCAAAAACTACTATAGAAACTGAATTTGATAAATTAAGTGATCTTAAATTAGGTCTCATTGGAATTCTAATTGTCTTATCAATATACTTTTGCAAAATATCTTCAGGTAATCCTTTAGTCTCTTTTCCAAACAATAAAAAAATTTCGTCCATTTCATGATAATTCGGTTCTGAATAAACATGTTTTCCCTTTGTTGTTACAAAAAACATATTATGCTCTTGAGGTTTATATTTTTCTAAGAAATCTTCAAAAGATTCATGTTCTTCTATTTCAACTTTATCCCAATAATCTAACCCTGCTCTTTTTACTGCTTTTTCCGAAATATCAAATCCTAAAGGATGAACTAAATGTAACTTAGCCCCTGTTGCAGCACATGTCCTTGCAATATTTCCAGTATTTTGTGGTATTTCTGGTTCTACCATAACAACATTTAATTTCATTTTTTTGCTCCCTTCTGGGGACACTACTAAAAATGTTCATTTTTCTGTAATGTTTTTGTCAACTTTTGTAATATTTTAAAATAAAACTGCCATATTTTATTTACTCATCTCACATATTAACATTATTCGATAAAATCATGACCTCTTTTAGTGGTGTCCTCTTTGTCTTACATATTCATATAAGATAATCCCTGTTGCTACTGAAGCATTTAGGCTTTCTGTTCTTCCGAATCATTGGTATTTTTATTTTTTCATCTGCTATTTCTTGTATATGTTGCTCTACACCATTTGCTTCATTTCCTATTACTATTACCTTCTTTTTGTAGTCTATATCATAGATACTGTTTTCTGTTTGTAATGTTGATACTACTATTTTAAATTTATGCTTTCGTACTTCTTTTAATGTTTTTTCTATATCTTCACATTCTATTATTTTTACCCTGAAGATTGCTCCCATTGTTGCACGTATTACTTTTTGATTATAAGCATCTACTGTGTTTTTTGACACTAATATTTGTTTTAGTCCTATACTATCTACTGTTCTTAGTATTGTTCCTAAATTTCCAGGATCTTGTATATCATCAATTGCGACTATAATGTCTTGAGAATAATCTATTTGGGTATCTTTATTATTTTTTTCTATTATTGCTAGCACTCCTTGTGGTGCTTGTACTTCCGATAAATATTTAAATATTTTATTTGTTACATAGATACAATTTTGTTTTGCAATTTCATACATTAATTCTTTAGGTATGGCTTCTGCCTTCTCACAGTCATCGCATAATACAATTTGTTTTATATTTACATTTTCCTGAATTGCTTCTTTTAGTAATTTTATTCCTTCTATTAAATACTCATTATTACTATCACGATATTTCTTATCTTTTAATTTTTTTATATGTTTTACAAGTTCATTTTCTTTACTTGATATTATTTGCATCTTTGTCTCCTTACTTATTAACTATTATTGTTATTTTATCTTTTTCAAACTGTTTTATTCTTGTTTTTATTATATACTCTTATTATTTAACCTTTTTAAAAATTTTATTACTTCCTTTAAGATTTGCCCTTCTTTTTTACTTCCTATTTCTAATGTTATCATTGGTTTTATTCCAGAAGAAAATTTAATTCTATTACCATATTTTTGGATTATTGTTAATAGTTCTATTTTTGCTTCTTCTCTATTTACACTTGGGTTAAATGTGAATACAACAACATTTTTTCTGCTTGCTATCTTTTCTATGTTTAGTTTTTTACTTAAATATTTTATTCTTGCAATATCAGTTAAATTCTCTAGTTCTTCTGGCATATTTCCAAACCTATCAATTATTTCATCTGTTATATTTTCGATATCCTCTTCACTATCACATAAAGCAATTTTCTGATAAATTTCTATTTTCTGATTAGAATCATTTATATATTCATCTGGTATATAACTTGTTACATTTAAATCAATCTGAAGTTCTGTTTCTGGCTTTATATCAATTCCCTTCATTTCTTTTACAACTTCTTCTAATAGATTACAATATGTGTCATATCCTACTTGTTCTAAATGTCCTGATTGAATTTCTCCGTAATAGACTTCCTGCACCTCTTATTTCCAAATCCCTCATAGCTATTTTAAATCCAGACCCAAATTCTGTAAATTCCTTTATTGCTTTTAGCCTTTTGTCTGCTACTTCAGATAATAGTTTATCCTTTTTGTATGTGATATAACTATATGCCTGTTTATCTGATCTGCCTACTCTTCCTCTGATTTGATACAATTGTGCTAATCCCATTCTATCAGCATTTTCTACAATTATAGTATTTGCATTTGGGATATCTATTCCTGATTCTAAAATTGTTGTACAAACTAGTACATTAGATTTTTTGTCTATAAATTCCTGCATAATTTCTTCTATTTGTTTTCCAGGCATTTGTCCATGTGCATAAACTACATTGGCTTCTGGAAGTAAATTAGAAATTTCGTCTGCTTTTCTTGCTATTTGCTCAACATTATTAAATAAGTAAAATACTTGACCATCTCTTTCTAATTCCTTTATAATAGCCTCTTTTATAACTTCTTTGTCATATTCTAATACATATGTCTGAACTGGTTTTCTGTTGTGAGGTGGTTCATATATAACAGACATATCTCTAATTCCCACAATTGACATGTGCATAGTTCTAGGTATTGGTGTTGCTGTCATTGTTAGAACATCAACATTTGTTTTTAATGTTTTTATCTTTTCTTTCGCTTTCACTCCAAAACGATGCTCTTCATCAATTATTAATAATCCTAAATTTTTAAATTCTACGTCTTTACTTAAAATTCTATGTGTGCCAATTACTATATCGACTTCTCCTAATTTTAACTTTTTTACTACTTCTTCTTGGTATTTTTTTGTCTTAAATCTATTTAATATTTCTATTTTGATTGGATAGTCCTTCATTCTATCTTTAAATTCTTTATACTGCTGTTCTGCTAAAACAGTTGTTGGTGCAAGATAAGCAACTTGTTTTCCATCTATAGCTGCCTTAAATGCTGCTCTAATTGCTACTTCTGTTTTACCATATCCTACATCTCCACAAAGTAATCTATCCATCGGTCTTGCACTTTCCATATCCTTTTTTACTTCTTCTATACATCTTAATTGATCTTCTGTTTCCTGATATGGAAATTTTTCTTCAAATTCTTCTTGCCAAGGAGTATCTTTACTGAATGCATATCCTTGTGTCCTTTCTCTTTTAGCATATAATTCTATTAAATCCTTTGCAACTTCTCGTAAGTTCTTTTTAACTTTTGCTTTAGTGTTCTCCCATTCTTTACTTCCTAACCTATTTACCTTAGGTTTTATTACATCTCCTCCGACATATTTTCTAATTGAATCTAAGTTTGATGTTGGTACATATAAAATATCATCATCTTGATACTTTATCTTAATATAATCTTTTGTAGTTCCATCTGCCTTTATTGTATTTACTCCTATATAAATTCCTATACCATATTTTTGATGAACTACAAAATCTCCTACTTTTAAATCTGCAAATACTACTCTTTCTCCCTCTTTAAACGCTGTCGTACTTATTCTTCTTCTTTTCTTTTCTCCACTAATTAAATTGTCTGCCACAATTATTAATTGACTTGTTTCATAGTTTTCAAATCCTGAAGATAATTTTCCAACAGAAATCGTAATTATACTTTGACTTGCTTTTACAATTATTGTTTGATTTAATTTTTCTTCTAATTTACAAGTTATTTCTTTTTCTTCTAGAATTTTCTTTACTTTTTTTGCTTTTTCCTTTGTTTCTAGCAAGATATAAATCTTCTTTTTTTCTGAAACTGCTTTCTTTAAATCTTTAATCAATTCTTCTATTTCACTTTTATAATAATTTACATCACGATAATTAAATCTATACTTTTCCCCATATATGTTTATATTTGAATCTTGTTTTTCTATATAAGCAACTTGTCTCTTTTTTATAATCTCGTCAACTTGTTCTAGATCTAAATAATTTGTTATAGCTTCTGGAACGACTCTTTCTTTTTCTATTAAAGCTTTTTTCAAATTTTCGTTATCTATTTTTATATTTTGTATTCTTTGTCTAATTTTGCTAATCTGATCTAAAAAGATACAATAGTTTTCGTTCAAATAATCCAATATTGTTTCTTGCTTTTCATAGAAACTATTGAAGTATTTATCAATTTTACTAATATAACTTCCTGATTTGATTTGTTCAATATCTTCTTCTACTATCCTGTCATCTACATTTCTGTTATTATTTTTTATCTTCTCACAGATTGATTCTATATCTTGTTCTAAAATATATTCATGTGCAGGGTATATTACTGCTGTTTCCTTATTACTTATTGATCTCTGAGTTGAAATATTAAATATACGAATTGAATCTACTTCATCACCCCAAAGCTCAACTCTAATACCTGTTGTTTCTCCTGTTGCAATATCAATAATTCCCCCCCTTATACTAAACTGACCTCTTCCTTCTATTAAATCACATCTAGTATATCCTAATTGTATTAGTTTCTTTTTTATACTTTCAAGATTATAGCTTTCACCTAATTTAAATTTAAATTCGTTTTTATATAGAGCCCTTTTTTCTGGAATCTTTTGCATTACAGTTTCTATGCTTGCTATCACAATTAGATTTTTTCTTGTTTTTATCTTATTTAATACATCTATTCTCTTATATGGTATATCTTTGCTTTCTGCTACATAATCATATGTTAATATTTCTTTTTTAGGAAACAACTCAACTTTGTCTGTAAAATATAATATATCCTCATATATTTTCTTTGCTTGTATTTCGTTATATGTAAGTATTAATATTGGTTTTTTTCCAAATTCATTAATTGCCGTTCCTATTTGTATAAGCCCCATGTCATTTAAGCCCGATATTACTACCGGACTTTCATTATTTTCTATTTTATTTAATAACTCAATGAATTTTGGATTTCTACCTAGTTCTGCTAATATTGTATTCATGCTTATCTCCCATTTTCACATTTGATATTATTATACTACATCTTTTTTTAAAAATAAAGTTTTTTCTAAAATATACTAGATATAGAGCAAAAATATTACTATATGAATATTTTTATATAAATTTTTTAACACTAACAATTGTTTGACATTTTTATTAGTTGTTTATATAATTCTTTTAAGAATCGAGGTAAAATCTTATGAATATGAAAAAATTTGTTAACTTCTTTTTCTGCCATTTTTTATATCACGTAAAATATAATGGGTTAGAAAATTTAAATAAATACAATCAATTTTTGATCTGTCCAAACCACTCAAATATATTTGATCCATTCTTTGTTTATCCAGTTTCTCATAATTTATATATTATGGCAAAAGCCGAACTTTTTAAACATAAATTCTTAGCTAAAATGTTTAAACGATATAATGTTTTTCCCGTTGATAGAACTAAAAGAGATCCAAAAAGTCTATTTTACTGTCTTGAGATATTTAATACTTCTGAACATAGAGAGTTATTGATATTTCCTGAAGGTGGTATTTTAAAAAAAGGTGAATTAATTGGTTCTAAAGTACGCAATGGTGCTACTTTCGTATCAGCTAAAATGGATATTCCTATTGTTCCAGTTTATATTACTAGATTACCTAAAGTATTTTCTAGAGTTAATGTTGTTTTTGGCAAACCTATCTTTATTCCAAACTATATCTTGGATGATAAAAAAGAATTAAAATGTAAATCAAAAGAATTAATTGATACAATTTATAATTTAAATATTTAAGTAAGAGATAGAATGAAAGAATTTAAATTTTATGTAAATATATGCTATAATTAGAAACATAGAGTAAAAACTCAAAAAAATTAAAATCAGGACGAAAACTTATGCAAGACAAAGACATCATGAACGACGAAGAATTATTACTTCACGAAAAAGCTGAGCAATTAACTAAGGAACTCGAGAAGAAGCAGGCAGCTCAGGACAGATTGATTGCGACAGCAATTGATTTCATTTGCCCAAATTGTATCCAAGAAGCTTACAATGATATTAGCAATTTCATAAAAAACTCTTTACCATATGATTCTAACAATGTTTGCATTTTATGGTACAGAAACGAAGAATTCATGGATTTGCTAAAAAATCACAAAATTGACATAGGCAAAAAAGAAGTAATAATTACTCCTTCATATGTACAAGGAACAGAAAACTACAGCTTACATCCAAGACTAATATCTTGCTAATGTTATCTTGAAATTTAAGAGGAAAATGTGAAAGTTCACTTTTCCTCTTCCTTCTTTTTTTTTACATCTTTATTACTAATTTATCAAATTTAGAATGTATATATTTTTCCAGTTTTATCATGAATTCTTCCGGTTCTATTTCTTTTTTTGCAACCATATCTAATCCCTTTTCCCAACTAGCAGTCAATTTAGGATTTAACATGTCAGGCATTGAATTATATACTATATCATATATAAATTCTCCTTTTTGTGTTGGTGTAATAATTTGCGTTTTAGTATTTATATCTATATACTTTATTTTTTCAAGCTTTTTAATAATCTCTGCTCTTGTTGCACTAGTTCCTATTCCTGCTCCTTTTATCTGTTCTCTTAGTTCCTCTTCTTCTATCAATTTTCCAGCGTTCTCCATTGCTAATATAATTGATCCGGAATTATACCTTGTAGGAGGTGATGTTTCTGCTTCTTTTAATTCAGAATTTTTGTTTTCTATTTCCTGTCCATTTTTTAGGTTCTTCAATAATTCTAAATTTTCTTGTTTTTCTTCTTGCTGTTCTTCTGGTTTTATATTTTTATCATTCTTTTCTAGTTTTTTGTCTTCATTTGGTTTTAATACTTCCAAAAATCCCTTGCTTACACATACTTTACCACTTGTAAAAAAAGTTTCTGTTGTTTTATTGTTATCATCTTTAATTTCTATAGTTACTTGTATTTTATTATATTCTGCTGGTGGGTAAAAAATTGCTAGAAATCTTGTTACAATAACTTTATATACTTTTTTGTGCAATTCAGGTAATGAATTATAATTTTCATACCCTTGCCCCGTGGGAATAATAGCATAATGATCCGTTATTTTACTATCATTTACATATTTAGTCTTTATTAAGTTAGTAGAATACTTCTCTTCTGTCATCTTCTTTATATATCCTTGTACTTCTTCATCTTTAAAACCTCTTGCAATTCCATTTAAATTTTTACTAATTTCTTTTGCGACAGCTGTCGAAAGTACTCTTGCATCTGTTCTAGGATATGTTACTAACTTTTTTTCATATAAATTTTGTATAATTTCAAGTGTCTCATCTGGCTTTATCTTAAATCTCTTTGTACACTGATTTTGTATCTCTGCTAAATTAAATAATAAAGGAGCATTTTCTTTTTGTTTTGATTTTTTTAAACTAATTATTTTTGCTTTCCTACCTTGCAAACTATTGATAAATTGTTCTGCATCTTCTTTATTTTTAAATCCTGATTCATTGTAAAGCTTATTAGATCCAAACATTTTAGATTTTTCATTTACTTTCCATTCTGCATTAAAATATAAATCTTCCCCAGTTCCAAATTTTCCGAGTTATTTTATAATATTTCGTTTTTTTAAAATTTCTAATTTCTCTTTCCCTGTTGACAACCATTCCCAATACACAAGTCATTACTCTTCCTACTGAAATAGAAGCTTTATCTTCGTTTATTTTTTTTGCAAGATTTTTTCCATAAATAATTGATAATAATCTAGAAAAGTTTATACCAATGAGATAATCTTCTTTTGCTCGTAAATAAGCACTATCAGATAAACTATCATATTCTGATAAATCTTTTGCTTCCTTAATCCCTCTTAATATCTCTTCTTCTGTTTGCGAATCAATCCAGACTCTTTTCATCTTAGCATTTGGATTTGGGCTTGCCATCATAAATACTAATCTTTGTATATATTCTCCTTCTCTTCCAGAGTCTCCCGCATTATATATTTCATCAATATCTTGTCTTTGCATTAATTCTTTTATTATATTAAATTGCTTTTCTACTTGTGGAATAATTTCATACTTCCATTGTTCTGGAATGAATGGTAATGTATCAAGACGCCAATATTTTAGTTTTTCGTCATACTTTTCTGGATAACTCATTGTAACCAAGTGCCCTACACACCAAGTTATAATCCATTTTTCTGACTCTAAATACCCATTTTTTCTATTTGTTGTTATTTTTAACGCCTTTGCAAATTCCATGGCTACAGATGGTTTTTCTGTTATTAATAAATTTTTACCCAATTCCTATCATCCTTTTAATTTGTTTTTTGTCTAATATATTCATTAGCTATTTTCTTAACATTCCTCATTTGTTTATCTGTTTCAATTATTTTATAATTAAATCTATCTATCATTTTACTTATATTATCATCTTCTTTTAAGATTGTAAAACTGCAACCATAATTTATATCAAATACAAAAGAAGCAAACCTAAGAATTTGGTCTGTCTGACTAATTGCATTAATACTATTAGCTAATCTTTTATTATTAAAATCTTCTAGCATTTTCTCTGATAACTTTCCGTTTTCGACTTCTTTAATTTGCTGTGGTTCCTGCCAATACTTGTAAACAGCCTCATATAAAAGATCTATTTTATCAGCATCTTTTACTATTTTACAAAATAATAATTCTTCTTCAGATAATCCTTTGCTTAGCAAATATTTGTTATGTTCATATACTGCCTTATAGATTATGTTATCATACTTAGTATCTTTTATATATTTTCTAATATAATTATTTTTTTCTAGAACTCTTACTCCTGCCTCGCCATGATCAAATTTTTTTTCTTTGTTTTGCATTGTTGATTCTTTATTCGATATTTTATATTGTTCAAGCCTTCCTATATCATGTAACAGACCTATTAATTCAGCAACTTTTATTTGTTCTTGCTTTAAAGTTAAATCACTTGCGATTCTTTTACTAATCTCCGACACTCTCATCATATGTTCTACCTTTGTTTGTACTTTAGTGTTCTTGATTCTATCTTTTTGCGTATATGTTAATATTTCTTTTTTTGCACTTTCTATATCAATCACTAAGTCTACCTCTCTTTTTTACATATTTTTTATTCTAAACTTGTCTTTCAATATATTGTTTTACATTTTTATATATATTATCATATTCCTCTTGTGTCTTTTGATTATTAAAAACAAATCTTTCATATATTTTATCAAAATATTGTTTTTCTTTAACTATCGCTAAACTACACTTATAATTAAAATCAAAAACATATGCAAAATGGCTTACTAATATATCAGCTGATGTTCTAATTTCTTTATAATTTATATTTTTATCCTCCATAAATTCTCTATAAATCTCATCTGATATTATATCTGATGACAAGTCTTGTTTCTCCCAAGCCTCTTTTTTTTCTTCAAAAGTTAATAAATATAATATATCTATTTTATCAGCATCTCTTATTATCATTGAATGTAATTGTTCTTTTTCATTTTTAAATTCCATATTTTTAGGACTTCTATTATGATTAAGTATCGCTGTTTTTATTATATCATCATATTTAGAATCCTTTATAAATCTCCTTATTTGATTATCATCAAATAATATCTTTACACCTAATTGTCCATGATTTATGCTGTTCTTATCTATAAATGTATTATATCTCTTTATTTGTTCAAATCTTCCTATGTCGTGTAACAAACCTATTAATTCTGCTAATTCCACATCTTCTTGTTCTAATTTTAAAGTTTTTGCTATCTTCTTAGCTATTCCGAGAAGTTCTTTTTATATGATCAATTTTTAATTTTACTTTATCGTTATTTTGCTCATAGTCTCTAACATAATTATCAATTTCTTGATTTGCTTTTTCTATATCTATCATTTTTACACCTCTCAAGAAATTTTATCATTTTTAGCTTCTTTATGCAAGAGTACTCATATCCTTTGTATTTTGCTTGAATTTTTATATAATCTGTTATATAATACCATAAATTATTAAGAATTTTTGGGAGGAGTTTTCAACATGAACTATAATTTTAATAAAATAGAAAAAAAATGGCAAGATTATTGGGAAGAACATAAAACATTTTATACTGATGTTTGGGATTTTTCCAAACCTAAATTTTATGCTTTAGATATGTTTCCTTATCCATCTGGACAAGGTCTTCATGTAGGTCATCCTGAAGGTTATACAGCAACAGATATAATGTCTAGAATGAAAAGAATGCAAGGTTATAATGTTTTACACCCAATGGGTTGGGATGCTTTTGGTCTTCCAGCTGAACAGTATGCAATAAAGACAGGAAACCATCCTGCTATTTTTACAAAAAAGAATATAGAAACTTTTAAAACACAATTAAAAATGCTTGGTCTATCTTTTGATTGGGACAAAGAATTATCTACTTGTGATCCAAATTATTATAAATGGACTCAATGGATTTTTAAACAACTATATAATGATGGTTTGGCTAAACTAATTGAAATGCCTGTTAATTGGTGTGAAGAGCTTGGTTGCGTCTTGTCAAATGATGAAGTAATAGATGGAAAAAGTGAAAGAGGAGGTTTTCCTGTTGTTCGTAAGAATATGAAACAATGGGTATTAGATATACCTGAATATGCAGATATATTGTTAAATGGTTTAGATGATATTGATTGGCCTGAATCTACTAAAGAAATTCAAAGAAACTGGATTGGGCGTAGTGAAGGTGCAGAAGTAAAATTTAAAGTAGCAAATGATAATAATCTAGAATTTACAGTATTCACAACTAGACCTGATACTCTATTTGGTGCAACATATTGTGTTTTAGCACCTGAACTTGATTTAGTCGATAAAATTACAACTACTGCCCAAAAAGAAGAAATATCAAATTATAAAAAATTAGCAGCTTCAAAATCTGATTTAGAAAGAACTGAATTAAACAAAGAAAAAACAGGTGTATTTACTGGTAGCTATGCTATTAATCCTGTAAATGGAAAACAAATTCCAATCTGGATTTCTGATTATGTTTTAGCAACCTATGGAACTGGTTGTATTATGGCTGTCCCAGCACACGATCAAAGGGATTTTGAATTTGCTACAAAATTCAATATTGATATTATTCCTGTTATAGAAGGTGGTGACATTTCAAAGGAAGCTTTTTCAGGGGATGGATTACATATAAACTCTGAATTTTTAAATGGTCTAAATAAAGAAGATGGAATTTCAAAAATGATTTCATGGTTAGAGTCAAATAAAATTGGTGCAAAAAAAGTCAATTATAAACTTCGTGAGTGGATTTTCGCAAGACAACGTTATTGGGGTGAACCAATTCCAATTGTTTATTTAGATGATGAAATGAAAGCTTTAGCAGATTGTGACTTACCATTAGTATTACCGGAACTAGAAGATTATGCTCCTTCAAAAACTGGTGCATCACCTTTAGATAAAGCTACAAATTGGGTAAATACAACCTTTGAAGGGCAACCAGCAAAAAGAGAAACTAGTACTATGCCAGGTAGTGCTGGTTCTAGCTGGTATTTTCTAAGATACATGGATCCTAATAATAATAATGAATTAGCTAATAAAAAATTATTAGAATATTGGATGCCTGTTGATTTATACGTAGGTGGTCCTGAACACGCTGTTGGACATTTGTTATATTCAAGATTTTGGAATAATTATCTATATAATAAAGGAATTGTTCCTGTTAAAGAACCATTTGCAAAATTACGTCATCAAGGTATGATCTTGGGAACTAACGGAGAAAAAATGAGTAAGTCTAAAGGAAATGTAATTAACCCTGATGATATGGTAAAACAATATGGCGCAGATAGTTTAAGAGTTTATGAAATGTTTATGGGGCCTATTGAAAGTAGTAAACCTTGGGATCCAAACGGAATTGATGGTTCTAAAAAATTCTTAGATAAAGTTTGGAGATTATATACTGAATCTAATAAAATTAGTAATCAAGAAAATCCTAATTTAGAAAGAATTTATCATTACACAGTAAAAAAAGTTACTAATGATTATGAAACTATGAATTTTAATACTGCTATTTCTCAAATGATGATTTTTATAAACACTGTAAATAAAGAATCAATCTTTCCTATAAAATATGCAGAAGGATTCTTAAAACTACTAAATCCTGTTGCACCTCATATTACAGAAGAATTATGGAATATATTAGGTCACAATGACACAATTTCTTATGAATCTTGGCCAATATATGATGAACAAAAAACAATTGAAGATACAATTACTTTACCAATTCAATTTAATGGAAAATTAAAAGCTACTATTAAAATTAGTTTAGATGAAGATGAAGATTCTATAAAACAAAAAGTGCATGAAACAATTGATTCTAAATTAGATGGAAAAATAATTGTTAAAGAAATTTATGTTAGAAATAAAATTTATAATATTGTTTTAAAATAATATAAAGCCTATTAGTATTTATTTTTATTAAGTTCTAATAGGCTTTTATATTCCCTGAACTTGTGATTTTAAATAATAAATCTGATCTGCATGATTGGATATTTTCCTTTTGCATATGTTAATTTCGTCTTGATGAGCATATAACTTTTCTGAATGTGCTTTAAAGGCATCAAATAGTGCAATTAATTTTTCTCCATGTTCTACTTCAATTCTAGCAACTGAACCACTAATCCTTCGTAGTTCTTCTTTTATTTTTGGTATTTCTTTTAATTGTTTTTGCATTTCTGGTATTGCTTTTAATTGTTCTTGCATTTCTGGTATTGCTTTTAATTGCTCTTGCATTTCTGGTATTGCTTTTAATTGCTCTTGCATTTCTGGTATTGCTTTTAATTGTTCTTGCATTTCTGGTATTGCTTTTAATTGTTCTTGCATTTCTGGTATTGCTTTTAATTGTTCTTGCATTTCTGGTATTACTTTTAATTGCTCTTGTATTACATCAATTTTTTTATTTAGACTTGTAATAGCTATTAATATTTGATTTTTTTCTGTATTTTCCATGTACATTTCTCCTTTCTTCTAATTTTAAATGATATTAATCATGTTAGCATTATATCTTCAAACATTTACCATGTCAAGAAAAATCGTCCTACAAATTTCGACAAAATACATTTAGAATTTATACAACTGACTAATTTTCAAAAATGTCTTTTCCACTTATTGTCATATAACTGTAATTAACATTTAATATTATTGAAATATATTCATTTTGTATTTATAGTATAATATTGTTAGATTATTTTTCAAGGAGAATTAAATATGAGCATAGAATCAGATTTAAAAAAAGATGGAATTGAAGTTACAAAAAAACTAGATACTTTGAGAATTAATTCAATTGCTAGGAATATTTCTCTTAAAATATGTGAAACATTTCCTGAATATAGTCTAAATCAAAATGAATTATTTATTAAATTGTCTAGATTAAATATGTATATGGCTAAAATGCCAGAAGGAATGGCAGAAGCTAATTATTTTTATAAAAACTCTTCTATTTATTTTAATGAACATATCCAAGATCAAGATTTAGAAGAATTTGCTGTTCATGAGTGTATACATTATCTTCAGGAAGTAAAAGATAAGAAAAATTATTTATTAAGAATGGGACTTTGTGACTATACAGAGTTTAAAACTTATGGTTTAGGATTAAATGAAGCTGCTGTTCAACTTATGTCATCTAAAATTAATGGTATTCCAAAAGAATACGTTAAGTATTTTGGAATTAGTTTTGAAACAATTAGTCCTTCTTATTACCCATTAGAATGTCAATTAGTAAGTCAGATGGCATATATAACAGGAGAGAATGTTTTATTTGAAAGTACTCTAAATAGCAATGATAATTTTAAAACAATATTTTCTAATTTAACTTCACCAAAAGTATTTATAGCAATTCAAAATTCCATTGATGATATACTTCAAAAAGAAGAAGATATAATTAAACTTAATAACAAAATTTCACAAGTTGATGATAGAAATAAAAGAATTGATGGCATGTTACGAAAAATAGACGAATTAAAAGGCGAGATTACTTTAGGGTTTATGAGAACCCAAAATCTTATTATATCAAGCTACTTTAATAAAGAATTTAACATGATTACTAATTTAGAAGAAGTAGAAAACTATAGAAGAAAGCTATATTCTTTTAAAGATTACTTAGGATATACTGAAGGATATACCTTCTTTAATGATTACTATGTAAATAAAATGGAACAACTTGAATTAAAATATAATGCTTTAGAAAATGGTGAAATACAAACAGCACTAAAGGTAATTACTAAAAAAGAAAATAGATTAGTTTCTTTCTTTAAAATACTAAAAAAATTATTTTTAGGAAGAAATATTGAA
Organism: uncultured Clostridium sp.; assembly: GCA_958438515.1. Taxonomy (GTDB): domain Bacteria; phylum Bacillota; class Clostridia; order TANB77; family CAG-508; genus CAG-269. The sequence goes on along the minus strand of CAUBRZ010000004.1, from coordinate 10,236 downwards.
ACAGAAGATATTAATGTTAAATATTAAATTAATTACATATACAATTATAATATTTAAAAAACAAGAAAATATTTTGGATTTTCTTGTTTTTTATTAACTAATTCATTTTTCTTATTATATTTTTAGCAGCTTCTCTTCCTGAATAAGATGCCCACGCAACAGTTTGTTTTACTCCTGCTAAATCTCCTCCTGCATATATCTTAGCATTTGAAGTTTGGTAATTTTTATTAATAGATATGTTTTTCCACTTATTTAATTCTAGTCTTATATCTTTTACAAAAGATTGTGGTGTTGAACCTAATGCCATTATTACATAATCAACATCTATTATATAGTTGCTATTTTCTATATTAACTGGTACGAGTCTTGTTTCATTTTCCTTTTGAATAAGTTGTGTTTTTATCAACTCTAACTTCTCTACTTTTTCTTTACCTATTATTTTGACAATATTATTTTGAAATAGAAATTCTATTTTTTCTTCTATAGCACAAGATATTTCTTTATCCTCTGCTGGCATCTGCTCTCTTGCTCTTCTATAAATAACTTTTACATTTTTTGCTCCTAACCTTTTTACTGTTCTAGCACAATCCATAGCAACATTTCCCCCACCGATTACTGCTACCGTTTTTCCAGTATAATCTAAGTTATACTTATATTCTAATAATTCATTTCCACCATAAACTCCCTCTAGTTTTTCACCTTCTATTCCCATTTTCGAAGAACAGTTTGTTCCAAAACTTAAGAATATTGCATCATATTTTTTTTCTACTTCTTCTAATTTCAAATTTCTACCTAGCTCTTTTTCGTATTTTACTTCTATTCCTAAGTCTAGGATATTATCTACTGTCTTTTTTACTATTGCTTTATCTAATCTAAATTCTGGTATTCCATGAATTAAAATACCTCCTAAGTAGTCATATTTTTCATATATAGTAACACTTAACCCTTCTTTTGCTAAAAATGCTGCTGCTGTAAGTCCTGCTGGTCCACCACCAATTATAGCAACTCTTTTATTTTTATTTTTTAGCCTATTTTTATCAATTTCATCTTTCCATACATCTCTTAGAGTTATATTTTGTTTAACCATATTATCAAATACAAATGCCTCTAATTCTCCTATTGAAACAGGTTCTCCTTTTATTCCTCTTACGCAAGATCCTTCACATTGTTTTTTATGAGGACATATTCTTCCACATACTCCTGGTAAAACTGTTGTTTCGCACAATACTTTATATGCCTTTATATACTCTTCTTCTTTTATATAACTAATAAATTTCGGTATATCATTATGTAGTGGACAGCCTTTATTCGAGCATGGTTTTGCTTTACAATTTAGGCAATAATTTGCTTTTTTATTTATTTGTTCCATTTTTTGTTCTTCTCCTTTTGTTTCTATTCCTTACTAATTTTCTCCTAATTCTTCTATTACTAATTTAATATCATTTATAAAATCTATTTTCTTAGTTTCATCTCTTAATAATGCTGCTGGGTGCCAAGTTGACATATACTTAATATCCCTCTTTTCTATCCATTTTCCTCTAGATGCAGTAATTTTATATTCTTTTCCTAAAATATTCTTTAATGCTACACTTCCAAGCAATACAATTATTTTTGGTTTTACTAACATAACTTGATTTCTAAGATAATTTATACAAGATGTGCATTCATCTTCTTCTGGATTTCTATTTGCTGGTGGTCTACATTTAACAATATTTGCTATATATACATCTTCTCGCTTTATACCAGTTGCTTGAAAAGCCATATTCATAAGTTGTCCTGCCCTTCCAACAAATGGTTCACCGAAGTTTATCTTCATCTGCTCCTGGTCCTTCACCAATAAACATTATATCTGCGTTTTTATTTCCTACTCCAAATACTATATTCTGCCTTGTTTTATACAATTTGCATTTATTACACCCTTTAATTGATTCCTCTAATTCTTGCCAATTATCATACATATTTTACTCCTTATTATTTAACACATTTTTCTATTAATTCTACCTTTACTTTACTGGTAGTATCTATCTTTGCTCTTGTCCCTATTGGAATTACTGTTTTTGTTTCTATATGTCCAAAATTATCAGATTTTACTATTGGAATATTATATTCATCTCTAATAACGTCTAATACTATTTTCTCTAGTTTAACATCACTTTCATGTTCATAATTTCCTATCCATAATCCTTTTATCTTATTAAAAATCCCATTCTGTTTCATGTAATACAAATAATTACTTACTAAAGCTGGAGGTGTTTCTAATCCTAGTTCTTCTAAAAATAATATTTTATCTGTAAATTCTAATTTGTACTTTCCATCTATTAATCCTCTAATTAAAGATAGATTTCCACCTACCAATTCACCTTCTGCTATCCCTGGATTTATAACTTGGTAACTATCACTTTTTGTTCCTATTTCTAAGCTTCCTTCTTTAAATCTTTTTAATATCTGCTTGTAACTATAATCTGTATTATCTGTTGCAATTGTTTTAAAATTTGTTCCACTAAATGTTACTAACCCTGTCTTACTAGTTATTACATTTGTTAAAACTGTTATATCACTATATCCACATATTATTTTCGGATTACTTCTAATTAATTCATAATCTAAATAATCAAGAGTACTATTAGAGTTTTCTCCTCCTTTAGCACACCATATCATTTTCACATTACTGTCTGCAAACATATTGTTTATATCTTCTGCTTTTTCTTGTGGTGTAGCACTATAACCTAGTGTATTTGAAAATAGATTTTTAGAAAACTTTATTTTAAAACCTTCATTTATTACTATCTTTCTTGCCATTTCAATTTCTTCTATATTATCTCCAACAATTGGATTTGAAGGTGCTACAACTCCTATTGTATCTCCTAATTTTAATTTACTTGGTATAATCATTGTTTTTATTTTCTCCTATAAACTATTTTTAAGCTCAATTAATGCTGTGTTTAATCCATATCCTTGTTTTTCTACTCTATATGAGTGTATTAAATTAGAATTACACATACTACAAATTCCACTATCTATTATATTTTGTTCTTGTAATCCTATTTCTTTTAGGATTACTTTATTAATTAGAATTGTGTCTATATTCCACTTTTTGTTTTCGATTTTTTCCTCTATTATTTCATCTAATAATCCTAATTCCTTAAATTCTCTTTCAAATTGTTCCTTTACATCCTTTTCTACTTCAAAGTGACATTTATGAATCGAAGGACAAATACAACAAATAATATCTTTAGGTTTACACCCAAACTTATCTATCATCTTTTCTACCGTCTTTACTGATATTTTCTTAAGTGTCCCTTTCCATCCTGAATGAATATTAGCAATTACTCTTTTTACTGGATCAAAAAATAACATTAAAATGCAATCTGCATTTGTAGTAGAAAGTATTATATCTTTTTTATTTGTAATTAATCCATCTGTATTATAATATTCTTCTAAATTTACATCTGGCTTATCTATATTTATCTTGTTTCTTACTATTTTTACACAATCTGTGTGCTCTTGATTTGTCTTAACTAAATTTATATAATTATCCCCTATACAATTACACAGTCTTTCATAATCTTTTATTGCTTTTTCATATTCCTCTTTTTCTAAGTTCTGCTTATTTACTTTTGCTGTCCTATAATTCACATCAGTTCCTAACGAATATGCATGTGTTAGTATGTCTTGATATTCTAATAACTTTCTAAATTGTAAATATTCACTGTTTTCTTGCTTAACATGAATAACATTTTTATTTGATAAATCCATATATATCCCATACCTTTTAAAATTCAAACTTATTTTTTATTATTTTTGTAATTCTTCTTTCATTTTCCTTATTATATCATCTTTAGTATTTTGTTCAATATAATTATATTCATTATTATTTTTACCTGCTGTAAATCCACAAATTGATTTGTACTCGCAATACTTACAAGGTGTTGTTCCCTTTTTATTGTATGGCTTTAAATCTATATTTCCACTTAGTATTTCTTTTGAAATCTCTTTTATAGTTCTATATATGTAATCTTGTAATACCTTAAACTCTTCTTGTTTTACACCATTTGTCCATTTTTCATTAATCGCTCCTGATGATGTTATTGCTGCTGGAACTAATTTTGATGTACCTGATTTCAATGTATTATCATTCATTTTTATTATTTTCACATCTGCAATAATAAGTCCTTTCATTCTAAAATTTTTTCTAATCATTTCTTCTATATTCTCTTCTTCTAATTTTTTATCAGAATTTATCATCTGCTCTAATAAAGAAAAATAAAATATTCCAGCTGGCATAATATCTTCTTGTTTTATTATTGCATCTGTGTAAGTCAAAAGTTGAATCTGTAATCCTGCATATACCTCATTTAAATCAATATTTTTTGCTGATGATTTATAATCTATAATTCTTAAATATTTTTTATTCCCTTCTACTGTTGTATCAATTCTATCAATTTTACCTATGATTTCAACTTTTTTTCCATTTTCTAATTCTATAATTATTGGTTCATATTTCTTATTCTTACCAAATTCAACTTCTGTTCCTTCTATTGTAAAATCACTATATATAATTGTTTGTATTATATATTTTAAAGCTTTTGTTATTATTTTTTTTAATCTTCTTACTAATATCTTATATTTTACAGTAGCTTTAAAAATAAAATTTTTACTTAAATTCAATTCTTCATCAATTATGCAAGAAACTATTTGTAATATTTGTTCTTCTTCTAATTCTGCTAAATTTATATTTTTCTTTTTAACATATGTAAAAAACTCATCAATAGTTTCATGCATAAATGATCCTGTATTAAAACTTTGAATTTTTAATTTTTCTCTTTCTTTTAATTTTAATCCATATTGTAGATAATAAGAAAATGGACAACTCCTGTACTTTTCTAATCTTGAAATACTTGTATTTAAAGTATTTCCATATAATTTATTTATATTTTTTTCTTCTATTTTTTGTGGCAAATTAGTATATTTGAGTCCTTCCAAATCCTGTTCTAATTTTTTATGCCAGTTATCATTTGTATTGTAATAATCATAAACTAAATACCATATCTCTTCTATTTTCTCTTTATTTTTTAATTTTGAGATGTTTTCTATTAATTCTTCATATGTTATTATTGGATTTATTATCTCATATCTTTTATCTATTACATCACTTTCTTCTCCTAATTTCGGAAATATTCTTTTTATTTTATTTATCAAAATAGATGGTCTTAGAGATTTACCCTCATTGTTTGTAGATATATAAGATAAATATATTCTATTTTCTGCTGTTGTAAATGCTTTATAAATATTAAAATTTTCTTCATATAATTTTTCTATTGTTCCATTTGCTAATTCAATTCCATCCTCTTTTAATTTTTCTCTGTCTAAATCATTTAAAAATCCTTCTTCTTTATTTACGCTTGGAAAAGCCCCATCATTTAATCCAATTATAAATACAGTATCAACCTTATGACTTCTTGACCTATCAACATTTCCTAAGATAACTTGATCTCCTGTTGCCGGAATTTTACCTAATTCACTATTTTTCAATCCTATCTTAAAAATTTTATTATATTGTTCTATTGACATTTGTTCTTCATTAAAAATTAATATAATTTCATCTAATATATTTAAGATAATTTTATAACTTTCTTTATATTCATTTTTTAAATCTATTAAGTTCTTTTCTTCTAATTCTTCTATTTTCTCTATAATTTTTTCTTCAATTTTCTGTTTTTGAATGAAATCATATATTAATTGTGTTATATTTTTTGTTGTACTATTACTTCTTATTTTTTCTTGTACATCTACTAATGGATTTATTATCTCTTTTCTTAATTCATTTAATCTTTCCACTTCTTTTTTTTCTTCTTCTGTTTCTACATCATAGCAAAAGTCATTTTTCCATTTACCATACTTGATTCCCCATTTAGTGCAATAATTTTCCAGCTTAAAAATTTCATCATTTGTAATATTACAAAATCCTAATTTTATATAACTAAACACTGATTCACTACTAAAATTTTTGCTTAAAACCTCTAAAATAGATACTACATATTGTACTATAATGTTTTGATTTAAATCTCTTTTTTCATCTATAAATACTGGTATTTCATATTTGTTAAATATTGCTCTTACTAAAGAGGAATATGTGTCTATATTTTTAGTAATGATTGCTATATCTTTATATCTTAATCCTTTTTTTTCTACTAATTTTCTTATTTTTTTTGCAACTTCTTCAATCTCTGAATATTCATTTTTAGCTAAAAATAGTTTAACATTTTCTACATTTTTTTTATATTTTGTGGGGTTTATATTATAAATATTATCGCTCAAACTCTTCAATTCTTCGCTTTTAAATCTATATTGTTCTTTTAGTTCAACAAATTCTTCAATCTCAAAATTATTTTCTTTTGCCAGTTTTATGATTTTTGCTAATGTCACTTTGTTTGAATAATAAATATCAATATCTGGATTAGTATCTAATTCTTTATTATCTATACATATGGTTATATTTACTTGCTTAGCTAGTTTTACTAATTTTTTTATAACTTCATATTCTTGGATAGTAAATCCAGAAAATTCATCTATATATATTATACTATCTGTTACAAAATTAGTTTTTTCTATATTGTTTACTAGTTTAGTTAATATGTCATTTTCGTCTATATAATTGTTTATAATTCTTTCTTCAAAATTTTTATAGATTACTAATACATCAGTTAGCTTGATTTTTAGATATGGATTTTCTATATTTTCAATTTCTTCTTCTAACTTTTTTATAGTAATCCCATGTTTTTTTAATTCTGCTATTACCTGCATGCCTAAATCAACATTTTCATCCGACTTTCCTAACAACTTTAATTTCTCTTTATTATTATTTAGTATGGAATAAATCATCATAGCCCTTCCACATTTGGAAAGATTTTTCTTTTCTTCTCCTACTTCATTTAATACTCTATACGCCATTCTAGATAATGTTATAACTTCCACATTGACAACTGATTTGTTTTTTATATGCTCCATTAATTTTCGTTCTTCTGTCAAAGAAAACTGATCTGGTGTAATTATAAAAATCTTGTTTTCTTTATTTATTATATTTGAAATCTCTGAGAAACAGTAACTACTTTTTCCAGTTCCTGGTTTTCCATATATTATTTTTAATCCCATTTGTACTATTTCTCCTTTCCATCAATTTAAATTTTCCTTTTGTCTCCTCTAGTGTATCTTATTTATTCAAAATAACATTACATTTATTTGCTGTATTTATATATTATCTTTATTGTGTGGTTCTTTTATGCTCCTCTTCTCCAATAAAACAAATACTGTTGTGCCAATCCTGCTAAATCACCAAATTTCTCTTGTGCTATTTTTTCAATTTGTTTTTTGCTTACTTTTGTCTCATCTTCATTATTTATATATAAATCATTCATAACTCTTCTTACCCATACATCAATTGGAAAAGCCTCTAATCTTTTTAAATCTGAAAATAACAATATGCAATCTGCTACTTTAGGTCCTACTCCTGATAATGTTAATAGTTCTTCTCTTACTTCATATGTATTAGGATTTTTTCTGATTTTTTCTAAATCTACAGTTTTATTAATTATCATTTGAGTCGTTTCATATAATCTAACATCCCTAAATCCTAAGCCCAATTTTCTATATTCTGCTATACTAACATTTTTTAATTGTTCTGGAGTTGGAAATGTATAATATTTATTTTTATTATACTTTATTTCATTTCCGTATTGTTTAGCTAGCTTCTCAATAATTCCTTTAATTCTGGGAATATTATTATTTGCTGAAATTATAAATGAAATAATAGTTTCCCATAAATCTTGATTTAAAATTCTAATGCCTTTTCCGTATTCTACACTAGTTTTCATGTTATTATCAATTTTAGATAATTTTTCTTTTATTTCTTCATAATTTCTATTTAAATCAAAGTATTCTTTTACAACATCTTCTATTTTACCTTCACATATTCCTTTGAAAATTACTTCATTTTCAATTTTTTCTACTTCAAGTACATTATTTCTAAATATTCCTATATATGAACCATCTTCTTGTTTATTCCACCTAAAACATTGTCCACATTCGAAGATATCTTTTAATTCAAATGATTTTATATTATTGATCGTATATTTTTGTTCTTCCATTTATATACTCCTTAGATATAGTTTTTATTTTAGTCTTCTTATTTATTTTATAATATATAAGTCCAAATTTCAAGGAATTTAAGCTTATATATTATAATGTTGTTAGTTTCAATTTTAGTATACCAATTTTCTAAAAAGGACTACATACTAACATTAGTATATAGTCACATTTTGACAAAAATCTACAAAATTATGAAAAGTTTTAGTCCTGTCCCCCTTTAAATCCTAATCCTACTACTTCTCTTGAATTTGTTATTATAATAAAACTTTTTGGATCTGTTTTTTTTGCTATTGTTTTTACTCTTGATACATCTCTTCTGGAAACAGCACACATGAGTACTAGTTTTTCTTTACTTGTATACATTCCTCTTCCATATAATCCTGTTGAACCCCTCTTGATTTTTTCATCTATTTGTTTTGCTATTTTTTCGGTTTCATCTGATATTATTAAAATTAATTTTGTAAAATATATACCTTCAAATAGTATGTCAATTATTTTACCCATTAGATATATTGCTATTGCTGAATATAGTCCTATTTCTATTTTTCTAAAAACTATCATATTTATTGTTACTATAACAATATCAATAATTGCAATTATATTGCTTGTGCTTATATTTGGATTATATTTTCTTGCAATATAACTAATTAAGTCACTTCCTCCTGTTGATGCATTTACTTTTAATAAAATTGCTGTTCCTATTCCTATTATTATTCCTCCATATACACATGCTAGAAATCTATCATTTGTAAAAGGCTCTAGTTTATCTAACATATCAATAAATAAAGATAATGTGATTGTTCCTATTATAGATTTTATAAAAAAGTTTTTTCCTATTTTATATATTGAGAATAAAAATAATGGTATATTTATAAGAAGTATCATTGTTCCCATTGGTATGTGAAACAAATAATACGTAATTGTTGCAATTCCAGCTACTCCCCCTGATGATAATTGATTTGGCAATAAAAATTGTGATATTCCTATTGCCATTACTAATGACCCCACAATAGTTCCTATTATTTCTATTATTATTTTTTTCACATTTTCTTTTTCCTCTTTTTGCATAAAATCACCTTATTTTTATTATTGTTAATTTTATCTAATTTTATGCATTCTTATCTTTAATATAAAAACGAACCTTCCTGTTAAAAAACTTAATAAGGACGGTTCGTTTTATTTTATTTTTTACACCTTTGTCATCATTTTTGATTTATTATAATAATTAAATGCCAATAAGTACAGCACGAAAACCACTATGTTGTGCTGAAACACCGACTTGTATTAGCAAAAGCAAAAATACCTGCATGTTCAACATGACTATAACTACCACTCCAGATAAAAAATGGGCAATCTGCAGAAACAAATGCAGAATATCCTCCATTCCAGCTAGTAGATTCACTTCCTGCTGTTGATGTTTCTAAAATCGCATCTCCATATCCATAGCTAGAATTCTTATATGCTGTCCAGTTATTAGCATTGCTATCATTTGATGCATTATATGGATATACTGTCGCATATTTTGTACTCGTTTTTAATGTAGTATATGAACTTCCATATATATTAAGATGCTCATTTTCATTTGCTATATATGCAGCAGTTCTTTCCCATACACATCCACTTAAATCAAACACTCCCGTCTTATTATTCGTTGTACTTGCTGATACTCCATTGGGTATTTCTTCTGAATATCCTGTTACTGCATATATGTTTTTTTCTGAATTATTTAAGTTTTTGTTATTTATTGTTACTCCTTCTCCATTTCTTCCACAAACACTTTGTGCTAAATATGCTACTGCTCCCCATTCACTATTTTTCATCATATGACTATCTGCTGTATCTTGAGTTAATCCATAAAATTTTTTTGCTTTTGCTATTTCTTGTGATATTGTATAACTATCTCCTGTGCTTATTATGTTATAAGCATATGTTAGTGGCTTAAATACTGGATATGATATTTGTTGATTTTCATTTGTTAATTCTTGTGATAAAGCATTTGTTGTGCAACTACTATTATATGATGTATATGTTTTATCTGAATATGTTACTTTGTTTGGATCTGTTGTTGGTTCTATTATACTTCCATTTGTT
>CAUBRZ010000003.1 GCA_958438515.1 uncultured Clostridium sp. | reverse complement strand
ATGATAAAGAATTACAAAAAGATGTAGTAGAGAAGATTACAGATACAGTAACAGATATGGCAATTAATGAGAGTACAACAAGGATAGAAAATGTAACAGAATTAGATGAACAAATAGTAGAAGTTCAAGAAACAGAGTCAGAAGGATTTAAAGAACAAGGACAAGTTGCTTATGAAGGTTCTGAAAAAGCTCCAAACGTAGAAGTTGGAAAATATGCAGGATTAACATATTATAGTCAGATTGATAGTAGATGGTCTAATAAAATGTATTCTAGTGTAGGAGACAGTTCTCAGACAATAGGAACAAGTGGATGTGGTCCTACATCAAGTGCTATGGTAGTATCAAGCATAAAAGGAACAATAACACCTGACACTATGGCAAGTCTATATACACAATATGGATATAGGAGTGCAAACCAAGGAACATACTGGAGCGCATTTAAATGGACAGCAGATGTATTTAATATAGGATATAGTGAATGTTATAGACTAGATGATGCAGTAGCAAAATTAAAAGATAATCATTACATAATAGTAAGTTGCAATCAAGGATTATTTACATATGGTGGACATTTTATAGTATTAACTGGAATCGAAGGAGATTATATAAAAGTATATGACCCTTACTTATACAACGGAAAATTTGATGTTGCTAGTCGTAGAGGAAAAGCAGAAGTTAAAGGAAATACTGTATATGTAAGTATAGATAATTTCAGAAATTATGCTAATTATAAAAAGTTTTTCTGTTTTAAAAATGATAGAACAGATATAAAAGAAAACGATTCAAATATTGTATATGTTAAACCAATAAGTAGTGTATCAAATGTGGATTATAAAGTAAGAATAATTGCTAATAATGGATTAAATATAAGAGCAGGGGCAAACACGAGTTATAAAAGAATAGGTGGTTATTCTAAGAATCAAGTAGCAACTATATTAGCAGAAAGCAATGGATGGGGAAAAACTGATAAAGGTGGATGGATTAAGTTAGCTTATACTATAAAGTTATCATCATCTACAACAAAAGTAACAGGATACAGGACTGGAACATACAAAGTAAATGCTAGTATATTAAATGTTCGTACAGGTCCTGGTACAAAATATAAAATAAAAGGATATAAACAATTAACAGCAAATGCAAGATATCAGAATAAGAAACTAGGAAATCAATATACTAATGGATTAAAACGAGGAGTAGTAACAACAGTAATTAGAGTTCAAAATGGATTTGGATTAACTCCAAGTGGGTGGATTTCATTAAATTATTGTACTAAATTATAATATAAGAGGTAGATTAGATTAATTTCTAGTCTACCTCTTTTTTTGTGCCCAAATGCAGTAAAATCAAGGCATATAACTTGTTGATTTGAAAATAAAAACAGCTTAAAATCGATTTTAAAAGGTCGGTTTTGGGCTTGATTTTAAAGAAAAGTAAGAAATGTAATAATGTTGTATTTTTATAAAAAATGTTAATTCTTCGACAAATTTCAACACGAGAATTTAACATAAAATGTTATAATATCATAAAGGAGATGATATTATGGAAAAAGCATACAAAGAATCTCTACAAATGATAAAAATATTAAATGTAAAAGATGAGAAGGAATATAATAGACTGTTAAAGTATTACTTGATATTATCGTCAGAAAGTTTAAAGGGAATATTAAGAACAAGAAGTTTTAAAAGAATAATAAAATTAGCAAACAAAAGTGAATAATTGGAAACACTTCTAGCAATAATAAGCTAGAGGTGTTTTTTAGTTTCGTAAAAGAAAATGGCACTTTTCCACCATAGTGGATAAAAAGTATGTTATATAAAAATAAGGGCATACTAAAATAGGGTGGAAAATATGAAAATAGTAGTATTATTAAAAGAAATAAGAACTAAAAAACGGATATAGTTTAGATCAGCTGTCAAAAATGACAGGAATATCAAGTTCACATTTAAATTATATAGAAAAAAATGAAAAAGAACCTAGTTTAAGCATGGCTGTAAGAATAGCACAAAAATTAAATATAAAAATAGAAGAATTATATAAAATAATACCGTAAAAGGTATTATTTTATTGTATAAGAAAAAGGCACTTTCATAAAATATCCACCATAGTGGACAAGGATTAATATATTCTCTAATTAGAAGCTTCAATAAAATAAAAGGAGAAATGTAGTAATGAATAAAGAAGAAAAAATGCCAGTTAGAAATAATAACATAAATAAAAAATTTATAGAACTTTTAAAAAAAATCTGTAATAATTTTAAAATAGATAATTATGAAATGGAAATAAGAGAATTTTTAAAAAATAGATGAAATAAGACAGAATTTTTAGCCACTTTTTAGCCACTCAGTTTAGAATAATATAGAAATTGCTAGAAATGATTGGAACTGAAAGTGGCCAAAAATCAAGAAAAAACAAAAAACAGAAAATTTAAAAAATGCTAAAATCATTTCACATCTTCGCTACCAAACTTTATAAAAATAAAAAACGAGATATTTCATAAATGAATATCTCGTTTTTTGTATTGAATATAAAAAAGCTTCCCTACTTAACGAAAATAGGGAAGCTTAAAAAACTATTACAGTTTTTTAGAGGATCATGCAAGTGAACAGATTAACGTTACATTTGGAAAATCACCAACAATGATATGTTCCTTTGACAGAGTATCTTTATTTCTTTGAGGAAATGAAGGGTCTGACAAGAGCATCAGTGTTGCTGTAATTCCATTTTCGGAAATAAATTCCTTTGTTGTTTTTAAGTCATACGGTGGTTGCATTATATGTCCTCCTTTTTCTATTGATGATATATTGATTATAACACAACTTGACATAAAAATCAAATAAGATTTATAAAACCTAAAAAAGTTTCATAAAAAAAACAATAATAACTTTCATAAACTAAAAAACCACTTTCACAAAATAAAAGTAAGAATTTAGAAAAATAATGTTAAAATCTTATTAATCAATAAAAGAGGTGTAGAAATGATAGAAAAAATTTGTACCTTTTTAACTAATAGAATAAGAAAAGAAATGCCAGATATAGATGATGATAGGGCAGAAGTTATAAATTTTGGATTACAAAATTTAGTTGGAGAAGTCCCTAAGGTGTTTATAATGTTAGCAGTTGCTTATTTTTTGGGAGTTTTCGACTTGGCACTATTTACTTTTTTAGCATTATTTCCATATAAAGGTGCTTCTGGTGGAGTTCATTTAAAAACACATTTGGGATGCATAATAGTTACAACAGCCTTTTATTGTTTTATACCATATATATCTCAATATTTTATTTTAACAAGTATAATGAAATATACGTTAGTAGCATTTACATGGGTATTTGGAATAATAATGATAAAGCTGTATGCTCCAGCAGATACAGAGAATATACCTATATTAGATGAAAAGGTTAGAAGAAAAAAACAAATTATATCTTATATTACTTTCACATTAGGATTAATAGTATCTTTAATTGTAAAAAGTAATGTGATTTCAAATATACTAATATTAGCTAATTTATTTCAAACAATTACAATTACTAAATCAGTTTATAGACTAACTAATAATAAATATGGTTACGAAGTATATAGTAATACTTCATCAGAATTGGATTAATATAAAAATATGTACCGGTATATTTTATATTATATAAATTTACTAAGGAGGGGATTTTAATGTTAAAATTCTTAGCAAAAACAGCAGAAAAATATGCAAAAGCGACTAATACAGCATGCTTCATGTATGCAATATTTCATCAACCTAAGATGCCAGCAAGCATGATAAAAGAAGAAAAATAAAATGTACTAAATAAGCATTGGTAAAAATAGTTCGAAGTAAATATTTTTACCAATGATATAACTTAAATGTTATATTACATACAATCCTAAAAAGAGGACATCCATTTTGGTATGTCCTCTTTTTCATAGAATTTTAATAGTAAATTTCCAATTGCTGTTTAAAGAATTTATCGTCTTTTGTTGTGAACAAATTAATATTATTGTTCTTTTTTATTAATTTACGAACTTCCCATAGACCAAGTCCAGTATGGTCATCCTTTCCAGAAACACCTTTTTCAAAAATTATATCAGTGTTAACATCTTTATTAGAATAAGTATTTTCTATTGTTATTAATTGTCTTGAGTTCCTAAAGTCATCTTTAAAACTCAAATTTATTATTTTTTCTGTACTTTCTGAACTTGCTTCAATAGCATTATCTAATAAAATACCTAAAATTCTTGCAAATTCATAAATTTTCATATGTAATGTGCTTAAATCTAGTAGGAACGTAATGTTTACTTTTATATCTTCTCTTTCAGCTTCATAATATTTCTTAGTTAATAAATTATAAATACCATCATTATTTACAATATCAGGATTTAAGATATATAAATTATTGACTCTTTGACAATCATCTTCTAGTTGAGAATAATAATTTTTTAATCCTTCCATATCATTAGTTTTAATATAACCACCAATTGTAGTAACTATATTATCAAAATCATGTTTAAATCCTCTAACATTATCATGCAAAATACGTAATGTGTTGTTATACGCTTCAGCACTTTCTAACTTTCTTGTTGTTAAAATCAATTTGAATACTCTTGTTAAACTATAGATACTTATTGCGAAATATGCTAATAAAGAAATGAAACTTAAAAATGTAATTATATTTGGTAATGTATCTACATAATAAAATAATGTTATAGATTGAATAATGATTGCTAGTATACCAAAAAACAAATTAGAAAATATTATTAATTTATTTTTGCGATCAATATTTTCAGGTGATTCTATTTTTAAATTGATATTGTTTATAAAAAAGATTATTAAACCTGTAAAGAGATACATTATAGAAATATATAATAGTCTGTAAATAAATATAGTATTTAATGTAGATGTTTCTATATGAAATATTGTTAAATAAGGGTTCAATATTAATATGCCAATTAGATTAAATATAGTTAAAGCTATAATAGCTGATATGGTAGTTTTTAAAAGAGAATTCTTAAATACAAAGTATGCAATAGCTACAGATGCGAAATAATTTATAAATATATTAAATGGATTAGGTATGAAATACATAGTGAAAATACCTATAGCTGATAAAGTTAGCACATAAGCTATTTTCTTATATCTATTAGCAGAAATATGTAAGATAGAAATAAACAAAGACATTATTAAAAAGTTTTCAATAATAACTGCAGGTATAGCAATTATATTTATTAAACTTTCATTCGGAGTACTAACAGCCATCCATATATTATTCAAAATTTCCATAATCTTTTAAAACCTCCATTAAATCTACTTTATATTTCGGACCAATTTCACAAGTGCTGTTATCTTTAAAAGTTATTGTTCCAGAAACAGGTTCAACATCCTTAATTTGAGATATATTTGCTATACAAGATTTATGACATCTTTTGTAATTTGTTGGTAACTTGTCTTGAAATTTATTAAAAGAGCTATATGTATCATAATCACGAGTAGGTGTATGAAAGACAAGTTTCATTCCATCTCTTTTAATATATTGAACTTCAGACTCATCAATAATTGTATTTTTATTATCAATTTTAATATATTTTTTGGGTGAGCCATTTACATCTTCAAATAATCTTTTTACAGTTTCTTCTAATCTATCATATGTTAAGGGTTTTGCTAAATAATCAAAAGTTTTAAACTTATATGCAACCATAGCATATTCTAAATGTCCAGTAGTGAAAATTATATATGAATTTTTATTAATTTTCCTTATAGCTTCTGCAAGTTCCAAACCACTCTTGTTTGATTTTAAATTGATATCTAACATAATAACATCAAGTTTATTATTACTCACATAATCTAACATATCTTTAGTGTTATCAGATTTAAAAGATACAGTTGCATCAAAATTGTTTTTAGTAAAAATATTTTCAAGCATCTTTTCTAATTTATCTAAAATATTTATATTATCATCACATATAGCAAAATTTAACATATAATTATCCCTTCTTTTATTAACTGGTACAAAAAACAAGAAAACAAGGTTTGACAACAATAAGGCCATTACCTTAATTTTCCAGTAATAATAACAATATAATCCAAAATATGTATATTGTCAATAGAAATTTACAAAATTATCCAAATGATAAAGGTAATAGTTTTAGTTAGCTAAAGAACCAGAAATATTGATACTATAAAAGCAATAAGAAAAACACAATATTTAATAAAAAGAGAACATGTCAAACCTTTAATTGCAAAAAGTAATAATTTAACAATAAATTCATAAAATTAAGAAAAGAACAGGAGCTGATTTTTAATGAAAAAAAGAACAAAAAGAATAATAATATTAGTTTTGCTAATATCAATATTTTCTTTAAGTGTGATATCAGAAAACAAAACAAAAGATAATACAAAACAAACAAATGCACAAACATTAAGTAATCAAAAAATAGGATGGGGAATAAAAAGAAATGATAATCATGAACAACCTGATTTAGGTAAAAAGAATTTAGAACTATTAACACAGGGAGAAGGAATAGCATTAGGTAACAAGGATAAGAAATATGTATATTTAACATTTGATGAAGGATATGAGGCAGGATATACAGAGAAGATATTAGCAACATTGAAGGAAAACCAAGTAAATGCTACCTTTTTTATAACAGCACATTATTTAAATACACAACCTGATCTAGTAAAACAAATGATAGAAGAAGGTCATATTGTAGGAAATCAATTTCCAATATCCTTAATGTAACCGATCACTAAAAAATTCTACATTTAAATAAATATATATTATATGTAGAGAAATGTATAGTGTGAATTATGAAATTGAAGTAAAAATTTAAAATAAAAATCTTGTATAATTTTTATTTTATATGTTATAATTCTTACTGGAAAAATTATAATACATAGATATGGAGATGATTTAATTTGTCAAATTTAACAAAAAATGCTTTGGAAAATTCATTAAAAAAAATGCTTTTAAAAAAGAAAGTAAATAAAATTACAGTAGAAGATTTAACAAATGACTGTGGAATAAATAGAATGACGTTTTATTATCATTTTCATGATATCTATGATTTAATTGAATGGTCTTGTTTAGAAGATGCAAAAAAGGCAATCAAAGGGAAAAAGACATATGATACATGGCAAGAAGGGTGCTACCAAATTTTTGAAGCAGTCTTAGAAAATAAACCATTTATTATGAATGTGTATAAAAATGTTAGTAGAGAACATATAGAAAAATTCTTAAATGAATTAACTTATAACTTGATGATGAGCGTTATTAATGAAAAATCGAAAGATATAGAAGTAAGAGAAGAAGATAAAGAATTTATTGCTAATTTTTATAAAAATGCTTTTGTAGGATTAATGCTAGATTGGATAGGAGATGACATGAAAGAAGATCCAAAAAGAATAATAAAGAAATTATCAATATTAGTTCATGGCAATATAGTAGAGGCATTAGATCAATTTAATAAAGAAGATAAATAAAAAATGATATTACATCAATTTTGGCTATATGATAAAAAAATTATCATATGGCTTTTTTTGTTTATTGAAAAAAATAATATCGAATGGTAACAATTATATTGTAATAATTATAGGAGGTAAAAATTATGTATTATTCAAGTGGAAATTATGAGGCTTTTGCAAAAGCAGAAAAGCCAGAAGGAATTGAAAGAAAGAAGGCTTATATTGTTGGAACTGGACTTGCTGGGCTATCAGCAGCTTGTTTTCTAGTTCGTGATGCTCAAATGCCAGGAGAAAATATAACATTATTTGAGCATTTACCATTACCAGGAGGTTCTTGTGATGGAATATTTGATAAAAATAGAGGATATATCATGCGTGGTGGTCGTGAAATGGATAACCATTTTGAATGTATGTGGGATTTATTCCGTTCTATTCCATCAATAGACAATCCAGGAGAGACAATTTTTTCAGAATATTATAAATTAAATAAAGAAGATCCAAATTATTCTTTATGTCGTGTAACAGAAAAACAAGGTCAAGATGCTCATACAGATAAAAAATATGGAATGAATCCAAAAGCAACAGAGCAATTGTTAAAATTATTCATGTCAACAGATGAAGAATTAGGAGATAAAACAATTGATGATATTTTTGACGAGGATTTTTATAAAACTAATTTTTGGATTTATTGGCAAACTATGTTTGCATTTGAAAAATGGCATAGTGCATTAGAAATGAAATTATACTTACAAAGATATATACATCATATTGATGGACTACCAGATTTAAGTGCATTAAGATTTACAAGATATAATCAATATGAATCAATGATTCTTCCAATGGTTAAATATTTGGAAGAAAGAGGTGTAAAAGTCGAATATGATACTACAGTTAAAAATATAGAATGTAATTGTAATGATGAAAGAAAAGTAGCAAAAGTTATTTATTATACTCAAGGAGGAGAAGATAAAAAAATAGATTTAACAGAAGATGATTTAGTATTCGTTACAAATGGTTGCCAAGGAGACAATTCAGCATATGGAGATCAAACACATGCACCAGAATTGAAAATAAAAAATGGTGAAGGACCTTCAATTGAATTATGGAAAAACATGGCAAAACAAGATAAAGCTTTTGGAAATCCAGATAAATTCTTTAAAGATATAAAAGAAACAAGTTGGGAATCATGGACAGTTCAAACATCTAACAAAGAAATATTAGAAGCAATCAAAAAAATATGTCATCGTGATCCACTTTCAGGTAAAGTTGTAACAGGAGGAATTGTAACTTGTAAAGATTCTTCTTGGTTAATAAGTTGGACAATAAACCGTCAAGGACAATTTAGAGAACAATCTAAGAATGACTGTCTAATTTGGATTTATGGATTAAATTGTTGGGAAGATAAAGGTGACTTCATTGACAAACCAATGTATCAATGCACAGGAATAGAACTTGCAGCAGAATGGTTATATCATATAGGTATTCCAAAAGATAAAATAATGGAATTAGCAAAAAATGAATGTAATACAACACCTTGTATGATGCCATATGTAACATCATTCTTTGAACCAAGAAAATACGGAGATAGACCTTTAGTTGTTCCAAATGGATCTGTAAACTTAGCATTTATGGGACAATATGCTGAAACTCCAAGAGATACAGTATTTACAACAGAATATTCAATTCGTACAGCAATGGAAGCAGTATATACATTATGTAATATAGACCGTGGGGTACCTGAAGTTTGGGGTAGTGTATATGATGTAAGAGATTTAATTAGTGCAACAGTAAAATTAAATGATGGTAAAAAACTTACAGAAATGGATTTACCATTAAAACAAAGAATAGCACTAAAAGAAGGCTTAAAGAAAATAAAAGATACAGAAATTGAGAAATTATTAAAAAAATGTGGAGCAATTTAGAAGAAATAAAAAAATAGCTTAGGATTAAATTCCTAAGTTATTTTTTTTTGGCTTGACTCATAGTATTAAAAAGAATGGAGGAAAGCTAATGGAAAATCCAATAAAAAATGTTTATATATCATATGGAGAAGAAAATTTAAAAGATATACTTGAGGAAGTGCTAAGAAATATTTTTATCAATGAATTAGATTAGTAAAAAGAAGGTTGAACTTAATGATTAGAGAAAAATATAAGGTTGCAAAATACATGAGATTATCACGAGAAGATGGAGATGACAGAGAAAGTGAAAGTATTGAAAATCAAAGAGATATTATAGATACTTTTATTTCAGAACATGAAGATTTAGAAGTAGCCAAAGAATATGTAGATGATGGTTACACTGGTACGAATTTTAACAGACCTGGTTTTGAGAAAATGTTGGAAGATATAGAAAAAGAAAGAATTGATTGTATTATAACCAAAGATTTATCAAGATTTGGTAGAGATCATATTGATACAGGTTATTATCTTGAAAGATATTTTCCTACAAAGTCGATAAGATATATTGCAATTGGAGATAATGTGGACACATTAAAGATGGATGGACTTCAGTTTTTAACATTTAAATTAAGTTTTAATGATTATTATGCTCAGGATATTTCAAACAAAATTAAAAGTGTAAAACAAAGAAAGATAGAAAAAGGAGAATTTCAAGGAGGAATTGCTCCATATGGATATAAAAAGGATAAAATCATAAAAAATCATTTAATTATTGATGAATATGCTTCGGAAATTGTCAAAGATATATTTGATATGTATGTAAATAAAGGTATGTCTCCAAATAAAATTGCTGATCAATTAAATAAAAGAGAAATAATTGCTCCAAGTATATATTTAGAAATACCAACATTTATGAAAAGGAAAAGTAAGAATAAAGATGGGAAGTATATATGGCTCAGAACACAAATTGGAAAAATATTAAAAAATGAAGTGTATATAGGAAATGTTGTTGGAAGAAAGACACAAAAAATAAGTCATAAAATTGATAAAGTAAAAACAAATAAACCAGAAGATTATATTATAGTAGAAAATATGCATGAGCCAATAATAGATTTAGAAACATGGAATAAAGCACAAGAAAAAATTAAAAATAAGCATGTATCAAGAATTAGAAAATATGATCATCCACTAAAGGGGTTAATCTTTTGTAGGGAATGTGGAGGAGTAGCGACTTTAAGATGTAGGAGTGAAAAAAGAAAATCAGGTAAAGAGTGGAAGATAGAGTACTTTATTTGCTCAAATAAAAATTCGAATAAAAATGATTGTAATTGTAGACAATTAAGAACTATATATATAGAAGAAAAGGTAAAAGAAAAGATAAAAGAAGAATTAATAAAAATTAATATTTCAGAAGAGGAACTTAAAAAAATATATAAGCAATCAAAATCAAAAGATGAAAGCAAAAAAGAAAAATTAAATAAAAAGATAGAAAGAAACAATAGATATTTAAATTCGATTGAATTGATGTTAGAAGAAATATATAAAGATAAGGTAAGTAAGACCATTCAAATAGAAGATTTTGAAATGATTTATAAAAAGAAAATAAAAGAAAGAAAGAAAATATTAGAGGAAAATAAAGAAATTAATTTGGAAATAGATAGAATGAATAAAAAAGCACAAGAGGTAAATAACAATAAATTAATTTATTGTATGAAAAATACTTTGGAGTTAAAAAATATAAATAAACAAATATATGAAAGGTTTATTGAGAAAATAGAATTTGACAATAACAGAAATTTGTATATTAAATTTAAATTTTCTAAACCAGTTTAAAAAGCACTAATACTGTTAAGTATTGGTTATAAAACTATACATACTGGACTTAAGGTATCATAAATACATACAGTAAACCATAAAAGTATGCCAGATTTAACAGAAGAACAAATAAGAAAAGAAATAATGGAATTGCATCAGACAATATATGAGAAATTTAATTATGAGATGAAATATATAAGACCACCAAAAGGTGAATATAGCCAAAAAACACTTCAAGTTACAAAATCATTAGGATATAAAACAGTTATGTGGTCATTTGCATATGAAGATTGGAATGAAAATAAACAACCTGATGAACAAAATGCAAAGAAAAAAATATTAGAAAATTTGCACAATGGAGAAATAATGCTTTTACATGGAAATTCAAAAACCAATACAAATTTATTAGATAGTATTATTAAAGAATCAAAAAATATGGGTTATGAATTTAAATCTTTAGATGAATTTGAAAAATAATCTGAAAGGATAAAGAATATGAAGAAAAATAATTATAATAGAATTGATAAAATGTTAGAACTGCCGAAAGAAGTTTGCTCAAATGTACCTAAAATTATAATTACTGGATTTGACGAGATAATAATTGAAAATTTTAAAGGTATATTAGAATATGAAGAGTTTTTTGTAAGAATAAGCACATATATTGGTGTAATAAATATAAATGGATATGGACTAAATTTGGAAAATATGACAGACGATGATATTAAGGTAAAGGGAAAAATTGAGAGTTTGGACATTGAAAGAACTGTAGAAGAAAATTAAAGGAGATAAGAATGTTTATAAAAATTTGGTTAAGTTATATATTAGGATATTTAAAAATATCAATAGAAGGATATTATATAGAAAGATTTATTAATATTTGTAAAAATGACAAAATAACAATATGGAATTTAAAGAGAAATAAAAATATTAAACTTACATTAAATATAAGAACAAGTGAATTTAAAAAAATCTGTAAAATTGCCAGAAAAACTAAATGTAAAGTAAAAATTGAAAATAAAAAAGGTTTACCATTTTTATTACATAAATATAAAAAGAGAAAAATATTTATAGTTCTTTTATTAATTTTAATTATATTAATTGGATTATCCTCAAATTTTGTATGGAATGTGGATATTGTTGAAGAAAACAACCAGGTTTTAGAAAATATATCTTATGATATAGAAAATGCTGGATTAAAAACAGGAATTCCAAAGGCAAAAGTAAATACAAAGGAAATTATTAATAAAATAAGATTAGAAAGAAAAGATGTTGCTTGGGTAGGGATAGAGCTTAAAGGAACAAATGCAATTGTAAAACTAGTAAAAGCAGATGCAAAACCGGACATAATAAATGAAAATGAATTTTGCAATATTATATCAAATAAAGAAGGAGTAATTACAAAAATAAATAGTCAGACAGGGACTGCAAATGTTAAAGTAGGTGATACTGTTAAAGTAAATGATGTATTAATTAATGGTTGGATGGAAGGAAAATTTACAGGAATTAGATATGTACATGCAAAAGGAGAAATAGAAGCTAAAGTATGGTATACCAAAAATAAGAAAATTTACTACAATACTACGCAAACACAAGAAACAGGAAATGTGGAGAAGAAGTATGGCTTGAAAATTAATAATTTTAAAATAAATTTTTCAAAAAGGGTTTCAAAATTTCAAATTTATGATACAATAGAAACGGAAAATAAATTTAAGCTGTTTTCGGACTTTTATTTGCCAATTTCAATATTAAAAACAACAAATAAAGAACTAGAAAATACACAAAAAAGTTATGATTTAGAACAAGCGAAAAATATAGGGATAGAAGAGTTACAAGAAGAACTGGATAAAGAAATTGAAAATAAAGATAAAATTGTAAATAAAAATATTAACACATATGAAGATGAGGATGGAGTTAATGTTTATGTTACATATGAAGTTCTAGAAAACATAGGGACTAATGAAAAAATTGTATTTTGAAGGGATGATATAAATGGAAGAAAGAAGCCTTAGAATTACTGGAGCTAATACTACATTTTTTAATAAAATAACAAATGCGCTAACAAAAATGCTAACACCTACAAAAATTGGAATTAATGGAATGTTAATCTCTATGAAAAGAAATGCAGTTATAAAAGCATTTGAAAATTATAATGAAGATAACAATTATGAAAAAGAATCACTAGAAAAAAAGTATGATGCAGCATATGAAGCATATTTAGACTCTTTGGATAAATATGTAATGGATTCAATTTATAAAAAAGTTAAAAATGGAATTGCATCTGAATTTGAAAAAAATGCTATGTCAAAATACTATGAAGTAACAAGTCTAAAAGAAAGTGAATATATAGAATACAAATATAGAAAACAAAAATATCTAATAGAACTTGACTATGAAGGGATAAAGGTAGGTACAAAAGACAAGTTAAAGGCTAAGTATCAAAGTTTCTACATAACAAAAATGGATTCTTTATATAAGTCAATATTAAAAAATTATTCTATAAAAGTAGCAGATACAACAAATGTTTATGACTCTACAAAAGAATGGATTTATATTAAAATTTTCCACACATTAGAAGAATATATAGAAAATATATTATCATTAAAAATAGAACTTAATTATGATGAAAATTTAAAAGATATTATATCTGAATATGAAAAATATGAAACATATACAGTTGGAAAATTGGATACAAAAGATAATATTGAAAAAAATATGATTTTATTAGGAATTAGCAGAAAATTATTTACACATAGTTTACCATTAATTGTAGCAGAACAATGTTATGAAAAATTGTTAAAAGATGCTAGAACTTTAGTGCAAGATACAAAAATTGCAACTAAAAGAGAAAAAGCATATTCAATGTTAATTAATTTAATTGAAGATTATAATATAAAATTATTATCTACAAAAGTATATTGGGAAACTCCAAAACAAAGAGAAGAATATAAAAAATTCTGGGAGAAATATAAAGAAATTTCTAAGTTAAAAGAGTCAGATTTTGTTGAATATATAAAACAAAAAGAAATACTATTTATTAAAAACGATATTAAAAATTTGGATACAGGAAAAACAGACTATAGTAAATTATTAAAATATTATAAGAGAAAATTAGTAGATTATGGTGCGATGAAAGAACTTAGAAATTCTTATAAATCAGAAGGCAAATATATAAAAATTAAGGAAGTAGCCGAAAATGTATGAAATAATTTATAAAGATATTGAAAAAAAAGAAGAATATGAAGAAATAGTAAAAACGGTATTAGATGAATGTTTTAAAGAAGAAGGATTAGAAAATGCAAAATTGTATATTACAATTACATTAACAAATCCAGAAAATATAAGAGAAATAAATAAAAAATATAGAAATATAGATTATGCAACAGATGTATTATCATTCCCAATGTTTACACAAGAAGAATTAAAACAGAAAATGATAAAAAAAGATTATACATATGAAGATATGTTGGGTGATATCGTAATATCAATAAAAAAAGTTGAAGAACAGGCACAAGAATATGGTCATAGTTTTAGAAGAGAATTAAGTTATATGATAGTACACGGATTTTATCATTTAATGGGTTATGATCATATAAAAGAAGAGGACAAAGTTAAAATGAGGCCAAAGGAAGAAAAAATATTAAATACTTTAAAAATAGAAAGATAAAGTAAAGAAGGAGAAGGTATGAAAAAAAGTGGTGTAAAGATATTAATTATAGTATTAGTAATATTAATAATAGCTGCAGGAGGAGTATTAGCTTATAAAATTATGAAAGACAAAGAAAACACTGAAGAAACTTCAGAAGAAAATAATGTGTTAACAGCAAATGTTGAAGATAAAGAAATACAAATTTTTAAGGGAAATGATAGACCATTTGCAGTAATGATAGATAATCATAGTGATGCTTGGCCACAAGCAGGTTTGAAAAATGCATATATGGTTTATGAAATTATAGCAGAAGGTGGAGAAACACGATTAATGGCTCTATTCAAAGGAGTAAATGTAGAAAAAATTGGCCCTGTTAGAAGTGCAAGACACTATTTTATAGATTATGCTATGGAAAATGATGCGATATATGTGCACTTTGGTCAAAGCCCACAAGCAGAAAGTGATATAAAGAAGTTTAGTATAAATGATATAAATGGTATTGCAGAAGATGGAACAACTTTCTGGAGAACAAAAGACAAAGCAGCACCACATAATGCTTTAACAAGTACAGAAAAATTATTAAAATCAGCTAAAAGTAAAAAATATAAGACAACTTCAAATGAAGATAGCGTATTAAATTATGTAAAAAAAGAAGTGAATTTAGAAAATGGTGAAGATGCAATTAGTGTTACAATACCACATTCTAATCTTCAGACAGTAAAATATGTATATAATGAGGAAAGTAAAGTATATGAAAGATATGCAAGAAAAAAAGCACAAAAAGATTTAGAAACTGGAGAAATAGTTACAACTAAAAATATAATAATAACTTTCTGTGATAATTATACTTTATCAGATACGGAAAATAAGGGAAGACAAGGTTTAAAAAATATAGGAACATTTGATGGATATTATATAACTAATGGAAAAGCAATTAAAATAAAATGTATAAAAAATTCAAGAAATGAAAAGACAATATATCAAGATTTAGAAGGAAATAAAATTGAAATAAATGATGGAAATACATTTGTAAATATTTGTCCAATAAATAGTAATGTAATATTAGAAAAACCTAGCACAACAGACAATACAAATACAGGTAATAGTGTTGATAACACTTCTACTAATATAAATAAAAAATAAAAGAGGTAAAAATAATGAATGTTTATGATACAGCAAATAGACTAGCACAAGAAATAAAACAGTCTGAAGAATATGTCAATTATAAAATGGCAAAAGAAGCTTTAAATTTAAATAAAGAGTTAAAAGATAAAATGGCAGAATTTGAAAAGACAAGATATGAAGTACAAATAGAAATGATGCAGACTGGAAAAAATGATGAAGAAAAATATAAGAAAGTTCAAGAATTATATTCTAATTTAATAGAAAATGAAGAAGCTAAAAGATTTTTTGAAGCTGAGACAAAATTTAACATTATGATAGCAGATGTAAACAAAATCATAGGTGAGTCAATCAGAGATGTTATGCAATAAATTTACAGAGGATAGAAAAAATGGAATTTGTAATTATATTAATTATTAGTATATTATTAATTATTACTTTGGGAATTTTATTTGATTATAACAGGAATAAAATGAAGAGTTTAGGAAAAAATGAAAAATTAGATAATATAGCAAAAAAATATCCAAGCAATATTGAAATTTGTAAATATATACTAAAGAAATTGAATAATGAAAGTGTGAAAATAGAAGAAAACAAAGACACAGAAGCAAGTCTATATATTGCAATTACAAATAAGATATCTATAGCTAATATTAGTAAGTCTTATACAAGGATTCAAACAATAGCACATGAATGTTTACATTCAATTCAAGATAGAAAAATACTATTATTTAACTTTGCTTTTTCAAACATATATTTAATGTATTTTATAATAATTTGCGTGTTAGGACTTTTAAAAATGCTTCCGTTAAAAATGATGTTTTTAGCGATATTGCTATTACTGAGTATATGCTATTATATGGTTAGAATTTATTTGGAAAATGATGCTATGCTTAAAGCAAAATATTTAGCTAAAGAATATATGGAAGAACAAAAAATTTCAACAAGAGATGAAATTACTGAAATGGTTGAAGAATTTGATAAAATAAATAATATAGGAATTAAATGTGTTAATTATAATTTCTTTTTAAACATTATGATAAAAGTAATAATATTTACAGTTATTTGTATAATAAGATAACTAAAAAAGTGTGGATAAAATCTACACTTTTATTAGTTTTTTAATAATAAATTCAATATTTCTGGATAAATTAAGTTTGCATTTTTATTCCAATTGTCAACAATTCTTTTTGCTCTTTGTCTAGAACCAGCACAAGTCTTTACTTCAAATACAGTTTCATTGTTTTCTACAATTTTACATTTTATTATATAATCATTTTCATTTTTCGGTGTAAATTCTGAAATTATAGAAGAATTCTCTTTTATTGAATTAAATTCTTTTTTGAAAATGTTGTCTGCTTTTAATTTCATAATACCTGGTAGTACATCTTTTGTAAGAATATATGCATTTATTCCTTCAGAAGTAATTTTTATTACTGGTTCTTTTTCTTTAGTATAGCTACCTACTAACTTTGAATCAATTAAATCAGTTAAAACCTGTTTAAAGTAAAAATAATTAATATCATTAATTGAAGTGATTATTTCAAACAAATTATCTTCGCTGATATCATCATTAATTAAATTTAAGATATATAATATTAATACCTTATTTTCTGCCAAAGTAGTAGCTTTATTAGAATTCGAACTCATAAATAGCACTCCTTACTTTGATTTGTTTTTTAGATTATAACATAGTTTACAAAAAAAGTAAAATAAATATAAAAAAATATTTAAAAAGATACAAAAAGTGATATAATATTTATTGTATAAAAATAAAAGTAATAGATAGGAGTGGAAAAATGAAAGATGGAAAAGTAGTTCTAGTAGGAACTGGATTTGTCGGAATGAGCATGGCTTATTCTATGTTAAATAGAGGGGGAGTTAATGAATTAATCTTAATTGATATTGATAAAGAAAAAACAATTGGTGAAGAAATGGATTTATCTCATGGATTACCATTTGCTCCACAAAAGATGGTAATAAGAGCCGGAGATTATAATGAATGTAAGGATGCTGAAGTTGTAGTTATTACTGCTGGAATTGCGCAAAAACCAGGACAAACTAGATTGGAATTGGCACAAACTAATACAAAGATTATAAAACAAATAACAAAAGATATAATGAGTAGTGGTTTTAATGGAATAATAGTTGTTGCAAGTAATCCAGTAGATTTGATGACATATGTTGTATCTAAAGTATCAGGACTTCCAAAAAACAAAGTAATTGGCTCAGGAACGGTATTAGATACTGCTAGACTTCGCTATCTATTAGCAGATTATTTAAAAGTATCTAGTAAAAATATTCATGCATACATTATGGGAGAACATGGTGATTCTTCTTTTGTTCCATGGGATCATTCTTATGTTGGATGTAAAAGAATAAAGGATATAATGAAAGATGGGAATTATCCAATAGAAGATTTAGAACGAATTCATAAGGAAGTTGTAAATGCAGCTTATGAAATTATTGAAAAGAAAAAAGCAACATATTATGGAATAGGAATGTCACTAAATAGATTAGTAAGAGCAATATTAGATAATGAGAATTCTATTTTAACAGTATCAACATATTTAAAAGATGGTGAATATGGGCAAGATGATATTTATATAGGAGTTCCAGCTGTTATAAACAAAGGTGGAGTAAGAGAATTATTAGATATTGATTTAAATGAAAAAGAACAAGCTAAATTAGATAATAGTTGCAAGTTAATTAAGCAAATGAGGGAAACATCAATAGATGAAATAATCAATAGAAAAGATTAAAAGGAGCAAATAATGCTCCTTTTTTTACTAAAACTAATTTTAGTTTTTAACAATTACTTTTGTTTTTGAGTGGGTCGATACTTCTATTTTTGCATATAAGATATAATTATTTTCTTCCTGTGTAAAAAAAGAAGCATCAAAATTTGGTGCATTTGCATACTCTACTATTTTAAATGCTAAAGCTTCCAATTTTAAACTGTCATATACTTTGGTTTTGAAAGACTTATCCCAAAGTTCTTTGAACTGTTTTATTAGTTCTTTTATTTCGCAAAGTTGTTCTTTTTTCATAAATTTGTCTCCTTTTCTCTCTTTTGATGTCGTTTAAGTAATTGTTACATAAATTAATTATAGCATATTTATTAAAAAAAGTTAATATTTAAGAATAAAAAAATGTAATAGAACTGTAATGGAAAATAAATAACAAAAATATTATATAAAATATTGAGACTAAATTTTACAAACTTGTAAAAAAATGTTGACATACGGATAAAAGCGTTGTATAATATATAAGCATGAATTAAGCGATGAAGCTGAATGTGGCTACATTCTACATTTCCGTAAGAATGGAGGGAACTTCGGTGGAGTATGTCATGGCAAAGACCAGGCGGTAAGGAAACACACTTATCCCAGAATTATCATGCATATTTTGGGTTTTTATATAGGTAATATTCAAAACACCAGAGTGCGTTTTAACTTGCCACGGTAATTTTGATAGCTAAATATAGTTATCTAAAAGAAAAAAATTAAAAGGAGGGAAAATTACAATGGCAAACACAGTAGCAACAAGTGAGAAAATGAGAATAAGACTAAAAGCATATGACCATGTAGTTTTAGATCAGTCTGCTGAAAAGATAGTAGATACTGCTAAAAAAACAGGAGCAAAGGTATCAGGTCCTATTCCACTACCAACACAAAAGGAAATAGTAACAATTTTACGTTCTCCACACAAATACAAAGATTCAAGAGAACAATTTGAAATGAGAACACATAAAAGAGTTATCGATATTCTTTACCCAACACAAAAAACAGTTGACAGTCTAATGAAATTAGAATTACCAGCTGGTGTTGATATAGAAATAAAATTATAATCTGCATATAAATGTAGAAACAAAAAACCAAGCTGGTATAACATTTTAAAAATGCAATTTAATATATCAGCCAATAGTTAGGAGGAAAATTTAAAATGAAAAAAGGAATAATCGGAAGAAAAATTGGAATGACACAAATATTTGATGAAAAAGGAAACGTAATTCCAGTAACAGTTATAGAAGCTGGACCATGTGTAGTAGCACAAGTAAAAACAGTAGAAACTGATGGTTATGATGCTATACAATTAGGATTTGGCGAAATTAAAGACAAACATATAAACAAACCAGAAAAAGGACATTTTGCAAAAGCAAAATTGGCAAACAAAAAACATTTAAGAGAATTCAGATTAGATTCATTAGAAGGAATCAAAGTTGGAGATGAACTTAAAGCAGATGTTTTTGAAGCTGGAGATAAAATAGATGTTCAAGGAACATCAAAAGGAAAAGGTTTCCAAGGTGTTATAAAAAGACATGGACAACACAGAGGACCAATGGGACATGGATCTATGTATCATAGAAGACCAGGTTCAATGGGACCAACTTCAACACCAGGTAGAGTATTTAAAGGTAAAAAATTACCAGGACATATGGGAAGAGTTACAGTTACAATACAAAACTTAGATGTTGTAAGAGTTGACATGGATAAAAACGTATTATTAATAAAAGGTAGTGTTCCAGGACCTAAAGGAGCTATCTTAAAAATAAAATCAGCTGTAAAGGCTAGTAAATAGAAAGGAAGGAGGAATACGAAATGCCAAAAATAGATGTATACGATATAAAAGGTAAAAAAGTAAGTGATGTAGAATTAGCTGAAAGTGTATTTGGTATCGAACCAAACGAAGCCATAGTACATAGCGTATTAGTAAATTATTTAGCTAATCAAAGACAAGGTACACAAAGTACAAAAACAAGAGCTGAAGTTCGTGGTGGTGGTAGAAAACCATGGAGACAAAAAGGAACAGGTAGAGCAAGACAAGGAACTATAAGAGCTCCACAATGGATTAAAGGTGGTATTGCTTTAGGACCAAAACCACGTTCATACAAATATACAGTTAATAAAAAAGAAAAAAGACTTGCTATTAAATCAATTTTAAGTTCTAAAGTATTAGAAAAAGAATTAACAGTTGTTGATAAATTAGAATTAAAAGAAATCAAAACAAAATCAATGGTAAATGCTTTAGCTGCATTAAAAGTTGAAGGAAAAACATTAATTATTTTACCAGATAACAATAAAAATGTAGTTATGTCAGCAAGAAATATTGAAGGAGTTAAAACAATTCCAGCAAATAATATAAATGTATTTGATTTATTAAAATATACAAATCTAATTTTACCAGTTGACACTGTTAAAAAATTAGAGGAGGTGTACGCAAAATAATGAAACCAGAAGAAATTATAATTGCGCCAATCGTTACTGAAAAAAGTAATGACCAATTACAAGAAGGTAAATACACTTTCAAAGTAAATAAAAAAGCTACAAAAGTTGAGATAGCAAAAGCTGTTGAAAAACTTTTTGAAGTAAAAGTATTAAAAGTAAATACAATGAATGTAAATGGAAAAACGAAAAGAGTAGGATACCATATAGGTAAAACTTCAGATTGGAAAAAAGCTATAGTAACTATAGATACAAATCCACAAGAAGAAACATACCTAACTAAAGGTGGAAAAGAAGCAAAAGTTTCTAGAAAATATAAAGATTCAATTGATGAATTTATGGGAGCTTAGGCTAAAAAATAATATCGGGAAAGAACCCGGAAAATAAAGAATATCTGTACATGAAACAGGAAAAAATTCATGAGAAAGTTTAAAGGAGAGAATGAAAAATGGGAATGAAACATTTTAAACCATATACACCATCTAGAAGAAATATGACTGTATCTACATTTGAAGAAGTTACTAAAAAAACTCCTGAAAAATCTTTACTTGCAAAGAAAAGAAAAAATGCAGGAAGAAATTCATATGGTAGAATAACAGTAAGACACCAAGGTGGTGGAAATAGACAAAAATATAGAATAGTAGATTTTAAAAGAAATAAAGACAATATGGAAGCAACTGTTATTGGTATTGAATACGATCCAAACAGAAGTGCAAATATTGCATTAATCCAATATGAAGATGGGGAAAAAGCATATATATTAGCTCCTCAAGGATTAACAGATGGAGACAAAGTAATATCAGGAGAAGCAGTTGATATTAAACCAGGTAATTGCATGCCAATTAGCTCAATTCCAGTAGGTACATTAATTCATAATATTGAATTAAATCCAAAACAAGGTGGAAAATTAGTTAAAGCTGCAGGTCAAAGTGCACAATTAATGGCAAAAGAAGGAAAATATGCACATGTTAGACTTCCATCAGGAGAAATGAGATTAATATTATCAAACTGTAGAGCTACTATCGGAGTAATAGGAAATAGCGATCATGAAAATGTAAAAATTGGTAAAGCCGGAAGAAAAAGACATATGGGTATAAGACCAACAGTAAGAGGTTCTGTTATGAACCCAGTAGATCACCCACATGGTGGTGGTGAAGGTAGAGCTCCAGTAGGACACGCAGGACCAATGACACCTTGGGGTAAACCAGCTCTTGGATATAAAACAAGAAATAAAAAGAAATTATCTAACAAATTTATTGTTAAGAGAAGAAAATAATTCCTACAAAATTAGAACGATTTTTATTCTAATTTGTAGGACGGAGAAATCCGTTAAGAGAATAAATTAATAACTCTTAAGAAAGGAGGACATTTAAGTATGTCAAGATCAAGCAAGAAAAAACCATTTGTACAAGAAAAACTATTAAAAAGAATTGAAACAATGAATGAAACAGGAAATAAAGAAGTTTTAAAAACATGGTCAAGAGCATCAACAATATATCCACAAATGGTTGGTCATACAATTGCTGTACATGATGGAAGAAAACATGTTCCAATCTATATAGCAGAAGAAATGATAGGTCATAAATTAGGTGAATTTGCTCCTACAAGAACATATAAAGGTCATGCAGGAGACAAAACTACTAAAGTTAAGAAATAAAAGCCATAAGAACCAAGTATAAGGAGGGAATTTAAAGTGCAAGAGCAAGAAAAAGCAGTTATAAACGAAGCGAAAGCAACTCTAAAATATGTTAGAATTTCAAGTAGAAAAGTTAAAATAGTAGCAGATTTAATTAGAGGAAAAGATGTAGATGAAGCTTTAGCTATCGTAAAATTTACACCAAAAGCATCATCAGAAATAATAGAAAAATTATTAAAATCAGCAATTGCAAACGCTGAAAATAATCATGATATGAAACATGAAAATTTATATGTTGCTGAAATCTATGCAAATCAAGGGCCAACATTAAAGAGAATTAGACCAGCTGCAAAAGGATCAGCAGTAAGAATAAGAAAAAGAACAAGTCATATCACAATAGTTTTAAGAGAACATGAATAAAATTCAGGCAGGAAAGGTATTAAGAATATATACATTTCCTGACATTTAAAGAAAAGGAGGACTCATAAAAAATGGGACAAAAAGTACATCCAACAGGTGTAAGAGTTGGAATCATTAAAGATTGGAATTCTAAATGGTATGCAGATTCTAAAGATTTTGCGAATTACTTAGTAGAAGACCAAAAAATCCGTAAATTTTTAAAGAAAAAATTATACCAAGCTGGAATTTCTAAAATTGAAATAGAAAGAACAGCAAAAGCTGTAAAAGTAAACTTATATACTGCAAAACCAGGAATAGTTATTGGAAAAGGTGGAGCAGGAGTTGAAAGTGTAAAAGAAGAACTTGCAAAACTAATAGGAAAAGAAGTTAATTTAAATATTGTAGAAGTTAAAAATGCAGATTTAGATAGCCAATTAGTAGCAGAAAATATTGCAGGACAATTAGAAAGAAGAATTTCATTTAGAAGAGCTATGAAACAATGCATGCAAAAATCTATGAAAGCAGGTGCTTTAGGAATAAAAACTTCAGTATCTGGAAGATTAGGTGGAGCTGACATGGCTAGAACTGAATTCTATAAAGAAGGAAATATTCCTCTACAAACTTTAAGAGCTGATATTGATTATGGATTTGCAGAAGCAGATACAACATACGGAAAAATCGGTGTAAAAGTTTGGATATATAAAGGAGAAGTTCTTCCTGAAAAGAAAATGGAAGGAGGAGACAAATAATGCCATTAATGCCAAAAAGAACAAAACATAGAAAAATGCAAAAAGGTAGAATGAGAGGAAAAGCAACAAGAGGAAATAGAGTTACAGATGGAGAATATGGAATCCAAGCAGTAACAGGAGCTTTAGTTACAGGAAATCAAATTGAAGCTGCCAGAATTGCTATGACTCGTTATATAAAAAGAGGTGGAAAAGTTTGGATAAAAATCTTTCCAGACAAACCAATAACTGCAAAACCTATCGGTACTCGTATGGGTAAAGGTAAAGGTGCTCCAGAATATTGGGTAGCAGTTGTAAAACCAGGTAGAGTTATGTTTGAAATAGCTGGTGTACCTGAAGAAACTGCAAGAGAAGCCTTAAGGCTTGCTATGAATAAACTACCTAACAAAACAAAATTTGTAGCAAGAGAATCTGAAAAGGTAGGTGAAAATGATGAAGATAAATAAAATAAGAGAAATGTCTTCACCAGATTTAGAAAAAGAATTAGGTGAACTAAAAACAGAATTATTTAAATTAAAATTTAGTTTAGCTACACATGGATTAGATAATCCTATGAAAATAAAAGAAGTAAAAAGAGATATAGCTAAAATAAATACAGTATTAACAGAAAGAAAAATGTTAGACAATAAAAAAGCATAAATCAAGAGAATAAGTATGTAAAACAAGCTAAATCATTTACATGAGAATGAAAGAAAGGAGAAATCTAAATGGAAGAAAGAAATCTTCGTAAAGTTATGATTGGGACTGTTACATCAAACAAGATGGATAAAACAGTTGTAGTAGCTGTAGAAACTAGTGTAAGTCATAAGATGTATGGAAAAACAGTAAAAAGAACTTATAAGTTAAAAGCTCATGATGAAGAAAATGTTTGTCAAATAGGAGACAAAGTTAAAGTAATGGAAACTAGACCACTTTCTAAGGATAAAAGATGGAGAGTTGTTGAAGTTGTAGAAAAAGCAGATATAAAATAAGAATTTGAAAGGAGGAACCATAAATGATACAACAACAAACAAGATTAAAAGTAGCAGATAACACAGGAGCAAAAGAAATTATGTGTATAAGATGTTTAGGTGGTTCATATAGAAAAACATCTAACATTGGAGACGTAATAGTTGCATCTGTTAAATCAGCAACACCAGGTGGAGTTGTAAAAAAAGGTGAAGTTGTAAAAGCTGTTATAGTTAGATCTAAAAAAGGATTAAGAAGACCAGATGGTTCATATATAAAATTTGATGAAAATGCAGCAGTAATAATCAAAGAAGACGGAACACCAAAAGGAACACGTATCTTTGGACCAGTTGCAAGAGAATTAAGAGAAAAGGACTATATGAAAATACTTTCATTAGCTCCAGAAGTTCTATAATAAAGAAAAGGAGGTAGGCTCTAAATGAGAATCAAAAAAGGTGATAATGTTCAAGTTTTATCTGGAAATGATAAAAGTAAAACAGGAGAAGTTTTAGAAGTAATACCAAAAGCTGATAAAATTATTGTAAAAGGCGTAAACATTAGAAAAAAACACGTAAAAGCAAGAAAACAAGGAGAAGAAAGTGGAATTATATCAGTAGAATGTGCAATTCCAAGTGCAAAAGTAAATGTAGTATGTCCTAAATGTGGAAAGACTACAAGAGTTGGATATAGTATAGAAAAAGAAGAAAAAGTTCGTGTTTGTAAAAAATGTGGAGCAAAATTAAAATAAGAAGTCAAATAAGAAAGGAGGATTAATAACTAATGGAAAAATTAAAAGAACAATATCAAAAAGAAGTAGTTCCAGCGTTAATGAAAAAATTTGAATATAAATCTATTATGCAAGTTCCAAAACTTGATAAAATAGTTATAAATATAGGATTAGGAGATTTAAAGGAGAATCCTAAAGCTTTAGAAAATGCAATGAATGATTTAACACAAATTACAGGTCAAAGACCAGTTGTAACAAAAGCAAAAAAATCAATAGCTGCATTTAAATTAAGAGAAGGTGTAAACATTGGTTGCAAAGTAACTTTAAGAGCAGACAAGATGTACGATTTTGCATATAAACTATTCAATGTTGCATTACCAAGAGTAAGAGATTTTAGAGGAGTTTCAAACAATTCTTTTGATGGTAGAGGAAATTACTCTATGGGTATTAAAGAACAATTAATATTCCCTGAAATTGAATATGATAAAGTTGATAAATTAAGAGGTATGGATATTATATTTGTAACAACAGCTAAAACAGATGAAGAGTCTAAAGAGTTATTAAAACTTTTAGGAATGCCTTTTAAAAATTAATTTCAAATTAAATGAATTAGTCAAAGGAAAGGAGTAAAACTATGGCTAAAAAATCAATGAAAATAAAACAAGCTAGACCACAAAAATATAAAACTAGAGAATATAACAGATGTAAATTATGTGGTAGACCTCATAGTTATATTAGAAAATATGGAATATGCCGTGTTTGTTTTAGAGAGTTAGCTCACAAAGGAGAAATCCCTGGAGTTAAAAAAGCTAGCTGGTAATAAAAATATTCAAATTAAGTTTTGTAAAAATATAAAATAAAGATAAAAAGATTAAGAAAAAGGAGGTAAGTAATTAATGAACATTACAGATCCAATAGCAGATATGTTAACAAGAATTAGAAATGCAAATAGTTCAAAACATAAAACAGTAGATATCCCATCTTCAAATATGAAATTAGGAATTGCTGAAATTTTATTTAGAGAAGGATATATAAAATCTTTTGAGGAAATAAAAGATGATACTCAAGGAATCATTAGAATTACTTTAAAATACGATGAAAAAGGAACTAGAGTAATTGATGGTTTAAAAAGAATTAGTAAACCAGGATTAAGAGTATATGCATCAAAAGAAGAATTACCAAAAGTATTAAATGGATTAGGAATTGCTATTATTTCTACATCACAAGGATTAAAAACAGATAAAGAAGCAAGAGCACTAGGTATCGGTGGAGAAGTGTTAGCATATATCTGGTAGAAAAATAAAAAAGGAGGGAAAACTACAAAATGTCAAGAATAGGAAATAAACCAATTACAGTACCATCAGAAGTAACAATTAAAATTGATGGACAAAAAATAACTGTAACAGGACCTAAAGGTACATTAGAAAGAGAAATACATAAAAATATTTCTTTAGAAATGAACGAAAATGAAATTAAAGTTATAAGAAAAAATGATGAACCACAAAATAGAAGTTTACATGGTTTAACAAGAACTTTAATAAATAATATGATAATTGGTGTAACTAGCGAATATAGTAAAGAACTACAAATCAATGGAGTTGGTTACAGAGTACAAAAACAAGGAAATAATTTAAATTTAACATTAGGATATTCACATCCAGTTATATTTGAAGCACCAGCAGGAATTACTTTTGATGTTCCAAATCCTAATACAATTATAGTAAAAGGAATTGATAAGGAATTAGTTGGTCAAACAGCAGCAGTTATTAGAACTAAAAGACCACCAGAAGTATATAGAGGTAAAGGTATTAAATATGCTGATGAAGTTATTAGACGTAAAGAAGGAAAAACAGGTAAATAATCCTAAATAGTATTGAAAAATTTGGAAAGGAGTAATAAAATGGTTAAGAAAACAGATAGAAAAATGGAAAGAACAAGAAGACATATAAGAGTTAGAAGAAAAATATCTGGAACACAAGACAGACCAAGATTATGTGTATATAGAAGCAATAGTAATTTATATGTACAAATCATAGATGACGTAGCTGGAAATACTCTAGTATCAGCTTCAACTTTAGATAAAAATGTTAAGACAAAACATGCAAACAAAGAAGCTGCAAAAGAATTAGGTCTACTAATTGCAAAAAAAGCTGCAGAAAAGAAAATTGAAACTGTAGTATTTGACCGTGGAGGATACATATATCACGGAGTTGTTAAAGAATTAGCAGAAGCTGCAAGAGAAGGCGGTTTAAAATTCTAATCTACTTATTTGTAGTAAATTTATAAATAAAACAACCGTAAAGGTACCTTAAACAATAAAAAAGGAGGGAAATAAAAAACAAATGGAAGAAAAAAGCGAATTAAAAGAAAAAGTTGTTGCTATTAATAGAGTTGCTAAAGTTGTTAAAGGTGGTAGAACTTTTAGATTTAGTGCTGTAGTAGTAGTAGGTGATGAAAATGGTCATGTTGGAGTTGGAAATGGTAAAGCAGCTGAAGTTCCAGATGCAATAAAAAAAGCTATTCAAGAAGCTAAGAAAAACTTAGTAGAAGTTCCAATAGTTGGAACAACAGTACCACATGAATTCATTGGAAAATTTGGTAGTGCAAATGTAATGTTAAAACCAGCTGATGTTGGTACTGGACTTATTGCAGGAGGTAGCGTTAGACCAGTTCTAGAACTTGCTGGATATAGAGATATAAGAACAAAAGTTATTGGAACAAATAATCCAAGAAACGTTGTTTATGCTACAATTGAAGGTTTAAAATCAATGCAAACTATTGAATCAGTAGCTAAAAAAAGAGGTAAAAAAGTAGAAGAAATTTTATAGTAAATACAAATAAAAAGAAGAGGAGGTGCAAACTCAAATGAAATTAGACGATTTAAAGCCAGCTGTAAAAAAAGTAGAAAGAAATAGAGTAGGTCGTGGAATGGCTTCTGGAAACGGAAAAACTTCTGGAAGAGGTCATAAAGGACAAAAGGCAAGAAGTGGTGGAGGCGTAAGAAGAGGATTTGAAGGAGGTCAAACACCACTATATAGAAGATTACCAAAAAGAGGATTTACTAATATATATAGAAAAAATTATACAGAAGTAACATTTACAATGCTAAATAAATCTAA
The DNA here is from genome assembly GCA_958438515.1 of uncultured Clostridium sp. Lineage (GTDB taxonomy): Bacteria > Bacillota > Clostridia > TANB77 > CAG-508 > CAG-269. The sequence continues at coordinate 62,985 of CAUBRZ010000003.1, read as the reverse complement.
AGCAACAGATGTTACAGCTGAAAGCCTATTAGAGGAAGGAATTATTGGTAAAATCAATGATGGTATCGTTATATTAGCAACAGGAAAATTAGATAAAAAATTAAATGTTAAAGCCAAAAGATTTACAACAAAAGCAAAAGAGCAAATTGAAGCTTTAGGTGGAAAGGCTGAGGTGATTTAATTGTTTAAAACAATCAAAAATGCTATTTCAACACCAGATGTTAGAAAAAAATTATTATATACATTACTTTTAGTAGTAGTATTTAGACTAGGATGTTTTATTACAGTACCTGGAGTAAATAGTATAACATTAAATGAAGCAATGCAAAATACAAATGGGATAGCAGGACTAATAGATATGATTTCAGGAGGAGCTTTTTCAAGATTTTCTCTTTTTGCAATGTCAATTAGTCCATATATAACAGCATCTATTGTAATTCAGCTATTGGCAATGATTATTCCATCCTTAGAAAAATTGACAAAAGAAGGTGGAGAAGAAGGAAGAAAGAAGATAAATCGTTATACTAAATTATTAACTATTGTGTTAGCATTAGTTGAAGGAATAGGAATCTATTTATCATATAAATCTTCTGGAATATTTGTAAATGACAGTTTTATAACTGCGCTATTAGTAATAGCAGGATTGGTTGCTGGAACTTCAATATTAATGTGGTTAGGTGAACAAATTACAAGTAAAGGAATTGGAAATGGAATATCATTACTAATTTTTATTGGTATTATTTCAAGATTACCAAGTGGCGTAGCTACATTATGGAGTTTAATTATGCCATCTACAGGATTCAGTACAACTGGATTACTAACAGCTATAGGAATTATATTAGGAGCAATTATTTTAGTTGCAGGAGTTGTATTTGTACAACAAGCCGAAAGAAGAGTTCCAGTACAATATTCTAAAAAAGTAGTTGGAAGAAAAATGGTAGGTGCACAAAGCACACATATTCCATTAAAACTTGCTATGGCAGGAGTTATGCCAGTAATTTTTGCATCATCATTTATGACATTTCCAGCTATGATTATTCAAATATTTGTACATGATATAGCAAATCAAACAGGATTTTTAGCAGGATTATATAAATTCTCAATTGCTACATCAACTTCAAGTGTAGGATGGGGATATTCTCTTGCTAATGCTATTGTTTATTTATTATTAATTATAGGATTTACATTTTTCTATACTTATGCTACATTTAATCCAGCAGAAGTATCAAATAATATTAAGAAAAATGGTGGATTCATACCAGGTATTAGAGCAGGAAAGCCAACAACAGAATATTTATCATCAATAATATCTAAACTTACATGGTTTGGTGGATTCTTTTTGGCATTAATTGCTATTATACCAATGTTATTAAGATTTACAAACCTAAACATTGCTTTTGGTGGAACTTCAATATTAATTGTTGTAGGTGTTGCACTAGAAACTGTTCAACAACTAGAATCTCAATTAGCAATGAGACATTATAAGGGATTTTTAGAATAAAATAAAGAAGAAAGAATAAATAAAAAGGCAAAGAAAATAAAATTTAAAGGTTTATTTTATATAAATAAAATTTCCTTGCCTTTTCATTTTATTTCTTGCTTTAATAATTTTTATAATGTTTATCACAAGGATAGGTATTATAAAGATTATTAAATATAGTATAAGTTAGTAGTCTTAAAACAAAAGTAGAGGAAGTGTTTATATGGTAATTATAATGTTAGGAGCGCCAGGAACAGGGAAAGGTACAGTAGCAGGAATTTTAATGCAAAAACTTGAGATACCACAAGTATCAACAGGAGATATTTTTAGAAAACACATAAAAGAAAAAACAGAATTAGGGAAAATAGCAGAATCATATATATCAAAAGGAGCACTAGTTCCAGATGATATTACAGTAAATATTATAAAAGATAGATTAAAAGATAAAGATGTAGAAAATGGAATTATACTAGATGGATTTCCAAGAACTGTAAAACAAGCAGAGGAATTAGACAAAATGTTAAAACAAGAAGGAAAAAAAGTAGATTTAGTTATTAATTTAACTACACCAGAAGAAGAAATAATAGAAAGAATTGTAAATAGAAGAATATGTTCTAATCAAGAATGCAAAGAAGTATATAATTTAGTATTAAGACCACCTGTAAAAGAGGGACTTTGCGACAAATGTGGTCATGAATTAATACAACGAAAAGATGATACTATAGAAACAGTAAAATCACGATTAGATAATTATTTTAAACAAACAAGTCCACTTGTAGAATATTATGAAGAACAAGGAAAACTACAATCTGAAATGGTTAGCAAATCAATAAATAAATTAGGAAAAGATGTAGCAGAAGATATTGTTGAATATATTAAAAATATGTAATAAAAAATAAATTTTTTAATTAAGGAGACGATAAAGTTGGTAACAATAAAATCACAAAAAGAAATTGAATTAATGAAAAAGGCATGTAATGTTGTTGCTATTATGTATGATAAGCTAGAAAAGGAAATAAAGCCAGGAATGTCAACATGGGAATTAGACCAAATTGCAGAAAAAATAATGAGAAGTTTAGGAGCTATTCCAGCAGAGAAAGGATATAACCCAGGAATCAAGGGAATACCACCATATCCAGCAGCAACTTGTATTTCAATTAATGATGAGGTAATTCATGGAGTACCTTCAAAAAATAAAATTATAAAAGAAGGAGATATTGTAAGTATTGACACAGTTGCATTAAAAGATGGATATAATGGTGATGCAGCAAGAACTTTTATAGTTGGGAATGTATCTAAAGAAGCAAAAAGATTGATAGAAGTTACAAAACAAGCCTTTTTTGAAGGAATAAAATATGCACAACCAGGATATAGAATAGGTGATATATCACATGCAATTGGAGAATATGTACATTCACAGGGATACTCAGTTGTAAGAGAATTTCAAGGACATGGAATTGGAAAAAGTATGCATGAAGATCCTCGGAATTCCTAATTATGGTAAAGCAGGAAGAGGTATTAGATTGGAACCAGGAATGACTTTAGCGATAGAACCTATGGTAATACAAGGAAAACCAAATATTTTAGAATTGGATGATGGTTGGACTATTATTACAGAAGATGGAAGTTTATCAGCACATTATGAAAATACAATTTTAATTACTAAAAAAGAACCAGAAATCTTGACAATGCTTTAATCATGTTGTATAATATAGTAGTTATTATGCATAATAGCCAAATTGTGCATAAAATGGAAAAACTCTTTAAATAGGAGGGATAAAATTGGCAAAAGAAGATGTTATAGAAGTTGAAGGAACAGTAGTAGAGGCACTACCAAATACAAATTTTAAGGTAGAACTTGAAAATGGACATCAAATATTAGCTCATATATCAGGTAAATTAAGAATGAATTATATAAAAATACTTCCTGGTGATAAAGTGAAAGTAGAACTTTCACCTTATGATTTAACAAAAGGAAGAATTACTTGGAGAGCAAAATAAACAAAATATTAAGAAATTAACCCAAAAATAAATAAACAAAGCAAGCCAAGGAGGTGCTAATAAAATGAAAGTAAGACCATCAGTAAAAAAAATGTGTGACAAATGTAAAGTAATAAAAAGAAAAGGTGTAATTAGAGTTATTTGTGAAAACCCTAAACACAAACAAAGACAAGGTTAATCCTTAAATTAGTTTATAACACAAATTAGGTAGCGGCTGTGAATCCTTATCTTATAAGGATTACATATCAAATTTGTGTTTATATATATGTTTTAAAATAATTAAAAGTGGCTAGAAGCAATAAGGCTTACTAGTACATTTCACCTTTTAAGATATTTTAGGACAAACAAATATAAAAAATTTGGAGGTGCAAAAAAATATGGCTCGTATAGCAGGAGTAGACTTACCTAAAGAAAAAAGAGTAGAAATAGGACTTACTTATATTTATGGAATAGGAGTATCAAGTTCTAGAAAAATTCTTGAAAAAGCAGGTGTAAATCCAGATACTAGAATTAAAGATTTAACAGACGAACAAGTAAATGATATCAGAAAAGTAATTGATGAATCTTATACAGTAGAAGGAGACTTAAGAAGAGAAGTAGCATTAAACATTAAAAGACTTACAGAAATTGGATGCTACAGAGGATTAAGACATAGAAGAGGTTTACCAGTAAGAGGTCAAAGAACAAAAACTAATGCTAGAACAAGAAAAGGACCTAGAAAATTAGTTAGCAAAAGCAAAAAATAATTCGAATAATTAAGATTTCAAAATAAATAAAATAAAATTTTGAATAAGGAGGAAAAAGCAAAATGGCTAAAACTGTAACAACAAAAAAAGTAGCTAGAAGAAATAGAAAAAACATCGAAAAGGGTGCTGCTCATATTCATTCTAGTTTTAACAATACAATAGTTACAATTACAGATACACAAGGAAATGGTATATCATGGGCAAGTGCAGGAGAATTAGGATATAAAGGTTCTAGAAAAAGCACACCATTTGCAGCAGGTCAAGTTGCTGAAAAGGCTGCTAAAGCTGCTATGGAACATGGATTAAAATCTGTTGAAGTATTTGTTAAAGGACCAGGTTCAGGTAGAGAAGCTGCAATTAGAGCACTTCAAACAGCTGGTTTAGAAATAAGTGCTATAAAAGATGTAACACCAATTCCACATAATGGTTGTAGACCACCAAAAAGAAGAAGAGTATAATTTTATAAAAAATTCATAAAAAGAAATGGAAAAGTAGAATGAAAGGAGTAAAAAAATGGCAAGATATAAAGACGAACAATGCCGTAGATGCCGTAGAGAAGGACAAAAATTGTTCTTAAAAGGTGAAAGATGTTATTCTGATAAATGTAGTATATCAAGAAGAAATTATGCACCAGGACAACATGGACAAAAAAGAGCAAAACTTTCTGAATACGGAACTCAATTAAGAGAAAAACAAAAAACAAAAGCATATTATGGAGTCGGAGAAAAACAATTTAGAAAATATTTTGAAATGGCTTCTAATAAAAAAGGTGTAACAGGTGAAAACTTATTACAAATTTTAGAAAGTAGATTAGATAACGTTGTTTATAGATTAGGGTTTGGAGTATCTAGAGCACAAGCTAGACAATTTGTAAACCATGCACAATTTGAAGTAAATGGTAAAAAAGTAGATATTCCATCTTATTTAGTAAAACCAGGAGATATTATAACAGTTAGAGAAAGTAAAAAAGATAATCCTACAATCAAAGTAAATGTAGAAGAATCTAGCAAAAGACCAGTACCTGCATGGCTTGAAAAAGATAGTAAAAACATAAGTGGTAAAGTAATTAGATTAGCGTCTAGAGAAGATATTGATATTCCAATCGAAGAACATTTAATAGTAGAGCTTTACTCAAAATAATAACTAAAAGTAATAAAAAAGGTTTAATCAAAACTTTAAAAATTTTACTTATAAAAGTCAAAACTTATACAGTTTTAAAAAATTTGAGATATACTCTCGAATATTAGGAGGTAAAAATGATAGAATTTGAAAAGCCAAATATTGAATGTCTAGAAGTCGATGATACAAAAAATTATGCAAAATTTGTATGTGAACCATTAGAAAGAGGTTATGGAGTAACAATAGGAAATTCTCTTAGAAGAATTTTACTTTCATCACTTCCAGGATGTAGCATAACAAGTGTAAAGATTGATGGAGTATTACATGAATTTTCAAGTATACAAAATGTGGTAGAAGATGTGCCAGAGATTATTGTTAATCTTAAAAATGTAAGATTAAAATTTGATGAAAATGAAGAAAAAGTGTTAAGAATTGATTATAAAGGTGCAGGAGAAGTCTTAGCATCAGATATTATAACAGATGGAACTGTTGAAATATTAAATCCAGACTTACATATAGCAACTGTTTCTGAAGGTGGACACTTAAAAATGGAAATGACAGCTGATAGAGGTAGAGGATACAATTCATCAGATAAAAATAAAAAGCCAAATCAAGACATATCTGTACTTCCAATAGATTCAATATATACACCTGTAAAAAAAGTAAACTATCAAGTAGAAAATACAAGAGTTGGACAAATGGTTGATTATGATAAATTAGTAATCGAAGTTTGGACAGATGGAAGCTTAAAAGCACATGAAGCTTTAAGTTTAGCAGCTAAGGTAATGACAGGACATTTAGAATTATTTATAGATTTATCAGAAGCTACAAAAAATACGCAAGTTATGATAGAAAAAGAAGAATCTAAAAAAGAAAAAGTATTAGAAATGTCAATTGAAGAATTAGAATTATCTGTAAGATCATTCAATTGTTTAAAAAGAGCTGGAATTGCTACAGTTGAAGATTTAACAAATAAATCAGAAACAGATATGATGAAAGTAAGAAATTTAGGTAAGAAATCATTTGACGAAGTAACAGCAAAATTACATTCACTAGGATTAGATTTTGCTAAAGAAGACGAGTAAAAATTAGGGTTAAAGGAGAGTGAAAAAATTGGCTACTAATAGAAAATTAGGAAAACCAACAGATATAAGAATGGCAATGCTAAAAACTTTAACAACTGACCTTATTATGTATGGAAAAGTTGAAACAACTTTAGCTAGAGCTAAAGAAGTAAAATCAATTGCTGATAGTTTAATATCACTTGCAATAAAAGAAAAAGACAACTTTGAGATGGTAGATGTTAAAGTAGTAAAAGCTAAATTAGATGCAAAAGGTAACAAAGAAACAGAATTAGTAAAAAGCAAAAACGGAAAAGAATATTTAAAAGTAGTAAAAGAAGAAACTACTGAAAAGAGACAAAAAGATATGCCATCTAGATTAAATGCTAGAAGAAAAATGATGAAAACATTAAATAAAGTAAAAGATAGTGAAGGTAATAATGTAGATTTACCATCAAAATTGTTTAATGAAATAGCTCCAAAATATGCTGGTAAAAATGTAGGAGGTTATACTCGTATAATAAAAGCTGGACCTCGTAGAGGAGACGGAGCAGAAGTTGCAATATTACAACTTATTTAGGAATAATTAAAATATTGATAAAAAAGATAAATTACTATATGGTAGTCTATCTTTTTTGTTTTGTCCAAGTGTTGTGATGGGAAAATAAATATAAAATCTATTGTTAGTATTGTAGAATTATTTATTTTATTTTACAATTATAAAAAATAAAAACATTATATTGAAATTTTAAAAAAAATGTGCTATATTAAAATTACAGGTTATCCTGCATAAAAATTACAAAAGAAGGAGAGATAAAAAATGATAAAACTAAACAAGAATAAAGGTATAACATTAATAGCATTGGTAATCACAATAATTGTATTATTGATTTTAGCAGGAATAAGCATTGCAACTTTAACAGGAGAAAATGGATTACTTTCTAAAGCAACAACTGCAAAAGAGGAAACAAAAAAGGCAGAAATAAGAGAAGAAATAGAACTTGCAATAGCAGCAATACAAGCAGAAGAATTACAAAAAGGAAATAAAGTAACATTAGAAACATTAGCAGGAAGTGAAGAAGAACCGGGGCAATTAGAAAATAGTAAAGATTTAGAAGGAATAACAGCAAAACTAAATGGTAAGCAAATAACAGGAGAATATAAAGGATACGATTATACAATAGATGAAAACTTGAAAGTAAGAATAGGAGATAGTGTTACAGGAATAAATATAGAATACGAATTGAGTACAAATGAAGATACAAACCAAGATATAACTTTAAGAGTAACAGCAGAAAGTACAAATGGTGGAAATGTAAATATAACAGCTCAAAATGAATTGACAAAAAATAGTAAGGGATTATATATAATAAGTACAAATGGAACATATATATTTACAGCAACAGATGGTGCAGAGTCAAAAACAAGTAGTATCATAATAAAAAACATAGATAAATTACCACCAAAAAAATGTGAAATTGATACTAATAGCTCAAAGGCTAAAGCAACCAGTATAAAAATAGTAACAAATGCAGAAGATGCTGATGATGCAACAGGAGAATATGCAAGTAGTGGAATAGCTAAATATAAATACTATATTGACAATGAAGAAAAAGGTGAAAGTACTACAAATACATATGAAATTGAAGGTTTATCAAGAAATACACAATATAGAGTTTCTGTAAAAGCATATGATAAAGCAGGAAATGAAAAACAATCTGATACATGGATTACATCAACAGGTAGTGGAGATTATCCAACATTAACACTAAACGGAATGGTTGAACCAGAAGAAGGATATGCAGCAGATGCCTTACCAAAGGAATGCTTTGATAGAGATTTTTCTACATTTTCGAAAGTAGGAAAAGCTGAAGGTTGTGTTGGTGATGATTTAAAATTTAAAATAGATAAACAATGTCAAGGAAAATATATTACTATCTATTGTCAAACACCTGCTACATATGTAGTAGAAAATTCAGGAGTGCTTGCTTTAGGAACTTCTATTACAGATTGTAAGTCTTTTTGTGGTTCTTTTTTAAGTGAATCTTCTGGAGTAACAGACATGACTTTACTTTGTGCGAGAAGTTTAAATATTCCAGAAGGAGCTTTAGTAGGAGCGGTTTGGTCAGGAACATACTACAGTGAAAGACAATTTGATGTGTATGAGATTTGGTGTAGTGACCAGAATTTATCAAATAATGTATATTCAAATGAAAATAGACCATAAAAATATTGTAAATACTTAAAATAATGATAAATATTATAATAAACTGAAGTAGAATATTTTATTCTATTTCAGTTTATTTGTTTATTCTAATTAACTATAAAATAGTACAAATATAATGTAGCTATTTTAAAAAATAAACATATAATAAAACAATAGGAGGATAGGAAATGGTGGAATTTATTATACATACAATTTTTTGGACATTAGCAATATATGGCTTATTTGAAATTATAAAAAACATAATATATATAAATACATGCACAAAATTTCAACCAGATGGGATATACCTAATAATAGCTGTAAAAAATCAAGAAGATAAAATAGAGGGGTTTTTACGTTCAAGTCTATTTAGAATATTATATGGAAAAGAAGAATATCTAAAAAACATAATTGTGGCAGATTTAAAATCAACAGACAACACAAAAGAAATATTAAAAAAACTATCAAATGAATATGAATGTTTAGAAGTAGTTAATTGGAAAGAATGCAAAGATATAATTGATAATGTTTAGGGGACAGGATAAAAATATTTCATTTTTTATGTGGATTTATGTCGAAAATAAGTTCATAAAATCATAATATATTATACTTGTTAAAGCTTGAAAATAAAGGGTATATATGATAGACTAAAAATAAATAAGATTGGAGAAATTAATGGAAATAATAGGCGAAATACAAGATATTATTTATAGAAATGAAATAAATGGTTATACAATTGCAAGTTTTGAAACTGATGAGGAATTAACAACAGTAGTTGGATATTTACCATTTGTAAATGCAGGAGATACTTTAAAATTAATCGGAAAATTTGTAGAACATAAAGAGTATGGTAGACAGTTTAAAATAGATACATTTGATAAAATGATGCCACAGACAATGCAAGCATTAGAAAGATATTTGTCAAATGGGAATATAAAAGGCATAGGAGTAGCACTTGCTAAACGAATAATAAAAAAGTTTGGAGAAGAAACTATACATGTTTTTAGATATGAGCCAGAAAAACTATCAGAAGTAAAAGGAATATCAAAAATAAAAGCACAAGAAATTTCTGAAAGTTTTATTGAAAATTGGGAAGTGTGGCAAATAGTAGGATTTTTAGAAAAATTTGGGATTGGAGTAGAATATGCAAAAAAAATATTTGATTTATTTGGAACTAAAGCCATTGAAGAAATTGAATCAAATCCGTATATATTAATAGACTTAACAAGAGGTGTAGACTTTAGCAAAATAGATAAAATGGCATTAGAATTAGGAATGGATTATAATAATGAAAAAAGAGTAACAAGTCGGAATAAAATATGGATTAATTAGAAGTACATATAATGGGCATTCTTGTGTACAAAAAGATAATTTAATAGAATTTGTAATATCTTTATTAAATGTTACAGCAGAAGACGTAGAAAATGGGATAATTTACTTAAAAGTAAGAAACGAAATAGTGATTGAAAAGAGGGAAAATCAAGAATATGTATACTTATATTCATTTTATAATACAGAAGAAGAAATAGCTTTTAGAATAAATAGACTGCAAAAATATAAAAATATAAAAAGGGTATCTAATCTAAACTCAGAACTCAAAAAAGTAGAAAAAAGTACAGATATAGAATTATCAGAAAAACAAAAAGAAGCACTAAAGTTAATTAACGAAAAAAATGTTACAATAATAACAGGAGGACCAGGTACAGGAAAGACTACAATTATAAAAAATATAATTGATATATATGAAAATACTGGGAAAAAGGTAGTTTTAGCAGCACCAACTGGAAGAGCTGCAAAAAGAATGACAGAAACAACTGGAAAGGAAGCATCAACTCTGCATAGGCTATTAGAAATTGGAAAAATAAATGAAGACAATTTATATAAAAATACAAATGATTATGAAGGAGCGCCGATAGATGCTGATATTATTATAGTAGATGAAGTATCAATGGTAGACATGTTTTTAATGAACTATTTATTAAAATGTATTTATCAAGGTACGAAACTTGTATTAGTAGGGGATGTTGACCAGCTTGCATCAGTGGGACCGGGAAGTATATTGAAAGATTTTATACACTCAAATAAGATTCCAACTATACATTTGGATAAAATATTTAGACAAGCAGCAAAAAGCAAAATAATATTAAATGCACATAGAGTAAACAATGGGGAAGGTTTTTTAACAAAACAAGAAGAAGGAGAAGATACAATACAAGACTTCTTTTTCATAAAAGAAAGTAATCAAGAAAAAATGATATCGCAGATTGTATCTTTATGTACAGGGAGATTAGAAAAATATGGAAATTATGATTTCTTTGAAAATATACAAGTATTATCTCCTACTAAAAAAGGGATGTTAGGAACTAGAGAGTTAAACAAGATTTTACAAGAAAATCTAAATCCAAACCTTTATAATTTACCAGAAAAAGTATCAATGGGAGCAACTTTTAGGCAAGGAGATAGAGTAATGCAAATAAAAAACAATTATGATATCTATTGGGAAAAGGATGTGCCTGGAAAAAAAGAAATAGGATCAGGAGTTTTTAATGGAGAAATTGGAACAATTCTAGAAATTGATGAAAAAGAAAAACAAATAGAAATAAAATTTGATGATGAAAAAATAGCATGGTATGATTTTACGGATTTAGATCAAATAGAACATAGTTATGCAATAACAATACATAAAGCACAACGGAAGCGAATTTGATGTAGTAATTATGGCAATACCACAATCATCGCCAATGTTATTAACACGAAACCTTTTATATACAGGAATAACGAGGGCAAAAAAGTTATTAATTGTAATTGGAAGTGAAAATTTAATAGAATTTATGGTGCAAAATATAGATAGTAAAAAAAGAAATACAGGACTAGAATATAAAATGAAGTAGTGGGGACACTACTTATTTTATTCGCTTTTTCTAGTTGTTTTTTGTCGAAGGTTGCAAAAATAAGTAAAAAAAGGGCTAAGTTTAGGGAAAAATGCGATGAAAAAATTTGCAAACAGTATTATTATGTAGTATAATCCATTATATATTATGTAACTTTGAAAAATATAAAAAGTTATAAAAAATATATGAAAGGAGAAAAAAGAATTGTCAAGAAGAAATAGAGACTTATTAGGAGAAATTGTATGTCATCATATGGTTCAAGGAATCAATAGAGAGCTTATATTTCAAGAAGAGGAGGAGAAAGAAAAATACTTATCTTTATTAAAACAATATTACTTAAAATATAATATTGATATTATTGCATATTGTATTATGAATAATCATGCACATCTAATGCTTTATTCAAGTCAAATACAAAATATTAGTAATTTTATGCAAAAAGTTAATGCAAGATATGCAATGTATTATAATAAAAGAAAAAATAGAGTTGGGTATGTATTTAGAAATCGATTTAAATCAAAACCAATAATTAATCAAAAACAGATGTATACTTGTATAAAATATATTCATATGAATCCGGTAAAAGCTAATATAACAAAAGAAGAAGGAAAATATAAATATTCTTCTTATAATGATTACATCAATAAAACAGGTTTTTTAAATACAAGAATATTAAAATTTATTTTTAATTCACCAGAGAATTATATCAAAGAATTTAAGTCTATAGAATATCAGAATCTAAATTTTGAAAATGAAAAAATAAGTCTAAAAAAGCCATTAAGAGAATTTTTAACAAAAGAAAAAATAAAATTAGAACAATTAAGAAATGATAAAGTTTTACTTCAAAAATTTATTTGTTATTTAATTTCAAATCAATATAAATTTTCCCAAAAAGAATTATCAAACATTTTAGATATCAGTGTGACAACAATTTATAGAAGATTGCATAAAAGTGAGTCTGAAAGTTAAAAATATGAATAATAAGAAAAAAGTAATACCCAACGAAATGACAAAAAATGACAAAAAAATGAAATGTTTTAGTCCTGTCCCCCTAATCTTTCCACCTGTGTGTGGTATATGTGGAAGAATTAATAAGGATTTTTTGTGTAATAAATGTAAGCAGCTTTTAGAAAGGCGTGCTAAGTTTTTGATTGAAAAATATGATTATAGTCAATATAATTTTTCTGAGCATTTTTATGCTTTTAAGTATGAAGGTATTGTGAGAGGTTGTATTTTGAATTATAAGTTTAATGATAATGCATATTTGTATAAAATGTTTACAAATTTTTTATTAAAACATGAAAAGTTATTTGAATTTTTAAAAAATTATGATACAATTATTCCAGTTCCGATTAGTAGAAAAAGGTTTAAACAAAGAGGCTATAATCAGAGTTATTTAATTGCTAAAGAGATTGCAAAACATACTAACCTATGTTTAGATAATGATAGTCTTTTTAAAACTAAAAATGTAATAGAGCAAAGTAAGCTAAATAAAGAAAATAGATTAATAAATGTAAGAAATGTATATAAATTGAAAAATGTTAAAAAATTAGAAAATAAATCTATAGTTTTGGTTGATGATATTTTTACAACTGGTAGTACAGTAAGGGAATGTTGTGGAGTTTTAAAGCTAGCAAGTCCTAAAAATATAGGTGTTTTAACAATTGCAAAAGATTAAAAGTCAAACATAAAACAAAGGAGGAGAACATGGAAGATTTAGTTGAAAGTATTTTAGATTATATAAGGTCAGATTATACTGATTATGCAGTAATGATAAACGGAGAATGGGGGTCACGGAAAAACTCATTTTTGGAATAATAAAATCAGGAAAAAAATAGAGTCAATGCAGTTAAATGGAAAAAGATATACAACTATTTATATGTCTTTATATGGAATATCTAATCTAGAAGAAATTAGTAAAAAAATCTTTATTGAAACCACACAGTTAATGGATAAAAACTTGAGAAAATTTATGAACGCAAATGATCAACACACAATTCCTGAATATGCAAAAACAGGAATTGATATGGCCAATTTTTTTGGTGTCACACAAAATGGGGATAAAGTTGATTATGGAGAGTTTTTTTCAACTGATGATAAAGTGCTTTGCTTTGACGATTTAGAAAGAGCGAATGTAGATGTTATTGATATTTTAGGGTATATCAATAATTTTGTTGAACATGATCATATAAAAACAATTATCATCTGTAATGAAAAAGAATTAGCTACTAAACTAAAGAGTTCTAATTTAGAGATGAAGACTTTTATCGCAACATATTTATTAGATAAGCAAAATGAGCTAAATAAAACTGATAAGCCAATGGTAGAAAAAATTCAAGATAAGATAGAACATGTCTTTGATAAGGCAAATGACTATGAGAGAATTAAGGAAAAATTAATTGGTGAAACTTTTGAATATGCACCTAAATTTGATTATATTATAAATGGAATTTTAATGCGCTATGAAAATAATCCAGATTTAATTAGATTTTTAAGAGAAAATACAGGACTGATTATTTCTACTTTTAATAGAAGTGGAACAAGAAATTTGAGAATTTTGAAACATGCACTAAATGATTTTAAAAAGATATATGAGATGGTAAATAAATCTTATCCAAATACAAATCATAGAGTAATGCAAACTATGTTGATTTTTACAATAGCTGTATCTTTTGAAATAAAAGCAGGAAAAATAACCAAAGATAAATTTGTAAATATCAAGGATAATGAAGAATATAAATCTATATTAGTATCTTCTAGAATCTTAATGGATAATAGACAATTTTATATAAAGGAATTTGATAATAACTATTATTATAATTTTAAATCTGAATATAGATTCTTTAAATTTATTGAATATTATGTAAGAACTCGTATATTTGATATGAAGATTTTTAAAGATAATATGGAAACAATAAGAAATACAATAGATACTGAAAATTTACCAGCATATAAGAGATTACTTACAGAAGAATATTGGAAAATTTCAGATGATCAATTTGATGGAGTCATTGAAGAGGTTCTTACAGAAATAAAGGAAGGCAAAATAAATTTAATAGATACTGTAAAACTATTTGCATATTTTAGCTATTTTTCAAGAAAAGGACTTATAAAATATGATTTAAAAATTTTAAAAGTATTATTTTTAAATGGCATGAATATAGCATCTTTGAACTCTAAATATTGTGATAATGTAGAAGAGGAATTAGGAAAAATTGCAATTGAAGAAGTTGCAGAAGATATGGAAGATATACTAAAACATTTTAATATGTTAAATGAACAGTTAAATGATAAAATGTATACAGAAAAAGCAGAGGATATTATAAAATGCATTCCAATGAAAATGGAACAATTTTATGAGAAATTTGATAAGGAATGTATGGATATTCCAATTTTTAAATATTATGATCCTTTCCAATTGTTCCAAAGAATTTCATGTGCTACTAATGAGGATATTGTGCTAATTAAAGAAAAATTGATAGATAGAGCTGATAAATATACAAAACAAATAGAACCTGAAATGAAAAATATAAAACAGCTAAAGCAAATTATTGATGACTATTTGAAAGGAAAAGATCCTTCAATAAAAATTGTCATGTTAAAAGAATTTTCGAAGAGTTTAGGATACATTTTGGACAAGTATAAAGTTGGTTTTCTAGCTAAAAGAGATGAAAAACAGGAAGTAAATGAAGAATCTTAAAGTAAAAATGTTACATAAATATAAAAATATTTGTGTAACATTTTTTGTACAAAAAATGAATAATTTTTTCCTCTTTTGTAATAATAAGAGTATAAATTAAAAAAAATCGAGGAGGAAAATTATGAAAGCAACTGGAGTTGTAAGAAGAATAGATGATTTAGGGAGAGTAGTTATTCCAAAGGAAATAAGAAAAACTCTAAGAATTAAGGAGGGAGATCCATTAGAGATATTTACAGATAGAGAAGGTCAAGTGATTTTAAAAAAATATTCTCCAATAGGTGAACTTTCTGAATTTGCTGCAGGATATGCAGAGACTTTATCTAAAACTACAGGTCATATTGCGTGTATAACAGATAAAGATACAATTATAGCAGTATCTGGTGGTTCAAAAAAAGAATTTTTAGAACAAGATGTAAGCAAAGAATTGGAGCAATTGATGGAAGATAAAGAAGTATATACAAGCAATGAAAATAGTGATTTAGCAATGCCTATTACTAAAAATGATAATAAGGAAAGAAAAAATAATGCTCAAATAGTTTATCCAATTATATCTAATGGAGATACTATAGGAACAGTAATACTTATGTCAAAAGAACCAAATAAGAAAATGGATGAAGTAGAAAAGAAGGTGGCTCAATCAGCTGCTACATTTTTAGGAAGCCAAATGGATATTTAATAATAAAAGACAAATGAGTAATAATATTTTGGTTATATAATTTTAATGTTATAAAGACTTTGAAATCTTCAAAGTCTTTATTTATTTAGTATTGATTTTTCAAGTATTCTGAAGTATAATCTTATAAGGAAAAACGAAAATAAAACAAGGAGAGATAATATGAAAGCAATAGAAATAAGAAATAAATACTTAGACTTTTTTAAAAAACATGGACATGTAGTAATTCCATCAGCACCATTAATTCCAGAAAATGATCCATCTGTGTTATTTACAACGGCAGGAATGCAACCATTAGTACCATATTTATTAGGGGAAAAACATCCAGAAGGAACACGTCTTACAGATTATCAAAAATGTGTTAGAACAAATGACATAGAAGAAGTAGGAGATAATCGTCATTTAACATATTTTGAGATGCTTGGAAACTGGTCTTTAGGAGACTACTTTAAAGAAGAGTCAATAGCTATGAGTTTTGAATTTTTAACAAAAGAGTTACAAATACCAGTAGAAAAATTATCAGTAACATGTTTTGCAGGAGATGAAGATTGTCCAAAAGATACTGTGGCTGCAGAAGCATGGAAAAAGGCTGGAATATTAGAAGATCACATTTATTTTTATGGTAAAGATGATAACTGGTGGATAGCAGGTGAAGAAGGTCCATGTGGTCCAGACACAGAGATGTTCTATGATACAGGAAAACCAGCATGTTCATCTCAATGTCAACCATCTTGTGATTGTGGTAAATATGTAGAAATATGGAACAATGTATTTATGGAATATTTTAAAGACAAAAATGGATATTCAAAATTAAAGCAAAGAAATGTAGATACAGGTTTAGGTTTAGAGAGAATGGCAATGTTATTACAAGGAAAACAAACTCCATATGATACAGAAATATTTAAACCAATTATGGAAAAATTAGAAGAACTTCAAAAAGTAGATAACATAGAAAGTAGAAGAATTATAGCAGAACATTTGCGTTCTAGTATGATGATAATATCAGATGGAGGAAGACCAAGCAATATAGACAGAGGTTATGTATTAAGAAGATTAATAAGAAGAATGATTAGACATTTAAATAAATTGCAAATTGATTTAAATGAATTATCAACATTAATTGATTTAAATGTGGAAAACCTAAAAGAAATGTATCCAGAGTTAGAAAAAAATAAACAACTTATAAAAGAAGTAATGTTAGGAGAAAAAGATAAATTTGTAAAAACATTATCACATGGAGAAAAAGAATTTCAAAAGGAAATAGGAAAATTAGATAAGACTAAAATAATTCCGGGGCAAGTTGTATTTAGATTATATGATACTTATGGTTTTCCTCCAGAAGTAACAAAGGAATTGGCTAAAGAAAACGGTTATGATATAGACGAAAAAGAATTTGAAGAGTTATTTAAAAAGCATCAAGAAAAATCAAGGTTAGGTGCAGAGCAAAAATTTAAAGGAGGACTAGCAGAACAAACAGAGGAAACTATAAAATATCATACAGCAACTCATTTATTAAATGCAGCATTAAAACAAGTAATAGGTAAAGATGCACATCAAAGAGGATCAAATATTACAGTAGACAGAATGAGATTTGATTTCAACTGTGATCATAAATTAACAGATGAAGAAAAGAAAAAAGTAGAAGATTTAGTAAACAAATGGATAAAAGAAGAAATACCAGTTACAAAACAAGAAATGAAAAAAGAAGAAGCAATAAAATCTGGTGCAGAATGTATGTTTATAGAAAAATATCCAGATATAGTAACAGTATACTCAATTGGAAAAATATCTAAAGAATTGTGTGGGGGACCACATGTAAAAAATACTAAAGAATTAGGAAGATTTAAAATAAAGAAGGAAGAATCTAGTTCTTCAGGAGTAAGGAGAATAAAAGCAATTTTAATAAAAGAATAATATTTTAGGAGGTATAAAAATGAATGAATGTCTATTTTGTAAAATAGTAAAAGGAGAAATACCATCTACAAAAGTATATGAAGATGATGAAATACTTGCATTTAAGGATATTAATCCAGCTGCACCAATTCATATATTAGTAATACCTAAAAAACATATCACATCTCTTGCAGAATTACAAAAAGATGATGAAATACTAATTGGTAAAATATATAGTGTAATTAATAAAATAGCACAAGAACAAGGAGTAAAAGAAAAAGGTTATAGAGTAATTGTTAACTGTGGCGAAGATGGAGGACAAGAAGTTATGCATTTACATTTTCATCTATTAGCAGGAACAAAATTAGGAGAAAAAATTGTTTAACAATTAAAATAAAAGTTTTACTAAAAAAATACAAGTAAAACTTTTTATATTACTACTATTCCATTTTTTATTCATATATGCTATAATAAAAATAGTATTGAAAGTATACGGAGGTTAAAAAATGTTTGAGAGTAAATATAGTAAGGTATTAACAGTAATATTGATAATTGTAATTGTAGCTATTGTTGGTTTATTAGGATTTTTAGGATATGATTATTATCAAAATTATATTGTAACTAAAGATACATCAAACTTTGTTGATAATTTTCAAGGAGATGTAACAGATGGTGAATCTGAAGATAATCAAGATAAAGATAATGCAAACACTAGTGATGAGAATCCATTTGATCAAATAAAGGATTCTAATGCATCAACATCAAAAACAACTAAAACATATAAGGGATTTGGAGTATTAGGAACTATGGAAATTCCAAAAACAAATTTTAAATATCCAATTCTTGATAAGGTAACAAAAAAATCAATAGAAACAGCAGTAGCATTTTTATATGGTTCAGGAGTTAACCAACCAGGAAATAGTGTTATTATAGGACACAATTATAGAAATGGATTATTTTTCTCTAATAATAAAAAATTAAATATAGGGGATAAAATATATATAACAGATAATGATGGAAAAAAACTAACTTATACAATATATAATAAATTTGAAACAACACCAGAAGATACATCTTTCTATCAAAGAGATACAGCAGGAAAACCAGAAGTAACACTATCAACTTGTACAGATGATAGTAGTGCGAGATTGATAATATTTGCAAAAGCTGACTAATAAAATTAATAAAGGAATTTTATGAAATTCCTTTATTTTTTTTTTCTAATTGTATATAATAAAAAAGAAAATAAAAAGCGATTTTAAGAGGTGCAAAAAATGAATAAAAAACAAGCAAAAGAAAGAATTGAAGATTTAAGAAAACAAGTAGAATATCATGCGAAAAAATATTATGATGATGATAAACCAGAAATATCAGATTTTGAGTATGACATGTTAATGGTAGAACTTAGAAACTTAGAAAAAGATTTTCCGGAATACAGATCAAAAGATTCTTTAACGCAAAGGGTTGGAGGACATGTAAAAGAAGGTTTTACTAAAGTAACACATGAAGTACCTTTGCAAAGTCTACAAGATGTATTTAGTATTGAAGAAGTTAAAGAATATATAGAAAAAATAGAAGAAAAGGCAAAAGAAAACAAAATAAAGAATAATAATTATGTTGTAGAAACTAAAATAGATGGATTATCTGCAGCTCTAGAATATAGAAATGGTAAATTTGTAAGAGGTGCAACAAGAGGAAATGGGTTAGTTGGTGAAGATGTAACAGAAAACTTAAAAACAATAAAAACAATACCTATGGAATTAAATGATAAAATAGATATTACTGTCCGTGGAGAAGTATTTATTTCAAAAAATGATTTTGAAAAAATGAATCAAGAAAGACAAGAAAATGAAGAAGAACTATTTGCAAACGCAAGAAATGCAGCAGCAGGATCTTTAAGACAGTTAGATAGTAAAATAACCCAAAAAAGGCCACTTGATATTTATATTTTTAATGTCCAAAAAATAAGTGGAAGAGAATTTGATTCTCATTTTGAAGAATTAGAATATTTAGAAAATTTAGGATTTAATGTAAATCCTGTTCGTATTTGTTGTAATAATATAAATCAGATAGAACAAGCAATTAAAAAAATAGGAGAAGATAGAGAAAAACTAACCTTTGGAATTGATGGTGCAGTCATTAAAGTTGATGATTTAAAATTTAGAGAAATTTTAGGAACAACAGCAAAGACTCCAAGATGGGCTATTGCTTATAAATATCCACCAGAAAAAAAAGAAACAATATTAAAGAATATAATATGTCAAGTAGGTAGAACAGGAGTAATTACACCAATGGCAATATTAGAGCCTGTGAAAGTTGCTGGTTCGACAATATCTAAAACAACATTGCATAATGAAGACTTTATAAAAGAAAAGGGCTTAAAAATTGGAGATACAGTAGTAATTCAAAAAGCAGGAGATGTAATACCAGAAATTGTTGAGGTAAAAGCAAAAAAAAGAACAGGAAATGAGAAAGAGTTTGAAATGCCAAAACAATGTCCAGTTTGTGGAGCTCCAACACTAAGAGAAGAAGGAGAAGCAGCTACTAGATGTACAGGAATAGAATGTCCAGCAAAATTATTTAGAAACTTAGTTCATTTTGTGTCAAGAGATGCAATGAATATAGATGGATTAGGAGAAAATATAATTGCACAATTATTAGAAAAAAAATTAATTACTAATATTGCAGATATATATACTTTAAAATTTGAAGATATAGCATCACTAAAAAAGAATGGAAAAAAATTTGCACAGAATTTAGTAGATAGCATTAATAAAAGTAAAGAAAATGACTTGTATAGATTAATTACAGCTCTAGGAATTAGACATGTCGGAGCAAAGGCATCTAAAATCTTAGCAAGAAAATATAGGACTATTGATAATTTAATGAATGCTACTTCAGAAGAGTTAAGTATGATAAATGACATAGGACCAATTGTTGCAAATAGTATTTGTGAATTCTTTATGCAAGAACAAACACAAGATTTAATTGAAAAATTGAAATCAGCAGGTGTAAATACTAATAGCAAGGAAGAACAAATAGGAGACGAAAGATTTGGCAAGAAGACTTTTGTCTTAACAGGTGGGCTAGAAAAATATACAAGGCAAGAAGCAACAAGTATAATTGAAAAATTTGGAGGTAAAGTTTCTAGTTCTGTTTCTAAAAAAACAGATTATGTGTTAGCAGGAGAAGATGCTGGTAGCAAATTAAAAAAGGCAGAAGAGCTTAATGTAAAAATAATATCAGAAACTGAGTTTGATGAATTAATAAAATAAAAGGAGAAAATAATGGAAAATTATACATTTGAAAGAATGTGGCAAGATTTAAGAGATGGATATCAAATCTATTATACTTATGTAGGAAATAGATATGTTCTATTTAAAACAGCTGAAAATTGTTATACACAAAAACTGTTGTCAGAACATAAAAAAAATCCTCAGCCCAAAATGCTTATGCTAACTTTAAAAAGAGTAAAAGAAATCTTTCCATATATGGAAGATATAGAGTATAGATTAGAAAATTAATATAAAATATTGAAAAAGGTAAGTTTTTAAGGTAAAATAACGTAGATATATGAAATAATAATATATAAATAAAAGGAGAATAAAATGTCAACAATAATTGATGGAAAAGCATTAGCAAAAAAAACAAGAGAAAATTTAAAAATAGAGTGTGATGAATTAAGAAAAAAAGGAATAACTCCGAAACTTGCTGTTATTATGGTAGGAAACAATCCAGCATCTAAGGTATATGTAAGAAATAAAAGTAAGGCGTGTAATGAAGTAGGAATAGAATATGAAGAGTATCTTTTAGAAGAAGATATATCACAAGAAGAATTACTAGAATTAATTAATAAATTAAATAAAAATAAAGAAATAAATGGAATTTTATTGCAAAGTCCTATACCACAACATCTGAATATTAATGAGGCATTTAAGGCAATTTCTGATTTAAAAGATGTAGATGGTTTTAATCCAATTAGTGTAGGAAAGCTATGTATTGGTGAAGATACATTTGTATCATGTACACCATATGGAGTTATAAGAATGTTTGAAGAGTACAATATTGACTTAACTGGTAAAGATGTAGTGATTTTAGGAAGAAGCAATATAGTTGGAAAACCCTTAATACAATGTTGTTTACAAAAAAATGCAACAGTTACAGTATGCCATTCAAAGACTAAAAATATTGAAGAACATACAAAAAGAGCAGATGTTATAATAGCAGCTATTGGAAAATCAAAGTTTGTAACTGCTGATATGGTTAAAGATGGGGTAGTTATTATAGATGTAGGAATAAATAGAGGAGAAGATGGAAAATTAACAGGAGATGTTGATTTTGAAAATATAGAAAAAAAAGCAAGTTATATAACACCGGTTCCAGGAGGAGTTGGGCCTATGACAATTGCAATGTTAATGAATAATGTAATTAAAGCAACAAAAGAACAATATAAAAATGTATAATAATTAAATAAAATAATATATAGGGGCATTATTATTTATAATGTTCTTTTTTTGTGGTTAAAAAAGGTAAAGGAGGAAATATGAAAGAATTAGAAAGTAAAAAATATTGGATATGGTTATCATTAGTTAAAGGGTTAGGAAATATAAGTAAACAAAAACTATTAAAAATATATAAAACTCCAGAAAAAATTTATAAATTGACTAAAAAACAACTTTTACAAATACCTGAAATAGGAATAAATAGAGCACAAAATATATTAGATACTAAAACAAGAAGTATAGTTAATAATCATATTTATGAAATGAAGAGAAGAAATATTGATATTATTTCAGTATATGATAAAGAATATCCTAAGATTCTAAAAGAAATTTATGATTTCCCGATTAGTTTGTATGTAAAGGGAAATAAAGATATTCTAAATAATATATCTATTGCGATTGTGGGATGTAGAGAGTGTTCTGAATATGGTAAAGAAGTTGCTAAATATTTTTCTTATAATTTAGCAAATAGCAATATTAACATAGTAAGTGGACTAGCAAAAGGAATAGATAGTTATGCACATATTGGTGCTTTATCTGCATATGGAAAAACGGTTGCTGTTGTAGGGCATGGGTTGGATAGTATGTATCCTATACAAAATAAGACTTTATTTGAAGAAATAATAAGTAAAAAAGGTACTATAATTTCTGAATATCCTTTAGGTGTAAAACCAAACAAAATTAATTTTCCTGCAAGAAATAGAATTATTAGTGGAATGACAAAAGGCATTATAGTTGTTGAGGCAAAGAAAAAAAGTGGAACGTTAATTACTGTTGATTTTGCTTTAGAACAAGGAAGAGAAGTTTATGTAGTTCCAGGAAACATTAATTCTAGTAATTCTTTTGGAACTAATGATTTAATAAAACAAGGAGCAAAGATGGTTACAAATTATAAAGAAATTGAAATTTGAGTATCTATAAAAAATGGCAAGGCAGTTAGCCTTGCCAAAATATTTTGCAACAAAAATTTTTAAAAAATGTATTGACAATTATATAAAAATAAGTTATACTTTATCTTGTGCTAAATAATGTAGCAAATGCTCCCTTAGCTCAGTTGGTCAGAGCAACCGGCTCATAACCGGTGGGTCCAAGGTTCGAATCCTTGAGGGAGCACCATTTAATTTTATATTTGGGTAGGTGGCCGAGTGGCTAAAGGCGGCAGACTGTAAATCTGTTCTCATTCGAGTACGAAGGTTCGAATCCTTCCCTGCCCACCAAGTTTAACAACTTACTAACGAAAAAGTTTGTAGGTTGTTTTTCTTATATATAAAAATTTTAGGAAAAGATTACATTTTCTATGATTGAATTTGAAGTAATACACAAATTAGAACTAAATGCTGAAACATTAGAAATTAATATAGAATACAAAAAGTATTGACAATATATAACAAATGCTTTGGGACAATATAAAAGAATATAATGTTGTGATATAAATAAAAAGTATAAATCTAATTTTATAAAATTAGATATTTTAAGTACATACTTATTTTTAATGTGTCTGCAAATAGCATATTGAACCTTGCATTCATAGTTTTGTTAATTACTTATAAATACTTGAAAAAGTTACTATTTACAAGTTTTCCTATTTTAGTAGTTTTAATTTTAATTAATATATGTTATATGAAAATAATAAAAGATTTAATTTACAAATACAAATTAGGAGGAATAATGAACGCTCAAGATTTAAGAATATTATTAGAACAGACTGGTGATAAATTAAGTATATTTGCGAGTAGAGAAACATTAAATAAATATAAATTAAATGCAAAGGAATTTTGTGATTTAATTAGTGATTTTTTGAGTGATGAGGAAAAACTAAAATTGTTTGACTATTCACATTTCAGACAATTTGAAGGTTGGATAAAAGGTAGAATAATTGAACTTGTTTCTGATGAGAATATAATATTACAAATGATGAGTAATGAGGATATTATGAATGATGTTACAAGTTATCAAATAGTTGGTATTATTAAAGAAATGAGTGATAATGGAAAAAAACAATTATTACATAATCAAGAATTTATAGAGAAATATCAAATTTCTGGTTATGAATTAAAAAGTATTGTTTCAAGTTTAACTGATGAGGCAAAAGTAGAAGTATTAATGGATATAGATTTAATTAAAAATCAATTGGATTTTGAGGATTTTAAAATTGTTGATTTAGTAAAAGAATTATCAAGTGAAGAAGCAAAGGATAAAATAATAGAAATATATCAATTTACCAACTATCAGAAAACTGATATACTAGAGACTTGTAGTAATAGTTATAAATTAGATGTATTGTTAAAAGAAAAAAGTTTTAATAAAATTAATATTTTTAATATATTACAAACATTAGATGCTAACATCTTAAGTGAATTTTTAGTAGAACATAAAGAGTTTTGTAGTGAAAATGGGATATCTCCTTATGAAATTATAAATAAATTGGATACTAAACAACAAGAAGAATTTTTAGTAAATCTAGAAAATATTAATTTAACATTAAGTGAAAAGAGAGAAATTTTAGCTACATTAAAAACAGATGTTAAACAGAGTATTGATATAACTAATTTCCCAGAAGAATATAAATCAGCACTTAGTGTACAAACAACAGAATATGATGGAAAAGTTATTTTAGATTTTGAAAAAAATTTAGAAGACTATCGTGGATTAGATAGTTTAATTAGCATAAATCCTGAAAAATTTACAAAAAAACAGAGGATTAAATTTATAGAGCTTTGTGATATTTGTCCAAATCTAGAAGTACGCAGTAATTTAAATGATACTGTAACATTTTATTCAACTGCCACAGAATATAAAGAAGCAGAAGAGTGAATAAATTCCATAATTGATAACTTAAATCCTAAATATTCAAAAGCACAAAAAATGGCAGTAATAGATAATGCAATAGGTAAAAAAATAAGTTATAGTCCTGATTTTGATACAGAAGTGTTTAATAGTGCAGGTTGTAGAGCCTTGTGGAAAGTAATCAGCTCTGGTTATGGTGTTTGTAATGGACTAGCAAAAGTTGAACAATATATGCTTAATAGGATTGGCATACAAAGTGAACTAGTATCTAGCGATACACATACCTTTTTAAAGATTAAAGATATGGAATTTCCACTTGCAAATGGGAAAATCGCCAGAGGAAACACTATATTAGATCCGACTTGGAATTTAACAAATCATAGATTTGGTGGAAAGCCTGATAATTTTTGTATAAGCTATGAACAAGCAAGAAAAACGAAGACAGAAACTAAAGCAGGTGGAAAATTAGATTCAATTGCAGATTTAGTATTTGGAATTGTAATAATAAAGGTTTTATACCCTATAATTATTTCCAAGAGAATATGGATAGTATGCATAATTATAATATTCTTAGTAAGATTAATATCAATATTTATTGTACTAAAGAAATATAAGACTTTTGCAATATTACATACATATCTTAACAAAATAGCAGGAGTATTAATATTTCTATTACCATATTTTATTTTTACAAAATATGAAAATGTATTTATAAATTTATCATATATAATTGCAACATTATCATCAATAGAAGAAATGTGTATAAATTTGAAATCTAAAAGTATAAATCAAAATAAAAAATCTATAGTTATAAAATAATTATAAAAAAGTATTGACTCTCCCCTTAGGGGATATTGTATAAATAGTTTAAGGAGGCAATAAAATGTATAAAATAGGAGATTTTTCAATAATGTCTAAAACCACAATAAAAACACTAAGATATTATGAAAAAGAAAAATTGTTAATTCCTGCATATGTTGATAAATTTACAGGATATAGATATTATGAAGCAAGTCAATTGAAGGATTTATCTAAAATAATAGCTTTAAGACAGATAGGAATTTCTATAAGTGACATAAGAGGCATTTTAAATGGCTTAGATATGAATAAAGTTTTAGAAAAAAGAAAAGAGGAGGTAGAAAAAGATATTATTTTATACAATACATGGCTTTCTAAAATAAATTATTTATTGGAGGAAGAAAATATGAAAAATGAGATTTTTTTGAAAGAGTTACCAGCATGCACAGTTTATTATAAGGAAGGGGTGTTAAATAACTATAGCGAAGTATCTCGGCTTTATTCAATCATCAGCAGTTGAATGTTTAAAGTTAAATCCTAACATTAAATGTGTTAGACCAGATTATTGCTATGTTAACTATCTAGATAAACAATACAAAGAAAAAGACATTAAAATAAGATATGTACAAGCAGTCGAAGAAACAGATGAACCTCTTATAGAAAGTAATGAAATTAAATTTATGAAATTAGAACCAGTAAAGGCTGTTTGTATTTATCACAAAGGTTCATATGATGAACTTGGAAAATCATATGGGGCAATTTTGAAATATATTGAAAATAATAATTATGAAATAACACAGTGCCCTAGAGAATGCTATATTGACGGCGTTTGGAATAAAGACAATGTAGAAGATTTGCTAACAGAAATACAAATTCCTGTTAAGCAAAAGTAAATATATATATGTACATTTGCTACTAAAGTTGCAAATGCATGTAAAAGATGTTATAATATATACCAATGGCAAAGGCTATTGGTATAAAATTCCTTGCAGTTACATCAAAAGGAAAATGACATAAAAGGAGGAAGTTTATTATGAAACGGAGTAAGTTTATTTTTTATACAGTATGTATTGTGATGTTTATGGCTATTATAACATATTTGGTATTAATTCCAATTTATCCAATATTATTTGTGCCTGCAATCATAACAACTGTAGTACAATGTGTTTATATTGAGGAAAAAAATAAAGATGAAAAGTAATAAAAACGTTTCAAAAAAGACCCACATTTAAATGTGGGTTATTTTATTATATATTTTTATTCTGTAATGATTTTTTTTGTAAAATCTAAATTACTCCAAGAATCATATTTATATCCTATAGTATAAATATTTGTAGCAAAAATATCTTTATTTAACATAAGTTCTAAATTTTTGTTTGAATTGCTATCTATAAAACGTTTAACAGAAGTAACAATCTTGAGTTTAGGATTTGCCTTAGTAATTTCAGAAATTAAGAATTGTCCTTTTTTGTTAAATCCAAGAACTCTAATATAAGGATTAGTTTTCTTTGACATTATAATATCTTTTTTTGTAATTCCTAACAATGAATGTAATAAAATTCTTTGAATACGTGTAGATGTATATCTTTTAGATTTAATAATATTTAAAAATTCTACAAGACTATTACAACAATTAGCTGTGTTTTTTATTGAAAATTCAAGACCTTCTGATACATCAGGAATATTGGAAATTTCAGATATATCCATTTTTCTTAAATTATAAATAATCTCTTTTTCAAATAAAGATAAATCAGGAACTATATGACCAGTTTTGATATTTTCTAGTAAAATATTAAAACTTGAAGAAGGAATCATTTGATTTAAGATATCAATGTTACCATTTTTAATAATATTGCGAATTGCTGTAGCACTTACAATGCCTCCGGAACAACTAATATCATTATAATTGTTTTCAACACGTTTTATTGCTATAGGAGAAATATTACTTTTGTATTTTTTTAAAGCTTTCAGATATTCAATTCCTAATATGTTATTAGAACCAGAAAGTATATTTGCATATTTTTTATTATCATTCAAATATGTAGTTAAGGCATTCTCTCTGGCTTTTGGATATGAATAACCTTTTTTGATTTCCTTTAGAAAAATGTTTTTATATTCTTTTGGTTCATTATATAAGATGTTAGCAAATTTATCTAAAATTTCTATATTAGCAGTCTCTGCACCAAAAGATAAGTAATCTACAACTTTTAAAGAGTCTAAAATTTTAATACTGCCTTGTGCAAAATTTTCAGCACTAGAAGTAGCATAAACAACTGGGAGTTCGATAACTAAATCAACACCATTTTTTATAGCCATTTCAGCTTTAGACCATTTATCAACTAAAGAAGTATTTCCACGCTGAGTAAAACTACCACTAATAATTGCAACAGTATAAGTAGAACCAGTTATTTTCTTGGATTGCTGCAGATGGTATAAATGACCATTGTGAAAAGGGTTATATTCACTTATAATACCTAAAACTTTCCCCATAAACAAATTCCCTTCTTGTATAAATTTATTTTAACTGTTATAATATATCATAAATTATATAAAAAAACAATGGAAGGAAGATATTATGGAAAAAGTCGTTATATATACTGATGGTGCTTGTTCAGGAAATCCTGGTCCAGGTGGATGGGGAGCGATTTTAATGTATAAAGAAAATAAAAAGGAGATTTCAGGAGCCAAAAAGGATACAACAAATAACATCATGGAACTAACAGCAGTAATTGAAGGGTTAAAATTGTTAAAATATCCTTGTGAAGTAGATTTATATAGTGATAGTAGTTATGTTGTAAATGCTTTTTTACAAGGATGGATTTACAATTGGGTAAAAAACGGATGGAAAACATCAGGAAAAGAGCCTGTAAAAAATAAGGAAATATGGGAAGAATTATACAATCTAACAAAAACTCATAAAGTTAATTTTATTAAAGTAAAAGGACATAGTGATAACGAATTTAATAATAGATGTGATGAGTTGGCAAGAAATGCTATAAAGACTTTGTAATCTAAAATATTACAATTGTATGACATCTGGCGAAAATGTTGAAATGTTTTGTTCTTTTTATTATAATAAAAGTGTATGCAGATATATTATTAAAACAATCTGCATTTGATATCGTAATTGTTATCAAAAATGGGGAGGAATAGAAAGAAAATGGAAAACTTTGCTGATTATATTTTAGCTGAGCAAGATTTAGCAGCTAAAATGGAAATTGTGTATTATTTAGCTAAAAAGGAGAAAATATTTTTTGATCAATCTGTAGTATTTAAAACAGAAATTGCAAGGATGTTTTTAAATTACTCTAAAATAGATGTAGATAAAAATTTATTATTAACAGCTTGTCTTTTATGTAACTGTAAAAAAATAGATAATGCACAAGAAATAGAAAGTATACATACTTATGCAATAGATGGAGCTAAATATTTAGGAACAATGGGATTTGACCAGAAATTTTGTAAAATATGTGAGGAAGTCAATAGATACAGCAATAGTAATCCAAGAGAAAAAGAGAGTGATGTTCTAGAACTAGTAGATCAATTTGGTGGAATGCTTTTAGATAGACCAGAAAGAATAGGATTCAAACCTGATGAAGCATTAGTATTATTAGAACATAGAAACTTAAAAGATGTATATAATAGATATTTAGAAACTTTTATAGAATTTGTTAATTATATGGAAAATATAAAAATTAGTGAAGTAGTAAATATGACAGCTTTTAGAAGATTAATTAAATTACATAATGATACACAAGATATGACTAAATTTATAAAAGAAGTTGTATATGAATATGAACCAAAAGTTGATAAATTAATGTTAAGTACAACAGAAGAAAGCAAAGAAAAAACAGAAGAAAACGTTGTGGTTTGTAATGCAAATAATCCTAACAGACCTCTTTTTAGTGAAGAAACAACTAGAAAAATAATGAATCATATAAATGACGATGAAATTGTATAAATAATAAAGAATGGAGCAGTAAAAAATGTACGAAATATTTGCAGATTTACATATACACATAGGAAGAAGTG
Organism: uncultured Clostridium sp.; assembly: GCA_958438515.1. Lineage (GTDB taxonomy): Bacteria > Bacillota > Clostridia > TANB77 > CAG-508 > CAG-269. The sequence continues at coordinate 33,096 of CAUBRZ010000003.1, read as the reverse complement.
AAAATGGAAAACCAATAAAAATAACAGCAGCAAAATCATTGAATTTTGCAAACATTGCTAAAGAATGTGCAGATAGAAAAGGAATTAACGTATGTCGGAATAATTGATTGTGCCTCACCATATGTAATTGAGGATATAGAAAAATTTCTAAAAACAGGAGATGCATATGAGCTAAAAGATGGAGGAATTATATATAAAGATAAAGTATGCATACTTTTAGGAAGTGAAGTTGAAACTTCAGAAAAAGGAAGAGATGGAAAATGTGGTAGTGCACACAATATATGTTTTTTTCCACACTTAAGCGACATAAAAGGATTTTCAAATGAATTAAAAGGACATTTGAAAAATATTACTTTAAGTACACAAAGAACAGATTTATCTGGATATGATTTAATAGATATAGTAGAAAAATATAATGGAATTTTAATTCCAGCACATGTTTTTACGCCTCATAAAAGCTATTATGGAAATTGTACTGACAGGCTTGAAAATATATTTAAAGAAAAGTTTGACAAGATATTTGCAATAGAATTAGGATTAAGTTCTGATACGTATTTAGCAGATACAATCTCAGAATTAGAAACAAGAACTTTTTTAACTAATTCAGATGCACATTCATTACCTAAAATTGCAAGAGAATATAATAAAATGCAAGTGGAAGATATATCATTTAAAGAAATTGTTAAAGCTTTAAAAAATGAAGATGGTAGAAAAATTATTGCAAATTATGGTTTAGACCCAAAACTTGGAAAATACCATAGAACATATTGTGATGATTGTGAAAAATCAATTGAAACAAGTAAGCCAGTAGAAACATGTCCTTATTGTAATGGTAAAAATGTTACATTTGGAGTTTTTGACAGAATAGAATTAATAAAAGATAAAAAAGAAACAAAAAGTCCTAAAAACAGACCACCATATATTTATCAAGTTCCACTTGGATTTATACCAGGAGTAGGAGGAAAAACAATAACTAAGTTATTAGATACGTTTGAAACAGAAATGAATATTTTACATAAATTATCAAAAGATGATATCGAAATGGTAGTTGGAGAAAAAATAGCTAACAACATTGAAAATGCAAGAAATGGAAATTGTAAAGTAAATTCTGGTGGTGGTGGAAACTACGGGAAAATTTTAGTGAAACAATAAAATAGAAGTTCTAAAAATCTCTTTATCGAATACACATTATGTATAAACGATAAGGAGATTTTTTATGAAGGACAAAGGATTAAAAATTACTAAAGTAATAAAACAGCATATTATAAATAATCAAAAAGAATACATTATAGTAGTATTGCTATTTATAATAGGAATATTTTTAGGAGTATTATTTGTAAATCATATAGAACAAGCACAAAAGGTAGAAATAGAATCATATTTAAATAATTTTATAGAAAAAATGAAGGCAACTGAAAAATTAGATAATATAAGTTTATTAAAAACTAGTATGTGGCAAAATAGTATATTAGCAGTAGCTGTTTGGTTTTTTGGAACAACAGTAATTCGGTATACCAGTCGTTTTTGGAATTATTATTTATAGAGGTTTTTGCTTAGGGTATACAATATCAGTTTGCATTACAATTATGGGGATGTCAAAAGGGTTATTATTTATATTAGCTAGTTTATTGTTGCAAAGTTTTTTATTAGTACCAGCAATTTTAGGATTAGCAGTTAGTGGGTTTAAATTATATCAATCAATAGTAAAAGATAACAGGAAAGAAAATATTAAATTAGAAATTGCAAGACATACTATATTTTCTATTATTATGTTAATAGTATTATTAGTAGCATCAACAATTGAAATTTTTATATCAACAAATCTTTTAAAAATTATGATTAAATATTTTTAAAAAAAATTGAAAAATGTATTTACTTTTTTTAGATTCTTTGATATAACATATATAGAATTTATGTAAATAAAATTAATATAGGGGTAGGTAAAATAGAAATGGAAAGACAATTAAAGTATTTTTTTAGTTTTTTAGAAAATGAAAAAAAATTATCTGAAAACACATTACAATCATACAAAAGAGATTTAAAACAATTTAAAAGATATCTAGAGGCATGTGAACTTCATTATAATAGAGTAAAAGAGGAAGATGTTAATGATTATATTAAAGAATTACAACAAGAAGGAAAAAAACCATCTAGTATATCAAGATGTATTGCATCAATTAGATCTTTTTACCAATTTGCATTAAAAAATAGAAAAGTAAAAGCAGATCCAACTGCACATGTGCAATCTCCAAAAATAGAAAAGAGAGTACCAAATGTGTTAACATCAAAAGAAGTAGAGTTATTATTAGATCAACCAAAAGATGTTGATTTAAAAGGAACACGTGATAAAGCAATGCTAGAATTCGCATATGCTACGGGAATGAGAGTTACAGAGATTATTTCTTTAAATATTGAAGATGTTAATTTAGATGAGGGATATGTTACTTGCAAACACGGAAATAAGCAAAGAAATATACCATTAGGAACAATGTCTTTAAAAGCTTTAAGAGAATATATAGAAGATGCAAGAGGAGTACTAATAAAAGATGAAAATGAAAAGGCATTATTTGTTAATGTTAATGGAACAAGATTAACAAGACAAGGTTTCTGGAAAATTATAAAATACTATAAAGAACAAGCACACATAACAAAAGACATAACACCACATGTTTTAAGACATTCATTTGCTACACATTTATTACAAAATGGAGCAGATTTAAAAGCTATTCAAACAATGCTTGGTCATTCTGACATTTCTTCTACACAAATTTATATGCAATTTCAAGATGAAGGGTTAAAAGATGTGTATAAAAAAGCACACCCAAGAGCTTAATTTAATAAGTATAAAATTAAGGATTTAGACAAGAGATTTTGTCTGAATCTTTTTTCTATTTAATGCAAGAATACTAGACATATAAGCAAAAAAAAGATATAATATCATTATAAATTAAAAACATAAAAGGTGTTGGAAAATGAAAAAAAAGGTACTTTTTATTTCAAGTACAGGAGGACATTTAAGTGAAATGTTACAACTATCTTCCTTATTTGAAAAATATGAATATCATATAATAACTGAAAAAGATAAAGCAAATGAATCTTTAAAAGAAAAGTATAAAGGAAAAGTATATTTTTTACCATATGGTACAAGATCAAAGATATTTACATATATTTTTAAATATTTTTATCTTTGTATAAAAACAATATATTATTATATAAAATTGAAACCAGAAGTAATTATTACGACAGGAACACATACGGCAGGACCAATGTGCGTCTTAGGTAAAATATTTGGTAGCAAAATTATCTATATAGAAACATTTGCAAACAGGAATAAAAAAACAGCAACAGGTCGATTGATTTATCCAATTGCAGATTTATTTATTGTGCAATGGGAAGAAATGTTAAAATTATATCCCAAAGCTATATATGGAGGTTCGATTTATCAATGATTTTAGTATTATTAGGAACACAAAATAATAGTTTCCATCGATTATTAGAAAAGATAGATGAATTAATAGAAAAACAAATAATAAATGAAAGAGTAATAGTACAAGCAGGATACACTAGATATGAATCAAATAATATGAGAGTATTTGATTTAATTCCTCAAGAAGAATTAGATAGATATCAAGAAAAAGCAGATTTGATTATTACTCATGGAGGAGTAGGGTCAATTATAAGTTCTATAAAAAAAGGAAAAAAGGTAATTGCTGTTCCAAGACTTCATAAATATCAAGAACACGTAAATGATCATCAGAAACAAATAGTAGAGTTATTTAGCAAAAAAGGATATATAGTAGGAATAGAAGATATATCAGAACTAGAAAATGCAATAATTCAAATACAAGATTTTATTCCTGTAAAATATGAGAATAACGGAAAAGGCAATATAAAGATGTTAAAAATAATCGAAGATTTTATTGAAAAAATATAAATAACAAGGAGAATATCTGTGGTAATAAATGTAAAAGATAAAAAAGACGAAGTCAAAGTAAAAAATGAACCAAAAGATGAAAAACAACAATTAAAGAAATATTATAAGTATGAAACCAAAAAAGATTTTATTAATAAAAAAATAAATAGAATTGTAAATTCAGCATGGTTTATAGTTGCGTTAGCAATTGTTATTTTTATAAAAACAATTATATTTTATTTTAATACAATTGCTATAAGTGAAAAAATAGCAGTTGAAACATTATTAGGAACATTAAGTTTTATTGTAGTAATAGGATGCTTTTTATATGTATTACCCAATAAAATCAGAATAGTTATAGGACTTATAATAAATGCGTTGCTAAGTATTTTATTATTTTCTGATAATTTATATTATAATTATTCTAATAGTGTACTATCTATAGCACAATTTACGAATCTTCAGTATGGAGATGAGATTATAAGTACTCTTCCAATGTTATTAGAGGTAAAACATATTTTATATTTTATAGATATAGTCTTGATATTAATTATAATAATGAAGGGTTATATTAAAGTTGAAAAAAAGTTACCAAGTACCAAAAAACAGAGAATATCTAAATATATAGTAGCAACAACTGGTTTAGTTATATTTTCCATAATTGGAGTAAAATATGTGGAAAAAGGAAAAGAAAAATCATATAACAAAGATATGCAAATAAGAGAAGCAACTATATTGGGGTACCATATATATGATGTTCAAAGTACTTTTAATATTAAAAAACAAACTAAGTATAAAAAATATGATGATATGATTACAGATTATGAAAAGTTAAAAAGAGATTATAAAGAAAAATATGGAAAAGATAATTATGAGTTTAAAGGAATTTTAGCTAACAAAAATATAATAATAGTTCAATTAGAATCAATACAAGAATTTGTTATTGGAAAAACAATAGATGGAAAGCAAATTACACCAAATTTAAATCAATTTTTAGATGAAAATATAGAAATAAAAAATATGTATATGCAAAGTTATTCAACAACTGCTGATTCTGAACATTCTTGTATTACTTCTATTTATCCTATGGAAAATGGAATGTCATTTAGTAAATATTATACTAATACATATGATGATTTGTTTAAAATATTTAATAATGCAAATTATGATACTTCTTATATGCATGGAAATGATTCAAGGTTTTGGAATAGAGGAAATGTATATGGGAAACTCATGGTAAATCATGTTGATTTAAAAGATAAGTTTGAAGATTTGGAATATATAAATGGATTTTTATCAGATGAAGTATTATATAATCAAGCTGTTCCTAAGATAAAAAAATTTAATGAACCTTTTATATCTTTTATAGTATCGGCATCTTCTCATACTCCTTTTGAATTAGAAGGACTTCAAGATAGAAATAAAGTATCAATAGATGTACGGAAAATATAAAGGATCATACTTTGGAAATTATTTAGAAGCAGTAAATTATGCAGATTATGCATTTGGAGAATTTATAAAACAATTGAAACAAGAGGGATTATATGAAGATACAGCAATATTAGTGTTTGGCGATCACAATGGAATGACTATGTATGACGAAGAAATGCTAGATTTTTTAAATACTATTAATCAAGAAAAATTAACAGATGTTGATATTAAACTAAATTATGCAAGAGTTGCCTGTGGATTTAAAATACCAGGAGTATCTCATATGAAATTAGAAAAGCCTGTTAGTAAATTAGATATAAAACCAACATTAACATATTTGTGTGGTATTGAAGATGGATTTTCATTAGGAACCAATATGTTTGAAAGTAAAAAATTTGTATCATTAAATAATGAAAGAATTATGGCAGATAAATATTACTTTGATGAAAAGTGGTATAACATATTAACAGGAAATGCTGTAGATATGCAAGATATAGATGAAAAAACTAAAAAAGAGCTAGAGGAATATTACAATTATATGAAAACAGAATTAGAGATTTCGAATTCTATTAGTATAAATGACTTATTAAAAAAAGATGAACAGTAAATCTAAAATAAATGAAAAGGAAGGATATATATGCAAGAGGATAGAATTATAAATCCAGAACTAGAAAATTCACAAGAACAAATAATTGAGAAATCCCTAAGACCACGTACTTTGCAAGAATATATAGGTCAAGATAAAGTAAAAGAAAATATGAAAGTTTATATTGAGTCTGCTAAGAAAAGAAGAGAACCATTAGATCACTGTTTATTTTATGGGCCTCCAGGACTTGGTAAAACTACATTGTCAAACATTATTGCAAATGAAATGAATTCGAATATTAAAATAACATCAGGACCAGCTATTGAAAAGCCTGGAGATTTAGCAGCACTATTAACTAATTTATCAGAATATGATGTGTTGTTTATTGATGAAATTCATAGATTGAGTAAAAGTGTAGAGGAAATTTTATATCCTGCATTAGAAGACTTTACTTTAGACATTGTTATTGGAAAAGGACCAAGTGCTAGATCAATTAGATTAGATTTGCCAAAATTTACATTAATTGGAGCAACTACAAAAGCAGGTTCTTTAACTACGCCACTTAGAGATCGTTTTGGAATTGTGCATAGGCTAGAGTTATATTCTGTTGAAGAATTAACAACTATAATAAAAAGATCAAGTAGACTTCTAAATGTAAAAATAGATGATAAGGCATCAACAGAAATTGCGAGAAGGTCTAGAGGAACTCCTAGAATTGCAAATAGATTACTCAAAAGGGTAAGGGATTATGCAATTGTATTGGGTGATGGGAATATTGATTTAAACATAGCAAAGCATGCTCTTAATAAATTAGAAATTGATGAGTTAGGATTGGATGATATTGATAGAAAATTGCTACAAACAATGATTACACAATATTGTGGAAAACCTGTAGGAATTGAAGCCTTAGCAGCAACTATTGGAGAAGAGGTAGACACAATAGAAGATGTATATGAGCCATATCTAATTCAAATCGGATTTATCGCAAGAACTTTAAGAGGTAGAATGGTATTGCCACCTGCATATAAACATTTAGGAATATCAGAGGAATATAAGAATTAAATTTATCTATAAAAGGAAGAAATAATTATGAGATTATTATTACATACTTGTTGCGCACCATGTAGTGTATATTGTATTGATTCATTAAGAAAGGAAGGGATAGAACCAACTATTTATTGGTTTAATCCAAATATTCATCCATACATGGAATATAAAGCAAGAAGAGATTGTCTAAAAGAATATACAAAAAGAATCAATGTAGATGCTATTTTTGAAGAAAGATATGGGTTAAGAGACTTTTGTAAAAATGTAGTAGATGATTTAGATAATAGATGTAAAAATTATTGTTATTTAGTGCGTTTGGAGCAAACAGCTAAGTATGCTAAAGAAAATGGTTTTGATAGTTTTTCTACAACTCTTTTGGTAAGTCCTTATCAAAATCATGAAGCATTAGTTGAAGTAGCAAATAATATGGCTACTAAATATGGAGTAGAGTTTGTATATAGAGATTTTAGGATAGGGTTTAGGGAAGGACAAGCTAAGGCTAGAGAGTTAGGACTTTACATGCAGAAATATTGTGGATGTGTATTTTCAGAAGAACAAAGTATGTTAGTTCACACAAATAACAAACCTAAATTACCAGATGGATTTGAATTTCTTCCTGTAAAAAGAAGTATAAATATAAAAAAGGAAAAAGAGAATAAAGAACAATATATGGATTTATTACTTAAAGCAGATCCAAGTGAAGAAATGATAAATAAGTATTTAAAAAATGCAGATTTATTTGTATTAACATATAATGAAGATATAGCATGTATTGCAGTAGTTACAAAAATAGATGAAGATACAGTAGAATTGAAAAATATTGTAACTAAAAAAGAATTCAGAGGAAAGGGCTATGGAAAGAAAATGCTAAAATATTTAGCAGATAATTATAAAACAAAATATAAAAAGATGATTGTTGGAACAACAGAGAATAACATTCCATTCTATGTAAAACAAGGTTTTGATAAATACGAAAAAACAATTAAGAAGTTCTTTATAGATAATTACGATGAAGAAATTAAAGATGGAGAATTAACTTGTACTGATTTAATATATTATTCAAAAAATTTAAAGAATAAAGTGAATGATAAATAGTAAGTTGTAGGGTAGATTATAAGTAAAATTAAAAAAGACTATGAAAATGTAATTTGAGGTGAATATTTTGATTAGTGAAAGAGATTTTAATTATTTATATGATAATATACATGTATTATATTTTGGAATTTGGTTGGATAAAACAAAAGTAAGATTAAATTTGACAAGAGATAATTTTGCCCAAATTGATAAAGAAAGTTATACAAAAGTACCAGCACATAAGGAAATTTTAGAAAACTGGGATGATTGGAAGAAACAAAAAGAAACATTAAAATTTAACGAATTTTATACTAGAATATGTCCGCCAGGACTTAAATTTGAAAAAGAAGGTAATAAACTAATATTATCAGATGAATACTGCAAAAGGTATCAAGATATGTGTTTACAAAACTATGATTTAAATATGAAGTTTATTAGTAAATTAGACAAGAATGAGTTTAATAAAGCTATCGATAAAGCTGTAAAAAAATATAATATGATAGAAATAAAAAATTTAAATGAATGTCAAAAACAAACAGGACTTTATATGACTGTGCTAGATAACTTTAAACAAGTATATATAGGACAAACTACAAGGGATTTAAAAGAAAGAATTTTAAGGCATTGGAAAGTAAAACCTAAATTTGATAGAATATTATTTGGAGGAGTAAACCAATCTGTTATTTCATATGATTCTTATGGTGTATTAGATACTACTAGAATATTTATAATTTATGAAACAGATAAAAACAAAATTGATAAAATTGAAGAGAGGTTAGTAAAAGAGATACCAAAGGAATATCAAGCGAATAGAATTGGAGGTGGCATTCATTTAGACTCATTAAAAGATTTATTAGATGCTGTTGATACAATGAATTTAAGAAATTTAGAAAATTAAAACTATACAAAAGAATAAAAAATTACAATTTATACAACTGATGATGAATATCAAAGATTAACTAGAGTGCAAAAGATATGATTAATGATAGTCATATCTTATGATATGAGCAATTTGTAGATAAGGGAAAATTATAATATGGAAAAAAGAATGAATAAAGAAGAACTTGTAGAATTAATTGAAAGTTTAAAATTAGATAAAAATGAGTATTGGATTTTATCAAGTGGTGCATTAGTTATTCGTGGTATATATCCAGATGCTGGAGATCTTGATATTGCTGTTACAGAAAAAGGGCTTAAAGAACTGAAGAGTAATTATAATCTAAAAGAAAAAGGAAAAGATTGGTATATAGTTAATGATAAGATAGAATGTATAGTTGATACGAAAGAATCTTGGAAAATAGAAAAATATGAAACATTTAATCTACAAAGTATAGAAATGTATTATGAGTTTTTGAAAAATAGTAGTAGAGAAAAAGATAAAGCTAAGATACCATTAATCAAAGACTATATGAAAAATAGATAGAAACAAATTTGATAATATAATAAGTGAAAAATGAGGAGAAATACATATGTTACACAAAATGAAATTAAATAAAAGTCCATTTGAAAGAATTAAAAATGGAACAAAGACAATAGAATTTAGATTGTTTGATGAAAAAAGGCAACAGATAAAAGTTGGAGACAAAATAGAATTTTCAAAATTACCTGATTTACAAGAAAAGTTGCTAGTTGATGTTGTTGAATTATATAGGGAAGATACATTTGAGAAACTATTTAGAAATTTATATTCTGATGAAGAAGAAATAATAAGAAAAACCAAAGCTATGTATGAAATCTATTCACCAGAAAAAGAACAGCAGTATGGTATTTTAGGAATAAAGATAAAAATTAATGTAGATAATTTAAAAGAGAGTATTGAAAAATTTATTCCATATAATGAACAAGAAGAAGTGGACAGAAGAATAATGTTAAATTACATTAATGATTTTGATGATGTATTAACTAGACAAAATGAATATGGACATTTTACTAGTTCTGCATTTGTGATGAATAAAGAAAGAACAAAGATTTTAATGGTATATCACAAAATATATAATTCATGGGCATGGACAGGGGGACATAGTGATGGAGATAGTGATCTTTTATATGTGGCTATGAAAGAAGCTAAAGAGGAGACAGGAATAAAAAATGTTAGTCCTATTTCTAAAGATATTTATTCTTTGGAAATACTCAGAGTAAATGGTCATGAGAAGAGAGGAAAATATGTGGGGTCTCATCTTCATCTTAATGTTACATATTTATTAGAAGCTGATGAAAGAGAAGAAGTACATATAAAAGAAGATGAAAATAATGGCGTAAAGTGGGTACCAATTGATAAAATTCTAGAGGTGACGTCTGAAACTTGGATAAGAGATAGGGTTTATGCTAAAATAATAGATAAGATGAAAAAAGATGGAATTATTGAGAAACATGGAGAAGAATCAGAAAGATAATCTTGTTGACAAATTGTAAGGAGACAATTTATGGAAATTGAACAGATATTACTCGATAATATAGATAAAATCCATACTACTGAAATGGGGATGGATAGAATTAGGAAAAATATTGAATTAGATGATTGCGATGTAGTTGGATATTGCAAAAAGAAGATTTTAGACAAAAAATGTAATATATATAAACAAGGCAAAAATTGGTATTGTGAAAATGATAATGTTAAAATAACAATTAACTCTTATAGTTATACAATTATTACAGCACATACTGTTAAATAAATTATATAATTACATACTAAAATGAAGAGGAGAAAATAGATTGTTAGAAAAGCTTAGAAACAAAATAAAAAATGAAAATAAAATGTTTAATAATTTAATAAAAATCTTTTTTGTAATAGCAGCTATTATTTTTGCTATGCCATCAATTTGTTATATAATAAGAAATAACACTATATTAAATTTTGATAAATATTATAAATTTTTATTAAATGATATAGATATAACAAAACAAACACTAGCCTATATATTGTCATTAACAATATTAACAATTCTTTATTTTTTAATAATAAAGCATAGAAAAAATATGTTTAAAAGTAATAAAAATATGTTAATTTTTATAGGAATAATTTCTATTATATTTATAGCAGTTGTTCCGTTTACTAGTTCAGACATATTTTATTATTTAGGAGTTGGAAGGATAGATGGAACATATAATCAAAATCCGTATTATACAACAATAAAACAGTTTGTACTTCATGAAGAAAATGTTAGTAACTTATTAAAAGCAGATACAGTTTTATTGCAAGGCTATAATAATCCCTGGTCAGATACTACTGTAGTATATGGCCCTATTTGGACATTGATTTGTAAATTTGTTGCAACTATGTCATTTGGTAATATAGATATAGGATTAGTTTTATTCAAAATTATAAATGTAATAGTTCATATATTTAATTGTTATTTAATTTATAAAATTAGCAGCAAAAAAATATTTGTATTACTATATGGATTAAATCCATTTATTCTGATAGAGGGAATTGCATGTGTTCATAATGATATTTTTGTGATTTTATTTACACTTTTAGCCTTATATTTTTTAATTAAAAAGAAGAATATATTGTTATCAGTTATTTTATTAGCACTAGGAGCTGCAATAAAATATTTTACAATTATTATTTTGCCATTTATTATAATCTATCATTTTAGAAAAGAAAAACCAGGCAAAAGATTTTTAAGATGTATTGAATATGGAATGATATTTACCATAACAGTTTTTGCGTGTTATTTACTGTATATAAGAGATTTTCAAGTATTTAGTGGTTTATTTGTACAACAAGAAAAAATCGCTAAAAGTATATATGTGGTAATAAGAGAGTATTTTTCAGATATACCAGGCATTATCGAAAAGACAACAAGAACATTATTACAGATGTTTGTTATTATATATTTTTTTACATGTGTAGTATTGTTAAATAAAAAAGAAATAAAATTAACAAAGGAATTAAAAACAGTTAATTATTTTATAATGGGATTTATATTTTTATTAATTACGAATTTTCAACCATGGTATATAATGTGGCTATTTCCACTTATTATGTGGCAGAAATCAGATATAATAAAATTAGAAATAGGATTATCAATAGCAAGTCAGTTTGCAAATAGTATATTTTTATTATATAACGAACAATGGACATATGGTACACCATTTATATTTATAATGACAATTTGTGGATTTTTGATTATAATAATAAATGAGAAGAAAAGCAAGAATAGAATAAAAAATGCATATATAAGGAGGAAAAAAGTTTGGAGAGATTAGTATTAGTTGATGGAAATAGTATTATGAATAGAGCTTTCTATGGAATAATGGGAAGTAAAATGCTAACTACCAAAGATGGAAAATATACAAATGCAGTATATGGATTTTTAGCAATTTTATTTAAATTATTAGAAGATGTGAATCCACAATATTTAGTAGTAGCATTTGATTTAAAGGCTCCAACAGCTAGACATAAACTTTATGAAGGATATAAAGCAAATAGAAAAGGGATGCCAGATGAACTGGCATGTCAAATGCCTATTATAAAGCAAATATTAAAGGCTATGAACATAGATATCATAGAAATTGAAGGATATGAAGCAGACGATATTTTAGGAACATTATCTTTGTATGGGGAAAAAGAAGGGCTAGATGTTACTATTTTATCTGGAGATAGAGATACTTTCCAACTTGCAACAGATAAGGTAACAATTAGAATTCCACATACAAAAGCAGGTAAAACTGAAACTGATGAATATAATAGAGAAAAAATTATAGAAAAATATGGAATTAATCCAAAACAATTAATAGATGTAAAAGGATTACAAGGAGATAGTTCTGATAATATACCAGGAGTACCAGGAGTAGGAGAAAAAACAGCACTTACTCTTATTCAAAAATATGGCTCAATTGAAAATCTCTATAAAGCAATAGAAGAAGACAAAGATGATTTAAAAGGAAAACAAAGAGAAAAAATAGTAGATAATAAAGATTTAGCGTTTTTATCTAAAACATTAGGAACAATAAATTTAACTGTTCCAATAAAAGATAATTTAGATGATTTTAGAATTGAAGAGTGGGACAAGCCAAAGGTTTTAGAACTATTTAAAGAATTAAATTTTAATCGTTATATTGATAGATTTTCATTAAGGGAAGAAGAAAAAAACAAGAAAGATAATAAAGAACTATATAAAAAAATAGATAAAACACAAGAAGAAATCATAGAATTAGTTAAGAAGCAAAAACAGATGATTTTTTATTTATCTACAGTTCCAGATTTAAATGAAGAAAAAATTATAAAAGAAAAAATAACAGGAATAAGTATTTATAATGAGGAAAAACAAGAAGTAAGTTATTTGAAGTTAAACAAAGATATTTCAGAGTTAAAAGAAATACTAGAAGATAGTGAAATTAAAAAAATCGGAATAGATTTAAGTAAAGTTTATATTTTGCTTAAACAAGAAAATATTACATTAGATGGGATTTATTATGATGTAGGAATTGCAACATATATTTTGAACCCAACAAATAATAAATTAACAATAGATAACCTAATAGAGCAACATCTAGAAATAAATATTGAAGATTATATACAAGTAGAAAGCAAAAAAGAACAAATGCAAATAAATTTATTTGATAATTTAATGGAACAACAAGAAAATAATAATGTAGAAAAATTTACTTTATATGCTTATGCGATAGCAAAGATAAAAGAAATTACACAAAAAAAATTAGAAGAAATAAATTGTTTAGAATTATTCTATGATATTGATATGCCAACTGTTGAAGTATTATCTAATATGCAATGGAATGGTATGTATGTTGATGAAAAGGAATTAGAAAAATTCGGGAATGAACTAACTGATAAAATACAAACAATAACAAAAATAATATATGAAATGGCAGAAGAAGAATTTAACATAAATTCTACAAAACAATTAGGAGAGATTCTTTTTGAAAAAATGAAATTGCCAGTAATAAAAAAGACTAAAAGTGGTTATTCAACAGATGTTGATGTTCTGGAAAAATTAAAAAAAGAAGATCCAATTATTGAACAAATACTAGAATATAGACAATTAACAAAATTAAATTCCACATATGTTGAAGGATTGAAACAATATATTAATCCGAAAACAAAAAGGATTCACTCATTTTTCCATCAAACTATAACAGCAACACGGAAGAATAAGTTCTACAGAACCAAACTTGCAAAACATACCAACTAGATTTGAATTAGGAAAAAGAGTTAGAAAGGTATTTAAACCAGAAGATGGAAAAGTTTATATAGATAGTGATTATTCTCAAATAGAGTTAAGAGTATTAGCATCTATTTCTGAAGATAAAAATATGATACAGGCATTTAAAGAGGGGCAAGACATTCATAAACAGGCAGCATCAAAAGTATTTAAGACACCAATTGAAGAAGTAACAAAAGAACAAAGAAGTAATGCTAAAGCAGTAAATTTTGGAATTGTTTATGGAATTAGTGATTTTGGTTTAGGAGAACAATTAGGAATTGGAAGAAAAAAGGCAAAACAGTATATAGAAGAATATTTAGAACAATATGATGGAATTAAACAATTTATGACAAATATTACTGAAAAAGCAAAAGAAGAAGGATATGTTGAAACATTATTTCATAGAAGAAGATATATACCAGAGCTAAAATCTAACAATTACATGGTAAGACAATTTGGTTCAAGAGCAGCAATGAACACTCCAATTCAAGGAACAGCTGCAGATATTATGAAAATTGCTATGATAAAAGTATATGAACAAATAAAACAAAACAACTTAAAATCTAAAATTGTATTACAAGTACATGATGAAATGATGTTAGAGGTACCAAAAGATGAGCAAGAACAAATTGAAGAAATAATTAAAAACAGTATGCAATCAGCAACTAAATTAAAAGTTCCATTAATAGCTCAAATTTCAAAAGCAGATAATTGGTATGAATGTAAGTAAAAGGAGAGAAAAATTGAAGAACAGAAAGATGATTATTTTTGTTTTTATCTTACTAATTATAATTATTTTCGCAGGAATTTTTAGAAACAAGATATTAAAAATTATTTATCCGAAAAAATACGAAGAAGTTGTTTTAATATATAGTGAAAAGTACAAGGTGGATGAAAATCTTGTATTTGCTGTAATAAAAGCAGAAAGTGGATTTAAACCAAAGGCAATTTCGAGTAGAAATGCCATAGGATTAATGCAAATAATGGAAGAAACGGCAATAGATGTAGCAAAAAAATATGATATAAAAATAGATTCTAATAATGCAAAAGAAGAAATTGCAAATATACAAAATAATATAAATATTGGGACAAAATATTTATCTGTTTTATTGGAAAAATATAAAAATAAAGAAGTAGCACTTGCTGCATACAATGCTGGGATAGGCAGAGTTGATAATTGGATAGAAAATGACATAATAAAAGAAGATGGAAGTAATATAGAAAAAATTCCATATAAAGAAACAAATAATTACGTAAGAAAAATATTAAGGAATTATAAAATTTATCAAGAGTTATATAAATAGCTGGACAAATGACGAAAAATAAAATAAAATATAATAAACTAATAGATGAAAAAAGAGGAGTAAACAAAAAATGTTATTAGAACAATTAATATTTACATTCATTTCATTTGCAGTATTTGTATACATGTTTTTTAGAATGATAAGAAATAATGACACAACATATGTTGCAGTATTAGTAGTACAAGCAATTGGGATTGCATTAAATTTCATGGAAGTACTATTTGGAATAAAATTGAATATGCTATTTTTAATAATTAAATATGTACTTGCAATTCTTGTGCCAATTATAGTAATAATTTTAGAAAAAAGAGAAGTATATTTATTTGAAATGATTAACATTACAAAAGCTAAAATTTATATTATGTTTGGAAATACAAAAGAAGCTAAGCAAGCATTACTTTCATTATTAGAGAAAAATAAAAATTGTTATAAAGCACACAAAATGCTTGCACAAATTTACGAAAAAGAAGGTGGCATGAGAAAGGCAATTGATGAATATGTACAAGCAGTGGATCTAAATAAAAATGATTATGATTCTTATTATAAAGTGGCAGAACTATTAAATGATTTGGATAAAAAAGAAGATGCAGCTCAAATGTTATTTAGTTTATTAAATAAAAAACCTGAGATGTATGATGCAACTATATTATTAGGAGAAATTCTTATACAAAAAGAGATGTACAAAGAAGCAGCTAATGTTTATAATGAAGCTTTACGTTATAATCCAATGAGTTATGATCTGAATTATAATTTAGGAATTGCATATACAATGTTAAATGATTTCCAAAGTGCAAAAATCTGCTATGAAAAAGCAGCTGAGATTAATAGTTTAGCATATAATACTAAATATTCACTAGCTCAGATAGCTTTGATTTATAAAGATCTAGAAGAGGCTAAGAAAAGATTTTTAGAAGCGACAGAAGAAGAGGAATTATCGGCTGATGGATATTATGAGTTATCTAAAATATCTTTAATTGAAGGAAAAAAAGATATAGCTATTAAATATATTAATTTGGCAATTGACATTAATAGTAAAAAAATAGTAGAGAAAGTAAAAAAAGATCCAATATTTATTCCTATAATGGCTAAAATATCTATACCATTTAATTTAGAAGAAAACATTGAAAAAGAAGATAAAAAACTAGAGGAGAAAGAGATAAAAGCAAAAGGACATTTAGAGGAAATGGCAGAAATTACAAGACATTTAGGATATAATGATATAAATTTATTAAATAAAAATAAAAAGGAAAAAAGAGAAGTAACCAAGAAAAATAAAGAAGATAGAGAAATAGAACAGAAGGAAATTCAAGATTAAAACTAAAACTCATAAAATTAGAAAATAGTCAATATAATAACTTTAAGGAGTGATTTTATGAGTTTAGAATTTGCAATAATTGGTGGTGACTTAAGAACAGTAGAACTTTCAAAAATGCTAGTAGCTGATGGAAATACAGTATATGTGTATGGTTTAGAAAAGGCAGAGGAACTTAAAAATAATTTAGATATTATCTTTTTAGAAAGCCTAGAGGATGTAATTAAAAGAAATATAAAAATAATAATTGCACCAATTCCTTTTTCTAAAGATGGTATAAATATTAATACACCATTTAGTGATAAAAAAATATCAATAAAAGATTTAGTAGATAATTTAGAAAATAGAGTTCTAATTGCAGGAAGTATTAATAAAGAAATTAATAAAGAATTTCAGAATAAAAACATTGAGATTATAGATGTTATGAAAAAGGAAGAATTAGCAATATTAAATACTATTTCAACTGCAGAAGGAACAATTGAAGTGGCAATAAAAAATACAAATAGAATATTACATGGAAGTGAAGTTCTTATATTAGGATTTGGTAGGATAGGAAAAACACTAGCGAAAAAAATGGAAGGACTATCTGCAAAAGTAACATGTGCTGCAAGAAAAAATGAAGACTTAGCTTGGATTAGAGCATATGGATATATGGGAATAGATATAAATTTATTAACAGACAAATTATCTAAATATGATATTATTATTAATACAGTACCAGATTTAATAATAACAAGTAAAGAAATAGAATATTTGAAAAAAGAATGTTTATTAATTGATTTAGCATCTGCTCCTCGGAGGAATAGATAAAAAAGCAGCAGAAGATAAAGAAATAAAACTAGTATCTGCTTTAGCACTACCACGGAAAAGTAGCACCAATTACAACAGCAGAATTTATTAAAGAAACAATATATAGCATTTTTTAAAAAATATGTAAAATAAAAAATAAAGAAAGGAATATATAAAAATGGTATTAGAAATTATAAAATCAATCTTATTTGGGATTGTAGAAGGAATTACAGAATGGTTGCCAATTAGTAGCACAGGACATTTGATATTGTTAGAACAATTTGTAAAATTTAAAGAGGTATCCCCAGAGTTTTGGAATATGTTTCAAGTAGTTATTCAATTTGGTGCAATTTTCGCAGTTGTTATATTATATTTTAAAGACATATGGCCATTTACTAAAAACAAAGAAAAAGCAATTAAGAAAACAGGAATATTATCTTATTTTGACAAGAACATAATGATTTTATGGGGAAAGATATTAGTTGCTTGTATACCAGCAGCAATTATTGGATTATTATTTGATGATGTATTTGAAGAATTATTTTATAATCCATTTTGTATAGCTTTAGCTTTAATTATATTTGGTATAGCTTTTATAATAATTGAGAATTGGAATAAAAATAGAGACAGTAAAAAACAAAAGAGTTCTCAAATTACATATAAAGATGCTTTGATAATCGGATTCTTCCAATTACTTGCTGCAATATTTCCAGGAACATCACGCTCAGGTGCAACTATATTAGGTGGCTTATTAATAGGTCTTTCTAGACCAAATGCTGCTGAATTTACATTTTATTTAGCAATTCCTACAATGCTTCGGTGCAAGTTTATTAAAATTAGTTAAATTTGGATTTGGATTTACTATGATAGAATTAGTTGTCTTGCTAGTAGGAATGATAGTATCATTTGTAGTATCATTATTTGTTATTAAATTTTTAATGAATTATATTAAAAAGCATAATTTCAAAGTTTTTGGATATTACAGAATTATACTTGGAATAATTGTCTTAGCTTATTTTTTCTTAAGTAATGTACAAAAAATATAAATAAATGCATAAAAAAACCTTTAATGAACTACATTTTTCATTAGAGGTTTTTGTTTTATATTAAATTGAATTTCGAGCTAAAGAAAAACTATTATAGTGTACTATTCTATTTTTCGGTTATTTCTATCTACAGGAGAATTTGCTTTGCTACATAATTTTTCATATTCTTTACATTTAATTTTATAATCCATTTGCATACATAAATATCTATAATAACAACAAGCTTGTTCATATTGCATCATAGGATTAAACATAGGATCTTTATACAAGTCATTCATATCTATTCCAGAGTTGGGAGGTGGCATATTATAATCCATAAAAGGCATATAATTATTATTAAAATCTTTTTCCAATTATTTATCATCTCCTTTCTATAGGTCAAAATTAAAAAAAGGAAGTATATTTATAAAAATATATGTGTAAAAAGCAGCAAATAGACCATGTAATAATTTTCCATATATATAAGGTTTTATGGATAAATCAGTCTTTGATGTAATACTTAAAACTTGTAATAATATAGATATTCCACCAAAACCAAGTAAAAAAGCTGTTAGAATAATGTTAATAGAAATTTTTTTGATTGCTATATTAGAAATACCACTAATACCATTAGTGATTTCTAATAAGCCACTAATTAGTGGTATAGCAAAGCTTGTATCAATATGTAATATATTAAATAAAGGAGTTATTAGAAATGCTAAAAGATTAAGAATACCACTTGTTTTTAAAATAGATATTACACTAGAAAAAATTACAACAAATCCACCAATTAATAAAATTGTAGAAATACTATTAGTAATACTTTCAGCTAAAACTTCTCCTAGATTAGAAAATGAGACAATATTATTTTTTTTACTATTTTTAGAAATAGCTACAAAATCTTTATTATAAGTTTTGTTTCGTTTCCAAAATCTAAAAACAATACCAACTGTAATACAAGCAAGTACATGAGTTATAAAAAGTAAAATGCCAATTGCTGTGTTTTTGAACATTAAAATACCAACTGTTCCAATAATGAAAAGAGGCCCTGAATTATTAGTAAAACTAAGTAACCTTTCACATTCTTCTTTAGTACAAATGTTATTTTGTCTAAAGTCACAAGCAATTTTAGCACCTACTGGATAACCACTAATAATTCCCATAATAAAAGCAAATCCACCTGCGCCAGATACATTAAATAAAGACCTTGTGTATTTATTTAAAATATTCCCTAATTGTGTAACTATATTTGTATTAATTAATAATTCAGTTGCTACAAAAAATGGAAACAAAGAAGGAACCACGGAATTTGCCCACAGCAAAAGACCTGATTTTACAGCAGGAAGATTACTTTTAGAAAATATTAACAAACAAAAAGTAAAGCATAAAAAAAGTAAAGGTAAAAAGTTTCTTTTTAGCTTGACTACATAAAAATTATGTCTTAAAATCATAATTTACCTCCATACATAATTTATAATATGCATGTAAATATAAATTATTCTAAATTTTAATTAGAGCTAGCTTGTAATTTTATAAGAAAAATGATATAGTAGAATAGAAAATTTTAAGATAAATAAAAGGTTATTTAAGAGTACAAAGAGGAATATTATAAAATAAAAAAGGAAGTGTAGTATTGAACTTAGAAAAAACTATAAAAGATTCAAATCTAACAATAGATAAAAGTAAAATATTTTTTGATGAACCAATGAAAAAACACACTACATTTAAAATTGGTGGACCAGCAGAATGCTTAATAAAGATAAATGACATAAATGACCTAAAACAAATTTTAAAATTTGCGAATGATAATGATATAAAAATAACAGTATTAGGAAATGGAAGTAATGTACTTGTTTCAGATAAAGGAATTAAAGGTATTACTTTAATGATACAATTAGAAGAGATACATATACAAGATAATAAGGAAAGTATAAAAGTTACAGTTGGTGCAGGGGAGAAAATAGGAAAGCTAGCAAGAAAATTTCTAAAAAATGAAATAACAGGTTTTGAGGAATTGTCAGGGATACCAGGGACAATTGGTGGAGCTGTTAGAATGAATGCAGGAGCACATGGAAAAGAAATGAAAGATATTATAAAAACTGTAAAATGTATGGATAAGAAAGCAAATGAAAAAGTGCTTACAAATCAAGAAATGAAATTTGGGTATAGAAGAAGTATCTTAAAAGAACAAGAATATATAATAACACAGGTAGAATTGGAATTAAAAAAGGGTAAAAAAGAACAAATAGAAGAAAAAATGAAAGAATATTTTGAATTTAGAAAAGAAAAACAACCAATTGAGTTTCCAAGTGCAGGAAGTACATTTAAAAGAGGAGAAGATTTTATTACAGCAAAATTAATAGATATGGCAGGACTAAAAGGATATTGTATTGGAGGGGCAGAAGTATCTACTAAACATAGTGGATTTATTATAAATAAATCAAATGCAACTTCTCAAGATGTATTAGATTTAGCAAAGCATATAGAAAATGAGGTTTATAAAAGATTTAATAAAAAAATTGAATTAGAAATAGAAGTGATTGGAGAGTAAAAATGAAAGGTTTTATGCAATGGTTTAAGTCAAGTAATAAAATGAAAAGATGGATGTTACTAATATTAGTAGGAATTATATTTGTATGTTATGGATTATCAAAAATTTTAGTTATGAAGGAAATTTCTTTTAAAGAAGTAACAGGGGTTATAACAGTATTTGTTATAGGTTTTGTTTCTATAGTTTTAGGTTTAATATTTTTAAACAAAAGAACATTAGAAGTATTAATTGAATCAACAGATGAAAGAATGGAAAATAAAGACAATGTGAATCTAAAGTCTTTAATTTTCAATAAAACAGTTTATGATAAAGGACCAAACATAGTTGTTATTGGGGGTGGAACAGGACTAAATACAGTTCTTTCTGGATTAAAGAATTATACAAACAATTTAACAGCAATAGTTACAATATCAGACTATGGAGAAAGTGCTAGTAATTCAAGAAAAGAATTACAAATGTTACCTTTAGGGGATGTAAAAGATAGTATAGTTTCACTTTCTGAAAAAGAAGAACAAATAGAAAAATTATTAAACTATGAATTTAAAAGTGGAAGATTAAATGGTTTGAATTTTTCAGATATTTATTTCTTAGCCATGAAGGAAATTAATGGAAATTTTGAGGATTCAATAATAAAAAGCAATGAAGTATTAAACATGATAGGAAAAGTAATTCCAGTTACATTAGATGAAATGAAAATCATGGCAGAACTTGCTAATGGATATGTAGTAGAAGAAAGAGCTAGGATTCCAGAAATCGTTTCAGAAAAAGTAACAAAAATAAATCGTATATTAATTAGTCCTTCAAATTGTAAGCCAGCCCCAGGAGTAGTAGAGGCAATAAAAAATGCAGATTGTATAGTAATTGGTCCTGGAAGTTTATATACAAATGTTATTCCAAATTTATTAATAAATGGAGTAACAAAAGCAATAAAAGAAAGTACAGCAATTAAAGTTTATATTAGCAATATAATGACAGAACCTGGACAAACAGATAATTATAGCGTATCAGACCATTTAAATGCTATAATTGACCATTGTGGAAATGGAATTGTTGATTATTGTATTTATGATACAGGAGAGATTATTCCAGAGTTTATAAAGAGATATAATTTAGAAGGACAGGACCTAGTAGAACAAGATATACAAAAAGTAAAAGGAATTAAATTTTTACAAAGAGATTTGTCTATGATTAAAGATGAACGCATTAGGCATGATCCAAGTTTAGTAGCATCATCTATTATAGAATTAATTTGTGATGACTTAAAATATCAAGACAAGCAAAATGAACCACAATATTTAATGTTAAATACGAAGTTAAGGGAAGAAAAAAGAATAAATAAAGTAAAGAAAAACATGGAGAAAAAGGCTAAAAAAGGTGCTCATTCAAAGAAAGATGATAACTATAAAAAAGGAAAAAGTAAATTTAGTGATAAATATAGTGATAGGATAGCATCTATAAAAGAAGCAGATGAAAAGGCAAGAAAGAAAAATGAAATTAACAAGAAAAATAAAAAATCTAATAAAGAACAAGCAAAGACATCAAAAGAAACAATAGATAATAAAAGTCCTCCACTAATTAGAGAGGAAATGCTAAAAAAACTTGATGATAGTAAATTAAAATAATAAATAAATTGGAGGAAAATATGAGATTTACAAAAGAAAATTTAAATCTAGAAAATGGATTAAATAAAGAATGGATAGTTACAAATGGAATAGGTGGATATAGTTCAGGAACTATAATAGGAGCTAATACCAGGAAATATCATGGACTTTTAGTTGCACCATTAACACCACCAGCAAGAAGATTTTTAATTCTTTCAAAATTGGACGAAAGTGTACAAATAGAAGATAAAAGATATGACTTATATACTAATGTAGGAAAGGAATATATTTCAAAAGGGTATGAATATCAAGAGGAATTCAGTAAAGAATATGTACCAATATTTAAATATAAAATAGGTGATATGCAAATAACAAAGATTATTTGTATGGAATATGGAAGAAATACAGTAGGGGTATATTATAAAATAAAAAATGGGAAAAGTAAGGCTAAACTTACTTTAGCTCCTATCATAAATTTTAGAGATTTTCATTCTATTAATGCAGATCATTATTTTAAATCTAAACAATATATTGATAAAAATAAAGTTAAACTTATAGTAGATGAAAATTCACAAACACCAATTTATATGAATTTATCTGCAGGAAGTTATATAGAACATGAAAATGATATTTTCAAGAATATGTTTTATATAGAAGAGGAAAAACGAGGATTTTATCCAGAAGAAAATCATTTAGTACCAGGCGTATACGAAGTAGAGATTGAACCAAGGGAAGAAAAAGAAATTTCTTTTGTATGTTCTTTAGAAGAAAATATTGAACAAATTGATGTAAAACAATTAATTAATAATGAGATTATTCGTTTAGGAGAGTTATTTAATCAATCCTTATTAATAGATAATAGAAAAGAAAAGAAGACAAAAAAAGAATTGGAAAAAGATGAATTGATAAAATCATACTTAATAGCAGCAGATAATTTCGTTGTGTATCGCCCTAATTTTGGATTACATACTATTATTGCAGGATATCCATGGTTTTTAGATTGGGGAAGAGATAGTCTAATTTCTTTTGAAGGAATAGTATTAATACCAAAAAGATTTGATATTGCAAAAGAAGTATTGAAAACACTTGTAAGAGATATAAAATTCGGACTTGTTCCAAATGGTTATTCTGGATATGATAATAGACCATTATATAATAGCGTAGATGCATCATTGTTACTGTTTGAACAAGTACAAAAATATATTGACTATACAGGAGATTATAAATTTGTACAAGAAGAGTTATATGAAAAATTAGAAGAAATAATAGAAAATTATATAAAAGGTATTGATGTAGATGACAATAACATTTATTTAGATTCAGATAATTTAATTGTATCTGGAACAGAAAATACTCAGAACACATGGATGGATGCAAAATATGATGGTATAGCTATAACACCAAGATCAGGAAAGGCAGTAGAGATAAACAGTTTATGGTATAATGCAAATAAAATAATGGAAGCTTTAAGTAAAAAGTTTGGGAATTCACTTAATGCAAAAAAATACAAAAAAATTGCTCAAGAGTGTAAAAGTTCTTTTGAAAGTAAGTTTTATAATGCAAAAAGAAAATGCTTATATGATGTTTTAGGAGATAATAAGATAAGACCAAATCAATTATTTGCATTAAGTTTAACATACCCTGTTATAGATACAAATTCTGAAGAAGCAAAAAATATAATAAAAACAGTAGAAAAGAAATTAGTAAATGCATATGGATTAAAAACATTAGCAAAAGGTGAAGAAAATTATGTTGAGGTTTATGAAGGAGATGGTAAAAAGAGAGATTCTAGCTATCATCAAGGGATTACTTGGCCTTGGCTATTAGGATTATATTATGATGCTTTAAAAAATATGTTAAAGAAAACAAAAGGAAAACAGGCAAAAGAAGAATTAGAGGGTAAGATAAATAAATTAGTAGAAAAGACAACAAAAACTTTCGAAAAAGAAATAAACGAAAGTGGATGTATAGGAAGTATTGCTGAATTATATGATTCGACGAAACCTCAATTGCCCAAAGGTGCTACAGCACAAGCTTGGAGTGTTGCACAAATATTTAGAATTATATTAAAAAGATAGGGGGAACTAAATGGTATCAATAGAGAGCTTAGAAAAAGAATTATTAAATAACAATTTAAATAGTATATACCTTTTATATGGTGAAGAACTATTTTTACTAGAAAGTTCACTGAAAAAAATTAAGAATTTATTTGGAGAATGTATAAAAGGAATTAATTTTATTTCTATTGATGAAACAAATGTGAATGAGTTAATTCAAGATATTGAAACACCAGCTTTTGGGTACGAAAAGAAAATGATAATAATTAGAAATAGTGGGTTATTAAAAAAAGAAGGAAAAAGGAAAAATTCTGAATTAACAAAAATAAGAGAAATACTTAATAAATATATTATAGAGAATCAAGACATAATAAAAAGAAGTATAGTTTTAGTATTTGTTGAAGAAGATGTTGATAGTAAACAAGAACTATATAAAACAATAGACAAATTAGGAATAGTTTGCAAATTTGATTATCAAAAGCCAATTCAAATAGAAAAAAGAATAAGACAAATATGTAATTTATACAAAGTTGAAATAGATAGTCAAACATTAAAATATTTTATTGAATGTTCTCGGAACTAATATGCAAGATTTAATTAATGAAATTAGAAAACTAATCGAATACGCAGGAGAGAATGGTAAAATACAAAAAGAAGATATTGATAAATTAACAATAAAAAAATTAGAAACAGTTATATTTGACTTGACAGACAATTTAGGAAAAAAACAAATAGCAGATTCATTAGAAATACTAAATAATTTAATTTATCAAAAAGAGCCAATTCAAAAGATATTAATAACATTATATAATCATTTTAAAAAATTATATTTTACAAAAATAGCAGAAGAATATAAAAAAGATTTAGTGGATAGTTTAGGGCTAAAACCAAACCAAACTTTTTTGGTAAATAAGTATAAAATGCAAGCAAAATACTTTAAAAGTGCAGAACTAAGAGGCATTTTAGACAGTCTAAGAGATTTAGATTATAATTATAAAAATGGATATATAGATTTACAAGTTGGACTAGAAACTATTCTTTGCAGATATTGTTCATAATAGAAAGTATAAAAAAGAAAAAAATAATTTATTAAAGATAAAAGAGTCGTTTTTTATTAAAAGACGATTTTTTTATTTCTAAAATAGTTATAAGAAATAGAGATTTAATTTGAGAATAAATTTCCAAAAATGTATAATATGTTGCCTTAATGATAAAAATATTAAAAAGAAAATTTACATTTAAGGAGAAGTTATGTTAAAAAATAAAAAAAGAATGGTAATTATATTTTCAATTATAGTAATTAGTGTATTTAGTGCAATGTTTATAATTTTATTTCAAAAGAGTTCAGTAGAGGCATTATCAAAATATGGCTCAAGAGGAGAAGAAGTAAGAAATATACAAACTAAATTAAAAAGATGGGGATATTATAGTGGAAATGTAGATGGAATTTATGGGACACAAACTGTAAATGCAGTAAAATATTTTCAAAGAAAAAATGGTTTAACAGCAGATGGAATTGCAGGCCAAGCAACTTTAAATGCTATGGGAATTTCTAGTTCATCACAAGCAGGAAGTTCTAGTAGTAATTCTAGTAATGTAAATTTATTAGCAAGATTAATATATGGAGAAGCAAGAGGAGAGCCATATTCAGGACAAGTTGCAGTTGGTGCTGTTGTATTAAATAGAGTAAAAAGTAGTTCTTTTCCGAATTCTATATCTGGAGTAATTTACCAGTCAGGAGCATTTAATGTTGTTTCAGATGGTCAAATTAATCTAACTCCAAACTCAACAGCTAAAAAGGCAGCACAAGATGCATTAAATGGATGGGATCCTTCATATGGTGCAATATATTATTTTAACCCATCCACAGCTACAAATAAATGGATTTGGTCTAGACCTATGACTGTAACAATTGGAAAGCACAGATTTTGTAAATAAAGTATGTTTCCTCCTTGACAAAGAATGTTGTAATTGATAATATATAAATAATATTTTGACAAATGGAGGAAACAATGTTTATTTATCCCAA
Source organism: uncultured Clostridium sp. (assembly GCA_958438515.1). Taxonomy (GTDB): domain Bacteria; phylum Bacillota; class Clostridia; order TANB77; family CAG-508; genus CAG-269. The sequence goes on along the minus strand of CAUBRZ010000003.1, from coordinate 6,207 downwards.
TGCATACTTTAATAAAGTGGAAAATATAACAATAGAATTTTTAAAGAAAAATGAAATAAAAGCACTAATATTAGATATGGATAACACTTTAATAGATTATGAAGAAAATTTATCAAGAAGTGTCGAAATGTGGGCAAAAGATTTAAAAGGACAGGGGATTAAATTATATATATTATCAAATACAAATAAGAAAAAAAAGATAGAAAGAACGGCAAATAAATTAGAATTACCATATGAAAGTTTTGCTAAAAAACCATTTAAATCAGGTTTTATAAAAGTTCAGAAAAAGCTAAAAGAAAAGCCAGAGAATATAGCAGTAGTGGGCGATCAGATATTTACAGATATAATAGGTGGAAACAAATGTCAAATGTTTACAATATTAGTAGAACCTATTAATAAAAAAGATTATTGGTATACTGCATGGAAAAGACCATTAGAAAATAAAATAAAAAATAAATATAAAATTAATCAAACAAAGGAGAAAAATAATGTATTTTAATGATGTACATATTGGTTATTATATTGTAGCAACAATCTTAGGATTGTTTGTAGGAGAATTTGTTAATTGGATGAACAAAAGATTGCCAGAATATAAAAGTGTGTTTTCAAAGGAATTTTTTATAGAGCACAAAATTAATTTTAAACCAAACTATATTTTAATGTTTATAACAGCAGTGATATATGTTGCTTTAGTATATAAATTTAGAGTACATGATACAGTAATTGCAAATTTAGACTTAATAAAATTTATGATATTAACACCTATGTTATTATCAGCTTTTATAATTGATTATAAGTTACAAATTATACCAAATAGACTAAATTTGACTATGTTTGAGATAGGATTAGTATTTGCTTTTATTTATGGATTGTCGAATGTTGCAATCACAATTAATATGTTACTTGGAATGCTAGCAGGAGGAGGAATATTTTTATTAATAACTTTACTAGGTGGCTTATTTTATGGAAAAGAAGCAATGGGATTTGGAGATGTAAAATTGATGGGAGCCTTAGGATTATTTTTTGGGCTTTCCAATATAATTATTATTACTTTAGTATCTTTTTTAATTGGTGCTATACTTAGTATAATATTATTAATTACGAAAATAAAGAAAACTGATGAATATATACCATTTGGTCCATTTATAGTAATTGCTAGTTTTATTAGTATATATGTACCATTTGAACAAATAAAAGCAGTTTTAATGCAAATATTTACATTGGGACTATATAAGGGATAAAAAATGTAAAATTTGAGGGGAGAATTTGAAATGAATTCTAAATTACAGTGGTTACGAAATACAATGTCTAGTTTAGACTTGCAAGGTTTAATTATATCTAATCCAGTAAATATAAAATATTTAACAGGAATAGAAGCAGAAGGTGTTTTATTAATAACTAGAAAAGAAAATGTTTATATAACAGATGGAAGATATATTGAACATGTACATAGTATTTTAACATTATATGATGAAATTATTGTATATGACATTCATGATGTATCTAAAGAAGATTGTGAAAACTTTTTTATGTTTTGTGAGAATGTCGGCTTTGAGGAAAATTATGTAACATATGCAGGTTATAAAGAACTAATTAGGAAATATAAGATTAATAATTTGGTAGAAACAGAGCATATAATAGAAAAGCAAAGAATGATAAAAGATGAGCAAGAAATTAGTAATTTAGAAAAGGCATGTGAAATAACAGATAACTGTTTTGAATATATATTAACATATATAAAACCAGGAATGACAGAAAAACAAATAGCAGAGGAAATAGAAGAATATTATAAAAAAAGGACAGATGGGTTATCTTTTGATACTATTGTTGCATCTGGAGAAAATACTTCTAAACCACATGCAATACCAACAGATAGGAAAATTCAAACAAATGATATTATTACAATTGATATGGGGTGCAAAGTTAATGGATATTGCTCTGATATGACAAGAACTTTTTTTGTTGGAAGTGTTCCAGAATATATAAAACCAATTTATGATTTAGTATTAAAAAATCAAATACAAACATTAGAAACAATGAAAGATGGAGCCAATACAAGAATGTTAACAAAGATGGTAGAAAATGATTTTAAATTTAATGGATATGATTTGATTCATAGTTTAGGTCATGGAGTAGGACTAGAAATTCATGAAGCACCATATATTAGTTATCGTTCTGATACGCAGTTAAAAGAAAACATGGTTGTAACTGATGAACCAGGAATCTATATTTCTGGAAAATTTGGTGTCAGAATTGAAGATACAGTTCAAATTACAAAATTTGGTTGTATAAGTTTAACTAAATCTGAGAAAAATTATATTGTAATATAATAAAAATTCATGTTAATGCTTAGCAAGGCTTGATTTTTCCAGTAATTTGTAGTAAAATATATAAAGTTTATTAAAAAAGAGGAAATAGAAGAAATTTGAAAGGAGAAATATTATGGCATCAGTATACTCAGCAGGAGATTTTAGAAATGGAACAACATTTGAAATGGAGGGAAATGTATATAGAATTGTAGAATTTCAACATGTAAAACCAGGGAAAGGTTCTGCTTTTGTAAGAACAAAATTAAAAAATGTAATAACAGGAGCAACTTTAGAAAAAACATTTAATCCATCAGATAAATTTCCAGCAGCAGAAATAGAAAAGAAAGCAATGCAATATTTATATAATGATTCTGGATTATATTATTTTATGGATAATGAAACTTATGATCAAATACCATTAAATGAAGATCAATTAGGAGATTGTTTAAAATATTTAAAAGAAAATATGGAAGTTACAATTTTATCTTATAAAGGAAATATTTTTGCAGTAGAGCCACCTACATTTGTAGAGTTAGAAGTTACATATACAGAACCAGGATTTAGTGGAAATACAACAACAACTTCAGGAAAACCAGCTAAATTAGAAACAGGTTTAGAAATACAAGTTCCATTATTTGTTAATATTGGAGATATCTTAAAAATAGATACAAGAACATGCGAATATATGGAAAGAGTTTAAGAAAGGTGATTTAATACAAATGGGAAACATAAAAAACGAATATAAAAGTTTTTTAGACGACATAGAAAAAAATATAAAAAATAAAGATGATTTAGAATATATCAAAAAAAGATTTGCTTCTTTTTTAGATGTTATATTAGATCAAATGGACTATATTATAGAATACAAAAAAGAAGAAATAGAACAATTAGAAAAAACTCAAAATGAAATGCAACAAAAAGTGTCTAAAATGCAAGAAGTTTTAAATAATATAGAAAAAGACATTTATTCAGATGAGGGATTTGACTTTGAAATAGTTTGTCCTTATTGTAATAATGAATTTATTATCGATGTTGATGAAAATAAAGCAGAGATTGAATGTCCAGAATGTAAAAATACTATAGAATTAGACTGGTCAGGAGATGTTGATGATGAACCTGATGGATGTCAAGGTAATTGTCATGGATGTAACGGATGTATAGACGAAGATGATGATATGTAAAGATATAAAAAGTGGATTATAAACTATATTAAGATGTAGTTAGTATAATCCACTTTTTTTATAATGAAATAAATTTTATATAATTGGATAAAATATTAAAGATTAGAAAAAGTTTAATGGATTCTGATATTTTCCGGTCAATTCTAATTCCTAAATGCAAATGAGGTCCGAGTGGTTGCTCCATTTGTTGGATTTCCTTTATCATCATGATATTGATTGCCGTTTTACTCCATATACATTTTTAGGACCAACATATCCAATTACTTGTCCTTGCTTTACTTTATCCCCAGTTTTAACAATAAAATTAGGATCACAGTGGCAATAGCTTACTTTAAAATTATCAAAGGAAAGAGTTATAGTATAACCACCAGCACCTAGAAATTCACAAAATGTAATTTCTCCATCTGCTACTGCAATAAATCTACTTCCTGGGGGTGCAGGAATATCAATTCCAGAATGTGATGAAGAAGCACCGACTTGTAGGAGAAGAACGTTTACCGAAATAAGAACTAATTGTTGTATAACCCGGGATTGGCCAAACAAAACCATTAGGATTAAAATCAATGATTTCTGAGCTTGAAATATTGGAATTAGATAGATTATTAAAATTGAAAAAGGGTATAAAAAAGATACAAATAAATAATGTAATAATAAAGATAGATAAAATGAAACTATTAAAATATCTTGAAATTAAAATCAACTCCTATAATAAAAAATAGGAAACTATAAAGTTCCCCTTAAATATAAATCTGGCAGGGGTAGAAGGACTCGAACCCTCACAGGCGGTTTTGGAGACCGATGTGCTACCATTGACACTATACCCCTATATGATAAATACAACTAATATATTAGCATAAAAAATCAAAATTAGCAATAATTTTTTCGAAAAATATTGACTTTTTTTAAGTAGGGTAATACAATATATTAAATTGAATATAGTTACGGTGAAAAAGAAAAAGTGCTTGAAATTTATTTTATAGAGAGCAAGTAGTTGGTGGAATACTTGTAATAAAGAAGCATGGGGAGCTTTGGAGTAATGAACAATTAAGGTGCTTAAAATAATAATTTAATAAATTAATTATTTTAAGAATTAGGGTGGAAACGCGGAAATAATAACTTTCGTCCCTAGCTTATTTAAGCTAAGGCGAAAGTTTTTTGTTTTTATAAAATTTCTTGATTAAAAATCGAGAAAAAACGACAAAAAAATGAAACATTTAAGACCTGTCCCTCAAATGTTTCAAGAAGGAGGAGATTTTATGTTAAAATCAATGGACACTTTAGTTGCACTTTGCAAAAATAGGGGAATTATTTACCCAGGATCAGAAATTTATGGAGGTTTAGCAAATACATGGGATTATGGACCTTTAGGTAATGAGATTAAAAACAATGTTAAAAGTGCATGGAGAAAGAAGTTTGTACAAGAACAAAAAAATATTGTAGGATTAGATGCAGCAATTTTAATGAATCCAGAAACATGGGTTGCATCTGGTCATGTTGGAGGTTTTTCTGATCCTCTTATTGATTGTAAGGAGTGTAAGACAAGACACAGAGCAGATAAATTAATAGAAGAATGGGCACATGAACAAGGAAAAGACATGATAGCAGATGGTATGACTGATAAAGAATTAATTGGTTTTATTGTAGACAATAAAATTCCATGCCCAAGTTGTGGAAAAACTAATTTTACAGATATAAGAAAGTTTAATTTAATGTTTAAAACATTCCAAGGTGTAACAGAAGATTCTACTGCTGAAATTTATTTAAGACCTGAAACAGCACAAGGAATATTTGTTGATTTTAAAAATGTCCTTAGAACATCTAGAAAGAAGATGCCTATGGGAATAGCACAAATAGGTAAAGCATTTAGAAATGAAATAACACCAGGAAACTTTACCTTTAGAACGCGTGAATTTGAACAGATGGAATTGGAATTTTTCTGTAAGCCAGGAACAGATTTAGAATGGCATAAGTATTGGAAAGAGTATTGTAGAAAATGGTTATTAGACTTGGGAATGAAAGAAGAAAATATTAGATTAAGAGATCATTCTAAAGAGGAATTAGTATTTTATAGTAAGGCAACAACAGATATAGAATTTGCATTTCCATTTGGTTGGGGAGAATTATGGGGAATTGCTGATAGAACTGATTATGATTTAACACAACATATGAATCATTCAAAACAAGACTTATCATATCAAGATCCAGAGACAAATGAAAAATATGTACCATATGTTATTGAGCCATCTTTAGGAGCAGATAGAGTTGTACTTGCATTTTTATGTAATAGTTATGATGAAGAGGAAATAGCAGAAGGAGACACAAGAACAGTACTACATTTGCATCCAGCACTTGCACCTTATAAAGCAGCTGTATTACCTCTTTCTAAAAAGTTATCAGATAAAGCAAATGAAGTATATGATAGACTTTCTAAAAAATTTATGTGTGATTATGATGAAGCAGGAAGTATCGGAAAACGTTATAGAAGAGAAGATGAGATAGGAACACCATATTGTATAACTATTGATTTTGATACTTTAGAAGATGAATCTGTTACAATACGTGATCGTGATACAATGGAACAGGTAAGAGTAAAGATAGATGAAGTTGAAAAATGGATAGAAGAAAAAATAGAGTTTTAAATATTTAAAGTGTATAACAAGGTTATTGACAAAATCAAAGTAATAGTGTAATATAAAGTAGAAAAAAGAAGAATAATA
>CAUBRZ010000002.1 GCA_958438515.1 uncultured Clostridium sp. | reverse complement strand
TAGCATCAATGTTATTATCAGAAGATACAAAATGTTTTGCATTTTTAGCAGGACACGAAAGTTTTGCAGCAGCTGAGGGTGCAATAGGAATAGCAAAATCAGCTAATAAAGTTAGAAAAGAACCACTAAAAGTAATATTAAATGGACTTGGAAAAGATGCTGCACAAGTAATTTCAAGGATTAATGGATTCACATATGTAAAAACAGATTTTGATTTCTTTACAGGTAAAGTTAATGTTGTAGAGGAAATTCCTTACTCAGATGGAGAAAGAGCAAAAGTTAGATGTTATGGAGCAAATGATGTAAGAGAAGGTGTTGCTATAATGTGGATGGAAGATGTTGATGTATCTATTACAGGAAATTCAACGAACCCAACAAGATTTCAACATCCAGTTGCAGGTACATATAAAAAAGAAAGATTACAAGAAGGAAAGAAATATTTCTCAGTTGCTTCAGGTGGTGGAACAGGTAGAACATTACATCCAGATAATATGGCAGCAGGTCCTGCTTCATATGGTATGACAGATACAATGGGAAGAATGCATTCAGATGCACAATTTGCAGGAAGCTCATCAGTTCCAGCACATGTTGAAATGATGGGATTAATCGGAATGGGAAATAACCCAATGGTAGGAGCTAGTGTTGCAGTAGCAGTAGCAGTAGAAGAAGCAATGAATAAATAAAAAATATAAAACAAAAGATGGTTGACATATAAAAACCATCTTTTTGTGTACAAGTATTAATAAAAAGAAATGAGAGTATAAAAATGGAAAATATTAATAATGATATTATTACAAATAAAAGGATAGATAAAGTGAACTATTATTTAGATATAGCAGAAGCAGTATCTGAAAGAGGGACGTGTTTAAGGAAAAATTTCGGATGCATTATTGTAAAAAACGATGAAATAATAGCTACAGGATATACAGGAGCTCCTAGAGGAAGAAAAAATTGTATAGATTTAGGGTATTGTACTAAAAAAGAAAAATTTCCTGAAATACATCATGGAGGCTATGATGCATGTAGATCTGTTCATGCTGAACAAAATGCAATGTTAAGTGTTGCAAGAAGAGATATGATAGATGCAACAATGTATTTAGTTGGAAAAAGAGTTGATACTAAAGAATATGAAAAAGGTGCAAACTCTTGTCAGATGTGTAGAAAACTAATTATCAATGCAGGTATAAAAGAACTTATTATAAGAGAAAGTAATAAAGATCATTATTGTATAGTAAATATTTCAGATTGGATAGAAAATGATGATTTATTAAGTGGAAAGTGTACATATTAGTAAAATATAATAATAAAAAAGTTGATAGAATTAATTTATCAACTTTTTTATATTATTCTTACTTATTTATTTTTGTCATCTTTTACAATTTCTTTAATAGAACCTAAAGCGCTTAATGTATTAGTTGCTTCAAAAGGAATAAATACTTTATTAGCATCTCCTTTACAAGCTTCTTGTAAGGCTTCCAAAGATTTTAACTGTACTAATTTTTCATTAGGATCAGCTTTTTTCATAGCATCATAAACCATTTGGATTTCCTTAGCTTTTGCTTCAGCAACTTCTTTGATAGCCTGTGCCTCACCGGCAGCTCTTCTAATTTGGGCTTCTTTATCAGCTTCAGCTTCTAAAATCGCAGCTTGTTTTTTACCTTCAGCAATAGTAATTGCTGATTGTCTTTGGGCTTCAGATTCAAGAATTAAAGCTCTTTTATTTCTTTCTGCATTCATTTCTTTTTCCATAGCATCTCTGATATCAGCAGGTGGAGTTATATCTTTAATCTCAACTCTATCTATTTTACAACCCCATCTATCTGTTGCTTCATCTAGAACAACTCTTAACTGATTATTAATACCATCTCTAGAACTGAAAGTTTCGTCTAGATCCATTTTACCTATGATATCACGAATTGTTGTAATTGCTAGATATTCAATACCTTTTTTCAAACTTTGAATTTCATATACTGCCTTTGCAGGATCTGTTATTTGATAGAAAACAACAGTATCTATAGTAATTGTAACATTATCTTTTGTAATAACTCCTTGAGGTGGAACATCCATTGTTTGTTGTTTTAAACTAACAACACTTCTAACGTGATCGAAGAAAGGAACTATAATTGTAAGACCAGCATCAGCTACCTTATAAAATTTACCTAATCTTTCTATAATATATACCTCAGATTGTTTAACGATTTTAATAGACATAGATGCTATTATTAAAATAATAACAAGTAAAACTAATAAAAACCACATAATATTTCCTCCTTTTTATTTTATATTAAATAATAAAATTAATAACTTATTTAAATAGGCGTAACAACAGCTTTTACACCATTAACATCTAATATTTTAACTTTTGTGCCTACTGGTATTTTACTATCATTTATGCATATTGCAGACCATATTTCTCCAGAAACTTTAATTTGACCTATGCATGTATTTGAATCAATTTGTTTTGTAACAACACCAGTTTTCCCAATTATTGAATATACATTAGTTTTTATAGAATCTTTACTATTAGCAAATCTTTTTACAAAAGGTTTTGTGGTAAATATTAATATTGTAGAAGATATAACAAAAATTGCTGTTTGAACTACAATATTATTAGTAAAAAAGCTAGCTATCATTGTAATTAAAGCTCCAATGGAAAACCAAAAGACTAAAAATCCAACGGTCATAATTTCAATAATTAGACATATACCTGATATAATTAGCCATATATACCACATAAAGCAAAACCTCCTTTATTTACCAACTATTTCTATTATAGCATAAATACTAAGAAAAGGGAATAGGTTAACGTAAGTTTTAAGAAAATTATAAAAAATTAAAATATAAGTATAAAACAAAGAAAAAATGTAAATACATAAAGTATAGGAAAAGAGGTAAAAATATTATGGGAAAAAATTTAGAAGATGAAGATAAAGAAAGCAAAACAAAATCTATGGAAATAGGGGAGGATAGTACTAAATACGGTGAATTTGTATCTTCATATTTTGCATGGGTTTCACTGCCAGAACAAAAGGAAAAAGTAGAAGAACTAGAAAATATAACAAAAAAGCAAGAAAAAGAAAGATAGAGATAGAAATAATAAAAAAAGGAATAAAAAATAGAGGAAAAAAGAATATAAAAGTCAGAAAAGGTCAAAAACAACTCTTGAAAAAAAGAATAAAAAGAGTATAATAGAACTATAGGTCAAAGAAAGTCAAAGTCAATATATTAAACATTTGACATAGAACGTCAAAATATGACAATAAAAGTGGAAGGTTTAAGTCCTGTCCCCCAAAGGAGGTCAAAAATGAGAATATCAGATGTAATAGAGGAATTTATAAAAGATTTATTTGATGAAGAAAAGGAATCAATTGAGATTCAAAGAAATGAGTTGGCAGAGTATTTTAATTGTGTACCATCACAAATTAATTATGTAATTGCAACTAGATTTAAACCATCACAGGGATATTATGTGGAGAGTAGACGTGGTGGTGGAGGTCATATTACAATTAGAAAGGTAAATAATAGCAAGGAAGATTATATTATGCATATTATTAATAATATAGATAAAGAATTAACATCAAATGAAGTTGATATATTGATTAATGACTTTTTATCTTACAATATTATAGATACAAAAGATGCGAAGCTTTTAAAGGTTGCAACAAGTGATAATGTATTACAATTACCTAAACAGATAAAAGACCAAGTAAGAGCTAGAATATTTAAAAATATGTTATTAAATTTAGAATAAGGAGGAAATGTATTATGTTGTGTGATAATTGTGGAAAAAAAGAAGCAAATGTGAGATATTGGGAGAATATAAATGGTAAGAAAAGAGAATTAAATTTATGTGATGAATGTAGTAAAAAATTAGGAATTGGGCAAATTGATTTTAGTATGCCAATTGGCATTTCAAGCTTTTTAGGTGGATTTATGGAGGATTTTCAAACTAAAGAATTTATGCCAATGTTAAATGAATTAAAAACACTAAAATGTAATAGTTGTGGGTATACTTTTGATGATATTATAAATACGGGAAGATTAGGATGTAAAAATTGTTACGATATATTCCAAGATAGATTAGATCCAATTATAAAAAAAATACAAGGAGACAATCGTCATGTAGGAAGAATAGGAAAAATAATTGATAGTAAAATTGACAATATAAATGATGATAAAGAAGAAAGTATGAAAAAGGACATTAAAAATGGAGGAAATAGTAAAGAAGATAATAAAGAATTGTCAAAAATAGAAAAATTGCAAGAGGAATTAAAAAAAGCAATTGCAGAGGAAAAATATGAAGAAGCTGCAAAAATAAGAGATGAAATAAAAAAGTTAGAAAGTTAGAAATTTGAAAAATCAGAAAATAAAAAGTAGAGGTGAAAAATATGAATTGGTATGTGCAAAGTAGTGAAAATTCTGATGTAGTAAGAAGTACAAGAATTAGGTTTGCTAGAAATCTAGCTCAATTTAAATTTAATTTAGAAAAACAAGAAGAAATTGAAAAGTTAGAAAATAAGATAAAAGATAATTTATATAGTATTGGGTATGGATTGAAGTTTTTAAGATTAAAAGATATGGATGATATTACTAAAATGAGCTTAGTGGAAAAGAATCTAATTAGTCCAGAATTTGTATTAAAAAAAGAGCAATTAGGAAGTATTTTAATAAATGATGATGAAAATATTTGTATCATGATAGGTAAAGATGATCATTTAACTATTCAAGTATTTAGTAGTGGATTAGATTTAGAAAATACACTAAATTTAGCAATTGAAATAGATGAAAAAATAGGAGATGTACTAGGATATGCAATAAATAAAAAATATGGATATTTAACAACATATCCAAGTGATTTAGGAACTGGATTAAAAGCATCTGTTATGTTACATTTACCAGCATTGACTAAAACAAAAAACACAAGAAAAGTTCTAGAAGCAATTAGTAGTTTAGGAATGAATATTAAAGGAATTTATGGTGAGAATAGTCAAGTGCAAGCAGATATGTATCAAATTTCTAATAAACAGACACTTCGGTATAACGGAAGATGAAATTATCGAGAATTTAAATGTAATTGTACAAAAGGTAATAGAGCAAGAAAGAAAAGCAAGAAAGCTTTTAACTAAGGATGAATTGGAATTAGAAGATATAATATATAGAAGCTATGGTATTTTAACTAATTGTAGAAAAATATCATATGAAGAAGCAATGAATTTATTATCTGATATAAAATTAGGAACTGACTTAGGAATATTAAAAGAATTAACTGATTTAAAAGTACAAAAATTATACTTATATATAAAACCAGCTAATCTACAAAAATTTTTAGGAGCTCAATATGAGCCCTTAGAAAGAGACATTAAAAGAGCAGAAGTTATAAAAATGATTATAAGTGAAAAATAAAATTAATTTTTATAAAGAAATGGAAGGTGATATAAATGACTTATAAGTTTACAAATAGAGCCAAAAAGGCAATCGAGATAGCAAATGAGTTAGCAATAGAATTAGGGCATAGTTATATCGGAACAGAACATCTATTATATGGATTAGTAAAAGAAGGAAGTGGAGTTGCTGCAAAAGTTTTAGAAAAACAAAATATAGCTCCAGATATTGTTATCGATAAAATTATAGAATTAGTAGGACATGAAACACCAAATGGAACAACTTTAGGATTTACACCAAGAACAAAAAGGGTAATTGAAAATGCATTTATAGAAGCTAGAAAACTTGGATATAATTATATCGGAACAGAACATCTTTTAATAGGAATACTAAGAGAAGCAGATAGTATTGCTACAAGAATATTGTTAGAATTAAATACAAATATTCCAAAACTTTATAGTGAAATCTTAAGAGTGATAAATGAAGGAGAAGATATATCAAGAGAAGAAAAAAGTGGAAAAACAGATAAAAGAGGAGGAAGTTATAATTCTACACCTACATTAAATCAATTTGGTGAAGATTTAACAAAAAAAGCAGAAGAAGGAAAGTTAGACCCAATAATTGGTAGAAAAGAAGAAATAGAAAGAGTAATTCAAATTTTATCTAGAAGAACAAAAAACAATCCATGTTTAATAGGTGAACCAGGAGTAGGAAAGACTGCAGCAGTAGAAGGATTAGCTAATAAAATTGTAGTAGGTGATGTTCCAGAGATATTGAAAAATAAAAGAGTAGTAACTATGGATATTTCAAGCATGGTTGCAGGAAGTAAATATAGAGGAGATTTTGAGGAAAGAATAAAAAAGGCTTTGGATGAAGTAAAAAAGGCAGGAGATATTATATTATTTATTGATGAAATTCATACAATTGTAGGAGCAGGAGCAGCTGAAGGTGCAATAGATGCAGCAAATATATTAAAACCGTTACTTGCAAGAGGAGAAATACAATTAATAGGGGCAACTACATTAAATGAATATAGGAAATATATAGAAAAAGATGCAGCATTAGAAAGAAGATTTAGCCCTGTAACAGTAAATGAACCAAGTAAAGAAGATACAATAAAAATATTAAAAGGAATCAGAGATAAATATGAGGCACATCATGGGGTGAAGATAACAGATGAAGCAATAGAAGCAGCAGTGAAGATGTCAGTTAGATATATAAATGACAGGTTTTTACCAGATAAAGCAATTGATTTAATTGATGAGGCAGCATCTCGTGCAAAATTAAAATCTTTTACAGAACCTGAAATATTAAAGAAGCTAGAAGAGCAAATAGAAGAAGTTGAAAAAGATAAAGAAGAGGCAGTTAGAATTCAAAAATTTGAAAAAGCAGCAAGTCTGAGAGATAAACAAAAAGAATTAAAAGAAAAGTATGAGAAAGAATTAAAAAAATGGAAAAATAAGAGCAATAAAGTTGTAACAAATATAACAGAAGAAAATATTGCAGAGGTTATAGCAAATTGGACAGGAATTCCTGCTAAGAAAATAACAGAAGATGAAAATATTAGATTGAAAAATTTAGAAAAGGCATTACATGAAAGGGTAATCGGGCAAGATGAAGCAGTAGAGGCAGTATCAAAAGCAATAAGAAGAGGAAGAGTAGGATTAAAAGATCCAAAAAGGCCAATAGGTTCATTCTTATTTTTAGGGCCTACTGGAGTGGGAAAAACAGAATTATCAAAAGCTTTAGCTGAAAGCTTATTTGGTGACGAAAATGCAATGATAAGAATAGATATGTCAGAATATATGGAACCACATTCAGTATCAAAACTAATAGGTTCACCTCCAGGGTATGTAGGTTTTGAAGAAGGTGGTCAATTAACAGAAAAGATTAGAAGAAAACCATATTCAGTAATACTATTTGATGAAATAGAAAAAGCGCATCCAGATGTTATGAATATGTTACTTCAAATATTAGAAGATGGTAGATTAACAGATTCAACACGGAAGAACAGTAAATTTTAAAAATACAGTAATAATAATGACATCAAATATAGGTGCAAGATTAATTACAGATAAGAAAACATTAGGATTTACAGGAGTATCAGAAAAAGATAACAAACAAGACAAAGAATATGTAGAGGAAAAAAGCAAAAAAGAATATGAAGAAACAAAAAAAGAAGTAATGGAAGCATTAAAAAAAGAATTAAGACCAGAATTCATTAATCGTATTGATGAAATAATAGTATTCCATAAACTAACAAATACTGAAATAAACCAAATTATAGATATAATGCTAAAAGAGGTAATTAAAAGACTAGAAAATCAAAAAATAAAAATAGAATTAGGACCAGAAGTAAAAGAACTAATAGCTAGCAAAGGAATAGACAAGAACTTTGGAGCAAGACCACTTAGAAGAACAATCCAAAACATATTAGAAGATAAGCTAGCAGAAGAGATATTAGATGGGAATCTAAAGAAAAACAAATTAACCAAAATAGGAGTAAAAGATGGCAAAATTGAAATAGTGGGGGACAGGTCTTAAGTCCTTCACTTTTTTTGTCGGAATTTGATAATGGGTTAGATTTGGGAAAAAGGCTAGAAAAATGTAATATAATATGATATAATCTAAAAGCTAAAAATAAAAAACAGGTGATATTATGATAATAGAAAAAATAAATTCAGCCGAGGATGTAAAAAAATTAAATATAGATGAACAAAAGGTATTGGCAGAAGAGATTAGAAAAGAGATATTAAATGTTGTGTCAGAAAATGGAGGACATTTAGCTTCTAACTTAGGGGTAGTAGAATTAACAATAGCATTACATACAGTATTTGACTTGCCAAAAGATAAAATTGTATGGGATGTAGGGCATCAAACTTATGTGCATAAGATTTTAACAGGAAGAAGGAAACAATTAAAAACTCTAAGAAAGTTAGATGGGATAGCAGGATTCCCAAAGACAAATGAATCAAAAACAGATTGCTTCAATACAGGACATAGTAGCACATCTATCTCAGTCGCATTAGGAATGGCAAGAGCAAGAGATATAAAAGGAGAAAATAATAACGTATTAGCAGTAATTCGGAGATGGGGCTTTAACTGGAGGAATGGCATTAGAAGCTTTAAATGATGCAGGTTGTAGTCAAACTAGATTAACTGTTATATTAAATGATAATGAAATGAGCATTTCTAAGAACATTGGTGGAGTTAATATGCTTTTAAGTAAATTGAGAACTAAAAAGACTTATACAAAATCAAATGTTTCGGTAAAAAATATCATTAACAAAATACCAGTAATAGGCAAACCTTTTGTTAAAATTGTACAAAGAGTAAAAAGAAGTATTAAACAATTAATTATTCCAAAAATGTTTTTTGAAGACATAGGGTTTAGATATTTAGGACCAGTAGATGGACATAATATAGAAGAATTAGAAAGAATGCTTGAAATTAGTAAACAATTAGAAGGTCCTGTACTATTACATGTTTTAACTAAAAAAGGAAAAGGATATAAAATTGCAGAGGAAAATCCGGATAGATTTCATGCAACTGGTCCATTTGATATAAAAACAGGAAAAAGCAAAAAGGAAAAAAAGAAAGATTATTCCAAAGTATTTGGAGAAAAATTAGTTAATTTAGCAAGAAAAAACGATAAGATTGTAGCTATAACAGCATCAATGAAAGATGGAACAGGCTTAACTGAATTTGCAGAAGAATTTCCAGATAGGTTTTTTGACATAGGAATAGCAGAACAACATGCAGTTGGATTAGCAGCAGGAATGGCAAAAGAAGGGGTAATTCCAGTAGTACCAATCTATGCATCATTTTATCAAAGGGCATATGATCAAGTTATTCATGATGTAGCAATGCAGGATTTACCAGTAGTTTTATGTGTGGATAGAGCAGGTATTGTAGGACAAGACCGGAGAAACACATCAAGGGACACTTGATATGGCTTTTTTTAGAGTAGTGCCAAATTTAACAATTATGGCTCCAGCAAATTTTAAAGAACTTGAGGATATGCTAGAATTTGCAGTTAATTTAGGAAAACCTGTAATAATAAGATATCCTAGAGGTGGAGAAGAAAATAGTAATATAAGAAAAGAAAAAATAGTATTAGGAAAGTCACAAGTTTTAGAGCAAGGAGAAGACATAACAATAATCTCAATAGGAAAAACGGTTGCAAGAAGTTTAGAAGTTGCAAAAGAAATCAGAAAAAAAGGAAAAACACCAGAAGTAATAAATGCAAGATTTTTAAAACCGTTGGATAGAAAGACAATAAAAGAATCAATAGAAAAAACTAAATATGTTATAACAATGGAAGATGGGACAATAGTTAATGGATTAGCAACAGCAATAAAAGAACTTATTGTGGACGAGAAAATAAAAAATGTTAAAATACAAAATTATGCTTATCCTGATGAATATATTAAACATGGAATGCCTGAAGAATTAGAAAAATTATACAATCAAGATAGTAAATCTATCATTGCAAATATTGATTTTAAATATATTGAAAGCACAAAAAAGAAAACAAATGCGTAAAGCGTAATCGGAAGGAAAATATAATGAATAAAATAGAGTTATTAAAAGATTATAAAAAACAAGAAGATAAGATGTGCTTATCTCAAGTTTTGGATAAAATAGAGTTTTCGAGTACAAGAGAAAAAATTGAATATACAGATTTCTTAGATATGTATCAAATCTCACTAGTAGAAAATTTTTTAAGGAAAACAAAAATTAGTAATTATGAATTATATGGAGGATATGAGGAAGCAGAAAGGAAAATTCTAATAATATATCCAGAAAAATATGATAAAAAAATGATAGAAAAAAATTATAACAAAATGATAAGAGTAGTAAGGGTTATATTACCAGAGGAAGAACAAGGAAAATATAATCACAGAAATTATCTTGGTGGAATAGTAAAATTAGGATTAAATAGACAAAAAGTAGGAGATATTTTAGTTTCAAATGATGGGGCAGATATTATAGTAATCAATGATTTTGCAGAGATATTAAAAAAAGAAATTGGATTATTAACTAGATTCGAGAAAAGTAATATTGAAATAGAAGAAATTGAAAGTTTAAGAAAAAAAGAAATAAGAGTAGAAGAAATAAAAATTATCGTTCCATCATTAAGATTAGATAATATTGTTTCTGATTTAGCTAAAACTTCTAGAAATAAAGCTGTGCAGATAATTAATCAAGAAAGAGTTTTTATAAATGGGCAAAATGAAACAAAGCAATCTAAGCAAATTAAAATTAATGATATTATTACAATTAGAGGAAAAGGAAGATTTATAATAAAAGAAAGTGTGGGAAACACAAGAAGTGGAAGAACAGTGCTTTTAATTGAAAAATATATATAAAAAAAGTTTATATTTGTATATTTATTGTAAAACCAATAATATATAGAAATATAAACTTTTTAATGTTTTGTAGTTTTATAAAAATTATTTTAACTCTACAACAGTAACACCCATTTCACCTTCACCAAAAGTGCCTAACCTATAAGACTTGACATGTGGGTGATTATTTAAGAAGTTATGAATACCATTTTTTAATCTTCCAGTACCCTTTCCATGAACAATTCTAACTGTTTGAAGTTTTGATAAACTACAATCATCTAAAAATTTATCTACAATAAATAAAGCTTCTTCAACATTTAAACCAATAACATTAATTTCAGGTTTTATGGTCTTTGATTTAGAAATATTATAGCTAGAGTTTTGACCATTTTGAGTATAGCTTTTTTTAGATAATGTAGTATCACCATTACTTTTAATTTTTTCTAAGTCAGAAATATTAATATTCATTTTCATCATACCGATTTGTACCTGAACTTTATTTGATTTTGAAATATTAGAAATTATAGTTCCGGTTTTTTCCTAAGCTTTTAACAAAAACTTCTAAATTAGGCTTAATATCTTTAATATCTAAATTGGATTTTTTGTCAGATGTAGAATCATTATTAGAAATATTAATATCTTTAATTTTACTATTTAAATCATTTCTTAATTTATCAGCTTGCTTTAAATCAGTATTATTTAGTAATGTTAATTCTTTGATGATTTTTGTAGCATCTTCTTTTGCATCTAATAAGATGTTTCTAGCTTTTATTTTAGCGTTATTTATTAATTCTTGTTCTTGTCTTTGCAAATTTTCGTTATCCTTAACTAAAGACTTTTCTAAAAAGGAAATGTGTTTTAATTTATCTTCTAATTCTTGTTTTTCCTTTTCAATTTCAATTTTATCATCATAAATACTTTTTAAAAGTTCTTCAATATTAGTTTGCTCTGAAGACATGTGGGATTTAGCATCTTCAATTATTTTTATATCTAAACCTAAATTTTTACTAATTTCAAAAGCATTACTTTTACCAGGAATACCAACTAATAGTTTATAAGTTGGAGTTAATGTGTCTACATTGAATTCAACAGATGCATTCTGAAATCCATTAGTCACTAATGCATATTGTTTAAGTTCTTGATAATGTGTAGTAGCAATTGTTAAAGCACCAATATTCTTAAAATAATCTAAAATACTAATTGCGAGATTAGCACCTTCTATTGGGTCAGTTCCAGAACCTAACTCATCAACTAATATTAATGAATCAGTAGTAGCACATTTAGTAATTTCCACAATATTTAATATATGAGAAGAAAAAGTACTTAATGAATTATTAATACTTTGGTCATCACCAATATCAGCAAAGATATTATCAAAAACATATATGCTAGAAATTTCTTTAGCAGGTATATTTAATCCACTGCAAGCCATAGAGCAAAGTAATCCAACAGTTTTCATGCTGACAGTTTTTCCTCCTGTATTTGGACCAGTAATAAGAAGTGTAGAGAAATCTTTACCAAGATTAACAGTGATAGGAACAACCAATTCAGTATCAATTAAAGGGTGTTTGGCTTCAATTAAATTTATTTGTTTATTTTTATTTATGTGAGGTGTAATTGCTTTTAATTTTTTTGAATATTTAGCCTTAGCAAAAATAAAATCTAATTTGCCAATTAAATTAATATCTAGTTTTAGTTCATCCACATAAGGTGAAAATAGTGAGGATAGTTCTAGTAGAATTTGTTCTATTTCAAGTTCTTCTTCTATTTTTAAACTATTTAATTCATTGTTCATTTCAAATATAGACGTAGGTTCAATAAAAACAGTAGAGCCTGCATTTGATATATCATGTATAAAACCTTTTATAAAAGAGCGATATTCTTCTTTTATAGGAATAACAAAACGATCATTTCTAATAGTAACTATTGATTCTTGTACATATTTAGAATATTTTGAAGAATGTATCATATTATTTAGCTTATTTTTAATATCCTGTTCTAATTTTTTTTGATTTTTTCTGATTGATTTTAATTTAGAAGATGCATTATCATCAATTGTATTTTCATCTAAAATACAAGAAGTGATTTTATCTATAACACTTTTATTTGAATAAAGAGCATTAAATAAATTATTTAAAATGGGATATGTAGACATATCCACATAATCTTTATTTACATATTGTTTTAGTTCATAAGCAGACTTAAAAATTAAATTTAAATCTAAAAGAGATTTACAGCTAAGAGCTAAGTTACTTTCTAAATTTTTAAGTTCTACATCAATATTTTTGATTTCATAAAATATTGGAGTAGAGTTTCTATATATTAAATTTACAGCTTCTTGAGTTTCATTTAGAAGCATCTGTACTTGATCATGATTATATTTAGGTAGTAAATTTAAAGCCAATTCTTTACCTAAATATGTAACGCAATGAGAACTTAAATTTTCTAATATTTTATTAAATTCTAGTTTTTCTAAATATCTGTTCATTGATTATCTCCCAAATATGTTTTTTAGTTATTATACTAGGTAGTACTAAAGAAGTCAATTTATAGTTTTATATAAACTTAAGCAAATTTATACATAAAACAATTGCAAAAAAGAAAAACTTGTGATATAAAGAATATAATTATTAATATATAAAAAATAGTAAATATAGACTATAAAGAAGAGAGGTGAATTCATGATAAAGGCTTATGCAAAGTCTGATATAGGTAAAGTAAGAGAAATAAATCAAGATTCGTATTACATATCAGATTCACTAGATGATGTGCAATTATATATGTTAGCTGATGGAATGGGAGGCTATAAAGGAGGAGAAATAGCAAGTGTTTTAGCTATACAATCTGCAAAAAATTATATAGAGAATAATTTTAAAGAAATAGAAAAAGATAGAGATAGTATTATTCAATTACTAGGAAGTAGTATGGAATATGCAAATATGGTGGTTTATGAAAAATCAAAAGAGAATAAAGAACTAGAGGGAATGGGTACTACTTTAGATATTTGTTTAATATATAATAATAAGGCATTTATTGGACATGTAGGAGATAGTAGAGTATATAGAATAAGAAAAGATTTTATAAGAAAATTAACTCAAGACCATAGTTATGTACAAAAACTAGTAAAAGATGGTACAATTACTAAAGAAGAGGCAGTTCATCATCCACAAAAGAACATGCTGATGAAAGCACTACGGATGTAATGCATTTGTAGAGCCAGATGTTATGGTAAGAGGATTTCTAAAAGACGATATTTTAATTATGAATTCAGATGGATTAACAAATTTAGTAGAACAAGAACAAATTTTAAATGAAGCAAAAAAAGATATAGAACAAGCACCAAAAGAGTTGATAAAAAGGGCAAATGAAAATGGGGGATATGATAATATAACAGTTATTATTATCAAGAACATATAACTATCCACAAATAAACATGATTTAAGGAGAGATAAAATATGAATTTAGAAGGTAAGCTATTAGGAAATCGATATGAGATTATCGAGAAAATAGGAAATGGTGGAATGGCTACTGTATATAAAGCAACAGATAAAGTTTTAAAAAGATATGTTGCTGTAAAAATACTAAGGGATGAATTTACAACAGATGAAGAATTTATAAAAAGATTTGAAGTTGAAGCACAATCAGCAGCGAGACTTACACATCCAAATATTGTATCTATTTATGATGTTGGAGTTGATGGAAATTTATATTATATAGTAATGGAATTAATACAAGGAAAGACTTTAAAGGAAATAATAATAAAAGAAAGAGGGCCACTTCCATGGAAATGGTCAATAAATGTAGCAATTCAAATAGCATCAGCATTAGAAATGGCTCATAGAAATAATATAATACATAGAGATATTAAACCACATAATATAATAATAACAGAAGATGGAATTGCTAAAGTAACAGATTTTGGAATTGCTAAAGCAGTATCAAACTCAACAATAACAGCATTTGGAACAACGATAGGATCTGTACATTATTTTTCACCAGAACATGCCAGAGGAGGATATACAGATGCAAAATCAGATTTGTATTCTTTAGGTGTTGTTATGTATGAAATGGTAACAGGAAAAGTACCATTTGATGCTGATACTCCAGTGTCAGTAGCATTAAAACATATGCAAGAAGAACCAGAAGAGCCAATAGAAGTTAATCCTAACTTACCAACAGCAGTAAATAAAATTATTATGAGAGCACTAAAAAAAGATACAACATTAAGATATCAAACAGCAAGTGAAATGTTAATCGATTTAAGAAAAGCATTAAAGGATCCAGAAGGAGACTTTGTTGATGATACAGAATATGATCCAACAGCAAGTACACAAGTTATAAATACTAATATGTATAAAAATAAAAAAGAATCTGTTGAAGAACAAAAAGACAAAAAGCAAGGAAAATTAAAAACTTTTATCAAGAATCATAAAGGATTAAGCATATTTATCGGATTAATATTATTATTTGTAATAAGTTTAGGAGGAACAATGTTAGTATTAAACCTAACAAATCCACCAGAAGTTGATATGCCAAATGTTGTAGGATTGTCAGAAGAAGAAGCAAGAAAAGAGATTGAAAATGTGAAATTAAAATTCGAAGTAGAAAAAGAAGAATATAATAAAGATGTACCAGAAGGATATGTAATTTCACAAGATCCAACTTATATGGAAAGATTCAGCAAAGTAAAACAAGGAAGTACAGTAAAAGTTATTATAAGTAAAGGTCAAGAAAAAACTACGGTTCCAAAAGTAATTGGAATGAAAAAAGATGAAGCTGTAAAAGCTTTAGAAGATGCTAAATTAAAAGTTGAAATAGTAGAAGAAACAAGTAAAAAAGTAGAAGAAGGATATGTAATCAGTCAAGAAACAGATGCAAATACAGATGCATTTGCAGGTGACACTGTAAAAATTCATGTAAGCACAGGTACAGGAATTAAACAAATAGATATGATAAGTGTTATAGGAAAAAATGAAACAGATGCGAAAAAAGCATTACAAGATTTAGGATTAAAAGTAAATGTAGGTTATGATGAAGATTCATCAAAAGATAATGGAACAGTTCTAAAACAAAGTATTGAAACGGGAAAGACAATAGACGAAGGAACTACAGTAACAATAACAGTAAATAAATTAGCAGAAATGAAACAAGGAACAGTTAAAGTTAATGTAAAATCACTTTTAAATTATACTCCTGTAAAGGATGAAGAAGGAAAAGAAGTAGTAGAAAATGGACAAATAAAAATAGTAGTTGGAAATGATACAATATATAATGAAAAGAAACCAAAAACAACAACAAATATAAGTCAAGGATTTAGTGCAAAAGGAAATATAGAAATAAAAGTATATGTTGATGATGTACTAAAAGGAAAGAAAGAAATAAATATGAATTCGACAACAACATGTACATTTGAATAAACAATATTAGTATTATAAATAAAGAAGAACTTAAACAAGAATAAATATTCTTAGAATTAGTTCTTCTTTTAATATTACTTACATTGATTAGAAATAATGGTATTAGGTAAATTTAGATTTGAAATTGAAAAAACATAAATATAATGTTATAATCAAAATAATATTATAATTGCTTTATATTAAGATAAATAATATAATAGTAAAAAATACAAAAAAATAGATGGAGGAAAAATGCAAGGATTGGTTATAGAAAATATTTCTAATTTGTATAAAATAGAAATAGAAAATAAACAAATATATCAAGCAACAGCAAGAGGAAAATTTAAAAAAGACGAAATAACACCTGTTGTAGGTGATAAAGTAGACATTGAAATATTAGATAAAGAAAACAAAAAAGCAATAATAGAAGAAATATTACCAAGAAAGGTTTATGTTAAGAGACCAAAACTTGCAAATATAACTCAAATTATCTTTGTTGTATCTAGTAAAGATCCAAAACCTGATTTGTTAATGTTAGATAAACAATTAGTATTTGCAGAGTTTTTAGGAATTAAAGCAATAATAGTGTTAAATAAGACAGATTTAGATGAAGATAAACAATTTAAAAAAATAAAAGAAAATTACGAAAAAATAGGGTACTTAGTAATAAAGACAGAAGCAAAAAATAAGATAGGAACAGAAGAATTAAAACAAGAAATGAAAAATAATATAAATGCTTTTTCAGGAAATTCTGGTGTAGGAAAATCAACATTGGTAAATGCGATTTTTCAAAGTGAAATAACACAAGAAGGAGAAATAAGTAGAAGAAATAAAAGAGGAAAAAATACAACAACATCTATTAAATTGTATGAAATAGATAATAATACATATATAGCAGATACACCAGGTTTCTCAACATTTGATATATCTGAGATAGAAAGCAAAGATTTAGCAAAGTATTTTAAAGAATTTGAACAATATATACCAGAATGTGAATTTGTTGGTTGTACACACATTAAGGAGCAAAATTGTGGTATAAAAAAAGCAGTTAAAGATGGTAAAATTGAACAACAAAGATATGATAGATTTTGTAAAATATATTTAGAATTAAAACAAAAGGAGGAAAGAAAAAAATGGTAGAAGTATCAACATCTATACTTTCAGTAAAAAAACAAGAAGAATCAAAAACATTTTTTGCATTAGAAGTAGCTAAAACGGATTATTTTCATATAGACGTAATGGATGGAAAATTTGTTGAAAAAGACACTTATGAAAAAATGTTAGAATATAGTTCTTACATAAAAAGAATTTCAAATTTACCATTAGATGTGCATTTAATGGTAAAAGATATAAAACCAGCAATAGACGATTTTTTAGCAGTAGAACCAAATATAATAACATTTCATTTAGAAGCTTGTAAAAGTAAAGAAGAAGTATATGAAATGATAAATTATATAAAACAAAATAATGCAAAAGTAGGAATCTCAATAAAGCCAAACACCAAAATAGAAGAAATATATGAGTTTTTGCCATATATTCATGTATGTTTAGTAATGACTGTAGAACCAGGAAAAGGTGGACAAACATTATTAAGTGATATGATAGAGAAAATATCAACTTTAAAAGAATATACCAAAAAAAATAACATAGATATAGATATTGAAGCAGATGGAGGAATTAATCTAGTGACTGCACCAGAAGTAAAAAAGGCAGGTGCTAATATTTTAGTATCAGGAACTGCAATTTTGATGGCAAATGATTTTAAAACAATTATAGATGAATTAAAAAAATAAAGTACGAGAAAAATAAAATGAGTTAAAGAATTTATCTTTAACTCATTTTATGGTATCTTAAGCTGTTTTATCATTTTCACTTTTAGACTTTTTTCTAGCAGGAATAATACTTATTATAACCATTCCAAGACCAATAATACTTACTATTAAGCTTACAATAGATCCAACATAAGGAATTAGTTTAATTAACCATAATAAGGCAGATGATAATATTAACATACCAAATGTACCTATTTTCTTTTCTACTTTTAATTTTTGACAAATTAAATTATTTATGCCAATTACAAATATAGCAGAGCTAATCATTAATAAGAATGCTAAGCCAATTAAAGATATTATAGCAATATTAGATGTGATTCCTAACATTAATAATATAATAATGGCAACAGATACAATGATTGGTGTTAAAAATCCATAACCTAATGAAGGTAATAATTTATTTGAAATTAAGTTATTTGTATTATCTAAGAATTTAGGTGCAATCCATAAGCATAATAGCCAAATAATTATTACAGTTGCAATAAATGTTCCTAAAGATAAAACATAAGATTGAATAGAATTTCCATTATCAGCTTTTGCTTCTGTAAAATTCTTGTTACCAGTAACTGCTCCATCTGGTATAGAAAGCTCTTTGCTAGATGTATAATTTAAATCACCATTTATAACACCTTGATTAATTGCAGTAGTTTCTTGTTGTTCAGAAGAAGGTTGTGCAAAATTGATATCACTACAATTTACATATGCATTTCTTCCTACAACACCATTAACATTTAAAGTACTAGTTGTTACTCTAATATCTCTATAGATATATCCATCTAAAGTAACTTTTTGTGAACATGCATATAGGTCGTATACAACACCTTTTATATTTACATCTTGAGCTAAAGCAAATAAATTACTAAAAACATAACCTTGTTCTCCAATATTAATTGTTTTAGCGCAAATAAAAGCGTCTCCACCTATTTGTGAATTAATATTAACAGTATCTGCCATAACAAAAACATTTCCATCAACAATGTAGTCGATTGTAACATTATCACCAGTTAAGTAAACATCTTGTTTTTTCATAGTGTCATTAGAAGTTGTTGTTGTAGGTTTTGCATCAGTATCTTGATTTTCACTTGAATCAGCACTTATAACAGAAATTTCTTCACTATGATCAGATTGATCTGTTATTTCATTTTCTGCTCTTACAATAGGAATCATAAGAGATAAAATAATTACAGCAAGTAAGGTAATTATTCTAAACTTGTTTTTTAACATTTAAAATCCCTCCTAAAAAATTTTATTATAATATAATAAAAATATATCTCTTTATTATATTTTTGTCAATGAAAATAAGAAAAATAACGTTTGAGTATATATTATTATTTTTTACTTAATTGTAGATGTTTTATAATATCTGCATAAACTATTGATACAACAAGTTTCACACTTAGGATTTCTGGCTATACAAGTATTTCTACCATGCCATACAAATAAATGGTTAATATCTTTTAAAGATTCTTTTGGGAAAATTTTAATTAAGTCTTCTTCTATTTTATCTGGTTGCTTTTGATTTGATAAACCAACTAGATTAGAAATTCTTTTAGCATGAGTATCTACAGCAATTCCCTCTGCAATACCAAAAACTTCTAATAAAATAACATTAGCACTTTTTCTCCCAATACCAGCAAGAGAAGTAAGCTCTGACATGGAATGTGGAACTTCTCCGTTAAAATTCTCTAAAATTTGTTTAGCACATAATTTTATATTTTTTGCTTTATTTTTATAAAAACCACAAGGATGTATAATATTTTCTAGTTCTTTTATATCAATATTTACAAAATCTTCAATAGTTTTACATCTAGAAAACAAAGCTGGAGTTGTTTTATTTACTCTTTCATCAGTACATTGGGCAGAAAGCATAACAGCTACTACTAATTGGAAAGGGGTTTCAAAATCTAAACTACAAGTTGCATCTGGGTATGCTTTATTTAAAGTATCAACTAATTTTTTAGCATCTGTTTTTTTCATTTTCTATTTTCACCTCTAAAATTATTTTACAAAATAACTTAAGGTACGTCAAATTATTAGCAAAAAAATACTTAATTTTATAGATTGTTATACATAAAAAGGAACAAATAAAGTAATATTTTAATATAATATACAAAAAACAAATGGAGGTAATAAGAAATGATACATTTATTAAAAAAGACATTAGCAGTATGTTTAATAGGGTTAGGGTTAGGAATATTACTTGTTTTATTACTTCCAATAACTGGTTGGCTTTTTATTATAGGAGTCGCAGTAGTTTGTGTTGGATTTATGTGGCTTGCATGTTAGAAAAAGGAGGGAAATACATATGACAGTTGTAGTTAAAAAAGTACCTAAATTTTTAAGGGGATTTGTCAAATTGATATTTGGGATAAAAGAATAAAATAGAAAATTAAATAGAATTAAATTTCATCAGGATATCAAAAAAAGAGCTTTTCTTAAGCTCTTTTTACTTTTCCATCTCTTAAACATTTAGCACATACATGAATTCTTTTTACCTCACCGTTTACTTCAGCTTTAATGCTTCTTAAGTTTGGTTTCCAAGTACGTGGTGATCTTTTACTTATATGAGAACGAGTAATACTAAGTTTATTTCCATGACTAGCTTGTTTATCACAAATTTCACATTTTGCCATTATCTAATGCACCTCCTAAATATCTTAATAAATTGACTGCATATAAGTGTATCATAAATACTAAAAAAAAACAAGTATTTTTTGAAAAAATCAAAAAATTCCTTGCAAAATAGGAAAAATGTGGTATAATAAGTAAGCTATATAAAAACGAAAGGATTGAAAAAAATGAATTGTAAAGTAGAAAAAACTAAAAATGTAAATGAAGTAAAATTAGAAATAACAGTTGAAGCAGCAAAATTTGAAGAGGCAATAAAAAAAGTATATTTCAAAAGTGCTAAATATTTTAATATTCCAGGATTTAGAAAAGGAAAAGCACCAATGCAAATTGTAGAAAAATATTATGGTAAAGAAATATTCTATGAAGATGCATTTAATGAAGTAGCAGGAGAAGCATTAGAGGAAGCTGTAAAAGAAAATAAATTAGAAGTTGTAAGTAGACCAGATATCGATGTAAAACAAATAGAAAAAGGAAAAGATTTAATATTTACTGCTATAATGCAAACAAAGCCAGAAGCAGAACTTGGAAAATATAAAGGTATAGAAGTTAAAAAAATTGAGTATAATGTATCAGACGAAGATATAAACCATGAATTAGGACATATGCAAGAACATAATTCAAGACTAATTTCAATAGAAGATAGACCAGTAGAAACAGGTGATATTGCAACAATTGATTTTGAAGGTTTTGTAGATGGAAAAGCCTTTGAAGGTGGAAAAGCAGAAGGTCATGATTTAGAAATAGGAAGTAACACATTTATTCCAGGGTTTGAAGATCAAGTAATTGGAATGAATATTGATGAAGAAAGAGAAATCAAAGTTAAATTTCCAGAAGAATACTTTTCAAAAGATTTAGCAGGTAAAGATGCAATATTTAAAGTAAAAGTTAATGAAATAAAGAAAAAAGAATTACCTAAATTAGATGACGAGTTTGCAAAAGATGTTAGCGAATTTGATACTCTAAAAGAATTAAAAGCAGATATAAAATCAAAAAAAGAAAAAGAAAATGAAGAAAAAGCAAAATATGAAACACAAGATGCAATTATGAAAGCACTTTGTGAAAATGTAAAAGTGGAAATTCCATCAGGAATGGTAGAATTAGAAATTGATAATATGCTAAAAGATATAGAACAAAGATTAGCTTATCAAGGTTTAAAATTAGAGCAATATCTACAAATGATGGGAAAAACTGAAGAAGAATTTAGAAAAGAATACGAGCCACAAGCAATAGAAGGAATCAAATCAAGATTAGCATTAGAAGCAATTATAAAAGCAGAAAAAATTGAAGCAACTAAAAAAGAGATTGATGAAAAAATGAAAGAAATGGCCAAAAACTATGGTAAAGAAAATGATGACGAATTTTTGAAAAATGAAAATGTAAGAAATTACATAAAACAAGGATTAGAATCAGAAAAAGCAATTGAATTTTTAGTAGAAAATGCAAAAATAAAATAAGAGATATAATTTTAAATACAATAAAGAAAGATTTATATAGAAAAAGCATGGTTATGAAATTTAATTTGATTCGTTAAATTTTATCTCCAGCTTTTTTGCAATTATAATTATTTTATATATAATAAAAGAAATTAAGGAGGAATGAAAATGTTAGAAAAAAATAGTTTAGTACCTTATGTTGTTGAACAAACAAGTAAAGGAGAAAGATCATATGATATTTTCTCAAGATTATTAAAAGATAGAATTATATTTTTAGGAGAAGATGTAAATCCAACAACATCTAGTTTAATAATAGCACAATTATTATTTTTGGAATCAGAAGATCCAGATAAAGAAATAAGTTTATATATAAATTCACCAGGAGGATCAATTACAGATGGAATGGGAATAATAGATACGATGAACTATATTACTTGTCCTGTATCAACAATATGTATAGGAATGGCTGCAAGCATGGGAGCAGCATTACTTGCTGCTGGAGAAAAAGGAAAAAGATTTGCAACACCAAATGCAGAAATATTAATACATCAACCACTAATTGGAGGTGGAGGACTATCTGGTCAAGCAACTGAAATAAAAATCCATGCAGACCACTTAGTAAAAACAAGAGAAAAATTAAACAAATTTTTAAGTGAAAGAACAGGTCAAACAGTAGAAACAATTCAAAAAGATACAGAAAGAGACAATTACATGACAGCAGAAGAAGCATTAAAATATGGGCTAATAGATGGAATTATGAGCAAAAGAGGGGGACAGGACTAAAACTATTCATTTATTGAGTAGAATATTGTCGAGATAAGAGAAAAAAATATTAAAAAAATAAGATAAAAATTGAAAAACGACAAAAAATGACAAGGAAGTGAATACTTTAAGTAGTGTCCCTTATATTTCAAAAAGGAGAGAATAATTTATTATGGCAAGAAATGATACACCAAAAAGTGTAAGATGTTCATTTTGTGGAAAAGCACAAGAAAATGTGAAAAAAATAGTGGCAGGTCCTGGAGTTTATATTTGTGATGAGTGTGTAGAATTATGTACTAGTATTATTGAGGCAGAACTTTATGATGATGAAAAAACAGGTTATGAATTAAATGAACTTAATAATGTACCAAGTCCTAAAGAAATTAAAAAAGTTTTAGATGATTATGTTATTGGTCAAGATGAAGCCAAAAGAACTTTATCAGTTGCTGTGTATAATCATTATAAAAGAATTGCCCATGAAGAATATGCTAAAAAAGATGAAGTAGAGATTCAAAAAAGCAATATTTTACTTTTAGGTCCAACTGGTTGTGGAAAAACTTTGCTTGCAAGGACATTAGCTAAGATTTTAAATGTACCATTTGCTATTGCAGATGCTACAACTTTAACAGAGGCAGGATATGTAGGAGAAGATGTTGAAAATATTTTATTAAAGTTAATTCAAGCAGCTGATGGAGATGTACAAAAAGCAGAAAAAGGAATTATTTATATAGATGAGATAGATAAAATAACAAGAAAGTCTGAAAATCCATCAATTACAAGAGATGTAAGCCGGAGAAGGTGTCCAACAGGCATTATTAAAAATTATAGAAGGAACAGTAGCATCTGTTCCACCACAAGGAGGAAGAAAACACCCAAATCAAGAGCTTATTCAAATTAATACAGAGAATATACTTATTATTTGTGGAGGAGCATTTGAAGGACTAGAGAATATTATAGCAGATAGAACAGGAGAAAAAGCTATTGGATTTGGAAAACAAGTAAAAAGTAAAAAAGATATTAGTCAATATGAGATTTTTAAAGAACTATTGCCACAAGATTTATTAAAATTTGGACTAATTCCAGAATTTATAGGAAGACTTCCAATTATAGCTACTTTGAAAGACTTAGACAAAGAAGCTTTAATTGAAATTTTAGTAGAACCTAAAAATTCATTAGTAAAACAATATCAAAAATTATTTGAAATAGATGGCGTTGAATTGATATTTGAACAAGAGGCATTAGAGGCAATTGTCGATAAGGCAATTGAAAGAAAGACTGGTGCAAGAGGATTGCGTTCTATAATTGAAGAAATTATGAGAGATATTATGTTTGAAATACCATCTAATCCAGACATTGAAAAATGCATTATTACAAAAGAAACGGTAGTAGATATGAAAGGTCCAAAAATAATTATAAATGAAGAACATAGTAAGCAAACAGAAAAGAAAAAAAGACAAACACCTAAAAATACACAGAAAGAAACAGCATAAAAGCTGTTTTTTTCTTGTCATAAAGGACATCTAAATAGTAATAGAATAAAAAGGGAGGTGTACTTTATGAAGATAATAACAATAAAGAAGAAACATATATTAAGAATGACAATGTTAATAGTTTTTACAGTAATAGTAGGGGCTTTTTCTACATCATTTGGTATGCAACATTATTACAAAGTTGATTTTTCAACAGGTTTGGTAACAGCTTCAAAATTAAATGTAAGAAGTGGTCCGGGTACTCAATATAGTATTGTTGCAACAGTCAACAAAAATGAATATATAAGAGTATTTGCAGGAGTAGGAGATTGGTATATAGTCCAAGTAGAAGGAGATTATGTTGGAGCAGTTAGTAAAAAATATGTAAAAGCAATTTATCCTAAAAATACATCAAATACACAAACAGGAGATTCTACTTCAAATAATAATTCAGGGGAACAAACTTTACAAAATAATATGAATCAAGATGAACAGGAAGTATTTAACTTAATAAATCAGCAAAGGATGCAAAACGGTGTACAATCATTAAAAGTTGATAAAGAAGTTCAAAGGGTTGCTAGAATAAAAGCAGAAGATATGGTTGCTAATAACTATTTTTCACATACATCACCAACTTATGGTTCACCTTTTGATATGTTAAGAAGTTTTAAAATAACATATAAAACAGCAGGTGAGAATATAGCAGCAAATTCAAGTAATGATAACGCAGTTACTTCATGGATGAATTCTTCAGGGCATAAAGCAAATATATTAAATAGTAATTTTAATTATACTGGAATTGGAGTTGTAAGTAGCCCTAAATATGGCAAAGTATTTGTTCAAATGTTTATAGGAAAATAGAAAGGATAATAATGAAAAATCTTACTTATGAAAGAAAATTAGCAATAGAATATGCCAAAAAGTGGTCATATTTGCGTAATCCAAAGTATTACAATTTTGATTTATTAGGAGGAGATTGCACAAACTTTGTATCACAATGTTTATATGCTGGAACTAATTCAATGAACTATACGAAAAATTTTGGATGGTACTATATAGATGCAAATAACAAGTCACCATCATTGACTGGTGTTGAATATCTATATAAATTTCTTGTTAATAATAAAAGTATAGGTCCATATGCCAAAGAAGTGGAACAAGACCAAATAGAGGTAGGAGATATTACGCAATTATCTTTTGATGGAGAAAAATTTGAACATACATTATTAATTGTAGAAATTGAAAACAAATTAAGTCTATCAAAAATAAAAATTGCATCACACACAATTGACAATTATGGAAAAGCAATTTCAGAATATTATTTTAAAAAAATCAGATGGATTCATATACAAGGAATGAGGAGATATTAATAAAAAATTAATATTTCCTCTATTTTTTATTAAGATATTATATGTTATACTAAATACATAATCTGAAAATGGCATTATGAAAGGAGAAAGCGAATGTATAATATATTAGTTGTAGATGATGATAAAGAAATTGTAGGAGCAATTGAAATTTACTTAAAAAAAGAAGGTTATAACATAATAAAAGCATATAATGGTCAAAAAGCTTTAGAAGTAATAAATAGCCAAGAAATACATTTAGTGATATTAGATATTATGATGCCTAAGAAAGATGGATTAGAAACATTAAAAGAAATAAGGAAAGAGAAATCAATACCAGTAATTCTATTATCAGCGAAGTCAGAAGATTATGATAAAATAGAAGGATTGGACTTAGGAGCAGATGACTATATAACAAAACCGTTTAATCCATTAGAATTAATTGCAAGAGTTAACTCAAATTTACGAAGATATGTAAAACTAGGTTCGATAGAACCAAAAGAAAATGAAGTGATTTATAAAACAGGGGGACTAATAATAAATGACGAAAAAAAGACTGTGAGCGTAGATGACAAACAAGTAAAACTTACAGCTACAGAATATAATATATTGAAGTTTTTACTAAAAAATAAAGGAAAGGTATATTCGATACCAGAAATTTATGAAAATGTATGGAAAGAAGAAGGCTTTGGGGCAGAAAATATAATAGCAGTTCATATAAGACATATAAGAGAAAAAATAGAAATCAATCCAAAAGAACCACAATACTTAAAGGTGATTTGGGGTGTAGGATATAAAGTTGAATAAAAGGGGGACAGGACTTAAATATTTCATAAAATAAGTCGAAAAATATCAAAGTTAGCATTTTATTATAATCGACAAAAAAATTAAATAATTGACAATACTTATGAAATATTTAAGTCCTGTCCCCCTTTTATAAAGAGGAAGTGAAAAGTGTGAATAATATTAGAAATTCTAGTTTTTTAAAAGTAATTTGTTATATATTAATTCCAATTTTGGTAGCAATATTTGTATTTAGCATATTTCATCTGTCTTTTTTGGATAAATACGGAGATAGTAGAGAATATACTCAATCGGAATTTTTTGGGGATAATTATTTGAGTTTTGTAACAAGTCAACTTACTAAATGTAATAACGTAAATGATATATATAATAATGATTTTGTAAAAGTAAAAGATGACATGGAAAATAGTTATTACTATTCAGATGCTCAAAATAATCAAGAAGTGTATACAAGTATGCCTATATATGTTGAATACATTATTATAAATAATAAAACTAAGCAAATGTTTACAAATATAAAAAGTCAAGACTATCAAAAAATAATGGATGAAATAAAAAATAATAAGATATATTGGATTGTTACAAATGGAAAGATCGATACAAATATAGAGTGTATAAATCAGGAAAATTACAAGTATAACTTTGAGCATAATTATAAAAATTCTAATGATGGAAATGATAAACTAGGTGATTATGATATTTATACATATTACGATAGTAACCTTATTGACAAAAATACAATTTTAGGTATGAGTCAAACAATATATCAATATATGTTAGAAAATAAAATTGCACCATTTTATGCTTTTTTTATAACAACTGTTTTATTGAGTTTAATTGCAATTTATCTATTTTGGTCAATTGGGCATAAAAAAGGAGAAAATAAAATTAATTTAAACACAATAGATAATATACCTTATGAAATATTATGTGCTGGATGTTTTTGTGCTATTATGATTTTACTAGTTGGATTAGCTAACATGTTTAGGACTGTAAACTATATTACTTTATTATCTATAATTATTTGTTATTTTATATGTTATGCAATATGTCGGCATTATAGGTGTAACAACTATAAAAAGGATAAAGGCTAAGACTTTTTGGAAGAGTTTTGCAATATACAAGATTTTTAAGATTATAAATACAAATATAAGAGAAAAGAAAAGACTGTTTTTATACTATATTTTGTTTATAGCAATAAATTTTATTTTATTTAGTCTACGTTCAAATGGAATTGCAATTATTTTATTAATCATATTTTGGGTGTGGACATATTATAAAATGAAAAAGTATGTACTTCAGCAAGAAAAGATAAAACAAGCATTAAAAGACATTTGTGAAGGAAAAAAAGAAGTGAGAATAGAAGAACAAGAGCTTAAGGGAGTCTTAAAGGAAATGGCTATATATGTTAATGATATAGCTAGTGGCTTTTCAAATGCTATAGCAGAAAAACTAAAATCTGAAAGATTAAAAACAGAACTAATTACAAATGTGTCACATGATATAAAAACACCACTTACATCAATAATTAATTATGTGGATTTGTTGAAAAAAGAAAATATCCAAGATGAGAAAATACAAAAGTATATTGAAATATTGGATAAAAAGTCACAAAGATTAAAGAAACTAACAGAAGATTTGATTGAAGCATCAAAAGTATCTTCAGGAAATATAAAATTAAATTTAGAACAAATCAGTATAAAAGAATTATTAAATCAGACAATAGGAGAATTTAAAGATAAATTTGAAGAAAAAAATTTAGAAATAGAAATGCAAATACCAGAAAAAGAAATAAAAATAAAAGCAGATAGTAGATATTTATATAGAGTTATTGAAAATATATTTAGTAATATTACAAAATATGCTCTAGAATCTTCACGTGTATATATAGACGTAAAAGAGCAAAAAGACATATTAAATATCAGCATTAAAAACATTTCAAAAGAAAAATTAAATATAAGTAGTGAAGAACTAATGCAAAGGTTTATAAGAGGAGACAAAGCGAGATATACAGAAGGAAGTGGATTAGGACTATCAATTGCAGAAAGTTTAACAAGATTACAAGGAGGAGAATTCAAAGTAACAATTGATGGGGATTTGTTTAAAGTAGATATGAAGTGGAATAAAGTGTAAAAAAGGGAATAGAACTTAAATATTTAAGTTCTATTCCCTTGAAAGCGAAAAATTACTATGATAAAATAGAAATAAAGAAAAAAGTAAATGCTAAAATGGGGGAAAAGTAATGAAGAAAATGTTTATCATTATAATGATTTTAGCAATTATATTTATGGGAATGTTAGTTTATAGAAATATATTGGCAGATGCTAAAAATAATATAAGTGTTAAAGAGATAGAAAATATAGAAAGTTATATATCTCAGATATATATGTGGAAAGAAATTACGACTGAGGCATTACCTGAATTTGATGATATAAACAAAGCAAATGAATTATGGATTTGGGAAGTAGTAAAAAGGAATTTGGAAGAATATGAGACGACTAAAGAAGAAATTGAACAAAAAGCAAAAGAAATATTTGGAGAAGAATTTGATAAAAAGTTTCCAAAGGAAGGAAACCAAAGCTTTGAGTATGATGAAGAATCTGGTAATTATTTGGCAACGGAAACCAATCTAAATGAAAAAGAAGACAGTTTTTTATTAAACAATATAGAAAAAACAAAAGAAGGATACAAAGTAGAAATAATAGAATATTTAGAAGATTATTCAGATAAAGAAAATGTGATAATAGAAAATTTACAAAGTGAAGAAATAGGAAAAACAAACATAAATCAAAGTGATACAAAAATACAAGAAATAGTTAAAAATAATAAAGAAAGATTTAATAAAAAGACGATTTATTTAGTAGAAAATGAAGATAGATTTATAGTAAAAAAAGTAGAAAAATAATAAATAGGTATTTTATAAATTATACAATGGAGAGTAGAAGCTTATGTTAGAACAATTAGAAAAGTGTGAAATATGTCCACATAAATGTGATATTAATAGAAAAGAAGGTTATATAGGACGATGTAAGGCAACTGATAAAGTAAAAATAGCCTTATATTCAGTACATGATTTTGAAGAACCATGTATTAGTGGAAAAAACGGTTCAGGTACAGTGTTTTTTTCTAATTGTAATCTAAACTGTGTATATTGCCAAAATTATGAAATTAGTCAACAAGGAAAAGGAAAGGAAATATCTATAAGAGATTTAGCAGAGATATTTTTAAAACAACAAGAAAAACATGTAGAAAACATAAATTTAGTAACACCTACAAGTTATGTGCCACAGATTATAGAAGCAATTAAAATAGCAAAAAAACAAGGATTAAACATACCAATTATATACAATACAAATGCATATGAAAATATAGAAACAATAAAAATGTTAGAAGGATATATTGATATATATTTACCAGATTTTAAATATGCAATAAATGAACTTGGAAAAAAATATTCAAAAGTTGATAATTACTTTGAAGTAGCAATTGCAGCAATTAAAGAAATGTATAAACAAGTAGGAAAACCAAAATTTGATAAAAATAATATAATAAAAAAAGGAGTAATAATAAGACATTTGGTTTTACCAAACCATATAGAAAACAGTAAAAAAGTATTAAGATGGATAAAAAATAATTTAGAAAGTGATATATATATTAGTATTATGGCACAATATTTTCCGACATACAAATCAAAAGAATATGAAAAAATAAATAGAAAATTAACAAAAAGTGAATGGGAAGAAATAGAAAAATACATAGAAGAAATAGAAATTGAGAATGGATATATACAAGAATTAGGTGAACATGAAGAAGAATATGTACCTAATTGGCAAATGAATGATTAAGGGGACAGTACAAAACTGTTTCTTTTTTCGCGTCTAATAAACCCTTCTAAGATATAAAAAAGAAAGTGTATTTAGAAAGTTGTAAAATTAAAGAAAAATAAGTAGTA
The DNA here is from genome assembly GCA_958438515.1 of uncultured Clostridium sp. Taxonomy (GTDB): domain Bacteria; phylum Bacillota; class Clostridia; order TANB77; family CAG-508; genus CAG-269. The sequence continues at coordinate 103,598 of CAUBRZ010000002.1, read as the reverse complement.
TTTTATGAAGTAATATGATATACTGTTAAAAAAATGAAAGAATAGGAGTGGTTGTTTTATGACACAAGCTGATAAACATTTTATAGACACATGTAAAGAAATAATACAAAATGGGTATTCATCAGAAGGTACAAATGTACGTACAAGATGGGAAGATGGAAGTGAAGCAAATTATATATCTATCGTAGGAGTAACTAATAAATATGATGTGGGAAAAGAATTTCCTATGATAACTTTACGTAATAACAGTGGAACAGTAAAAAGAGCAATTGATGAAGTTTTATGGATTTGGCAAAAAAAATCAAACAATATAAAAGATTTAAATTCTCATATTTGGGATCAATGGGCTGACGAAAATGGAACAATTGGAAAAGCATATGGATATCAAATGGGAAAAAAATATCAATTTAAAACAAAACAAGGAATAAAAGAAATGGATCAAGTTGATTTTGTACTTTATTTGTTACAAAATGATTTGTCAAGTCGTAGAATAATGACAAATATATTTAATCATGAAGAATTAAAAGATATGGCATTAGAACCATGTGTGTATGGAACACAATGGTTAGTTAAACAAGGAAAACTTCATCTAATATTAAATCAAAGATCACAAGACATGTTGGCTGCCAATGGATGGAATGTAATGCAATATGCAGCATTACAATGTATGTTTGCACAAGTGGCTGGATTAGAAGTAGGAACTTTAACACATAACATAGGAGATTGCCATATTTATGACAGACATATACCTTTGGTAAAAAAACTAATTGAGGCTGATAGTATGGATGTACATCCTAAATTAATAATTAATAATCCAACAAGAAATTTCTATGAATTTAAGGTAGAAGATTTTGAGATTAAAGATTATGATTATAATAAAGAAATAAAATTAGGAAAGATACCAGTAGCTGAATAAAATGAGAGAATATGAAGTAATAATTAAGGAGAAAAAATATGCTAAGTATTATAGTCGCAAAATCAAGAAACAATATAATAGGAAAAAATAATGAATTAATTTGGCATTTGCCAGCAGATTTAAAAAGATTTAAAGAATTAACAACAGGACATAATATTATTATGGGAAGAAAAACATTTGAATCATTAGGAAGAGTGCTACCAAATAGAAAACATATTATATTTAGTCAAAATCCAGATTTTAAAGTAGCTGATGAAAATGTGGAAGTAGTACATTCTCTATTACAAATACAAGAATTAATAGAAGGACCGGAAGAATCATTTGTAATAGGAGGAGCAATGATATATAATTTTTTAATGCCATATGTTAAAAAAATGTATATAACACAAATAGACAAAGAATTTGAAGGAGATACATTTTTTCCAAAAATAAATGAAGAAGAATGGAAAATAGTAGAAAGAGAAAAAGGAGTTAAAGACGAAAAAAACAATTTAGATTATGAATTTATAACTTATGAAAGAAAATAGATTTAAAATATAATAATAAAAAAGCTTTTGGTTAAACTAAAAATATCAAAAAGGAGATAAAAATGTTTAAACCAAAAGCTATTTATTTTGAAAAAGAAATTATTGAATACCCATTGGGAAAAGAATTAATGGAAAAATACAATGATGTTCCCAAAATAGAAATAGAAAGTCATAATAATATAGAAGAGATGAGGAAAAGACAAAATAAAGATTTTCCAGATATGAAGAGAAATTTAATTATTGGAGTTAGAAAGACACACAAGTTTGTAGAAAATCACAAGACATCAGATTATTTAGTACCATATACTTCTTCTGGATGTACGGCTTCTTGTATGTATTGTTATTTGGTATGTAATTATAATAAATGTGCATATTTGAGGTTATTTGTAAACAGAGAAAAAATGTTAGAAAAAATAATAAAAACATCTGAAGAATCACCTAAAGAACTTACATTTGAAATCGGAAGTAATAGTGATTTAATTTTAGAAAATACAATTACAAATAATTTAATTTGGACAATTGAAAATTTTAGAGATACAAAAAAGGGATATCTAACATTTCCAACAAAGTTTAGTATGGTAGATGATCTTTTAAATTTAGATCACAAAGGTAAAGTAATAATTAGAATGAGCGTTAATCCAGAAGAAATTATAAACAAGGTGGAATTTGGAACATCGAGATTAAAGCAAAGAATTGAGGCAATTAACAAATTAAAAGATGCAGGTTATAAAGTTGGAATATTAATTGCACCAGTAATTTTAGTAGATAATTGGAAAGAATTATATTTAGAATTAATAAAACAGTTAAATAGTGAATTATCCAAAAAAGTAAAAGAAGATGTGTTTTTTGAAATAATATTTATGACATATAGCTATGTTCATACTAAGATAAATGAAGAAGCATTTCCAAATGCTATTAACTTATACAATAAAGAAATTATGACAGGTTCAGGTAGAGGAAAGTATAGATATAAAAATGATATTATAAAAGAAGGTGAATGCTTCTTAAGAGAACAAATGAAAAAATATTTTCCTAATAATAGCATTGAATATATAGTATAAAAACAAAATGAAAATTTGTTAATAACTTTTTAAAATTTGAAAAATATTGACAGAAAAAATAGAAAAACACTTGAAATTAATTCCAAAATATAGTACAATAGGTATGCTAAAAAAGCATACCTTTTACTTAGCTTAAGTTTAAGCACCTAAAAACTTTTGCTCAGTTAAAGGCAGAAAGAAAAAATGGGAGGTGTAAAAATGACAAAGGAAAGAAAGCAAGAAATAATAAACACATATAAAAGAGAAGAAAATGATACTGGTTCACCAGAAGTTCAAATAGCTCTTTTAACTGAAAGAATCAACGAATTAACAGAACACTTAAAAATTCATAAAAAAGATAACCATTCAAGACGTGGTCTATTAAAAATGGTTGGTAAAAGAAGAAATCTATTAAACTATCTAGCTAAAAAAGATATTAATAGATATAGACAAATCGTTGAGAAATTAGGATTAAGAAAATAAAATTACATTGGTAAAGCCTATGCTTGTTTTAGCACGGGCTTTTATCAAGAAAAAGTCCAAGAAAACAAAGTAAATAATTTAGGTTAGTAGCTTGTATAATATATTATTTTTTAAAAAAATAATATATTATAGAGGTTACCATCTAAATTTACTTAGTACTTGGTAAAAGGTGCAAATCTATAAAAAAAGGAGTAAAAATATGTTTAAAACTTATGAAACTGAATTAGCAGGAAGAAGACTAGTAATTGAAACTGGTAAAATGGCAGGATTAGCAAATGGAAGTGTGCTAGTGCGTTATGGAGATACATGTGTATTAGTAAACGTAACAGCATCTAAAGAACCAAGAGAAGGAATAGATTTTTTTCCATTATCTGTAGATTTTGAGGAAAAATTATACTCAGTAGGAAAAATCCCAGGAGGATTTTTAAAAAGGGAAGGAAAACCAAGTGATAAAGCAATATTAACATCAAGAGCAATAGATAGACCATTAAGACCATTATTTCCAAAGGACTTTAGAAATGATGTAGTAGTTGTTGCAACAGTACTTTGTGTAGAACAAGACAATTCACCAGAAGTAGCAGCAATGATAGGTTCAGCAGCAGCATTGGCAATTTCTGACATACCATTTAATGGACCAACAGCAGCAGTAAATGTTGGATTAGTTGATGGAAAAATAATAATTAACCCAACAGAAAAACAAAGAGAAAAAAGCGATTTAACACTAACAGTTGCTGCAACAGAAAAGAAAATAACAATGATAGAAGCAGGAGCAAATGAAGTACCAAATGAGACAATGTTAGAAGCAATAAAAGCAGCTCATGAAGAAATAAAGAAAATATGTAAATTTATTTCTGATATTCAAAAAGAAATTGGAAAGCCAAAATTTGAATATAAATCATTTGAAGTAGATCATGATGTATATGAATTTATAGAAGAAAACTTCAAAGAAGAAATGAAAGAAAAAGTACAAGAAGCAGACAAAGAAACAAGAGATAATAATATAGATGAATTAACAACAAAAATAGAAGAGGCATATACTGAAAAATTTGGAGAAGAAGCATTTGAAGAACATAAGAGCGATTTAGGAGAAGCTATCTATAAATTAGAAAAGAAATGTGTAAGAGAAATGATATTTGTAGAGCATAAGAGAGTTGATGGAAGAGCATTAGACGAAATAAGACCATTATCATGTGAAGTAGGGTTATTACCAAGAACTCATGGAAGTGCGCTATTTACAAGAGGACAAACTCAAGTAATGTCAGTTGCAACACTAGGAATGGTATCAGAAGAACAAAAATTAGATGGGATTGATACAGAAGAATCTAGAAGATATATGCATCATTATAATTTCCCAAGTTATTCAGTAGGAGAAGCTAGACCATCTAGAGGACCAGGAAGAAGGGAAATAGGACATGGAGCTTTAGCAGAAAAGGCATTAGTTCCTGTATTACCATCTAAAGAAGAATTTCCATATGCGATAAGAGTAGTATCAGAAGTATTATCTTCAAATGGTTCAACATCACAAGCAAGTATATGTGGAAGTACTTTAAGTTTAATGGATGCAGGTGTTCCAATAAAAAGACCAGTTGCAGGAATTTCTACAGGATTAGTTACAAATCCTGATAATGATGAAGATTATGTAATGTTAGTTGACATCCAAGGACTAGAAGACTTTTTTGGAGATATGGACTTTAAAGTTGGAGGAACTGAAAAAGGAATAACTGCAATACAAGTAGATATTAAATGTGATGGATTAACATATGAGATAATTTCTGAAGCATTTGAGAAAACAAGAAAGGCAAGGGAATATATTTTAAATGAAATAATGTTACCTGTTATTTCTAAACCAAGAGACGAAGTTTCTATATATGCACCAAGAATAATAACAACAACTATTGATCCAGAAAAAATCAAAGATGTAATAGGACCTGGTGGAAAAATGATAAATAAAATAATTGATGAAACAGGGGTAAAAATAGACATAGAAGATGATGGACAAGTATTCATATATTCATCAGAAAATGATAAAGCTCAACAAGCATTAGAAATGATTGAAGATATAACAAGAGAAATAGAAGTTGGGGGAATTTACTATGGAGAAGTAGTAAGAATAATGAACTTTGGAGCATTTGTAGACTTAGGTGGAAATGGAAAAGAAGGTTTATTACATATATCTAAAATATCAAAAGAAAGAATTAAAAATGTAGAAGATGTACTTCATGTTGGAGATAAAGTTACAGTAAAAGTTATAGAAATTGATGATCAAGGAAGAATAAACCTTAGCATGAAGGATTTAGCAGACAAAAATGAAAATAGCAAAAGTGAGGAAGCATAATTAAAATAAGTAATTAATAACATTATATAACCAGTAAAAAACCTATATTAATATAGGTTTTTACTTATATTAAGAATATTAATAAAATTCATAAAAATACTTTATAAATAGAAAAAAATCATATATAATAAAAAAGAAGCAAAAGAATGGAGAAAAAATATATGAAAAGCAAAAAAACAACAACTTTTGGAAAAATAACAAATGTAATTACTATAATGATATTAATAGTATTATTATATTTTGCATACCAATATTATGAAAGTAATAATTTTAGGGATTTTGTTAGAAGTGAAGCGAATTTATATACATCAAAATTTAAAAAAGACAATGAAATAAAATATATGGATAAAAGAACATATGAAATAATATCAGATGAATATAATGATGCAATGTTTTATAAAAGTGTGAAAGTAGAAAAAAATCAGCCGTATAAAGTAACATGCATGGTAAAAACCCAAGATATAATATCAGAAGAACAAAAATCAGGAATAGGAGCACAAATATCTATAGAGGGAACAACAGAAAGATCAGTAGCTATACAAGGAACAAATGAGTGGCAAAAAATAGAATTAATATTTAATTCAAAAAATAGAGAAACAGTAAATATAGGATTTAGGCTAGGAGGATATTTAGGAGAAGCAAAAGGAAAAGCATGGTTTGCTGATTTTAAATTAGAAGAAGGAATAAAAGAAAACAACAATAATTGGAAATTTGGATGTTTTATATTTAAAACAACAGATGTAAATATAGACGGAAAGCAGATAAAACTAGATGTAACAAATAGTGATATAAATGATATAAATAACACAATAAATAGATTCGAAACATCTGCACAGAATTTATCAGAAGGAAAAATGCAAGCAAAATGTGATATATATGAAATAGATACACCATTAACAGAATTATCATATGATGAAGAATTTGGGTATTATATTTCACCAGAAAATGTAGAAACACAAATAAGAGATATAATAGAACAAAATGACTATGACCATATATTTGTAATAGTAAGACTACGGAGATAATAAACATGAAAATGATATACAAGTAAATGACTGGATAGGACTAGGTTCAATGGATTACTATGGAATAGGATTTTCAAATATAAGACTTCCTAATGATTCAAAAAGTTATATATATAAATATAATATGAAAATAAACACATTTCCAGAAGAAGTGTTTTTACACGAGTTTTTACACACATTAGAAAGAAATGCAGATGAATATGGATATAGCAGACCAGAACTACATGACTACAAAAAATATGGTTATAAAGACGAAATATTAATAGGACAAAAGAAATGGTATACAGACTATATGAATAAGAACATACAAACAACATCAGGAAAAATTGGATTACCAGAAGAGATTTATAAAATAAAGCCAGCTAAAAACAGTAATTTTAAAAACTCATACAAAGTGCAATATTAGGGACACTACTAAGTTAATGCATAAATTTAGTTATAAATTGTCGAAAATGTGAGAAATAATATATAAAAGAAAGGAAATAGTAATGAAAGTAACAGAATTTAATTATGACTTACCAGAAGAATTAATAGCACAGACACCATTAGAAAAAAGAGATGAATCTAGGCTTATGATATTAGATAAATGTAATCATACAATAGAAAATAAGAAATTTAAGGATATTATAGATTATTTAAATCCAGGAGATGTATTAGTTAGAAATAATACAAAAGTAATTCCTGCTAGACTATATGGAAAAAAAGAAACTGGAGCAAATGTTGAATTTTTATTATTAAATAATATAGAAGGAGATATCTGGGAATGTATTGTAAGACCAGGAAATAAATTACATGTAGGAAATAAAGTTATATTTGGAGACGGAAAATTAAAAGCAGAAATATTGGAAGTGATGGAAGGTGGAACAAGAAAAGTTAAATTTATGTATGACGGAATTTTCAATGAAATTTTAGATGATATTGGAATAATGCCACTACCACCATATATTCATGAACAATTAAAACAAAAAAGCAGATATCAAACAGTATATGCTAAATATAATGGGTCTGCTGCAGCACCAACAGCAGGATTACATTTCACACCAGAATTAATAGAAAAAATAGAAAAAAAAGGAATAATTATTGCAAATGTAACATTACATGTTGGGATAGGAACGTTTAGACCAGTAAAAGAAGATGTTGTTGAAAATCATAAAATGCATAAAGAACATTTTTATATAAAAAAAGAAGATGCAGAAAAAATAAATAAAGCAAAGAAAGAAAAAAGAAGAGTAATAGCAGTAGGAACAACATCATGTAGAGTATTAGAAACAATTGCAGATGAAAATGGATTAGTAAAAGAGTGTGAGGCAGATACTCGGAATTTTTATATATCCAGGGTATAAATTTAAATGTTTAGATGCATTAATTACAAACTTTCATTTACCACAATCAACATTACTTATGTTAGTATCTGCATTAGCAGGAAAGGACTTTGTTATGGAAGCTTATAAACAAGCTGTTAAAGATAAATACAGATTTTTTAGTTTTGGAGATGCAATGTTTATAAAATAAAAGCAGTATAAGAATAATAATATACAAAGGTGAGAAGATATGAGAGAAAAAATAAAGAAATTGCTAGAAAATTTATTTAAAAACAAAAAACAATTAATGTTACAGGAAAAATCAGAAGCAAACATAGATAAAGAGTTAAATAACAATCAAAAAATTGATATAAATGAAGGTATAAAAGAATTTATACAAAACTTTCAACAGATATATTTAAAAAGTGGAAAACAAGATGAATATAGAGCATTATGTGCTATAAATGCACATGATAATCTAAAAGACAAAAGAGAAATTGAAAAAGATAAAGATACTCTAGAAAAAGAGCTACTAAAACAGAAAAAGGAATCATTAGCTAACTTGAGATATACAAAAGATGAATATGATATGATAAATTTATATATAAAACTAAAAAAAGATAATCCAAAACTTGCTACAACATTTAAAGGACTTCCTCCTATTCAAATTGCTTTTACAACATTAGGAGATGATGTAGAAACAATTCAACAAGAAGGATGGAATAAATATTATTTAAATATCAAACCAAAAAATATCGCCAAATTAGCAAGCAAATATTTACAAAAACAATATATAAATGATCAATTATATTTTAAAATAAGAACTACAGAAGATATACAAAATAATCCACATAGTGATACATTTATAATATATGCTAAAGAAGACCAAGAACAAAACATATATAGCACTATAGAGGAAATATACAAAGAGAGTCCAGAACTATTTGAAGATGCACGGAAAAAATAATCCATTTTTAAAACAAGGAAAATCTCCTTTTGTATCTGTTGGAAGAGAGATGGGATCAGATATAATGTCTAATAATGAATTTATTGCTATGTCGTTAAAAGAAGCATTCTTAAATGCAACACAACAACATAAGAAAAATAATTTTCAAGATTTAGATACAGTTTTTAGAAATATCAATTCAGACAATATAGATGAATATGTTAAAACAACGAGAGAATATTTAGGGCCATTACTTGAAAGAAGAAAAGATATAATAGATAATGAAATTATACAAGAAATAGAAAAAACAACAGAAAATGAAAAAAGAGCAAAAGAAACTAAAACACCTTGGTATGAAAATAACGGTAAAAACCAAAGAAGTATAAGTATAAAACAACATCAAGGGAGTATGACTATAATAGAGGTTTCATCAGAAATTGAAGGACTTAAGAGATATACACTACAATATAAAAATAAAGAAGGGAAACTAGAAAAAATAAAAACTATTTATAGTGAAGGAATTAATTTCGATCTTATGATAGAAAATGACGAATATTATTTAGCAGTAAAAGAAGATCTATTAAATGAAAAAAGACTAGAACAAAGGGAGAAAGAAGCTAAATCTTATGGAATTATGCCAGGAATAGCATATGTTGGAACAATAGATGGAAATGAACAAGGAAAACTTGTAAAAACAAGACAAATGGATAGTAAGAAATTAAAACAAATATATAGTGAATTAAGTAATAAGAACCAAGAAAATGAAAATCATGATGTAGAAAGAAACAGAAAAGGAGTAGAAAAATGAAACCAGCAGTAACATACGAATTATTACATGAATGTAAACAGACAGGAGCAAGAAGGGGAATAGTACATACACCACATGGAGATATACAAACACCAATCTTTATGCCAGTTGGAACACAAGCCACTGTAAAGTCAATGACACCAGAGGAATTAAAAGAGGAAGTAAAAGCACAAATAATATTATCAAATACATATCACTTATATTTAAGACCTGGAAGCAAAATTGTAAAAGAAGCAGGTGGCCTTCATAATTTTATGAAATGGGATAGACCAATATTAACAGATAGTGGTGGATTTCAAGTTTTTAGTTTAGGAGACTTAAGAACTATAAAAGAAGAAGGGGTAGAATTTAAATCTCACTTAGATGGAAGCAAACATTTCTTTTCACCAGAATCTGTAATGGAAACTGAAGAAGATTTAGGTGCTGATATAATTATGGCATTTGATGAATGCTGCCCATATCCATCCACATATGAATATACAAAAAAATCAATGGAAAGAACTACAAGATGGGCTAAGAGATGTAAACAAGCACATACTACAACTGATAAACAAGCACTATTTGGAATTATTCAAGGAGGTTTTTATAAAGATTTAAGAGAACAAAGTGCAAAAGAATTAATTGAACTTGATTTACCACGGATATGCAATTGGAGGAATTAGTGTTGGAGAACCAAAAAAGGAATTTTTGGACATATTAAGATATACAACACCTTTAATGCCAAAAGACAAACCACGATATTTAATGGGAGTTGGAACACCTGACTATCTAATTGAAGCAGCTATATCTGGAATTGATATGTGTGACTGTGTATTACCAACTAGAATTGCAAGAAATGGAACAGCTATGACATCATCTGGAAAAGTAGTTGTAAGAAATGCAACATATGAAAGAGATTGGGGACCATTAGATAAAGAATGTGATTGCTATACATGCAAGAATTATACAAGAGCATATATTAGACATTTAATAAAGACAAATGAAATATTAGGAGTAAGATTACTATCAATTCATAACTTAAGGTTCTTGACTAATTTAATGGAAAAGGTTAGAATAGAAATAGAGAATGATAATCTAGGAAATTTCAAAGAGGAATTTTATAAAAAATATGGTTATACAAAATAATATTATAAATAACCTAAAATAAGGGGGATACAAATGAATATAATAGAAGAAAGCTTTCAGACTAAAGAAGAAAAAAGTAAAAAAATGACATCAAAAATCATATTAGGAGCAATTATATTACTAATAATACTAATTATAGGAATAACATCATATTTAATGTATATAAAAAATTCTCAATTAAAATTAACATTAGATGGACAAGTAAATGAAAAATTTAAAGATATGTTAATAATAGAAAATGATGGAACCATTTATATACCAATAAAAGAAGTAGCAGGAATTTTAGGATATGATAGCTATAATGGAGAATATAGTGATAAGTCTGAAGAACAAAGTAAATGTTATATACAAAATGAAAATGAGGTTGCAAATTTTTCATTAGGATCTAATAAAATATATAAGCTAGATTTAACAACATCAACAGAAAACTATGAATATGTATATAGCAAAAAACCAGTAAAAGCAATAAATCGGAGTATTATATGCAACATCAGAAACAATTGAAAAAGCGTTTAATATTAGTTTTCAATATGATCAAGAAAAAAATAGAATATATGTATTAACAATGCCATATTTAATAGAGTATTATGGAAGTAAGGTCTTAGATTATGGCTATACAGAGATTAGTCCTGTATTATCAAATCAAAAAGCTGTATTAGAAGATATGCTTGTAGTAAGTAAAAAAGAACAAAACAAATATGGAGTTATAGATGTACAAGGAAATGTAATCTTAGAACCAAAATATGATTCAATCACATATTTACCTAATATAGGAGATTTTTTAGTAGAAAACAATAAAAAGGTTGGAATATTATCTAGAAAAAAAGAAACAAAAGTACAAATTATGTATGATTCAATTGAATTAATGGATAGCGATGCCGGACTATATGTTGCAAAAAAGGATAACAAATATGGTGTTTTGGATTTGAGAGGAAATATAAAAATATATATTGAAAATGACGAAGTTGGAATGGATATTTCCAAATATGAACAAAACAATATAAAAAATAAATATTTATTAGCAGGAAATTTAATTCCAGTTAGAAAAGATAAAAATTGGGGATTATTTGATAAAAATGGAAACCAAGTAGTTGATTTTAAATATGATAACTTTGGTTATATAGCATCAAGTAATAAAGATGCATTAAATTTATTAGTAATTCCAAATTATAATGTAATAGTAGCATGTAAAGATAAAAAATATACATTATTAAATTCAGGTGGAGAGGAATTATTTTCAGCACCTGTAGCAGATGATATTTATATGACAATTAGTGGAGGAGAAAGACATTATTATATAACAGCAAACAATGGAAAGATGGATGCTGAAGTATATTTGGATAAAATAGGCGTAACATCAAAAGATTCATCAAACAATCAAAATGATTCTAATAGTCAAACAAAAAATACAACAAATCAAAAAGATACAAATAATAAAACAAAAAATAATACAGAAAATGAAAATTCAGAAGACCAAGAAAACAATCAAAATTTACAAAATGATTAATAACAGATTGAATAAAAAATTAAATAAATTTAGTATAAAAAAGTAAATGTTTTTTTAAAAAAACCATTTACTTTTTTTAAAAAATTGTATACAATATATTAGAATGAAGAAAAATGTCAAATAACAAAAGAAAATGTAAAAAAGAAAGGAAGCATATCGATGAAAATACTAATGTTAACATGGGAATATCCACCAAGAGTGGTAGGTGGAATTGCTAGAGTAGTATATGATATATCAAGAACATTATTGAAAGATGGTCATGATGTAACAGTTGTTACATATAGAGAGGGAGATGCACCATATTTTGAAGATGACAAAGGAGTAAAGGTATATAGAGTTGATAACTATATGATAAATCCTAATAACTTTATAGATTGGGTTATGCAATTAAATTTTAATATGGTAGCAAAAGTAAATGAAATAATACAAGAACAAGGAAATTTTGATGTAATACATGCACATGATTGGTTAGTAGCCTATAGTGCAAAAACATTAAAAAATTCATATAATATACCAATTGTTTCTACAATACATGCTACAGAATCTGGAAGAAATAGTGGGATACATGATGAACAACAAAGATATATAAATGATACAGAATGGATGTTAACATATGAATCAGCAGAAGTAATAGTAAATAGTAATTATATGAAAAATGAATTGCAAAGATTATTTGGTCTACCATATGAAAAAATAAATGTAATACCAAATGGAGTAAACTTAAATCTATTTAATGGAGTAGAAAGAGATTATAACTTTAGAAGAAAATATGCAATGGACAATGAAAAAATCATATTATTTATGGGAAGATTAGTATATGAAAAGGGAATCCAACATCTAATATCTGCAATGCCTAAAATATTAGAAGGTTATAAAGATAGTAAATTAGTTATTTGTGGAAAAGGTGGAATGCAAGAAGAATTAGCAGAACAAGTAAAAGCAATGGGGATTGAAAATAAAGTTTATTTTGCAGGATATATGAATGGAAAAGATGTACAAAGAATGTATAAAGCAGCAGATGTTGCAGTATTTCCAAGTACATATGAACCATTTGGAATTGTAGCTTTAGAAGCAATGCTTTCTGAAAAGCCAATTGTTGTATCAGATATTGGAGGATTAAATGAGATAGTAGATCATAAAGTAAATGGAATGAAAGCATATTGTGGAAATCCAAATTCAATAGCAGATTCTATTTTAGAATTATTATATGATCATAAACTATGTCAAGAAATAACTAAAAAAGCGAAAAATAAAGTAAGGAATGAATATAATTGGAGTAAGATTGCACAAGATACACATTTTACATATCAAAAAGCAATTTGTCAATCTATGGCTGAAAAACAAAAAAGAGAACTTGAACAAGAAAGAGCAAGAAAAACTAAAAAGGCAAAAAATTCTGAAAATGAAATTACAAATCTACTTAGCTTTAAAAAACGCCATGCATATGCATAAGATAAAAAGAACTATTTATCATAAGATAGATAGTTCTTTTAAGAATAAGGAAATTTGTAAATAAAAAGTATAGTATAATTTTAAAAAAACTTAATATATTAGCTTTTTTTCTACAAATTTAGCAAAAAAATAGTGTATAATATAAATACAAGATATAAAAATAAAGAAATATAAAACATAAAACTAAAAGGAGAAAAAATATGCAAGAATTCAAATCAGGATTTGTTACATTAATTGGAAGAACTAATGTAGGAAAATCAACATTGTTAAATTTATTAGTGGGAGAAAAAGTAGCAGCAATTGCAAATAAAGTTCAAACAACAAGAACAGCAATTAAAGGTATAGTAAATAGAGAAAATTCACAAATTATATTTATTGATACACCACGGAATACATAAACCAAAAACAAAATTAAATGAAACAATGATAGAAACATCTTTTACTAGTTTAAAAGATGCAGACCTACTATTATTTTTAATTGAAGCAACTAGTGAAGATATAGGCAGAGGGGATAGAATAATATTAGAAAAAATAAAAGAAGCAAATAAAAAAACTATACTAATAATAAATAAAATAGATTTAGTAAAAAAAGAAAAACTATTAAATTTAATTGATATATATTCAAAAGAATACAATTTTCAAGCAGTTATACCAATTTGTGCAACTAACAATAAATATAAAGAAGTAATTTTAGATGAAATAGAAGAGAACTTAAATGAAGGACCTGCATATTATGATATAGAAGAATATACTGATCAAACTTTAAGGCAATTGGCAGAAGAGACAATTAGGGAAAAAACTTTAAAGTTATTACAAGAAGAAGTACCTCATGGTATTTATGTTGAAATAGAAAAAATGAAACAAAGAAAAAATAAAAACAAAGAAGATATATATGATATAGAAGCAACAATATATTGTCTTAAAAATTCCCATAAAGGAATAATTATAGGAAAAAATGGAGAAATGTTAAAGAAAATTGGAATGTTAGCTAGAATTGATATGGAGCAAAATTTTGGAGTTAAAGTAAATTTAAAAACTTGGGTAAAAGTAAAAGAAGATTGGCAAGAAAATAATTCTATAGTCAACAAATTTAAACTTTAAAATAAAAAACAGTGGTATAAAAAAGAATAAAAAAGCAAAAGATAAAATTAAAGGTAAAACTTTAAAAAAGGAAGTGAAGCTTATGATAAAGAAAATTGCATGGGATACCTTTAAAAATACAGGTGATATTAATGCGTTTTTAGAACTAAAACAAATTGAAAATATAGAAAATAAAATGAATAATTCAAAAGATATAGAAGATATACAAAATATAATGAATATAAGTTTAGATAGAAAAAAATAAAAGGATGGATAAAATATAAAATGTCAAATGTAAAAATAAATGGAATAATATTATCTGAACATAATATGGGAGATTTTGATAAAATGCTAACGATGTTAACACCTGGCATACGGGAAAATTTCGTGTGTGGCTAAAGGAGCAAGAAGACCTAAAAGTGCTCTTTTAGCTGGCACGCAAATGTTTTGTTTTGGAGAGTACTTGATGTATAAAGGAACAAATACATATCATATTAATTCTGTAGAACCAATTGAAGTGTTTTATAACTTAAGGACAGATTTAGATAAACTAAAATATGCAGTACATATAAATAAAATTGTACAAGATGTAACACATGAAAATCAAAACTGTTATAATATTTTACAATTATTATTAAATACACTTTATACTATATCTGAAACAGATAAAAATTTAGATTTAATATTAAGTGTGTTTAAATTACGTTTATTAGTAATATTAGGATTTACACCTAATATAAAAGAATGTACAAATTGTAGTAAAAAAGAAAATTTGAATTATTTTAGTATAAAAGATAATGGATTTAAATGTGAGAGTTGTAGCAAACAGGATACATCAACAATAAAAATGAACGAAAGTACAGTAAATGCTATTAAATACACAATACTTGCACCAGCTAAAAAAATATATTCTTTTACATTAAAAGAAGAAAGTTTAGAAGAATTTAAATTAATAATAAAGTTGTATTTTGATGAAAAACTTGAAAAAGAATATAAATTTTAAAAAGATTTTGTAAAAATTTCCTGTTTATTTTTTTTACTTTCTGCAAATGATAGTATTAGAAAAAGCAAAAGTTTTTTCTGAAGTGTAATATTACAGGAGGTGAAAAAACAATGGCAAACTCAAGCAACAAAAAATTAGTTCCAGAAGCTATGACAGCTTTAGATAAGTTCAAATATGAAGTAGCTAGCGAAGTTGGTGTTAACTTAAAAGACGGATACAATGGAGATATATCTGCTAAAGACGCTGGTAAAATCGGTGGACAAATGGTTAAAAAAATGATAGAACAAGCTGAAAGAAACATGAAATAGTTTTATTAAAGTTTAGTTCTTAGCAGGAGATTAAATTTTGTTTTTATCTATTTTATTATTATTTTAAAATACATAAAGGCAGGATTTGATTTCCTGCCTTTATTATATATTTTTATGCTTCTGGTTCAATTAAACCATAATTTTTGCCATCTTTTAACTTATGAATAACATTTACTTTTCCAGTTTCAACATTTATAAAAGCTAAAAAATTATGTGTTGGTTTTTCTTGTAATTTTAAAACGGCATCCTCAGGTGTAATTGGTTTAATATCATAATAAGAAGTTTTAATAATTTCATCTTTGATTTCAGAAACTACATCTGTTACAGTCTCAATAGATTTTAAAGAGGCATCTTTCATCATTTTTTCTTTTTTAGTTTTTGCTTTTCTAATTTGACCTTCCAATATATCTATATCTTTGTCAATTGAAGCATACATATCTTTATCTTCTGTTACTGCTCTATACTTTTGACCATTTGCTGTTACATAAATTTCAGCTATTTGTTCTGCTTTTTCGGTTCTTAAAGTAACTTCTGCTTCAGAATCTTCAAAATATTTATCAATCCTGTCTAATTTTTTTTCTACATAATCGTTTATTGCATCTGTTATCTTTAGTTCCTTTCCTGTTATTTTTATTTTCATAAAAATCGCTCCTTTCTCTTTTTGGTTAATTGTTTTATGATATGATTTTATTATATATGGTATTTTTGATTTTTTCAAGCTTTTATATTATAAAATTATTGCAAATTTTAAAATTTATATATATAATAAATCTCGACAAAAAATGAGGAGTGTAAAATATGTATAAAATAGTAGCAGTAGACCTAGATGGTACAATGTTAAATAAATATGGAGTTGTAACAGAAAATACCAAAAAAGCAATAGAAAAAACCATAGAAAATGGTGCAGATGTGATAATTGCATCAGGTAGACCAATAGATTCTATAAAAGCAATAGCAAAAGAAATAGGAAGCAATAATTATTTTATAGCAGGAAATGGAGCACTTGTTTACGACATTAAAAATGACAAAATTATATATGAAAAATATATGTCAAAGCAAAAAGTTTTACAAATTATAAAAATATGTGAGGAAAACAGTATTAATTATAATGTTTATACAGATAAGACAATACTTGCAACAGCTCTAAAGTACAATGTTTTATATTATCATAAAGAAAATTTAAAAAAAGAAGAAAGTAAAAAAACAAATATAAACATTGTAGATGACATGTATGAATATGTAAAAAACATGAATGAAGAAAAATTCTTAAAAGTAACAATATGTGATGATAATAAGACAGTATTTAATTCTATATTAAGAAAAGTAAAACAAGTAGAGGGAATAGAAGTTTTAGATGTTTCACATATGTCCAGAAAGATGATAAAACAAGGAACTGAGGATATACCAATAGAGTACTATTACACTGAAATTTCGTTGGAAAATGTAGATAAATGGAATGCTATTGAATTTCTAATTGAAAAGTTACAAATTGATTCACAAGATGTAATGGCAATTGGGGATAATATTAATGATAAAAAAATGATAGAGAATGCAGGGTTAGGAGTAGCAATGGAAGGTAGTACACCAGTTGTAACATCTATTGCAGATGTTATAACAAAAAGTAATAATGAAGAAGGTGTAGCTAAAATATTACAAAAATATTACAACAATATTAACTTTTAATTACACCTATATAAATTCATTGATTTTAAGTGCTATATGAGTTAAAATAGAATAGATAATATAATTATTTTGTAAAAAATATAAGAAAAATAAATATTAAGGGAGGAATTTGTCATGGCAACAAATCCAATGCAAAGAAAAGCAAGAAATTCATTTTTATTAGGAATGTTAGCAATGCTATGTATATCAGGTATTGTTATAGGACTTTTATTTTGGCAATTAATGCAAAAAACTAAAAAAGAAAAAGCTGATATGCAAGCTAGTGTAAGAGCATATGTGTTAAATCAAGATGTAAGCTCAGGACAAGTAATCACAAAAGATATGCTTACATTACAAACAGTAAATAAAAATTTAGTACCAAGTAATGCAACAAGTGATATAAGTGTAATTGAAAATTATGCATTACAAGATAAAGAAGGAAATGAAATATATACAAAATATGATAAAAATAATGAAGCTAAATTATACATAAAAAAAGATAATGAAGAAAAAGAAATAAAACAAGAAGAAGAAACAGAAAATTACTATACAATGAATAAAAAAGGTGATAAAGAATACGTTGAATTAAATAGTGTTCCATTAATAGCAAAGGTAACTATGAAAAAAAATACATTAATAACAACTGAATTATTAAATAAAAGTGATAATATGGTACAAGATGATATAAGAAAACAAGAATACAATGTAATAGTTTTACCAATGGATTTAGCAACAGGAGACTATATTGATATAAGAGTAATGTTTCCAAATGGACAAGATTTCATAGTCGTTTCTAAAAAAGAAGTTGAAATACCTCAAGTAAGTGGAGTAGATTCAGAAGATACAATATGGGTTAATTTATCAGAAGATGAAATCTTACATATGAGTTGTGCAATTATTGATAGTGCACAAGTAAAAGGTGCAAAACTTTATGCGACAAAATATACAGAAGCAGGAATGCAAAAAGCTGCAACTCCAACATATCCAATAAATGAAAGTACATCTAAATTATTACAAAGTGATCCAAACGTATTACAAAAAGCAATGGATGAGTTAAGTCAAAGATATCAAAAAGGTGGTTTACCAGATTTAAGAAACAACTCAATAAATAGTGTAATAAATAGCCAAGGGGAACAAGCAACATCAAACTTAGAAACTAAAATGGAAGAAAGTATAACAAATTCTAAAAACTCAAGAAAAGAATATTTAGATTCTTTATCAGGAGTAACATCAGAATAAAATAAAAAGAAGGAGAGAAGTACATACTATGAAAAAGGTAGGGTTTATTGGAGCTTATGATAAAACAGATTTAATTATATATGTTGCTAAAATATTAACAGCATTAAATAAGAGTGTTTTAATAGTAGATGCAACAACAACTCAAAAATCAAGATATGTTGTTCCTGCAATAAATCCTACTGTGAAATATGTTACAGAATATGAAGAAATAGATATAGCAGTTGGCTTCTCAGGAATTGAAGATATAAAAGAATATCTAGGAGTTTCTGAGATGCAAAAATTAGAATATGATATTGTACTAATAGATACTGACACGCAAGAAGGGTTTGAAAACTATAACTTGCAAGAATCTGATAAAAACTATTTTGTAACTTCTTTTGATATATATTCACTAAAAAAAGGATTAGAAATTATAAGTAATTTAACAAACCCTATAAAATTAACAAAAATACTTTTCTCAAAAGATATGATAAAAGAAGAAGATGACTATTTAAATTATCTTTCTTTAGGAAAAAAAGTCATATGGGAAGATTATAAAATATATTTTCCGATGGAAAATGGAGACTTAAGTGTTATATATGAAAATCAAAGAGTGGCAAAAATAAAGTTTAAGAAATTAAGTATTCAATATAAGGATGGATTAGCATATATCGCAGAGGAAATATTAGGGGATATAAGTGATATGCAAGTAAGAAGGATTATCAAAAATATAGAAAAAGGAGTATAAAAAATGTCAATTGTAACATTTTGGAGCAACGGTAGAGAACAAACAGGAAAAACGTTATCATTAGCTGCAATTGCCACATATATGGCAATTGAGCATAATTATAAAATTCTAATAATTTCAACTGCATATAAAGATGAAGTACTAGATCACTGTTTTTGGGAAGAAAAAAAAGCTAAAAAAACTTTTAATTTTTTTATGCCTAATGTGAATAATATTGCTATGGAAAGTGGAGTGTCAGGATTAGCAAGAATTGCAAAAAGCAATAAGGTATCTCCAGAAAATATAACTAATTATACAAAAATAATTTTTAAAGACAGATTAGAAGTTCTACAAAGTTTTAAAGGAAATGCTCAAGAATATGAAGAAATAAAAAAATTATATCCAGATATTATTAGTTTAGCAAACAAATATTATGATTTAGTATTTGTTGATTTAGATAAAGAAATTGAAGAAAGATATAGTGACATTATATTAGAAGATTCAAATTTAATTGTTGCAAATGTTAGTCAAAGACTATCAAGTGTAAACAATTTTATACAATTAAAAGAAATCATGCCAGTTTTAGAAACTAATAAAACATTGTTATTAGTTGGAAGATATGATAGATTTTCAAAATATACAGCAAAAAACATTACAAGATATCTAGGAGAAAGAAACAAGATATCAACAATTCCATATAATACATTGTTTTTTGAGGCATGTGAGGAAGGTAATCTGCCAGACTTACTTTTAAATTTAAAAAGAACTAGTGCAGATGATAGAAATAGATTTTTTCTAGATGAAATAAAAAGAACAGCAGAAAGTATAATATACAGGTTACAAGATTTAGCAATGAAAATGTAAGGAGGGGACCTAAATGACAATAACAAACATTGTGCTAACACTAATTGTTATATTAATTGCAATATTTGTAATATATTACAATATAAAAAAGAAAAAGGAAGCACAAGTAGAAAAAACAGTAGAAGTAGATGATAAAACTTATACTATTGACAAGATGATAGAATTTGTAAAAAGAAGGCTAGATGAAATAACAAAAATTAACTTATATGATATAGGTCTTTCAGAAGAAGAATTAAAGAGAAGAAAAAATAAAAAATACGAATTAAAAAAGGCATTAAAAGGATGTACCTATGGAGATGTTAATGATAAAAGATATGTAAAAGAGTTGATTTATGATTTATTATTAAAAGAATATGGAGTAACTGAAACTAACATATCTAAAGCAATTCCATTTGATATTCCATCACTTTTAACTGCACAAGATAAATTTGATATTTTAATTTATGCATATAAAAAAGAATTTGGATATGAAGCTTTAACAGAGTTAATAAAGAACTATAATTTAGCAGAGTTAAAATATGTAGAAGGAGAAACAAAACCTTCTTATGTAATAACAAGTAATGAGATAGAAGAAATATATGAAAAAGAAAATATTGTACTACCTTTTTCAGACAAGTTAGAAGTTGTAGTACAAAGAATTTACCAACATTATAAAGGATATAGCACTATTGATGAAGTAAGAGATATGAATATTGACCGGAGTATCTGGACGGAGTATCTGGACTTCCAGAAAGCTTTTTAAGTCAGGTTGCACAAACAGATGGAGATTATTTAGGACAAATTGCAGAACATAAAGTTCCAAGAGCTTGTGATAGTATTTGGATTTTCTTCCAAGGTAAATCTATAAGATTAGAGTTTTTATCTTTTGGAACAGAAGCAGAATTAAAAAGAGTATGTCAGAATATTTACAAATATAATAATCCTGGACAATTATCAGATACAAATGGTTATAAAATTAATGAAATGAAAGATGGTTCTCGTGTTGTTGTTGTAAGACCAAGCTTCTCTGAGACATGGGCATTTTTCGTAAGAAAGTTTGACGTAAAAAGAGCAACTCTAGAGCAATTAGTAAGAGATCCAGGAAAAGAAGATGCCATTGAACTATTAAAATTCTTAGTAAAAGGAGCAAGGATTACTTCAATTACTGGTGAACAAGGTTCAGGTAAAACAACTTTGCTTATGGGTATGATAGAAAATATTTATGAAACAATGAATATAAGGGTTCAAGAAATGGCATTTGAGCTTCATTTAAGAAAAATATATCCAACAAGAAATATTTTATCTTTCCGTGAAACAGATACTATTTCAGGGCAAGAAGGTTTGGACGTACAAAAGAAAACTGACGGTTCTGTAAATATAATTGGAGAGGTTGCGACAGACCCTGTAGCATCTTGGATGATACAAGCAGCTCAAGTTGCATCTAAATTCACATTATTTACTCACCATGCTAAAACATTTCCAAACTTAGTAACAGCTTTAAGAAACTCAATGTTAAGAACAGGAGTATTTACTGATGAAAAAACAGCAGAAGAACAAGTTGTACAAGTTTTAAACTTTGATGTACACCAAGTAAAAGATTTTAGAGGAAAAAGATATATAGAAAGAATTACAGAATGTATTCCAATAGAAAGCAAAAGTGAATATACATTTGATCATAGAAAAGAAAAAACGTTAGAAGGAAAATTTGATAAATTTTTTGATAATGCTACTAGATATTTTGAAAAATCAACTGATAAAAAGTTGTATACATATAGAAACATATTAGAATACATAGATGGAGAATATGTAATTACAAATCCAATTACAGAAACAAATATAAAAGAAATGAGAAATAACATGGATGAATCTGATGTTGAAGAATTTGACAAATTCATAGAAAAACATTGGGGAGATAAAACAAAAAGAGAAAGTATACCAGTATCAGCTTATACAAGTGCAGAATATATAGAAGATTCAACACCAAAGAAAAGAGGAAGAAAACCAAAAGCACAAGAGTAAAATTTACTTTAGATAGAAAAGGAGGTGCTAAATCGAAGTGAGTAATCAAGTTATATTTTATATAATGGGTGGTTCAGCAGCAGCTTTTATAGTAATTTTAATTTTATATATAATATTATCTAAAAAGATGCAAAAATCTGAATATAAGCAAATACAACGTCTACAAGAAGGAACAAAAGAAAATAGATTTTCTACTGAAATACTATTTCAAAAATTATATTTAACTTACATAAAAATACCATTTATAAAAAGATATGCTTTAAAAATAAGAAGAAGATTAGAAATTATAAATATAGATGATGAATATAACACAAGAAAAGGTACTGCAAAAATTCTTACAAAAACACTTGCGATTTTAGTACCAATTATAGTTTTAACAATTTTTATAACTTCAAGTAATTATTTATTGATGTTTATTTTATTGATATTTGAATTATTTATGATAGATACTTTCATTGATGGTTCAGTAGATAAAATAGATAATAAAATATTAAAAGAACAACTTGACTTCTTTTCTGAAATTAGACATGCTTACCATGAGTTTAATATGGTAGAAGAAGCAATTTATCAAGTATCACAAGATGATGAAAAAGATGTTTCAAGACAGGGCGAAAAGATTTATGAGATATTAATATCTGATGACCCAGAAATGGAATTAGAAAAATATTATGATATAGCCCCAAATAGCTTTTTAAAAGAATTTGCAGGTATATCTTATTTAACTAAAGAGTTTGGTGATAGAAAAGTAAATGGAGCATCTTTATATTTAAAAAATGTGAATAATATTACACAAGAAATGCAACTAGAGATTTTAAAAAGAGATAAATTAAATTATGTTTTTCAAAGTTTGTCTGTTATCTCTATTGCACCAGTGCTATTATTAGAACCATTGAAAAAATGGGCAGTATCTAACTTTTCTTTTACTTCAAATTGGTATTATGGGAAAGCTGGAATGATAGTACAAATTCTTATTTTAATTATAACGTTTGTATCTTACATATTAGTTAGAAAATTAAAAGATAATGGTTCAACAGGAATAGATGTAAAAAATACAGATAATCCATGGCAACAAAAATTGTATAAGAAAAAACCAATAAAGAAAATAGTGGACTTATTTATGCCAAAAAAAGGAACAAAAGATTATAGAAAAATTGGACAATTATTAAAAGATTCAGCATCAAAGTTAAAAATGGAATGGTTATATATAAATAGAATCACACTTGCAATAGTAACATTTTTTGCATCCATATTTATATTTACACAACTACATACAGTTGCAATTAACTATGTATATACTGAACCAACTACAGATTATGATATAATAGGTCGGACTTTCTGAAAAAGACCAGAAAAAAGCGATGGAAATAACTAGGCAGGACAATGTATTTTTGGATAAGTACAGAGGAAAAACAAAGACAACTCAAGCAGAAATAAGAAAAGCTGTGGAAAAATCAGATTTTTATAAAGAGGCAGATAGTGGGGAAATTGACAAAGCAGCTGAGAGAATTTATAACAAATTACAAATTATAAATAGTGAATATATGCAATGGTTTGAATTGTTATTAGCATTTGTATTTTCAGTTATTGGATATAAAGCTCCTATTTGGATTTTGATATTCCAAGTAAAAATGAGACAACTAGAAATGGAAGATGAAGTAATGCAATTCCAAACAATTATATTAATGCTTATGAGAATTGAAAGAGTTAGTGTTGAAATTATTCTAGAATGGTTAGAAAGATACTCAAATATTTTTAAAGCACCAATTACAAAATGTCTTAACAACTATGAAGCTGGTGCATGGGAAGCCTTAGAGGCAATGAAAGACGAAGTAAGCTATATGCCTTTAATTAGAATTATTGAAAGCATGCAAGCAGCAGTAGAAAAAATACCAATTACAGATGCATTTGATGAATTAGATTCAGAAAGAGATTATTATCAAGCAAAAAGAAAAGAGTCAAATGAGAGATTAATTAAAAGAAAAGGTATGATAGGTAGGTTTATTGGTTTTGCTCCAATGGTTTGTATGTTTGTTGGATATTTAATTATTCCATTAGTATTTATCGGATTAACAAGTATGTCAAGTTCATTCTCATCTATGACAGCTACAACAAAATAATTTTGTTTTCAAGGAGGAATCATAATGGAGAATGCATCAAAAGCCTTAATTATGGCAGGAAGTGTATTAATTGCATTAATGATATTAGGTGCACTACTGTTAATGTTTAATAATTTGAATAATTATCAAAATACTGAATCACAAAACACAAGAGAAGCTCAAGTAGTTGAATTTAATAATCAATATGAAACTTATAATAGAAATAATGTAAGAGGTAGCGATTTATGTTCTTTATTAAATAGAGTAGCAGATTATAATAGAAGAAAATCAACTGAAGGAACTGGAAAAAATGATGAAGGACAGTATTTGGCATATGAACCAATGACTATAACATTTGAATTTTCAGGAAAAAAAGAACAACTAAGTGTGAATAATGAAAACAGATTAATAAAAGAAAATGTATATACGCAATCTGGAAGAAAAAATGATTTCGAGGAAAAAATTTCAGGAAAAATAAGTAATATTGAAAAAGAAAAAGGAATACAGAAATTAGCAACAGCAATAAGTAAAATTTATGTTGATAAAAATGCGTCATATAAAACAAAAATGAATGCAGTATTAGCATATAATTCAATTACAGAAAGTAATTTATCGATAGATGATTCAAAAATAAACGATTCATTAAAAACAATAAATGACAGTAAAGATGATGTTTATACTTATTATGAATATATGCAATTCAAAAGAGCTTACTTTAATTGTGAAAGTGTAAAATATAGCAAAAACACAGGAAGAATTACTAAAATGTATTTTAAATTTAATGGAACAATAGAATAATAAATATTTTAGGAGTTTAAATTATGGAAAATGCGTCAAAAGCATTGATTATGGCTGCTGGGGTATTAATAGGAGTGCTTATATTATCATTGGCTGTGTATTTATTTGTATCCTTTGGAACTTCATCAGCACAAGTGCATAAGCAAAATGAGGAAAATCAATTAAATGAATTTAATACACAATTTACTTCTTATGAAGGTAGAGAAGATATTACTATATATGATGTTATTACTGTTAAAAATTTAGCAGATGAAAATAATAGGCATTATGAACTAGAATCTTCTACAGATAGTAATTTTTATATTACTGTTAATCTTGAAAATAGGGGTATTAATAATAATAACGAAAAAAAACTAATAGAAGGTAATTCAGGTGAAAACGGAAATTTACCAACATATAATTGTAAAGTAACGATTAGCCCAGTAACAGGAAGAGTTAAAGAAATTAGATTTTCTGATAAAAAATAAATAAAAAATAGTAAAATTTACTATTGAAAAAAATATATAATAATGTTATAATTTGAAGGATGAAAAATGAAAAAAATAGCAATATTTTTCCTAATTATAATAATTATAGTTGTAGGAATCTCATATATGTATTTAAACTACAAGGCAAATTATAATGAAACAAAATTAAAAAATGTGGAATTTGAAAGTTATTATAACCAAGAAATATATGGAGGAGATTTAACAACAATTATTAATAAAGCAGTAGATAATAATATATCTAATGGTGTAGAAAAAAATAATAAAGGAAAATATTTAGATAATCAAAAAAATTCAATTAATATAGATATAAAAATGTTAGATAATGATAAAGTATACAATATGGAAACTTTATATGGTGGAGGTATGAATAAATTTTTACAATATTATAACCAAATAAGGTTTAAATGTACAAAAATAGAATATCATAAATCTACTAATAGAATAAAATACATGTTATTTGAACAAATAACACAATAATTAGTTATTAAATTTATAAATAAAATAAGAAAAGAAAAACTAAGGAGGAAAAAAATGGAGAATGCGTCAAAAGCACTAATTATTGCAGGAGCAATATTACTTGCAATATTAATTATATCATTAGGTATTATGATATATAATCAAGCAGCTGGAGTAGTAAACAATAATTCAATGACAGAAGTAGAAGTAACAACATTTAACCAAAAATTTGAACAATATTTAGGGGTAAATGTAAGAGGAGCAAATGTTAATTCTCTAATTAATGCCGTTAATACGAATAACATGTCAACAGATGATGAGACAAAGCATGTTAAACTAACTGGTGATATTACAGAAAATAAAGAAGATGGAACATATCAAAAAAATATGCAAACAGGAAGTACTTATACTGTAGAAGTACAAAAACATACAAAAGGTGGATTGATTTCAGAAATTAATATTAAAAATAATGGTAAATAAAAGTACGAAGTAAAAAAGGAGTGAAATACTATGGAGAATGCAACAGATGCATTAAAAATGGCAGCAGCCGTATTAATATTTGTGTTAGCATTATCCATTAGTATTAATGCCTTTGGAGAAGCAAGAAGAGCATCACAGGTAATTTTAGACTATAGAGATAGAGAATATGATTATACGTATATAACTAGTGGAACGACACAAAGACAAGTAGGATTAGAAACTATTATTCCATCTATATATAAAGCATATAAAGAAAACTATAAAATTATTTTTGACATGAAAGATATCAATGATAAGAACGGTCTGTATTCTAAGAAAAATGAAAATGGTAATTATGACGAAATAAATTATATAGACTTAGAAAAAGAAGTTCTAGGAAGTGATAAGCAAAAAGAAGAGTTTATTAAAGCAATAATATATGGGAAAGATAGTATTTCTGATGAATATAAAAAAGAGTTTAGTGATCTAGGAATAAACTTGAAAGACGTTGGAATATATGCTAGAATAGAAGGTAAGAAGGTTACAGAAAAACTTGGAGTATACTATCAAGAAGATATGCAAACAGGAGGAAGCAATACACCAGATGCCAATAAGACTAAAAAAAGAGTAATAACATATACAGATAAATAAAAGTATGTATTATTGTAGTTATAAGGAGGAATAAAATGGGTGATACATTAATAACAATTATTGCAATAGCATTAGCAGCAGTACTAATGTTTGTGTTTCCACTAATGACAATGACAGATAGAGCTGACGATACAGCTCAATTAGCAGTCGAAACAACTACAACAGAGTTTGTAGATAATGTTAGACAAACTGGAAAGTTAACACTAGATAAATATGATAAGTTTGTACAAAATATTTCAGCTACTGGAAATTCATATGATGTAGAAATGGAGATAAAAACTTTAGATGAAAATCCAGGAAAGAAAACAACACAGGCAAAAAAAGATGTGATTGGTGAAAATGTATATTATAGCCAATTTACCTCACAAATTATGGACACACTTGACAAAAATGGTGTAGTATCTTTAAAAGAAGGAGACCTTTTTTCTACAAGTGTAAAAAATACAAATACAACAATGTCACAACAATTAAAGGGCTTTTTATATAAAGTGTCAGGAGGAAATGATACATATTCAATAGCAGCTGAACATGCTGGTATGGTAACAGCAAATGGAACAGGAAAATAAACAAAAATGAGGTTTACTAGCTTGTAATATATAATTATTACAAGCTTTTTAATACCATAAAAGGAAAGAAAGAGATTATGAAAATTCAAAGTTTAGCAGTAATATTTATTATTATTATATTACCAATTTCAGTAATTTTAAGTTCATATGTCCGGGACTCAAGTAAAAACATTGAGTTTGCAAACATCATATGATTCTAAACTAAATAATGCTACATATGATGCTTTAAAGGCATTCCAATTAAACACATTAGATAGTAGCACATCAGATTTGTCGAATTCAAAAATTCGTGATATAGAAGCATCTGTCAATAGCTTTTTTTATTCTATTGCAAATAACTTTAATATGGCAGGATATAATCAAGATGTATTAAAAGAATATGTGCCAGCTTTAGTATATACAATGTATGATGGATATTATATTTATTCACCATACACAAACACTTTGAGTGAGAGTGATAATAATAATGAATCATCTACTTATAAAAATGGAGAAAAAATTTCAGGATTAAAACCATATATCTATTATAGTTGCAGATATAAAAGGGGAAATGATGACTTTGTTATAACATATTCACTAGATAACTACATTACAATTCAAGGAATAATAAACGACGAACCAGTATTTGACTATGGATATTTAATTAGCAATTGTTCTAAAGTTAGAGATAGAGATGACTGTGCATTATACAGAGGAATTACAATAGAACAAGAAAATTTAAGGGAAAAGATAGGAAATACAGACTATACATATATAAAAATAAATGGGGTAAAATATTATAAAGAAAATAATAGTTCTGAATGGTTTTCATACTTGAATGGACAAAAATATAAACAACAAAATTTTAATGAAAAAAGTAAGGCAGCAGTTAAATATTATTCAGATGCAGCAGACTTTAGAGATAGAATGAAAAGGTATAGATTAAATGAATTAAAAACTTCAAATGCTGTTGATGAAGAAGGGAAAAAAATAAATACTGAAATATTTGGAGATTATAATATATTTGATTTTGATAATCAAATCGAAGAACCAAATTCTAACTTTAATCAACATAGATTAGCAGTTATAAGATATTCAATTGAAAAAAATTTGTCTACAGCAATAGCAAACTATAATAATTATTCAGGAGTATCAGCTAACTTTCAAATGCCTAAACTAAAAGAAGATGAATGGGATAAAATTATAAATCATATTTCAATTATTAGTTTTTTACAAGGACTAAATATTGGTGGAAAAATATATAATGGATATTCAATTATAACAAATACTAAAAATGAAGAGGTTGTAGCAGAAGATTCTATTTACATAGTATCAGATGGAAATTATCACAGAGCAACAGATAGGGACTTACTTGGAAAAAATAATTTATTAGGAGTTTTTAATGTTGATTTTGAGCGAAGATCACTAACAAGTACTGAAGGAACAAATTATTTTTTTCCAAGAACTGAATTGGGATGTTATTCAAGTATTGTTAATCAGACAAATGTGGAAGTTACAGACAATATTTATAAGTATATGATGAATAATAAAGATAATGGAAATTTAGCAAAAGCTTATTTTACAGCATTGGGAAGAGAAAGATATAGTATGTATAAAATTAATAACAATTCGGAAAGCTTGTTAGAACAATTTGTAGTTAAATAAAAAATAAATATGATTATTTTTTAGTATACTAAAATAAAAAAAGTAAATACTAATAATAGCAAAAAAATAAGGAGAAATTTTATGAAAAATTATTTAAAAATGCTATTATTAGTATTTTTTTTATCTATTGTTTATTCCTATACCTTAGTAATAGAAACTATACCAAATGAATTAGTAGTATTTGAAGGAGAGAAGATTTCTGTGAAAACATTATTAGGGCTAAATATAAAAAATGAGAATCAGCAGACAATAGAAACATCATCTAGCAATGGAGAGAAACTAAGTCAGGATGTTGGAAAATCAACATTAGAAGTTAGCTTATTTGATAATATTTTACTAAAAAATGTAGAAGTAAGTGTATTACCAAAAACAAAAGTAATTCCAGTTGGAAATATTGCAGGTGTTAAACTTTATACAAGTGGAGTATTAGTAGTTGGGATGTCAGAAATAGAAGGAAATGATAACAAAAAATATAAACCATATGAAAACACAGGAATAAAAGAAGGAGATACAATAATAAAAGTAAATGATAAAAACATAAATTCAACATCTGATTTAATTCAAACTGTAAATTTATCTCAAGGACATGATATAAGTATAAAATATGTACATCAACAGGAAACTAAGGAATGTAGTATAACACCGGTAAAGACAAATAATAGCCAATATAAAATAGGGTTATGGGTAAGAGATAGTGCAGCAGGAGTAGGTACAGTAACTTTTTATGATCCAACTAGTAAGACCTTTGGTGCTTTAGGACATGGAATAACAGATATTGATACAAATGAATTAATAAATATTGCATCAGGAGAATTTATAACAACGAGAATATTAAATATAACAAAAGGAGAAAGTGGTAATCCAGGAAAAATACAAGGAACTATTGAAAACCAAAATAATATAGGAACAATAGGAAAAAATACCAGATTTGGAATTTATGGAAAGGTAGATAATTTAGCTAGTTTGAATATAGATACATCAAAGGAAGCAGAGGTAGCCTTAAGAGAAGAAATACAGATTGGAAAAGCAAAAATACTATGTAGTTTAGATAATCAAAAACCACAAGAATATGAAATAGAAATAGAAAAAATATATAAAGATAATAATTATGACAATAAAAGTATGAAAATAAAAGTAACAGATGAAAAGTTGTTAGAAAAGACAGGAGGAATAATTCAAGGTATGTCAGGATCACCTGTACTACAAAATGGTAAGTTTGTTGGAGCAATAACACATGTATTAGTTAATGATCCCCAAGAAGGTTATGCAGTATTTGGAGATATCATGTTAAAACAAGCAAAAGAAATACAATAGATATTTTTGACACAGATAAAGTCAATGTATAATAATTGTTAAGAATATGAAAATATATAAAAACAAAAAAATATGCAAAAGGTATTGCATATTTTTTTATTTGATAGTATAATCTGTTCAAGTTTTATTCAAAGTTCAATTTAACAGTTCTTATATAAGGTTTTTATATTCTAATTTTTATTATACTAAATTCCAAAGGAGGTGATATAGATGCAAGAAGAGACATTAAATAAAATATTATCTATTGTAGAAAATGTTTTAAATAGAATAACTATTTTAGAACAAAAAGTAGATAAAAACGAAGAAAAAACAAATAAAATTATTTCAGAAAAAATTGATGGTGTTAGAAAAGAAATGCATGATTTATTTAGTAAAAACGAAGAAAAAATTGGTGGTGTTAGAAAAGAAATGCATGATTTATTTAGTAAAAACGAAGAAAAAATTGATGGTGTTAGAAAAGAAATGCATGATTTATTTAGTAGAAACGAAGAAAAAATTGAGGGTGTCAGAAAAGAGATGAAAGAGATATCTAATAAAAACGTAAAAGAAATTGCAGAAGAAATTAGCTCATTAGCAGAAAGCATAAGTAGAAAATCACATCAATCTAATAAAAAAATAAGAAAGGAAATGCAATCATTAATTATTTCAAATAACGAAAAAGAATTAAATAAAGAAATACACATATAATGTGTGTATTATATGTGTATTAAAAAAATTATTTTATAAGCATAGGACCTATATTTGTAACGGTACCAGCACCTAAAGTAATAACAATATCATTTTCTTTAACATTATTTTTTACATAAGAAGCACATTCATCAAAATCTGGTATATATTTAACATCTTTTCCAAGAGTACTAATTTTATGTACTAAATCTTTGGAACTAATCTCATATATATTTTTTTCTCTTGCAGCGTAAATATCTAAAATAACTATATGATCAAAATTTATTAAAGCATTTGCAAAATCATCTAATAAATTTTTTGTCCTACTGTAAGTATGTGGCTGAAAAATAACCCAAGATTCATTATATTTTTTATTTGAGAGAGAATTAGCAGTTGCTAATATTTCAGTTGGATGATGTCCATAATCATCATATACGCTAGCTTTGTTATCTATTTTTCCTTTATATTCAAATCTTCTATGAGCACCAGTGAACTTTGATAAAGCTGTTTTTATATCTTTTTTATTAATACCATACTCATTACATAAACAAATACAAGCTAAAGCATTTAAAACATTATGAATGCCAGGAATAGATAATTTTATATTCTCAAAAAAGTTATTTTTATAATATACATCAAAACTAGAAAAACCATCATTATCGAATTCAATATTTTTAGCAAAAAAATCAGAATTTTCGTTCTTTATTCCATATGTGATTGATTTTGCACTTGTATATTTTTGTAAATCTAAACAATTAGAGTCATCGCCATTTATTACCAGTAAACCATTTTGAGGTAATAATTTGACATATTTAATAAAAGCGTTTTTTATATTTTCGAAATTTTTAAAATAATCTAAATGGTCATTATCTATATTTAAAATAATTTCAGCTTTAGGGCTAAACTTTAAGAAACTTTCTACATATTCACAAGCTTCTATAATAAAATGTTCACTATTACCAACTTTATAATTTCCATCAATTTGCTTTAAAAAAGCACCAACTTGAATGCTAGGGTCTTTTAAAGCCTCTAAAAAACAAAGTGAAACCATAGAAGTTGTTGTTGTTTTGCCATGTGTTCCAGAAACACAAATAGTATCTTTGTAAGAACGAGTTATTTCACCTAAAAAGTCGGCTCTTTCAATTGTTGGAATATTTAATCTTTTTGCTTCTAACATTTCTAAATCATCTTGTTTAACTGCTGCAGAATAAACTACAATATCTGAAGAAGCTACATCTTCTAAGCTATGGCCAATAACTACTTTAATTCCTTTTTTTAATAAACTCTGAACAGCTTCAGAATTAGAAGTATCAGAACCAGTAACTGTAAATCCCCAATTTTGTAAGATTGCAGCAATACCACTCATACTTACTCCACCAATTCCAATCATGTGGATATTTTTATATTTTTTTATATTATCTATATTTGGCATCTAAATACACACTCCTTAAATAACAATTTAGATTATATAATTATATCCTTAAAAATTCAATAGTTTGTCAAAAAAATCTAGTGTATTATATGTAAAAAAATAAAGAAAGTTACTATAAGTAAAAAAAATAAAAAGAAAATTTAAATTTTTGTAAAAAAAAGAAGGAAAAACATTTTTAATGAAGAATAATATTATTGTACATAAGATTAAACGAGTATGTACAAAATATTTTTAAAACTTAAGGAAGGTAGGTGCACTAAAATGCAAATCACAGATGTACGTTTAAGAAAAGTAAATTCAGAGAACAGAATGAAAGCTGTTGCTTCTGTAACATTCGATAACGAATTCGCAGTTCACGATATTAAAGTTATCGAAAGTCAAAATGGATTATTTATAGCTATGCCTAGCAGAAAAACTCCAAACGGAGAATTCAAAGATATAGCTCATCCAATCAATGCTGAAACTAGAGAAAAGATTCAAAAAGCTATATTAGAAGCTTATGAAGCTCCAGAAACAGAAGAATCAGCAGAATAATTAATAAATAAAAAGGCACTTAAATATAAGTGCTTTTTTTGTATATTTAGCAAAAAAGCTTGAAAAAAAAGAAAAAAAAAGTTAAAATAAATAACAGTTTAAAACCAAAAGTAAGGAGAACAAATAAAAATGTATTTAATTGTAGGTTTGGGAAATCCAGAAGAAGATTACAGTAATACTAGGCATAATATGGGGTTTAATACTATAAATAAATTAGCTAAGCAATATGAAATAGAAATAAATAAAAAAAAGTTTAAAGGCTTATATGGTACAGGCATAATAGAAAATGAAAAAGTTATTCTATTAAAACCACAAACTTATATGAACTTAAGTGGAGAAAGCATAAAAGAAGCAATAGACTTTTACAAAATAGATAATAAAAAAATAATAATAATTTATGATGATATAGATTTAAAAAAAGGAACAGTAAAAATTAGAAAAACAGGAGGACCAGGAACACACAATGGAATGAAATCTGTTATACAAAATATAAAGACTAAAGAATTTGCAAGGATAAGAGTAGGAATTGGAATGCCGGATAATAAAAATGATTTAATTAATTATGTAATTGGTGCAATTCCAGAAGAAGAAAAAGAAATATTAGACATTGCTACAACTAAAGCAAAAGAGGCAATAATAGAAATAATAAAAAGTGGCACAGACAATGCTATGAATAAAATTAATTAAAAACATAAAAAGGAAGGTAAATATGACAGAATTATTTATACAAAAAAATCAAGAAAAAAAACAAATAGCTCTTGTAGAAAATGGAAAACTAATAGAATATTATGAAGAAAATAGTGAGACAGATAGAAGAGAAGGAGATATATACATAGGAATTGTAAGAGATATAATAAAAGGAATGCAATCAGCATTTATAGATATTGGTACAGGTAAAAATAGTTTTATACATTTAAAAGATATTTTACCTAAGATTGATGAGACAAAACAACAACATAAAGAAATTGATATAACAGAAGTAGTAAAACAAAATCAAAAAATTTTAGTACAAGTAAAAAAAGATAGTAATGATAAAAAGGGAGCAAGAGTGTCAACACATATTAATTTACCAAGTAAGTATATTGTGTTAATGCCAAATACTGATATTATAACAATATCTCAAAAAATAGAAGATGAAAAAGAACAAGAAAGATTAATAAAATTAGTTAGAAAAAATTTACAACCAGGAAATGGAGCAATCATAAGAACATCAGCTAAAGGTAAAGAAGAAGAGATAATTGAAGATATAAAAAATGTTGAAAATAAGTGGAATCAAATAACTCAAATAAGCATAAATCCTAAGTTAAATGAACCTAAAATTTTGTATAAAAGCGAAAGCATAGTGGAAAAAATGTTAATAGATTTAACAGATAAAAATATGGAGAAGATAATTGTAAACAATGAGGAAGAATTTAAAAACATTAAACAAACAATAAAGCAAAATAAAGAATATAAAAATATAAAAATAGAATTTCAAGATAAAGAAAATATTTGGGAACAATATGAAATTGATAAACAAATAGAAAAAATACAAAATAGAAAAGTATGGTTAAAATGTGGTGGATTTATAACAATAGACAAAACAGAAGCACTAACAGCAATTGATGTTAATACTGGAAAATATACTGGAAGTAAGAGTTTAGAACAAACAATACTTAAAGTAAACAAGGAAGCTACAATAGAAATAGCAAAACAATTAAGATTAAGGGATATTGGTGGAATTATTATAATTGATTATATCGACATGAAAGACAAAGAAGATAAGGATAAAATAGAAAACTTATTAAAAGAAGAATTAAAAAAAGATAGAACAAAAACACAAGTAGAAGGATTTACAAAACTTGATTTAATAGAAATGACTAGAAAGCATGTTGTGGGGACAGGTTAAAAACAGTTCGAAATATTAGTAGATATATGTCGAAAAAATGAATAAATAAAGATAGGGGAATATTGAAAATAAAATGAGAATTTTTAAAACTATCCACCTATCTTTTAAAAAAGGGAAGTGTAAAAATGAATGTAGGATTTGTGCATTTAGGTTGTAGTAAGAATTTAATAGATACAGAAACAACAATTGGAAAGTTTAAAAAACATAATTTTACAATTGTAAATGATGAAGAAAAAGCAGATATTATTGTAATTAATACTTGTCGGATTTATTGATTCAGCAAAGGAAGAAGCAATTAATACTATTTTTGAAATGGCAAACTATAAAAAGAAGAGATGTAAATATTTAATTGTAATGGGATGCTTGGTTCAAAGATATTACGAAGATTTAATTAAACTTATTCCAGAGGTAGACTTATTTATAAAAATCGACGAATATGATCATTTGTGGGACAAAATAGAAGATTTAATTAAAAGAGATGTTGTTGAAAAATCAAAGACAAAAATTAGCAACAAGATAACTGAAATACCACAAATGCCTATGTTTTGCGAAGAAGAATTTTTGGATAGAACTATTACAACAGGAAACAACTTTGCTTATTTGAAAATAGGGGAAGGGTGTAGCAATTACTGTACATATTGTGCAATTCCTTATATTAGAGGGCCTTTTATTAGTAGAAAAAAAGAGGAGATTTTAGAAGAGGCAAAAGGACTGGCTAAAAAAGGTATTAAAGAATTGATTATAATTGCACAAGATACAACCAAATATGGTATTGATTTATATGGTGAAAGTAAATTATCTGATTTGCTAGAAGAATTAACTAAAATAGAAGGCATTAAATGGATTCGTTTTTTATATTCTTATCCAGAAGGAATTACTGATGAATTAATACAAACAGTGGCAAATAATGATAAAATAGCTAAGTATTTTGATATTCCAATCCAACATATTTCAGATAAAATTTTAAAAAGAATGAATAGAAAGACAACTAAAAATAATATAGAAGAACTACTAGAAAAAATTAGAGCTAATATACCAGATGTTACTTTAAGGACAAGCTTAATTGTTGGATTTCCAGGTGAGACAAAGGAAGATTTTGAAGAATTATTAAACTTTGTAAAAAAAGCAAAGTTTGATAAATTAGGTGTGTTTATGTATTCAAAAGAGGAAGGAACACCTGCTGCAAAGTTACCAAATCAAGTTCATGGAAATACAAAAAAATCTAGATATAATAAAATAATGAAAGAACAACAAAATATATCAAGGGAAAATTTAGAAAATAAAATTGGAAAAACTTATGAAATCTTAATAGAAGATATATCTTTTGATAAAAAATATTATATTGGAAGAACAATGCAAGATGTTCCAGATATTGATGGTCTAGTTTATATAAAGAACGATAAAGAAGAAATAGATAGCAATATTATAAATCATTTTAAAAAATGTAAAGTAATAAGTGTAAGCAATTATGACTTAATAGCAACTTTAAAATAACAGTTTTGAATATTAAAATCAAAAAGTCAAAAAGGAAGGGATTATTAAAATGCAAAGAAATCTTGATGAAGAAAAAATAGTTGATAAAATGAGAAGTTTAAGAGATAAAAGAGATTTAGAAATATTAAATCAGGAATTAGAAGGAATAAACTTAAATTGTGATTATCAGAAAAAAATAGAAGATAATAAAGTGCTAGACGTGAAGTACCTTGGAATAATTGACTTTGAAAACAAAGATACTAATATTTATTTATTATTAGAGCAAAAAGAAGATAAAGATGGAAAAATAGAAGAAATAGAAAGATATTATACAGAAGATGGAATATTTTTAGGTGGGAATAATAAATCTGATCAATATAATTGCATTTTATTAAATGAAAAATATACAAATGAAAAAGAAATTTTAGAGCAATTACAAAAATTAGATAAAGAGGGAATTTTAGATTTAAACAATATAGAAACAAGTAGATTAGAGGAAATTGCACAAACTTTAGGTACAAAAGTAGAAAGACTACAAAAAATAAGTGAAATTAATCCAGATGAGAAAATCTTAAAAGAAGATAAAGAAGAAATAAAAGAACATAAAGAAAAGAAAGATGATAAGGAAGAGTTAACTAAAAAACAAGTTGATCAAATTTCAAGTAAAACAGAAATATTTGTAAATCAAAAAGTAACAGATAGAGATACTATTTCAAGTTTATTAAATGTTCAAGATAAAGGATATAAAAAAATAGCAATTATTTATTCGGATGAAATGAAAAACCCTAAAAATACAACTAAATTTTCTTTTGTAGGGATAAAAGAAGATGGTTCAGCAGAAAAAATAGATACATTAGAACAAGCTTATGGAAATGCTCCAACAAAAGAAGTAAATACTGTAAATAGAGATGGAAGTAAAATAGAACAAAAACAAATGAATTCTATTTATAGAATCAAAGGAAAAAGTGAATCACAATTAGCAATTGATATTGGTCCAATGGGAACAATAGAACCAACATATGTAAGAACACCTGCACAAGATAATGGAGAAGCAATTAGTATTCCAATTGAAACTTATAATATTAGACCAACTACTAGACAAACAAGAGAACTTATGAATGAAAGTAGAAATCCAAGAGTAAAAGAGGAAATTGAAAAAATAGAGCAACATAGAGAACTTGGATGTGAAGATATTAATATAAAAGATATTGATGATAATCCATATAATAATACACATGAACATATAGAAATAAATGATGGGTATTTAGACAAATGTGTTGTGGAAATACTAAAAAATGATAAAATAGCATCAGTATATAGTAGAGATGATGTAAGAAATCGCCTAATAAATGCATATAATAATGGACAAGGAAACAAGGATGAAGAACAATTGATAAATGAAGTAGAAAATAAGATGGAAAAAGAAGCAGATGAGGAATATGATGATATGAATATAAGAAGATAGAAAAAAGTACTAATATAACGTGCAAATATATTAGTACTTTTTTATTATAAATTTATATAGGTTCAACATGTACAATTGTTTTATAAACTTTATCTAATTTACTTACAGATTTTTCTAAATTATCGGCTAATTGGTGGCTTTCAAAAGTAGACATGTTACCATCAACACTAATGGTAATAAAAATTAAATATTTGTCACCGAACAGGAGTAGATATTATATCAGTTACTTTTTCTATTTGTTTATAAGTATGTGAGATGTCTAAAATTAAGGATTTTGTCTTATCATCAACACTAATATCCATTAATACATTATAACTTTCAATAAAAATAGTAACTCCAGTATAGCAGATCCAAA
This sequence comes from uncultured Clostridium sp., assembly GCA_958438515.1. GTDB lineage: Bacteria > Bacillota > Clostridia > TANB77 > CAG-508 > CAG-269. Next base: position 64,988 of record CAUBRZ010000002.1, on the reverse strand, counting down.
CTGAAATCCCAATACCAACAACACTATCAAACCAATAAATACCAAATAGTGTAAGAAGAATGGAAATTAAGGTGAAACTAGTTACAATGCAATCATTTTTGTGATCTTTCATATTAGCTTCTAATAATATACTATTATATTTTTTATATGCTTTTAATGTATAAAAATACAAGAATAATTTAGTAATAATTGTAATTATACAAACAATTATTAGAAAAATCGAAAATTCAAGCTTATTTCCTAAAATTAATGTAGTAATTGAATTAAATAGTAATTTACAAGAGACTAGAATCATAGCAATACTAATAAACATGGAAAAAATGTATTCTGCTTTGCCATGTCCTAAATTATGATCTTCGTCATTAGGAACACTTGCAATTCGATTTCCGATAAAAGTCATTAAAGATGCAAAGATATCTCCAGCACTATTTATACTATCTGCTATCATAGATTGACTTTTGCTAATAAATCCAACAGTAGCTTTTATAATTAATAAAAATATATTTCCTATAATTCCATATATTCCAGCTTTTTTTGTACTTGCAAATTTTTCTTCCATAATTAATACCAGTCCTTTCATAAAAAATAGAACATATCAAAAATTTACTTTTTATAGTATTTTATGATTATAACATAGCAGTTAGAAATAATAAAGAGATATAGTTTATATAAATAAACAACAAATAATAAAAAATAAGTAACAAAATAAGTTTGAAATACATAAAAAATGTAAATAATACTTTTATAAGAAGTAGGTGGTAAATTTGAAATTAGGATTAGCATTATCAGGTGGTGGAATCAGAGGTATAGCTCATACAGGAGTTTTGAAGGCATTAGAAGAAAACAATATAAAAATAGATGTTATAGGTGGAACTAGTTCGGGAAGTATAATATCAGCATTATATGCAATGGGATATTCTCCATATTATATTTACATACTATTTAAGCTATATGCAAATAAACTAGTAAATCAAAAAAGTATATCAAAGATTACAAGTGTTAATAATTTTATAATAAATAAAAAAATGTTGATTTCTCGGAATTTATGAGGGAGAGGATATAGAAAAAGAATTTAACAAAGTTGCATTAAGAAAGAAAATAAGAATGATTACAGATATAGAAATGCCTTTAGTGATACCAGCAGTTGATGTAGAAGATTCAAAAGAATACGTTTTTACAAATAAAATACCTAAGGGAGAAAAAGAAAAGTCTAAATATATAACAGATATAGATATTGGCAAAGCAATTAGAGCTAGTAGTAGTTTTCCTGTTGTGTTTAACCCTTGTCAATATGAAAAACACAAATTTCTAGATGGAGGAATTTTAAATAATATACCTTCATGTGAAGTAAAAAAACAAGGTGCAGATAAAGTAATTGCAGTTAATTTTAAAGCAGATGATATTGAAGATAATAGTAATGTAATGGACATTGCTATGAGGTCAATTGATATAATGGGAAATAAGATATCTGAAGAAAATTTACAAAATAGCGATATGGTTTTAACAATTCAGACAGATAAAACAGGTTTGTTAGAAGTAGAAAAGTTAGATAAATGCTATGAATATGGTTATAATCAAACAATTAATAATTTAGATAAAATACTTAAATTAGTTAATGAAACGAAATAAAAAATAAAAAAATCACAATCAAAGTGATTTTTTTGTTTATATTTCAAACAAAATCATATATGTAAAAATAAAAAAATGAAAAAATTTAAAAAATGTATTGACAAGATAAAAAAAAATTAGTATAATAAATCTCGTCGAAAGACATGGTCGCTTAGCTCAGCTGGGAGAGCATCTGCCTTACAAGCAGGGGGTCATAGGTTCGAGCCCTATAGCGACCACCATTTTTCTTTTTTGGCCCGGTAGTTCAGTTGGTTAGAACGCTAGCCTGTCACGCTAGAGGTCGACGGTTCGAGCCCGTTCCGGGTCGCCATTTTTTTATTTTAAAGTAAAAATATGGAATTTATTATTTGCCTTTATAGCTCAGTCGGTAGAGCAAAGGACTGAAAATCCTTGTGTCCCTGGTTCGATTCCAGGTGAAGGCACCAACGACGTATCTGTTCGAACTAAATTGAACAGATGAATATAAAAATCAATCAGAAATGATTGATTTTTTGTTATAATTATACTTTTAGCTGTGCTGGTAAGTGTATAGATTTAAGTTTATAAACAAATAAAAAATATACATAATAACTGTTATTATGTATATTTTTATTTATTGTTATAAGCAATTCATAAAAATAATTAAAAAATATTGTAAATGAAAAAAAAAAATAGTATAATGAACAAAATTTGTAAAAAATAAATGGAGTATTAGATATGAGAGAAAAGAGAAAAAGAAGGGGATTAAAAACATTTGGAATTATAATACTAATATTATTAATTATATTAGCATTAATAGTAGGAGGAACATTTTTATTTATTAGTAATAAACTAGGAAAGATGCAAAAAATAGATTTAAATGAAGATGATTTAAATGTATCATCACAAGTTGAACAAAACTTAGCAGATTATAGAAATATAGCCATATTTGGAATTGATTCAAGGGAAGATACATATTCAAGGGGAAACAGAAGTGACTGCATTATTATAGCAAGTATTAATAACAAAACAAAAGAAGTAAAATTAGTATCTGTTTATAGAGATACATATGTACAAATAGAAGGGCATGGATTAGATAAAATAACACATGCATATTCCTTTGGAGAAGCACCACTTGCCATAAAAACATTAAACACTAATTTAGATTTAAACGTAAAAGAATTTGTTACAGTAAACTTTGATAGTGTAAAAGAAATTATAGATAATATTGGTGGTATAAGTATGCAAATAACAAATGAAGAAGTATCACATATACCAGGAATAACTAAAGCAGGTACATATAATTTAACAGGAGAACAAGCTCTAGCTTATGCAAGAATAAGACATGCTACTGGAGGAGATTATAAAAGAACAGAAAGAATGAGAGATGTTTTGACAGCAGTAGCAAATAAAGTTAAGACTTTTAATATTAGTCAATTAAATACTTTTGTGGATAAAACATTACCAAGAGTATATACAAATATAACAGCAAATGACATTTTTAGTTTATTGCCAAGTGTTACAAGTTATAAAATAACAGATAGCATTGGATGGCCATATGAAACTAAAGGAATAACTATGGATAGATGGTATGGAATACCAATTACATTAGAAAGTAATGTAATACAATTACATAATAAAGTATTTGATGAACAAGACTATACACCATCAGAAACAATTAAAAAAATTAGTAATGACATTGTTGCTAAAACTGGTTACAGTAAATAAAATAAATGTAAGGAATTTTATGATTTAATATGAAAATAAATATAATAAGAGGAATTTTAACCATATTACTGTTATGGACTTTTTGTATAATATTTGGATTTTCTAACCAAAATGCAGAAAAATCTAGCAGTATAAGTAAAAAAATTACACAAATTATATCAGCTAATATTAAAGATATTAGACAAAAACCAGAAAGCGAAAAGACAAAAATACTTTCTAGAATGGAAAGTATAATAAGGAAAATTGCACATTTTTCTATTTATACAGTAGTACGGAATTTTACTTATGATGTTAGTTTCAACATATAACATAAAACAAATAGATAGGATAGCAATTAGTCTGATAACAGGAATAATATATGCTTCATCTGATGAAATACATCAAGCATTTATTCCTCGGAAGAGGACCAATGTTAGCAGATGTAATATTAGATAGCATGGGTGTGATGCTAGGAATATTGTTGGTAATGCTAGCTATAAAGATATACAAAAAGATACATAAAAAACAGAAAAACGACAAAAATATACTAAATGCAACAATTAATGATTAAAATGTAACTTTTAAAGAGTCGAATACTTCTCTAATATGTTAAAATAAGAAAAATGACATAATAGAGGAGTATTTTTATGTTAAAAATAGCAATTTGTGATGATGAAGGAATAATAGTAGAATATATCGAAAGATTGATTTTAGAAAATATAAAAGTAAAAGAAAGTGCAAAAATATACAAATATACAGAACCACAAAAAATACAGTATGATATTGAAAATAGAATATTACAAGATATAGATATTTTATATATTGATATAAAAATAAAAGGAGTAAATGGAATAGAAATAGCAGAACAAATGCAAAGGGAAAATCCCAAGCTAAAAATTATTTATATGACAGCATATTGTCAGTATTCAGAAGAAATATTTAGAACTAGACCAACTTATTTATTATTAAAACCAATAAAACAAACAAAATTCAAAGAATCTTTTAGACAAGCAATGATACAAATTAGAGGATCTGATAGGGTGAAGACTTTCAAAGTAAAGGGAAAAATATTTAATATAAAAATAAATAATATAAAATATATTGAAAGCAACAAAAGAATTGCAATTATTTATGAAGAAGATATAAAAAGGGAAATTTATGCAAAGCTAAGTGAATTAGAGGAAATATTACCGAAGCAGTTTGTAAGATGCCATCAAAGTTATATAATAAATTTGGATAAAGTAAGAGAATTAAACACACATGAATTTATTTTAGATACAGGTGAAAGTATACCAATTAGTCAGTTGAAATATAAAGAGGCTAAAAATTCTTTTATAGAGTATTTAGGTGATGTTATATGAGGTATTATTTGAGGTTAACGATAGAAATCCTTATAGAACTTGTAATATATTTTTTAATAACTAAGATTAATGAAGAAAAAATGTTGAAAATTATAATAATTATATTAAATAGTTATTTAGTATATATAACAATAACAAATGCATTAAAAAATAAGAAACAGAAAAATAAAATAAAATCATTAAATGAAAAAGAAAAAATGATTTATAATTATTATAATTTAGCAAGAGAAAACAACGAAAAATCAATAAAATTAAAGCATGACATAAAAAACCAATTACAAGTAGTATATGTGCTTTGTAGTACAAATCAAAGAGAAGGAATAAAATTACTAGATGAAATAAATCAGGATTTAGAAAAAGTTAACAAAATGAATTATTGCAAAAATGATATTTTAAATACCATATTAACCATAAAAATAGAGGAAGCAAAAAAATATGATATTAATGTAAAAGTAAAAATAGATAATTTAGTAGATTTAAAAATGGAAGAAATAGATATATGCAATATGTTTTCTAATTTATTAGATAATAGCATAGAAGCTACTAGAAAATCAGAAGACAAATTAATAGAAATCAGTGTTTATACAAATAAAAATTATACAGTTATAAAATGTGAAAATACTTATTGCAATGAAATATTAAAAGATGAATTTGGAAATTTTAAGACAACTAAAAAAGATAAAAAATCACATGGATATGGTATGAAAATTATTAAAGATATAGTAGATAAATATAAAGGAGAAGTTAATATAAAAACAAAGGACAAGTGGTTTATAGTACTTATTGTTTTATAAACTAAAAGAATTATTATTATTTTTTTGAAAATAAGTCTTGAAAGTATAGTGTGATAATGATAGAATATATCAAGTATATTTAGCATAAAATGGAGAATTTTGAAAAAATAACTAGATAATAGTTGTTGAAAAGTGAGTAATAAAATTATATAATAAATTTAAATGAAGAAAAAAGGGGAAGACAAAAATTGAAGCTATTAAAGAAATATAGAAATATAGCATTAAGAATTATGGATATTATTATTATTGCAATAGCATATTATATTGCTGCAATATTAATAGAAAATAAATTATGGTTAAACAATGAAATAAATAATATTGTCTTAAATACTGTAATATTAGCAGTATTAATTTATGGTGGTATTTTACAAATATTTAGTACATATAAAAATATCACAAGATATGAAAATGGTAGTGATTATCTAGTATATATTTTAGCATGTGTAATTTCTTGTACAATAATGATATTTTTAAATATTGTTTCGATTATGCCTATTGCAGAAGTAAGAATAAACTTAATTGCAGCTTTAATTATTGTAACATCAATTATAGGATACCGTGTTTGTCTTAGAATGCTATTAACGGAAATTCACGGTAAAAAAGAGAATGTTAGTGATAAAAAGAAAGTATTAATAATAGGAGCTGGAGAAGCAGCAAAGATATTAATAAAAACAATAAAAACAAGCTTAAAAGATGCTTATAATATTATAGGGTTAATTGATGATAATACAAATAAAGTTAATTATGCTATATCTGGAAACAAAATTTTAGGTACAAGATATGATATTCCAAGGATATGCAAAGAAAATGATGTCGAAGCGATATTTTTTACTATTTCTAACATACCTAATAAAGATAGAAAAGAAATCTTAAAGATTTGCCAAGAAACAGGTTGTAAAGTTAGAATATTACCAGGAACAAAAGACTTAATAAAAAGTAAAAATATAATGGACAATTTTAGAAATGTCGAAATAGAAGATTTATTAGGAAGAGAACCTATTAAATTAGACAACAGAAATATTGGAAAATTAATCAAGGATAAAGTTGTTCTAGTTACTGGTGGAGGTGGCTCTATCGGTTCAGAACTATGCAGACAAATTATAAAGTATAATCCTGAAAGATTAGTAATATTGGACATTTATGAAAACAACTTATATGATATAGAACAAGAATTAAAATTTAATTATCCTAAAATAAAAATAGATGCAGTAGTAGCAAGTGTTAGAGAAAAAGAAAGATTAAATGAAATATTTAAAGAATATAAACCATATTTAGTTTTTCACGCAGCAGCTCACAAACATGTGCCTTTAATGGAAACAAGCCCCCTAGAAGCAATTAAAAACAATGTGTTTGGAACATATAATGTAGTAAACTGCGCAGACGAATATAATGTAAAAAGATTTATACTAATTTCAACAGATAAAGCAGTTAATCCAACAAACATAATGGGAGCTACAAAACGTTTGTGTGAAATGATAGTTCAAGCAAAAGATAAGGTAAGCAAAACAGAATATGCAGCTGTTCGTTTTGGAAATGTTTTAGGTAGTAATGGTTCTGTTGTACCGTTATTTAAAAAGCAAATAGCAAATGGTGGACCAGTTACTGTAACACATAAGGATATAACAAGATTTTTTATGACGATACCAGAAGCAGTTTCTCTTGTATTACAAGCAATGTCTGGAGCAAATGGTGGAGAAATATTTGTACTTGATATGGGTGAGCCAGTTAAAATTTATGATATGGCTTTAAATTTAATCAAATTATCAGGGCTAGAACCTAATGTAGATATTCAAATTAAGATAACAGGACTTAGACCAGGGGAAAAATTATACGAAGAACTATTAATGGCTGAAGAAGGATTAACACAAACAAAGCATGATAAGATTTATATTGCAGAACCAATGGATATTGATATGAAAAAAATTGAAAATAAATTAAACATTTTAGATAAATTATTGGTAGATGGTACAAATAATGAACAAAAAGAAAAAATTAGAAAAGCTATGAAAGATGTAGTACCTACTTTTAAAGAAAATAATTAAAAATTTATAAAAAAGAAGGAAGCAGATAAATAATGGAAAGAAGAATTTTTTTAGCATCACCACATATGTCAGATGAAGGATATGAAAAAGAATATATAAAAGAAGCATTTGATACAAATTGGATAGCACCACTTCGGAGAAAATGTAAACAAATTTGAAGAAGAATTAGCAAACTATGTAGGAACAAAATGTGCTGCAGCGTTATCAGCAGGAACAGCAGCCATTCATATGGCCTTTAAAGCATTAGACGTGAAAGAAGGAGATATTGTTTTTTGTTCATCACTAACATTTTCAGCCACAGCTAATCCAATTATGTATCAAAATGCAACGCCAGTATTTATAGATAGTGAAGAAGAAACTTGGAACATGGATCCAAAAGCTTTAGAAAAAGCATTCGAAAAGTATCCTAATCCAAAAGCAGTAATAGTAGTACATTTATATGGTACACCAGCTAAAATTGAGAAAATAAAAGATATATGTCAAGCACACAATGTTCCACTTGTAGAAGATGCAGCAGAAAGTTTAGGAGCAACATATAATAATAAACAAACAGGAACATTTGGAAAATATGGAATATATTCATTCAATGGAAATAAAATCATTACGACAAGTGGTGGAGGAATGTTAGTATCTGAAGATGAAGAGAAAATAAAAAAAGTGAGATTTTGGGCAACTCAATCAAGAGAAGCAGAACGACATTATGAGCATAAGGAAGTTGGTTATAATTATAGAATGAGTAATATAGTAGCAGGGATAGGAAGAGGACAGCTTAAAGTTTTAAATGAGAGAATTAATCAAAAAACTAGAATATATAATAAATATAAAGAAGAGTTTAAGGATATTAAAGACATTAAAATGCAACCAGTCCCAGAGAATACAAAACCAAATCACTGGCTATCAGTAATAACATTAAGTGAAGATTCGAAGGTGAAACCATTAGATATAATGATAGCATTAGAAAGAGAAAACATAGAATCAAGACCTGTGTGGAAACCAATGCATATGCAACCAATATTTAAAGAATATGATTTTATTAAAGTGAAAGAAAAACCAGTATCTGAAGATTTGTTTAAAAGGGGAATATGCCTTCCTTCTGATACTAAAATGACTAAAGAAGAGCAAGAGATAGTAATTAACATTATAAAAGGATTATGGAAATAATTTGAAAGAAAAGGAATTGCAATGTATAAAAAATATATAAAAAGATTGTTAGATTTTATACTAAGTTTAATAGCATTAATAGTTTTATCACCATTAATGATTATTATATACATATTAGTTATTATAAAGCTAGGAAAACCAGGTATTTTCAAGCAGCAAAGACCAGGGAAAGATGAAAAACTATTTACTTTATACAAATTTAGAACAATGACTGATGAAAAAGACGAAAATGGCAACTTGTTAGCAGATTCTGAAAGACTTACAAGATTTGGTAAGATTTTAAGAAGTACTAGTTTAGACGAATTACCAGAATTAATTAATATAATAAAAGGTGACATGGCAATTGTAGGACCAAGACCATTGCTAGTTGAATATTTACCATTATATAATAAAGAACAAAAACACAGACATGATGTTAGACCTGGACTTACAGGATTAGCTCAAATAAATGGAAGGAATTCTATTAGTTGGGAAAATAAGTTTAATGATGATATAGAATATATACACAATATTAACTTTTTATATGATACGAAAATAGTTTTAATGACAATTATTAAAGTATTAAAAAGAGAAGGTATAACACAAACAAATAATGCAACTATAGAAAAATTTAGAGGAAACAAGGAGAATATAAATGTCTAAAAATGTGGTAATTATAGGAGCAGGAGGACATGCTAAAGTAATTGCAGATATTATAGAAAAATCAAAAGACAAAGTATATGGTTTTTTAGACGACCATATAGAAAAAGAAACAGTAATAATAAAACAAAAGGAAATTAAAGTAATAGGAAAAGTTAAGGACTGTATACAATTGCAAAAAGAGTATCCTGAATTAGAATTCATAATAGGAATAGGAAACAATTACTCAAGAAAAGATATAGTAGAAACTTATCCAAATTTAAAATATTATATAGCAATACATCCAAGTAGTGAAATAGCATTAGATGTAAAAGTAGAAAATGGAACTGTAGTAATGGCAAATACATGTATCAATACTAGTGCACAAATTGGAAGACATTGTATTGTTAATACAGGAGCAATTATAGAACATGACGATATAATTGAAGATTATGTACATATATCACCTAATGCAACTTTATCAGGAACAGTGGTTGTTAAAGAATTAACACATATTGGATCAGGAGCAGTTATAAAAAACAACATAAATATTAGTGAAAAGTGTATTATAGGTGCAGGAAGTGTAGTAGTTAAAGATATTTATGAATCAGGTACATATATAGGAGTACCAAGCAAAAAAATGAGATAATGAGGGAATAAAAATTGAAAAAAGTATTATTTGTAGCAAGTGTAACAAGCCATATAAATAGTTTTCATATACCATATTTAAAATGGTTTAAAGAACAAGGATATGAAGTTCATGTAGCAAGTAATGGAAATGAAAAAATAGAATATTGTGACAAACATTTTGATATTCCATTTGAAAGATTTCCAATAAAAGTTAATAATTTAAGAGCATATAAACAATTAAAAAACGTAATAGACGAGAATAAATATACTATTATTCATTGCCATACTCCAGTAGGAGGAGTATTGACAAGATTAGCTGCAATAAACTCGAGAAAAAAGAATAATACAAAAGTAATGTATACAGCACATGGCTTTCATTTCTATAAAGGAGCACCTATACTTAATTGGATAATATATTATCCGATTGAAAAGATATGTGCTAAATGGACAGATTGTTTAATAACAATAACGAATGAAGATTATGAATTTGCTAAAAAGCATTTAAAAGTTCCAAAAATATCACATATAAATGGAATTGGAATGAATGTAGCTAGATTGGAAAAAAAATTATCACAAGAAGAAAAAAATGGCATAAGAAGAAATTTAGAGATAAATCAGAATGATATGGTATTTTCTTATATAGCAGAGTTAAATGAAAATAAAAACCAAATGCTGTTGATTCATGTTATGGAAGAATTAAAAAAAGAAAAAGCAAATATAAAATTACTTTTAATTGGAGATGGGCCATTAAAGGATAAGTATAATGATTACATAAAAAGCAATGAAATAGATGATGTAGTTAAAATATTAGGAAGACGACAAGATATAAATGATTTATTATATATTACTGACATTTATTTAGCATCTAGTAAAAGAGAAGGTTTACCAGTAAATATAATGGAAGCAATGTATAAGGGATTACCAATTATTGCTACAAATAACAGAGGACATAGAGAGTTAGTTAATAATGGAATAAATGGATATATTGATAAAGATATAAAAACTAAAAGTTTCAAAAAACTTTTATTACTATTAATAGAAAACCAGGAGATAAGGCAAAAAGTAAAAAAATATGATGAGGAAGTTATTAAGAAATATGAAATAAATTCGGTAATAAATGAGATGAAAGAAATATATAATGACATGGAGGAAATTAATAATGCAGGACAAACCTATTAGAGTATTACAAATTATTAGAACTATGAATGTTGGTGGTGCTGAGACTTTTATTATGAATGTGTACAGAAATATAGATAGGGAAAAAGTACAATTCGATTTTTTAGTTAATAATAAAGGCGTTTTTGATGAAGAGATAAAGAAAATGGGAGGTAAAATTTTTTATATAGATTATATTACTGAAGTAGGTCAATTAAGATATAAACGATTATTATCAAGTTTTTTTAAAGAACATAATGAATATCAAATCATCCATTCACATATTGATCAAGTAAGTGGTATTATTTTAGAAGTGGCAAAAAAAGAGGGGATTTCCAATAGAATTGCACATAGTCATAGTACTAGAAATACAAATAATATATTAGGAAAAATTTATAAAAGCTATTTGCAAGGTAAAATCAATAAGAATGCTACAATGCTTTTGGCATGTGGAATTGATGCAGCAAAATGGTTATATAAGAAAGAGTGGAAAAAATCGATTATTATAAATAATGGAATAGATATTGAAAAATATAAATTTTCTGTTGATAAAAGAAATAAGATACGAGAACAATTGCAAGTGAAAGAAAATGTTGATATAATAGGGCATGTTGGAAGATTTTCTAAAGTTAAGAATCAAAAGTTTCTAATAAAAGTATATAAGCAATACCAAAAGAAAAATCCGAATTCATTATTAATTATGGTTGGAATTGGAGAAGAAAAGAAAAAAATTGAAACATTAGTTAAAAAGTATGGATTAGAGAGAAAAGTAAAATTTTTAGGATTAAGACAAGATACAGATGCTATATATAGTGCCATGGACTATATGGTATTTCCATCTTTATATGAAGGAATTAGTATAGCTCTAATAGAGGCACAAATATCGGGATTAAAAATATTTGCATCAGATACTATTGATAAAGATACAGATATTTCTAATAATATAACTTGGCTTAGTATAAATGATAATCCAGTAGTATGGAGTGAAGAAATACTAAATTCTAGGAGACAAAGAAACTTAGATGATATTAATTTCTTAGAATACGATATAAAAAATACAGCTAGAAATTTACAAAATATATACGTTAGATTGGGAGAATAAAATGAAAAGAGTATTACATATGGTTGGAACCATGAATATGGGAGGACAGGAAACTTTTATCATGAATTTATATAGGCAAATTGATAAAGAAAAAATTCAATTTGACTTTGTTGTTCATTCCAAAGAGAAAGGATATTATGATAATGAAATAGAAAGACTAGGAGGAAAAATATATAGAATTACACCAATAGGAAGAAACGTATGGAAACATTGTAAAGAATTGTATTACATTTTAAAGGAAAATCCCGATTATATTTTTCATAGACATACTTGTTCTTCTATTGTTGCTATAGATTTACTTGTTGCTAAGTTTGCAAAGATAAAAAGGAGAATAGTACATTGCCATGCAACACAAACAACATCGCACAAGTGTATAAATTTATTATTTAGAACAGCAATGAATTGTTTGGCTACAAAAAAATTGGCTTGTAGCAATAACGCAGGTATTTTTTTATTTGGAAAAAATCAAAGATATGAAGTGATTTACAATGCAATTGATATTCAAAAATTTATATTTAATGAAGAAATTAGAGAAAAAATAAGAGAAAAGTACAATGCAACAGACAATTTTATAATAGGACATGTTGGGAGATTTGATAAATCAAAAAACCATAAATTTTTATTAGAAATATTTCAAGAAATACTAAAAATAAAAAAAGATGCTCAATTATGGTTAATTGGTGATGGTGAGTTAAAGGATTTTATCATAAATAGTGCTATTGAAAGAAAAATTGAAAAAAATATTAAATTTTTTGGAACTGTGAATAATGTAAATGAATTTTTAATGGCGATGGATATATTCGTGTTTCCATCTATTTATGAAGGGCTAGGTATAGCACTTATAGAAGCACAGTGTACAGGAATAAAGTGTGTGGTTAGTGAAAATATCGCTGAAGAAGCAATAATAACAGATAATGCAGAAAAACTGAAATTAAATAATAATCCAGAGGAGTGGGCAAAAAGAATATTGAGTATAACATCAAAAGAAAGAAAAATAGATGTGAAAAGTTGGAAAATTCAAAGATATCAAATTGAAAATTCAACAAAAAGAATGATTGAAATATATACTGAACTATAAATGAGAAAGGATATAAAAAAAAAAAATGAATTACTATTTATTATTTTTAATACTAATAGTTGTAACATATATTTTTATAGAAAGAATATTGAATTTAAAAAATAAAGAAAAAATTTTTCTGAATGTTGCATTTTTAGAAATGCTAGTATTCCTAGGAATTAGAGATGTTACAATAGGGACGGACTTGAAAAATTATATTCCATATTTTGAGATGATTAAACAGGCTGACTGGAATAATTTTTTTATTTTGCCATTGGAGAAAGGTTATGTTATCTTAAATAAGATACTAGGGGCTATTGGGGGAGAAAATTTCTTTTTATTTGTAATAGCTTTTATTAGTCTATATGGAGTATATTTTTCAATAAAAAGATATTCACAAAATTATTTTTGTAGTATATTTATATTTATAACATTTCAGTTTTATATATTTTTATTTTCAGGACTTAGACAATCTATAGCTTTCTCAATTATATGGATTAGCATAAAGTATATTAAAGAAAGAAAAATAATTAAATTTTTATTATTAGTATTATTGGCAAGTACTTTCCACAAAACAGCTATTATTTTTATTCCGGTTTATTGGATAGCAAATAAAAAGATAACAGTAAGATATTTTTCTCTATTTTTAATAACTCTTATTTCTATATTTATAATGAAAGGAACATTAGTGACATTAATAACAAGATATATGTACAAAGAATATGAGGTGTCTAGTTCTACAGGAGGATACACACTGTTAATTATACTCTTTATTATTTTATTGTTCTTTATATTAATTAGAAATCAAAAGATAGAAAAATATAAAGAAAATAATATTTGGTTTAATATGTTGATGATAGCAATTCTAATTCAGTCACTTGCCAGTACTCAAGGAAATATAGCAAGATTAACAATGTACTATTCATACTCAATAATATTTCTTATTCCAAATATATTGGAAACATTAGAAGATAAAAAACAAAAAATGTTAATCGAAATAGTGATATATATATTGTTATTTGTATTTTTCTTAGTAAATACACAAATTGACACCCTTTATATGCCATATAAGACTTTTTTCTAAGGAGGATTAATTGTGAAGATTTTAATAATTGGGGAATGGTACTCTTCTAATTTAGGAGATGGTATTATTTGCGAGAATGTAAAAAGAATTATAGAAAACTCATATGAATGTGAGAAGATAGAAATAAAAAAGGCAGATATTTCATGCAGAAAAGGTTTTTTGAATGAAGATGTAATTTTGCAAAACGAAAGAAGAATAAGGTACTTAAAAAAATTATTACATAAAAGTGAATATCTAACATATAAATTACAAGATTTAAAGAGAAGAAAAGTAATCAAAAAAATATGTCAAGAGAAATACGATATAGCAATATTTGCAGGTGGACACTTAATTATGCCTTATTTTACATTTCAACTATACGATTTTGTAAAGTATTTGTCTAAAATGGGAACAAAAATAGTTTTTAATGCTTGTGGTATAGGTGAGATTAAAAGTAAAATATTATTGCATAAAATTAGAAAGACACTTTCAAATGAAAGTATTATACATATTTCCACAAGAGATGACATAGAGAAATTAACAAAAAAATACCTTAAAAAGACTAATAAAATCCCTGTACGTAAAACATATGATCCTGCTATTTATACAGATGAAACATATAAGATAGAGAAAGATGCAAGATCAGAGATCATAGGTCTAGGCGTAATGAATTTAGTAGGAGTAGAAAAGGCAACTATAATAACATTTTGGAAACAGATTATTACTGAGCTAGAAAAGGAAGGAAAAAAATGGCAATTATTTTGCAATGGATCTCAAGAAGATTATAATTTGGCATGTGAATGCTTAAGCGCTTTAAGAAATAATAGGTATAAGAAAGATACAGCAATAGCTCCAAAACCAGATATACCTGAAGAATTAATTCATATTATTTCAAAATATAAAAGTATAATTTCTTTTAGATTGCATAGTCACATTACGGCGTATTCATTGGGAATTCCGGCTATTCCAATAGTATGGAATGACAAGGTTAAGTTCTTTTTTGAAGATATAAATTTAGAAGATAGATGTTTTTATATTCAAGATAGCCCTATCAGGATTGTAGAAAAATTATTAGAAATTGAGAATAGTAAATATGATGAATTAATAAAAAGAGAGCAAAAAAAAGAAATTAAAAATAATATATTAGTTTTTAAAAAATGAAGTTTACAAAAGATAATAAAAGGGATAAAAAAACTTATGTGTATAATATGTATAAAAAGGCAAAAGTTACAAACTAGAATATAATAAACAAGGAGTAATTATAATGGAACAAAATGCATCAAAGCAAATAAAAATTGGAGTTATTTTATCATATGTATTTGTGTTTTTTAGCTTTATAATCAATTTTATATATAGCCCTATTTTAACAAGATATTTAGGACAAAATCATTATGGAACATACAGTTTAGTTATATCTATTGTAGGATATTTAGAAATTCTAAATAACGGAATGGCTAGTACATACATTAAATTTGCGGCAAAATCCGTAGCAGAAAATGAAAAATTAGCAAATATAAATGGTGTTATATTTGTAATTTATATGATTTTTGCATGTATATCTATAATTATAGGAATAATTTTGATAGTATTTTTAAATAAAATTTTTATTAATTTTTCTGAAGAAGAAATATTAGAAATGCAGATTATGTTAATTGTAATGTTGTTTAATATAGTTATAGTTGCTATATCAGGATTGTTTGAATCATATGTAATATTGAAAGAGAGGTTTATATTTCAAAAGTTATTATTAATTTTAAAAAAGGTATTACTACCAATACTGACTATTCCATTATTGATAATTGGATATAAAAGTATAATGGTAGTAATAGTTACAACTCTAATTAATTTATGCATGCTTGTGCTAAATATGAGTTATTGTTTTAAAAAATTAAATATAGAAATAAAGTTTAAGAGGATAGAAAAAAAATTATTAAAAGAGATATTTGTTTTTTATATTTTTGTAATTATTACAATTGTTATAGATCAAATAAATTGGAGTATTGATTCTATTATCATAGGAATGAAAAGGAATGCAAAAGATGTTGCAATTTATACAATTGCTTCACAGATAAATTCTATTTATATGACATTGGCGACAACAATTTCAGGAGTGTTTGTTCCAAAAATACATTTTATTATAAATCAGACTAAAGAAGAAAGTGAAAAGAATGAAAAACTGTTAGGATTGGTAATAAAAACTGGGAGAATTCAATGTATGACTATATTTATGTTTTTATTTGGTTTTTTATTTTTTGGAAAACGCTTTATTATATTATTATATGGTAGTGAATATGAATTGGCCTATGTATTAACACTATTATTAATAATACCTATTTCTTTTGTAGTAATAAAAGGAAATCTATTGGAAATTTATAGAGCAAAAGACAAACAAAAGATAAGAACATTAATATATTTAGGAATAGCAATTATAAATGCTACTGTTAGTTATCTTGTTTGTGGAAAATATGGCATAGTAGCTTCTACATTAGGAACAACTATTTCAATAATTATAGGACATATTATTATTTTTAACATATATGATCATAAAGTTATTAAAATTAATATGATAAAATTTTGGAAATCAATTTTAAAAATAGTACCCTCATTTATTCTTCCAATTATTACCGGATTAATGTTAGTGGAGATAATGGATTTCCAGAATATATATATATATTTATTGAGTATGTTTATTTTTTCTGTAATATATATATTAAATATTTATTTTATAGCTTTAAACAAACAAGAGAAGGCAACAATTCAAAAAATATGGAATTCAATTAGATTTAAAATATGCTGTAATATAACAAAAAATACTTGACAACTTAAAGTCCTTATTTAATAAATATATAAAAAGTAAGATAAAAGCTTGAAAAAAACAAGAGATAAAGGTATACTATAAAAGTAAAACAAAAGAAACAAATTAAGGGGGAAAATATGGAAGAATTAGATTTAAAAGAATTATTCGGAATATTTTGGAAAAGAAAATTACAGATAATATTAATAATATTAATATTTATAGTATTAGGGGTAATATATACAGTAGCATTTACAACACCAATGTATAGTTCGTCAACATCACTAGTATTAGCCTCATCAAACAGTAATCAAAAAACAAATACAATTACAGCAACAGACATAACAGTTAACTCAAAATTAGTATCAACATATAGTGAATTGGTAAAAAGTAAAAACGTATTAAGTCAAGTAAAAGAAAATCTAAATATAGATGTAAATGAAGATTCTTTAAGAAATAATGTAACAGTAAGTTCAGTAAAAGACACTGAACTAATTAAAATAACTGTAACTACCAAAGAGCCAAATTATAGTGCAAAAATAGCAAATGAAATAGCAAAAGTATTTACAGAAAAAGTAAAAGAATTTTATAATATCGATAACGTACAAGTAGTAGATCAAGCAGAAGTATCTAATGTACCATCTAACATAAACCATAAAAAAGATGTAATAATATTTGCATTTATTGGGGTAGCAGTAGCAGTAGTATATGTATTAATTGCTAACATGTTAGATACTACAATAAAAACAGCAGAAGACATTGAAAAAGAATTTAAATTACCAGTAGTAGCATCAATACCAATATATAATCCAGAATTACAAAATGTAAAAGTAAAAAAAGGAGGTAGAAGATAATGAAAAGAGAAGTAATAGTACATCAAGATCCGAAATCACCAATTTCAGAAGTGTTTAGAACACTAAGAACTAATATTCAATTTATGAACACAAAAGGAAAATTAAGAACAATATTAGTTACATCTACCTTACCTGGAGAAGGAAAAAGCTGGGTTTCTTCTAATTTAGCAGTAACATTTGCACAAGCTCGGAAAAAAAGTAGTATTAATAGATGCAGATATGAGAAAAGGAAGACAATATTTTATTTTTAGTGTATCCCCAAGACCAGGGTTATCAAATTATTTATCAGGTGTAGGAACTAAAGAAAACGATGAAGCACCAGAAGAATTATCTAATTATCTTCAAGAAACAGAAATAGAAAATTTATATTTAATGGCTGCAGGAAATATTCCACCAAATCCATCAGAATTATTAATTTCTGAACAAATGGTAGAATTATTGGAAAAATTAAAAGAGACATTTGATATTGTGATTATAGATGGAACACCAAGCCAATTAGTAACAGATTCTTTAATACTTACAAGATTAGTAGATTCTACAATAGTTGTAACAGCAAGCAACAAAACTAAAAAAGAAGATTTAAAAGGAGTTATAAATAACATACAAAATGTTGGTGGGAAAATCTCAGGAGTAGTATTAAATAAAGTACAAATAACAGCTAAAAAGTACAATGAAACTTATTATTATGGTTCTACTAGAACAGCTGCTGCAAGAGGGCCAAGAAAAGCAAATAGTAGTGAAATGTATAATAGAGCATCTTCTATTATAGAAACAAACAACTCAAACAAAAAGCCTACAAGTAAAACGCAAACTACTAGAAAAACAAACAATAAAGCAAAAGAAGTACAAAAAGCAATAAAAGATACTAATAATGATAATAAAGAAAAAGTATCAGTAGAAAGAACACAAGACATATTAAATCAAATTAATCAATATTTAGAGGATGAGAAGAAAAAAACGAAATAAATTGAACAATATAAAAAAAGGAGTAAAAAATGATAGATATTCATACTCATATATTGCCAAATATAGATGATGGTTCTAAAAGCATAGAAGAAACATTTGAAATAATAAAAGAAGCAAAGAAAGCAGGCTTTGATAAGATAATATCTACATCACATTATATGGATGGATATTATGAAGTAAGTAAACCAGAAAGAGAAGTATGGTTGAATGCAATTAATGAAAATTTGGAAAAACAAGATATAGGAATAAAATTATATTTAGGAAATGAAATTTATATGTCAGAGAACATTATAGAATTTTTAAAAGAAGAAAAAGCAACTACATTAAATGACACCAATTACGTGTTATTTGAAATGCCATTAAATGCACAGCCACTAAACCTATATGATATAGTATATGAAATGCAAGAACATAAACTTTTACCAATTTTAGCTCATCCAGAAAGATATAGTTTTGTGCAAAAACAACCAGAATTAATATATGAATTAATACAAAAAGGGGTATTAATGCAAGCAAATTATGGAAGTGTTATAGGGCAATATGGAACAAAAGCACAAATTATAGTAAAAAGATTTTTAGAAAATAATATGATACATTTTTTTGGGTCAGATGTCCATAGGAAAAATACAATTTACCCAGAAATACCAAAAATAATAAAAGAATTAAATGATTTAGTAGGAACAAAAAAAGTAGAAGAATTAACAACTGTTAATCCAAAAATGATTCTAGAGAATAAAAGAATAGAAATAGAAGAACCACATAAAATAGAATTAACATTTAAAGAAAAAGTTGAATTAACTAAAGGTGACTCAGTAAATAAAAGGTTAAAAGGTATCTTTAAAAAATAGAGCATCAATAAGGAAGGAAGTAAAAATTATGAGAAAATATTTTGGGACTGATGGTATAAGAAGAATAGCCAATACAGAATTAACACCAGAATTAGTGTATAAAGTAGCAAAGGCAGGAGCATATGTATTATCAAAACATACTGACCATGCACCTACTATTTTAATAGGAAGAGATACACGTATATCTGGGACATTGATAGAAAGTGCAATGGTAGCTGGATTTTTAAGTTATGGTGCAAATGTAAAACTATTAGGAGTAATACCAACACCAGCAGTTGCATATTTAACTAGAAAACTAAAAGCAGATGCAAGTGTTGTAATTTCTGCATCACATAATACATATGAATTTAATGGTATTAAATATTTTAGTAACAAAGGAACAAAAATACCAGATAGTTTAGAAGAAGAAATAGAAGAAGTAATGGAATCTCGGAAAATTAGATAAATTAAGAGCAGTAAATGATGAAATAGGGGTTTCAGAATATTGTTTAGATTTAATAGAAGAGTATGTATATTTCTTCAGAAAAAACTTTGATGATGAGATAGAAAAATATAATAATGATGACTTTGTGGTAGGAATAGACACTGCAAATGGTGCAACCTCAGTTGTAGCAGAAAAGGTATTTAAAGCATTAGGAATAAAATATAAAATAATAAACAATAATCCAGATGGAATAAATATAAATGAAAATTGTGGTTCAACACATCTAGAAGGACTAAAAAAGTTTGTAGTGGAAAATAAACTAAGCCTTGGCGTTGCATATGATGGTGATGGTGACAGATGTTTAGCAGTTGATGAAAAAGGAAACACAATAGATGGAGATAAATTACTAGCTATTATTTCACAAAGTTTAAGAAAAAAAGGAAAACTAAGTAAAGATACAATAGTAGCAACTGTTATGAGTAATTTAGGATTAAATAAGTATGCAAGAGATAATGGTCTAGAATTGTTACAAACCAAAGTAGGAGATAGATATGTTTTAGAAGAAATGTTAAAAGATGGATTTAATATAGGTGGAGAACAATCTGGACATGTAATTCTATTAGATTATAATCCTACAGGAGATGGAATACTAACATCTTTAATGTTAATAAAAGCAATATTAGAAGAAGGAAAAAAAGCATCAGAATTAGGAAATATGGTGAAACTATATCCACAAGTACTTATTAATGCAAAAGTAAATAGTAATAAAAAATATGATTATGAAAAAGATAAAGATATAAAAAGTGCTATAGAAAAATTAGAAAAAGAGTTTGCAGGAAATGGTAGGGTTTTAATCAGGCCTTCAGGAACAGAACCATTAGTAAGAGTTATGATAGAAGGGGAAGACCAGAAATACATAACAAAAAAAGCAAAAGAAATTGCTACTCTAATTGAATCTAAATTAAAATAATATTAGTACTATTAATATGAAGTAATCATGTAATAAAAATGTAATAAAAAATAATAAAAAAAGCATTGATTTAAATTACAATTAATGATAATATATAAATTATAAAAATGAGAAACTAAAGAAAAATGGAGGGATAAACATGTTTATATTTGATATATCAAGTCCACTTACTTTGTTACTACTACTAGCAGCAACTGTATTACTAATATTTTTATCTCAAGAAATCAAGAAAAGCTATATTGCAGCAATTACACTATTTGCATATTTGATATTATTAATAATACATGTAGCACAAGTAGCAACGTTAGCAGAAGAATACAGATATTTATTACCAACATTATCAAGATGTATAGTAATTGATTTCATATTTGTATTAATAACATTCTTCTCATATTTATGGGTAGATGATATTGAAGCAAAAGCAACAGGTAAGAAAAGTATAGATAATAGTTTAGATTGGTTTTGGAAAAAAGTTTAATCTGGAAAATTTAAATAAAGAAATTCGGTATTTTTATATCGAATTTTTTATTTGTTGTAATATTAATACATAAACATGAATATATATAGATATAAGAAAGATTAGGACAAGGAGAGAAAATGTTTAATGTTACTGTATTAAAAATGAAAGATATTATAAAATATTTAATAGGAATATCATTAACAATAATACTAATAATATTTATTAGTAAAAACTTTGGCAAAACTACATATGAAGAAAATAAGGAAGAACAAAAGCTTATACAAAAACTAAAAACGAAAATAGTTGATTTATCGCAAAATAGTATGTTGTCGTGTTTAGAACAGTCAATGCCTACTATCTCAAGTGTAAATCAAGAATATAAAAATATAGCTAATGAAGATGATAAAAAAGAAAATATAGATATTTTTCAAACAATGTTAAAAACACAAATAGGTTCAATAAGAGGAACTGAAGAAATAGAAGAAAAAGAATTAGAAATGGCAAAACAAGAGACAAATAGTAATCAAGAGGATAATCAAAAAGATGATGAAAAAACAAACAACAACCAAGAGGATAATGAAATACAACTAGCTAAAACAGGATTAACAACAGAAGTAATTACAAATAACCCAATAAAAGAAAATAGCAATTCTATGTATGGGAAAGTAAAAATAAAAAATGAAACAGATTACAATTTAACAGAAGAAATGTTAAAACCAGATATAACAGTAGAAAATAAAAATATAGTGTTATTTCATACACATAGCTGTGAAAGTTATACTTCAAGTGAAAAATATCAATATACACCTACAGGGACATATAGAACAACTGATTTGAATTTTACAGTAGTAAGAGTAGGAACAGAATTAGAGAATCAATTAAAACAATATAATTATAATGTAATACATAATACTAATTATCATGATTATCCAGCATATAATGGATCATATACAAGATCACTTGCTACAGTAGAAAATATATTAAGTACTAATCCATCAGATATTATAATAGATGTACATAGAGATGCTGTTGGAAGTAGAAGTGATTATGCTCCAACTGTAAAAATAGGGGACACAGATGAAGCAGCACAAATAATGTTTGTAATAGGAACAAATCAAGGAGGATTATGGCATCCAAATTGGAATCAAAACTTGAAATTTGCAGTAAAAATACAAGAAAAAGCAGAAGAAATGTATCCACGGTTTATTTAAGCCAATAATGTTAACAAAATCGAGATATAATCAACATACTGGAAAATATGCAAGTATAATAGAGGTAGGAGCAACAGGAAATACATTAGATCAATGTTTAACAAGTATGAAGTATTTAGCAAAAGTTATAAATGAAGCGTTATAATGCAATATGCAAAACGTTTCATTTTTTTGGTATTATTTATTAAAAATACCAGTGAAAGATTATTAAATATAAAATAAAAATAACACTTGAATTATAAAAATAACTTGTATATAATGTATTCATTGAATAAGAAAAAATAAAAAAGTGAGGTATGATTATGGGACAAATTAGTTTGAATTTGGAAAATAGTGGAATAACACAAAAAAAAATAATGGAATACAAAGAGCAAGTAGAAAATATACATAAAGATTTGCATAGAAGAGCAAATGATGAAAAAGATTTTGTGGGGTGGTTAGAATTACCAACTAATTATGATAAAGAAGAATTTAAAAGAATAAAAAAAGCAGCAAAAAAGATAGAAAATGAATCAGATATATTGATTGTAATAGGTATAGGAGGCTCATATTTAGGTGCAAGAGCAGTTATAGAAACATTAACAAGCAGCTTTAATAATATATTACAAAATAGTCAAAGAAAGTACCCACAAATTTTATATGTAGGAAATAATTTAAGTTCAAATTATATAAATGAATTAATTGAATATATAGGAGATAAAGATTTTTCGATTAATGTAATATCAAAATCAGGAACAACCACAGAACCAGCAATAGCATTTAGAATTTTTAGAGAAATTCTAGAAAATAAATATGGAATTGATGAAGCAAGAAGTAGAATTTATGCTACAACAGATAAAGAAAAAGGAGCATTAAAGACACTTGCGCAAAATGAAGGATATGAACAGTTTGTAGTACCAGATAACGTAGGAGGAAGGTATTCTGTGTTAACAGCAGTAGGATTACTACCAATAGCAACAGCAGGAATTGATATTGATAAATTAATGGAAGGTGCTAGAATAGCTAAAGAAAGATATGATGATTCAAATTTAAAATATAATGAATGTTATAAATATGCAGTAGCAAGAAATATTTTATATAATTCAAATAAAGATATAGAAATACTTGTGAATTATGAACCAAAAATGCATTACTTTACAGAATGGTGGAAGCAGTTATTTGGTGAGAGCGAAGGAAAAGACAAAAAAGGAATTTTTCCAACAGGGGTAGAAAATACAACAGATTTACATTCTATGGGACAATATATTCAAGAAGGAAGAAGAAACTTATTTGAAACTGTAATTTCAATAGAAGAACCAAAGTCAGATATAACAATAAATCCAGATGATGATAATTTAGATGGCCTAAATTATTTAGCAGGAAAAACTCTAGATTATGTAAATAAAAAGGCAATGGAAGGAACAATAAAAGCACATGTAACAGGAGAAGTTCCTAATATCATGATTAGTATGAAACAGTTAGATGAGGAAAATTTAGGAGAGTTAATATATTTCTTTGAAAAGGCATGTGCTATGTCAGGAATGATATTAGGAGTAAATCCTTTTAATCAACCTGGAGTAGAAGAATATAAAAAGAATATGTTTAAGTTATTAGAAAAACCAGGATATTAAAATATTTAAAGTAGTAACAAGGAGAAAAAATGATATATACTGAAAATTTTAAAATGTCATTAAAGGACATCGGAAAACAAAATAAAATAAAAAACAGAGCAATTTTAGAAATATTAGAAAATATAGCAGGATATCAATCAGACTATGTCGGATTTGGAGCTAATGAAACTGTTAAAACTAAAATAGCTTGGGTATTATTAGACTGGAAATTAGAAGTAATAAAAAGACCAACTTATGGACAAACATTACAAGTTAAAACTTGGGGAAGAAATATGAATAAATTTTTCACATATCGTGACTATGAAATTTATGATGAAAATAATGAGTTGTGCATTATTGCCACTTCTAAATGGACATTATTAAATATAGAGAAAAGAAAAATGGTCAGATTAACAGAAGAATTGATAGAAAAATACAAACCAGAAGAAAAAAGTGTATTTCTTGATGAAAAATTGGATAAAATAAAAATACCAACTAAATTTATTTCTAACATTAAATATAAAGTAATTAGAAAAGATATTGATTTAAATAAACATATGCATAATTTATATTACTTAGATTTAGCATATGAAGCTTTACCAGAAGATGTATATGCGAAAAGACCATTTGATAATGTTAGAATAACATATAAAAAAGAAATAAAACTTCGGAGACATATTGAATTGTAAATATACAAAAGAACAAGAAAAACATATTATAGTAATAGAAAGTGAAAATGAAGAAGAATTACATGCAATAATTGAGTTATATTAATAAAAAAGTTAAAATTTATCGAAAAATGTTGAATTTTATTAAAATGCTGTGTTATAATAAAAACTAGCGTTAATTAAGGGAGGAAATTTATAATGAAATCAAATTTAAGAAAAACAAAAATAGTAGGAACAATAGGACCTGCAAGTGAAAACAGATTAGAAGAATTATTTAATGCAGGACTAAATGTAACAAGAATTAATTATTCACACGGAAGTTGGGATGAGCAAGCTGAAAAAACAGAAACTATCCTAAAATTAAGAGAAAAAATGGACATTCCAGTAGCATTACTTTTGGATATGCAAGGACCTGAAATAAGAACAGGTATGTTAGTTACTGGAAAAAATGAAAAGATTAAACTAGAAGATGGACAAAAATTTACTTTAGTAAATGAAGATATACTTGGAGATAAAGAAAAGGTATCAGTATCATATAAAGAATTATATAAAGATATAAAACCAGGAAGCAAAGTTTTAATTGATGATGGTGCGATTGAATTAGTAGTAGAAGAAATTGTTGATAAAGACATAGTTTGTAAAGTAGTACATGGAAATGGACTTGGAAGTAGAAAAACTATTAACTTACCAGGAACAGCTGTAAGATTACCAGCATTAAAAGAAAAAGATATACAAGATTTAAAAACAGCTTGTGAACATGGTTATGATTATGTTGCAATGTCATTTACAAGAAACAAAGATGATATTGACCAAGTAAGAAAAGTACTAGATGAAAATGGTGGAAAAGATATTAAAATTATAACTAAAGTAGAAAATGTAGAAGGATTAGAACATATGCAAGAAATAGTTGATAATGCAGATGTTCAAATGATTGCTCGTGGAGACATGGCTACTGAAACAGATTTTACAGAACCACCAGTTATGCAAAAAAGATTTATAAAATTATCTAATAAAGCTAGCAAACCAGCCATTACTGCTACACAAATGTTAGAATCTATGACATTCAATCCATTACCAACAAGAGCAGAAGCAAGTGACGTAGCAAATGCTATTTATGATAGAACAAGTGCTGTAATGTTATCAGGAGAATGTGCAATGGGAAAATTCCCTGTTGAATGTGTTGAAACAATGGTAAAAATAGCTAATCGTGTTGAAGGTGATATTGATTACTGGAAAAGATTTAGAAACAATGACAATATAGAAATAAATGATCTTGAAAGCAAAATAGCATATTCTACATCTGTTATGGCTATGAATTTAAATGCAGATGCTATTGTATGTTATACACACACAGGAGATTCAGCAAGAAAACTAGCTGGATTAGGTGTAGGATGCCCTATTTTAGCAATCACAGATAATAGAAGAACATTTAATCAATTAGCAATTGCATGGAATGTAACACCAATATATGTAGAAAAGAAAGATACAATAGATCATATTGTAGAAGAAGGAATTGAAAAATTAAAAGCAAAAAATATCTTAGAAAAAGGAGATATGGTTGTAGTATCAGGAGGAACTAAATGGTTATCAGTTGCTGAAGAAAGCAAAATTATTGGTGGTATAGCAAAAATATAGAACTTTAAAATTATAAAAGAGGTTGATAAATTTAGTCAACCTCTTGTTATTTTTTAAGTAAGTATGATATACTATACCTATCAAATGCAAAAAGGGAGAAAAATAAAATGTCAGAACCAATAGTAGCAATTATCCGGAAAGCCAAATGTAGGAAAGTCAACAATTTTTAACTATTTGGCAGGTAGTAGAATATCAATTGTACAAGATACACCAGGAGTAACAAGGGATAGAATATATGCAAAAACGAATTGGAGAGGAAGAAATTTTACTTTGATAGATACAGGTGGAATTGAACCAGATTCAGAAGATATTATTCTTTCTCAAATGAGAGAACAAGCAAATCTAGCAATAGCAATGGCAGATGTAATATTGTTCTTAACAGATATAAGACAAGGAATAACACCAGCTGATAGAGAAATAGCATTAATGTTAAAAAAATCAGGGAAGCCAATTGTTTTAGTATGTAATAAAGCTGATAATTTTGAAAAGGATAAACAAGAAATATATGAGTTTTATAATTTAGGAATTGGAGAACCATATCCTATATCTGCAGCAAATGCAATAGGGATAGGAGATGTATTAGATAAAATTTATGAAAGTTTTCCAAAAGATACAAAAAATGATGAAGAAGATAATAAAATAAAAGTAGCAGTTATAGGAAAACCAAATGTAGGAAAATCATCATTAATTAATAAAATTCTAGGTCAAAATAGAGCAATAGTAAGTGATATTGCAGGAACAACACGTGATGCTATAGATACAGAATTTGAAAATGAAACAGGAAAATATGTACTAATTGATACTGCTGGAGTAAGAAAGAAAAGCAAAATAAAAGAATCTATAGAAAAGTTTAGTATAATGAGAACTTTACTTGCAATAGAAAGAGCAGATGTATGTTTAATGATGATAGATGCAGTTCAAGGAGTAACAGATCAAGATGCTAAAATCGCAGGAGAAGCACATGAAGCAGGTAAAGGTGTTATTATTGTAGTTAATAAATGGGATGCTGTAGAAAAAGAAACAGGAACCTTGGAAAAATATAAGAAAGAAGTATATGATAAATTAAAGTACTTATCTTATGCTCCAATTATATTTATATCTGCAAAAACTGGACAGAGAGTAAATAAATTATTTGATATGATAAATCATGTTGCTGCTCAAAATAGTATGAGGATATCAACATCAGTATTAAATCAAGTAATTAATGAAGCAATAGCGATTGTTCAGCCACCAACAGATAAAGGAAAAAGGTTAAAAATATTTTATGGAACACAGGTTTCTAGTAAGCCACCAACATTTGTTATATTTGTAAATAGCAAAGATTTATTTCATTTTTCATATGAAAGATATTTAGTAAATCAAATAAGAAAGGAATTTGGACTAGAAGGAACACCTGTAAGAATGATAGCAAGAGAGAAAACAGAAAAAGAAGTTCAAAAGGGAGGTTTTTAAAAGATGATAGTTACATATGTAATAATGGCAATTATAGCCTACTTAATAGGAAGTGTTAATTTTTCAGTCATATTTAGTAAAAAAATGGCTGGATTTGATATAAGAGAAAAAGGAAGTGGAAATGCAGGAAGTACTAATATGTTACGTTCTGTAGGAAAAAGAGCAGCAGCATTAACTCTTGTTTGTGATGTGTTAAAAGGAGTAGTTTCAATAGCTATTGCAATCATCGTAGGAAATATGGTAGAAGGAGTTAATAAAGAATTATTAATTCAAGTTGCAGGTATTGCAGTTGTTGTTGGTCATACATTCCCAATATTTTTTCAGTTCAAAGGAGGAAAAGGAGTCGCAACATCACTTGGGGTAATCCTTATGAGTAATTGGCAAATTGGATTGATTTGTTTAGTATTTGCACTAGTATTAATGATATTAACAAAAATAGTATCTTTAGGTTCAGTTTCAGCAGCTGTATTATTTCCAGTATTGACATTATTTATTAATGATAATTACACAGTATTAACAGAAGGGAAAAGAGGAAGTGTATATTTTATATATAGTGTAATATTAGCAGTAATAGTATTATATAACCACAGAAGTAATATAAAAAGAATATTAAGTGGAACAGAAAATAAATTGAATTTAAAAAAGTAAAGCTTTCATATTTTTAGTAGTTAATGTAATAGAGGTAGCATATATTTAAACAAAGGAGAGAATATTATGAGAAATGTAGCAATTATAGGAAGTGGA
This sequence comes from uncultured Clostridium sp., assembly GCA_958438515.1. Lineage (GTDB taxonomy): Bacteria > Bacillota > Clostridia > TANB77 > CAG-508 > CAG-269. The sequence continues at coordinate 36,096 of CAUBRZ010000002.1, read as the reverse complement.
AGTTGGGGAGTAGCATTAGCAATACACTTAGCTAAAAATGGTAATAATGTAAAGATTTGGTCTTATGAAGAAGAAGAAAAACGATTAATAAATGAAGAAAAAAAGTGTAAATTTTTACCTAATATAGAAATACCAGAAAATATAGAGTGTTTAACAGAATTTGAACCTGTTATAAAAGATGCAGAATTCATTTTACATGTAACACCTTCAAAATTCACAAGGTCAATATTTAAACAATATAAGCAATATGTACAAGATAAGCCAGTTATTATATGTTCAAAGGGATTTGAAAAAGACAGTTTAAAAACATTGGATGAAGTAATAAAAGAAGAACTACCAACAGTTAAAATAGGAGTTTTATCAGGTCCAAGCCATGCAGAGGAAGTTTCAATTGCAGTTCCAACAGTATTAGTAGTTGCATCAGAACATGAAGAAGTATTAGATTTAGTACAAAATACATTCATGACAGAAAAGATGAGAATTTATACATCAACTGATGTAAAAGGTGTTGAATTAGGAGGAGCTCTAAAAAATATTATTGCGTTTTGTGCTGGAGTAGCAGCAGGAATTGGATTAGGTGATAATAGTTTTGCTGCACTTATTACAAGGGGACTTACAGAAATAGCAAGACTTGGTGAAAAATTAGGAGGTAAAAAGGAAACTTTCTATGGCTTAAGTGGGTTAGGAGATTTAATAGTAACATGTCTTAGTGAACACAGTAGAAACAGAAAAGCCGGAAAATTAATTGGAGAAGGAAAAACATTAGAAGAGGCTAAAAAAGAAGTAGGAATGGTAATAGAAAGTATTGATAATATAGATGTGGCATATGAATTAGGAAAGAAAAATGATGTCTATATGCCAATTATAGAAACAGTATATGAAGTAATATATGGTAAGTTAGAGCCTGAAAAAGCTGTAAAGAACCTAATGACAAGAGATAAAAAAAGTGAATAATTATTATGAAGTTTTCAAATAATAAAAAATAATATAAAAAGGAAGGAAGAGATATTATGGAATTTTTTGATAAGTTAGGAAAGAAGGCGTCTGAGGCATACAAAATAACAGCAGATAAAACAGGAAAGATAGCAAAAGAGACAAAAATGAAATTAAAAATAAGTGAGTTAAGAACACAAGTAAACGATATTTACGAAGAAATAGGAAAAAAAGTATATGAAAAACATATAAGAGAAGATGAAATGTCTATTGAAAATGAATTAGAAGAAAAATGTACAAAAATAGATGTTCTTAGTGATGAGATAGATAGCTTATTAAAACAATGTTTAGAGTTAAACAATAAAAAACAATGTCCAAAATGTTATGCTGAGATAGAAAAAGAAGTGAAATTCTGTCCAAATTGTGGAGAAAAATTAGAAACAGAGCAAGCAAAAGAAGTAGAAATTATAGAAGAAATTGAAGTAGAAGAAGTAAAAGAAGTAAAAGATGATAAAGATGAAAAATCAAATTTAGAAAAGACAGTTGAAGTAGAATCAGATGTAAAAACAAAAGATGATAAGAAAGAAGAAAGCAAGAAAGATAAAAAAGATGACGAAAAAGAATAATAAAATAAAAAAGTAAAAAAAGTAGAGCAATTACTAAGTAGCTATGTAAAAATATGCTAGAAAATAGTAATGCTCTTTTTGCATTAACATCCATTTTAAAATTACTAATTTTAGAAAAATTAAAAAAATATAAAAAATAGAATTATTAATAAGGAAACCTTTCATAAAGATAACGAATAATTTCATCAGCATTTTCATCTGTTATCTTAATAAAAATATCTTTATCTAAACTAATCCACATATTAAAAGAATAGTCATCTGAATTATCAATAAAAGTACCAATTAAATCTGCTAATTCTACTGGATTTTCATATTTTTTTTCCCATTTTAAATGATTATTAATATCCAAATTTGTATTGTAAAAATGACTTAAAAATTTATTTAACTCACCTTTTTTGTTACTATATAAATTAACAGTTGCAATCATTTTAATCTCCTAAATTTTCTTTATATTTATTATAAAAAAATATATATAAATTTATACTAGGAATAAACTAAAATAAAAATGTAAATACTAGAAAAAATAGAAAAATAATGGAGGTTATACTTTGAAAAAATTCAGAAAAATATCATTTTGTTTTTTAATTATCGTAATTATTATATTATCTATCACTTTATACGCAAATGTAAGCAAGGGAAATCAAAAAGAGAACAATGAAAAGGAAATTTCCGAAATTGATTTTTTAGAAGACAAGATAGTTAATTTATTAAATGAAATGAATAATATAGAAACTAGAAATTATCATATATCAGTAAGTAATGTATCAAAGCAAACAAAGAATCAGGGATCTTCTGATAATAATACCAAACAAGATTCACAAGCTAACTCAGCTTCAACTCCAGAATCTGTTAGCTCATCGGGAGAAGAAGGAGGACATGGTTCTAGTAACAATCAATCAACCTCTAATACTTCTGGTGGTTCTGCAAGTAGTAATAATAATAGTAATAGTAATCAAGGCAAAAAATTCAATTTAGAATCAGAAGGTGTGTTAGTAAACTCAGAAAAAATAGATTGGACAAATGTAAAAACTGAAGTAGAAACATTGTATTCTTCTATTCCTACAATTACTTTGGATTTATATAAATTAGATATTGCAAAAGAAGATATTTTAGGATTTAATAAGGAATTTGATAATTTAACAATAGTGGTAAATCAAAATAAAAAAGAAGAAACATTAAATCAATTATCTAAGCTTTATGACTATATACCAAAGTTTATAGAAAATACAACAAAAGATGAAGTAAAGAAAGTAACAATAGAAACAAAAGCAAATATATTTAAAGCTTATTCAAAATTAGATTCTAAAGATTGGATACAAATATCTAAAGATGTGAAACAAGCAGTTGATGTATATTCAAAATTATTAAGCAATACAAATATTGATTCTAATAAACAATATATAATTAGTAAAACTTATGTGATGATAAATGAATTGCAAAATGCAGTAGAAGTAAAAGACGAAGCAGTTTTCTTAATAAAATATAAAAATATATTAGAAGAGATAGATAATTTGTAATATTTTCGTTGAGAAAAAAACAAATATGTGTTATAATAAAAAACAAGAGTAAATTGAATAGTCGCTGGTAAATTCCGAAAGGAACTACGAGAGGAAAGTCCGGACTCCATAGAGCAAAGATGCTAGATAACGTCTAGTGAGGGTGACCTTAAGGAAAGTGCAACAGAAAATAACCGCCTTTTAAAGGTAAGGGTGAAAAGGTGTGGTAAGAGCTCACCGCCATTATAGTGATATAATGGGTCAGTGTAAACCCCATCTGGAGCAACACCTTAGAGAGAAGACAGCTAAGAGCTCTTAAAAGCTGTTTCTTAAAATCTCTTTGAGTGGCTTGAAATAGATAGCAATATCTATTCTAGATAAATGACTATTTTAAAAGACAGAATCCGGCTTACAGATTTGCTCTATTTTTATAGTTTTTTAGGAGATGAAAATATTATAATCATCTCTATTTTTATTATAAAAAGATTGTAGAAAAATAATTGAAAAAAAATAATACTTAGTTTATAATAAGTTCAGAAAGGAGAAAACTATGAAAAGAATAGATTTTTTAGCAACAGACAGTATTTTATTGAATGGTTTTTTATATGAAGCAAAGGAGAATAACCAAAGAGTAATTTTAGCTGTACATGGAATGAGTAGTAACTGTTTTAAAAAGAGAGATACTGTAATTGCAGAGTATGCAAATAAAAATGAAATTGACTATTTTTGTTTTAATAATAGAGGAAGTGAACTTGTAAAATACGCAAATAAAACTATAGATGGGGAAAAAGAAAAAATCCTTGTAGGAACTTCTTATGAAGATGTATTAGAAGGTTATGAAGACATAGTAGGGGCAATAATTAAATTAAAAGAATTAGGATATAAAGAAATATATTTACAAGGGCACAGTTTAGGTTGTACAAAAATTGTATATATGTATAATGAACTAAAGGATGAAGGAGAAGAAGAATTATTAAAATATATTAAAGGGATAATATTATTATCATTAATAGATATACCAACAGCAATAAAAACATATTTAGGAGAAAATTATGAGAGTTATATGCAATTAGCAAAAGAAAAGGAAGAAAACAATAAAATATATGACTTAATGCCAAAAGAAGCATTTATCCATCCAATTAGTGTAAAAACATTTCTAAGATATACGAGGGATAATAAACAAATTAATTTTGCACAATATGAAAAGGATAAAAATTTAGAAAAACTAAATAATATTGAGGTACCTCTATTTATGAGATGGGGAAACAAAAATGAGATGATTTTACAAAAAGCAGATGAATTAGTAACAAATCTTAATAATATAATAACAAACAGTGAAAAAGATATAGATTATATAGATGGAGCAAATCATAGATATAATGAAAAAGAAGAAATATTAGCTAATCAAATAATAAATTTTATTAATAATAGATGTAAATAGGAAAGAAGGAAGAATAAATGGCAAATATATTTGATTATATTCAATGGAGAGATATAGAATTAGAAAAAGTAGAATTTAATGAAATAGACAATTTAATATTAGCACGTTTATCTTATTTTCCACTAGATGGATTGATAAATGAAGATGAGGAAATTACAATAAAAGAAGTATATAAAAGATATAAAAAAATAGGAACAACAGGAAGAATATTACAAAAAGAGGATATAGATTTATTTCCAGTACTTGCAAATAGTATAAGATTTGGAAATATGAAATTAACAAATTATATAAACAAAGTTGATCCTATTCAAGAAAAACAATTTTCTGCTATTACAATTATTATGCAAGATAAGACAATTTATGTAGCTTATAGAGGAACAGATAATACAATAGTTGGATGGAAAGAAGATTTTAATATGAGTTTTAGTAAATTAGTTCCAGCCCAAACAGATGCAGTAAATTATTTAGAAAGTGTAGCAAAAAAATATAAAAATAGAATTCGTGTTGGTGGACATTCAAAAGGAGGAAACCTTGCAGTATATGCAGCAGCATTTTGTAACAAACATGTCAAAGATAAAATAATTAATGTCTATAATAATGATGGACCAGGATTTTGTGATGAAGTAGTAAATAGCGAACAATATAAAGAAATAATAGATAGAGTTCACACTTACATACCACAAACTTCAATAATTGGAAGACTTTTAAATCATGAAGAAGAAACAATTATTTTGAAAAGTACACAAACTCGGAATAATGCAACATGATTTATATACATGGCAAGTATTAGCTGATAGTTTTGTAAAAGATGAATTAACTAATTCAAGTGAATTTATAGATAAAACAATTACGGATTGGTTAAAAGAAGTCAGCCCAAAACAAAGAGAGGAATTTGTTGACACATTATTTGAAATATTAAATGCAACAAAGGCACAGACTTTGTCTGAAATTAGTAGTAAATGGTTTGTAAGTGCAAAGGCAATGCTAACAACTTATAAACATCTTGACCAAGAAAGTAAAGAAATAATGACAAAGACTTTGAACGCATTTTTTGAAATAGGAAAAAGTAATATAGAAATTAAGAAACCTAGCATTAATATAAGAAAAAAAGAAGAATAAAAGACAAAATAAAAGGAATGATTATACAAAAACAAGATTAGGGTTAAAACCAGAAGAATATAGCAAAAATGAAATTATTAAATAAAAAAGTTTAATATAAAATAAAAAAAGTTTAGTTAATACTAGACTTTTTTTATTATTTTATGTATAATAGGGAAAAAAGTAGAATTTTGGAGGTTTCACAATGTATGAGAGAAGTGCAATTGTCTTAGAAAGATATTTTGAAAAAATTTTCGGGTTTACTAAAGAAAACAACTTAAAATTAAACTATGAAAATTACTGTAAAATGTTAGAAGCAGTAAAAGAATATCAAAAAGTAGTAGAAGAAGAAGAAAAGGTAATTGTAAAATTTGATGAGGTAGCAAAAGAAATTGAAGAAATTCAAAACGAGCAAGCAGAATTACACAAGTCAAATCTAGAATTAGAAAATGCAAGAAATGTATTTTTTAATGATTTAGGAGAAAATCCAAATACCTTAGATACTAAATTACAAAAAATAGAAGGAATAATGGATGAAAATAATGAAAAATTAAAAGATTTAAGAGAAAAATATGTAAAATCTTTAGTTATTTTTACTCAAAGACAAAAAGAAAGAAATAAGTTTACAAGAATTAGAAGAGCAGCAGAAACAAATCATATGAACAATATAGATAATGCTAATCAAATGTTTAATCAAATAGATGTAAAAGATGTAAAAAAGATTAAAGATTTTATGAATTGTGATAAAGAACAAGATATACAAGAAATAATAAACATAATGATAAAAAACGGAAAAAGCGAAAAGGTAGCATTTTATGATCAAGCAATATCATTAGCTGTCAATACAAGAATGCTAATTGCTCAGAAAGAAGCAGAATTATATCTTAGTACTTATGAAAGAATGAAAAAACTTTTAAATGATTTAAATAACGAAAATATAAAATTAGGAAAAGCAGAAAAATTACTAAGAGATGCTAGTGTAAAATTAGCATTCTTAAGAGCAGAAAAAGAATATATTATTGGATTTCTAGATAATGAAAGAATGACATCAATTAATGGTAAAAGAACGCACGAAAAATTAATGGAAGAAGCTTGTAAAAACTTTGAAGTAGATATTAAACAAATTGATAATCTATATCAATTAATAATCAAAGAAACAATGGGAAAAGCAACTAAAAAGGCATATAACGAATTATATAATAAAACTTATTTAAGAGACATTGAATCTAGACAAAAATATTTAGAAGAAGAAATAACAAGTGCTAGAATTAATATGGGAACAGTGATAAATTCTAACTATTGGAGAATAGAAGGATTAAAAAACATTTATAATGTATTCCAAGAAGAGGTTAGTGAGAAATTTAATAAAGATTTATCAGATTATAAAGTAGAAGAAATAGAAACAGATGATACAGAACTTTTACCAGATATGTTTTTAAATAGTAAAAATAAAGAAAAACAAGAGATAAGTATTAATAGATATTTAGATTATAATGATGAATCATATGATGAAGATGATGATGAAATAACCAGAAAAGATAAAGAAAAAGAAGAACAAAAACGTCATAACAGCAAACAAGGAAACAAAAAAGTTCATAGTGCTGTAAAAAAAGAAAATAACAAAAAGAAAAATAAAAAATATGACGAAGATGAATTTTACGAAGATGATGAAGACGATTATAATTATGATGATGAATCATATGACTATGATGATGACTATGATAATTATGGTGAAAATGATGATTATAATGATTATGATGATGAATATGATGAAGATGATTATTATAATGATTATAGAAATAATTATTCTGAGTCAGAAGATGATGAGGGCAAAGAAGAGTTTTTAAGAGGATTTTTTAAGGGGTATAGTGAGGATTTTCAAGAAGATTATGAAGATGAAGATATTGCAGAAGAAAAGGTAGAAAATAAAAAGAATAACAAGAAAAAAATAGCAAAACAAAAACAATCAAAGACAAAGACTAAGAAAAACAACCAATCTCAAGGGTTATTTGATAAGTTTTTTAAAAATTAAATTTCAGTTATTTTTAAATTATACTTATCTTCGAAAACTTTTTTCTTAGCAATATATTCTTTGGTTTTAAATCCTTTAACATCAATTACTTGAGTAGAATTGTCTTTATTAAATACAATAAAATCAGCTTTATATTTTAAACCAGGAGCCAAAATAAAAGTAGGTTGCAAGCAAAAGCCATTAATTTCTTTTGCTTGCAATTTTATTTTTAGTTCGCAATAATAATTGGCTTCTTTTTGACTATCAAAAGTATGACCATCAATTGAAATCTTATTTGATCTATATTTACTCTTATGAGCAGTTTTATTTGTAAAATTTTTATAATCTTCTATACTCCAATGTTCCATTGTTATTCTCCTATAATTTTAATATAAAAACATTATATATAAAAAAACTAAAAATCGCAAGGAAAAAATTTGTATAATTTATTTAAAAGTAGTATAATATGCACATATAAAAAAGAATAGAGGTATAAAATGCAAAGTGAAATGAAAATAATACCTGAATTTCTAAAAGAAAAATTAGAAAATCAATACAAAAAAGAAGAAATATTAAAGATTATAGAAGGATATAAAGCAAAAAGAAAAGTAACGTTTAGAGTAAATACGTTAAAAAGCAATAATGATGAGATAAAAAATATATTAGAAAATAAAAATATTGAATATAGTAAAGTAGACTGGAATGAGAATGCATTTATAATTGAAAATTTAAGAGAAAACGAAATTCAAAAATTAGATATCTATAAAACTGGAAAAATTTATCTTCAAAGTTTGTCTTCAATGTTACCAGTTATTGTATTAGAACCAGAAGAGCAGACTGATATATTAGATATGACAGCAGCACCTGGAGGAAAAACAACTCAAATAGCTGCAATGACAAACAATAAAGCAAATATTACAGCATGTGAAATGAATGTTGTAAGAGCAGAAAAGTTAAAATATAATATAGAAAAACAAGGAGCAAGTTGTGTATATATAATGAGAACAGATGCTAGATATATAGATGATTTCTTTTCTTTTGATAAAATACTTTTAGATGCACCATGTAGTGGGAGTGGAACATTAAACATTGAAAACTTAAATGTAGAAAAAACATTTACTGAAAAACTAATTAAGAAATCGAGTTTATCTCAATTAACATTATTACAAAAAGCTGTAAATATATTGAAACCTGGAAAAGAAATGGTATATTCTACCTGTTCAATTTTACAAGAAGAAAATGAAGATATTTTAAATAAAATATTAAATAATACAAAAAATCTAGAAATTGAACCAATAAATATAAAGAATATGGAGGATTTACCAATTCTTTCTACAAAGATTAAAGGTTGTTTATGTGTGGCACCAACTGATTTATATGAAGGCTTCTTTATAGCAAAAATTAAAAAGAAAAAATAATAAAGATAATTTAACTTCATTCTTAGCTTATTTTGTTTATAAAAACTAATTGTAAAGCATAATATAAATAAAAGCTAAAATAGGGAGGAATAAAATTATGTATAAAATAAATAAAATTTTTCAAGCTAAGCAATTGGAATTGAAACTAAAATCAGATGGGAAGTTACCAAATGATAAAAGTAAAGGTAACAAGAACAAAGAAGAAAAAAATAAAAAAGAAAATTTTAGAGAATTTAGAAATAGACTAAAATATATTGAGGAAGAAAATGAAACAGCACCAAAAACTAGAAATACTACTGTTTCTTCAGAAATTAATACAAAAATTCAAAGAAAAAGATTAGGATTAGATAAATAAAAATAGGAGGAAAATAATGACAACAATAAGTGCTTTTGGAGATTCTGTACTAAAAGGAGTAATTTTTGAAAATGAAAAATATAGGGTATCAAAAAATAATTTTTCTAATATTTGTCAAGAAGTATTAGGAATAGAAATAGAAAACAAAGCAAAGTTTGGTAGTACTATAAGTACAGGGGAAAAAAGTTTCGAAAAAAATATAGATATAATAAAAGAAAATAAGGGAAAATATGTTGTATTAGAATTTGGGGGAAATGACTGTGATTTCAACTGGAAAGAAATTTCTGAAAATCCAAAAGGAATACACAAGCCAAATAGTACAATAGAAGATTTTAAAATGCTTTATACAGATTTGATTGAAAAGATAAAGAAAATGGATAAAACACCTGTATTATTATCATTACCACCAATTGATTCAAAAAGATATTTTGAAAAAATATCAAAAGGATTAAATGGACATAATATTATGGAATGGATGAATAATGATAAACAGTTTATTACAAATTGGCATGAGAGATATAATATTGAAGTATTTAAACTAGCCTTGACAAATAATATTCCTATTATTGATATTACTTCAAAATTTCTAGAAGAGAAAAATTATAATAAATATTTATGTGAAGATGGAATACACCCAAATGAAAAAGGACATGAATTAATAGCAGAATCTATTAAAGAACATATAGAAGAAAAGAAAATTATATTTGATTAAAAAGGGAAAAAATATGAAACAAAAAGTAGAAAAAACAAAAGAATTTATTTTAAAAAATTACAAATGGATAATATTATTTATAAGTATAGTGATTTTTTTAGCATTAGTAGAAGATGTGTTTGAAGAAGAAATTATGAGAAAAGATATTATAGGATATAAGATAATATCTACATATTTAATATCTGATTTTGTTACTCCAATTACAAAAGTAATAACCAATTTAGGAGGAGCTAAAGTATTAATATTTTTGAGTATATGTTTATTTTTATTTATAAAAGATAAGAAAATAGGTTTAAGTATATGGGTTAATTTAATAATAAGTACATTATTAAATATTATATTAAAAAATATTGTGCAAAGGCCAAGGCCAACAGACTATAGATTAATTGATGAAACACGGATATAGCTTTCCTTCTGGACATTCTATGATAAGTGCAGCATTTTATGGATTTTTGATATATTTAATATATAAAAAAGTAAAAAATAAAAAATTAAAAATTACATTAATTATAGTTCTAAGTATATTAATTGTAAGTATTGGAATTAGTAGAATATATTTAGGAGTACATTACACAAGCGATGTACTAGCTGGATTTACTGTATCGGTTTCATACTTGATTATATATACAAGTATAGTAAAAAAAATTATATTAGAAAGAGAAAAAGAAGATGAAAAATAAAAAAATAATAAATAGTTTTAAATATGCTATTGAAGGTATTATGGCTTCTTTTAAAAATGAGAGAAATATTAAAATACATGCAACTATTATGGTATTAGTAATTATAGCAGGTATTATTTTAAAAATTAATAAAATAGAATGGATTATTTGTATAATTTTATTTTCTATTGTAATTTCTGCAGAATTATTTAATACAGCAATTGAAACTGTTGTAGATATGATTATGCCAACAAAAAACGAACAAGCTAAAATTGCAAAAGATATATCAGCAGGAGCAGTTTTGATAGTAGCAATAGGTGCTGCTATAATTGGACTTATGATTTTTATTCCGAAAATATTTTAGAAAACGAAAGGGAGAAATATGGAAGAAAAAGAAAAAAGAGATAATGGAGAACTTTATGATGCAAACTATAATAAAGAAATAATAAAGGAAATGCAAAAGGCAAAAGATATATGCTTTAGGTATAATAATATAAAACCATCAAATAGAGAAGAAAGAAAAGCAATAATAAAAGAATTGTTTGGGAAAACAGGGGAAAATATTTTGATTGAATCTAATTTCTATTGTGATTATGGGTATAATATATTTATTGGAGAAAATTTTTATATGAACCATAATTGCGTTATATTAGATGGTGCAAAAGTAGAGTTTGGAGATAATGTATTTATAGGACCAAATTGTGGCTTTTACACAGCAGGACATCCTATAGAAGTCGAATTAAGAAATAAAGGATTAGAATATGCAAAACCAATTAAAGTTGGAAATAATGTATGGTTTGGTGGTAATGTTGTAGTTCTTCCAGGAGTTACAATAGGAGATAATGTTACTATTGGGGCAGGCAGTGTTGTTACAAAAGACATTCCTTCAAATGTAGTTGCATATGGCAATCCATGTATAAAAAGAAAAAAGTAAAAAAAATTTGTTAATTTATGTACAATTTAAAATTTTTATGATAATATGGTAAAAAAATAAAAGAAAAGAAGGTAGTTATTATGTGGAAAAGTTTTTTAAAAAAATCAGGATGGACAGATATAATAATATCAGTAATATTTGTTCTATTTGGTGTCCTTTTAATTACTAGACCAGAAACAATAAAATCAGCTGTTGCAGTAATTTTAGGAATTATATTTATGGTAATGGGAGTGCTAAAGATAATTGATTATTTTTCATCAGAAAATAAAGATAGTTATGTTCTAGCAATAGCAGTAGTATTAATAATTGTAGGAATTGTTATAATGTATTGTTCAGATTTTATATTATCAGCTTTTAGAGTTTTAATAGCAATTTGGATTATTTATAGTGGAATTATGAATTTACAAACATCTATTGTATGGAAAGACTATAAATCAAAATTATGGTTAGCAACATTAATTTTAGCTATTGTAATGATTATTGCAGGAATGTATGTATTAGTAAATAATGGGGCATTACTTCAAACAATAGGAACAGCAATTGTAATATATGGAATAGTAAATATTATAGAAAATATGATATTTATAAAAAAGGTAGATAATTATCTAGAATAATCATTTACAAAAACAAAAGGAGGATTTTTAGTATGGAATTAAAAGGAAGTAAAACAGAAAAAAATTTAATGGAAGCATTTGCAGGTGAGTCACAAGCAAGAAACAAATACACATATTTTGCAAGTAAGGCAAAAAAAGATGGATATGAGCAAATAGCAGCTATATTTCAAGAAACAGCTGATAATGAAAAAGAACATGCAAAAATGTGGTTTAAATTATTACAAGGTGGAGAAGTGAAATCAACACTAGAAAACCTAAAAGCTGCAGCAGAAGGAGAAAACTACGAATGGACAGATATGTATGATAGAATGGCAAAAGAAGCAAAAGAAGAGGGATTTGACCATATTGCTTATCTTTTTACTGAAGTTGGAAAAATAGAAAAAGAACATGAAGAAAGATATAAAAAATTAATAGAAAACATAGACGATGGACTAGTATTTAGTCGTGACGGAGATAGAATTTGGAAGTGTAGAAACTGTGGACATATAGTAATTGGAAAGTCAGCACCAGAAATATGCCCAGTATGTAGTCATCCAAAAGCATATTTTGAAATTAAAGCAGAAAACTATTAATAAAATTATAATAAGAAGTAGAAACCTGTATAGAAATATATAGGTTTTATTAATAATTAAGTTTTAGTTAGGAAAATTTAGAGATAAAATATAAATTTAAACTTACAATTTGCATAGAAAAATAAATAACAATATGATATAATAAGCAAGTATAAAGGAGAAAAAGTATGCCGAAATTTTTTGTAACTGAAGAACAAGTAAATGACGAAAAAATAAAAATAATTGGTCAAGATGTAAAGCATATCAAAAATGTACTAAGAAAAAAAGTTGGAAATGAATTAATGATTTGTAATACTTCCACAAAAAAGGATTATTTATCAGAAATAATAAGTATAGAAGAAAATTGTATTGAATGTAAAATAAAAGAGCAAATAGAAAATAAAGTAGAATCTAATATAAAAGTTAGTATTTTGCAAGGATTACCAAAAGCAGATAAGATGGAATTAATTATTCAAAAATCTGTTGAATTAGGAGTATATGAAATTACACCAATTGAAATGAAAAGATGTGTAGTAAAATTAAATGAAAAGGACAAAATAAAGAAAATAGATAGATGGCAAAAAATCTCAGAAGTTGCAGCTAAACAATGTGGTAGAAATATTATTCCTAATATAAATCAAATTATAAATCTAAAAAATGTTTGTAATTTATTTGATAAGTATGATATAGTATTGGTAGCATATGAAAATGAAAATAAAAACACTTTGAAAAATGAATTAGAAAAAATAAAACAAAAATATAATAATCGAGAAATAAAAATTGGAGTAATTATTGGTCCAGAAGGTGGAATTGATAGTGAAGAAATAAAAATGTTACAAGAAAATGGAGCTATTACAATAACATTGGGAAAGAGAATATTAAGAACAGAAACTGTAGCTTTGAATGTTTTGAGTATTATAATGTACGAATTAGAAAATTAGGAGGAAACAATGAAAACAATATTTAAAAATATATTGAGAGCAATAGGAGTTATGTGTTATTTTATGATTTTAAATTATGCATACACTAGAATGAATATTGAAAGATTAACAGGAGATATAGAAGTATTTTCAGGAACTTTTCTAGTTTTAGGAATCTTAGCATTAGAAGAAGCATATAAAAAAGACAGTGGACAAATAGCAGTAACAGCAATAGAATTAATAGTTTTATCAATACATTCATTATCCATAATGCATATAACTACATTATTTAAATATGATTTTAGAGTTTATCTATTAACATCTTCTTATATAATTGCAATTTATTATGTATTAAAAGCAATTATTATTTATACTAAAGAAAGAAAATGCTATTTGAAAGGGCTAAGTGATATACCAGAAATTGTGAAAGAAGAAGAACCTATAAAAAAAGAGGCAAGGAAAAGCAAAAATAAATCTAAAAAAGAGGGAAAAGAAAATGATTAAAAGTATGACTGGGTATGGAAGAGCCAACATAGAAGAAAACTTAAGAAAATATCAAGTTGAAATAAAAAGTATCAACCACAAATATTTAGATATATCTGTAAAAATGCCAAAACAGATAAGTTATCTAGAAGAAAGTATAAAAAAAGAAATTAGTTCTAAAATAAAACGAGGGAAAATAGATGTATTTATTAATTTTGAAAACGATTCAAATGAAGGAAGAAAAATAAAAATAAATACTGAATTAGCCAAAATGTATATAAAAGAGCTAAAAGAATTAGCACAAAAAGAGGATATATTAGCTGATATACAAGTAAATGAAATTGCAAAATATCCAGATGTATTAGAGATACAAAATGATCAAGAAGATGAAACAATAAAACAAGAATTAATAAAAACAGTAGAACAAGCAACAGAAAAACTAATACAAATGAGGTCAATAGAAGGAAATAAAATGGCAGAAGATATATTAATACGTTTGAATCAGATAGATGAAAAGGTAAAAGAAATATCTAAACTTTCTACTGGACTTATTGAAGAATATGTAGTAAAATTAGAAGAACGAATAAAACAGCTTTTAAAAGAAGAACAAGATATAGATAAAAATAGATTAGCACAAGAAGTAGTTATTTTTGCTGATAAATGTTCTATAGAAGAAGAGGTAACAAGATTAAATAGTCATATATCACAATTTAAAGAACTCTTAAGTTCTGACGAACCAATAGGAAAAAAATTAGACTTTATTATTCAGGAAATGAATAGAGAAACAAATACAATTGGTTCAAAAGCAAATAATTTAAATATTACAAATGGTGTAATTGAAATAAAAACACAAATAGAAAACATAAGAGAACAAGTTCAAAATATAGAATAGAAAGGATTTGATATTATGCAATTAGTAAATATAGGATTTGGAAATATTGTTTCAGCAGAAAGAATTGTAGCTATAGTAAGCCCAGAATCAGCACCTATTAAAAGAATGATTCAAGAGGCAAAAGATGACAAAACAGCAGTAGATGCTACATATGGAAGAAGGACAAGAGCAGTATTAATAATGGATTCTGGACATATTATTTTATCAGCTGTACAACCAGAAACAGTTGGTGGTAGAATAGATAAAACAATATCTCAAGAGGAAATAAATAAACAAATTATGGAAAATAAATAAAATTTAAGGAGTTGATTTAAAATGATGGTAAAACCAAGTGTATCAGAATTATTAGAAAAGGCTGATAATAGATATGAATTAGTAATAGCAACAGCAAGACGTGCAAGACAAATTGCTGCAGGAGATGAAGCGAAAACAGATGTTAAAGAAGAGTCTCCTGTTACATTAGCTGCAAATGAGATTGCAGAAGGGAAGGTAACAATATGTTAGTAATATTATCTGGAGTTTCAGGTGCAGGAAAAGACACGATAAAAAAAGAATTAATAAAAAGAATGGAAGATCTCATTACTCTTCCATCTTTTACATCGAGAAATCCCCGTGAAGGAGAAGAAGAAGGAGTACAGTATCATTTTATTACAAAGTCAGAATTCGAAGAAAAAATAAAAAATGATGAATTTTATGAGTATGATGTACATCATGAAAATTATTATGGAACATCTAAAAAATTAATGAATGAAAAAATTAAAAGTGGAAAAATAATAGTAAAAGATATAGAAGTAAATGGAACTGAAAATTTAATGAAATTATTAAAAAATGAAACCAAGTTAGTTACTATATTTTTGAAAGTAGAAAAAGAAGAATTAAGAAGAAGATTAATTGCTAGAGGAGACAATTTATCAGAGGAACAACTAGAATTAAGACTTGGTAGATTAGAATATGAAGAATCTAAAATTAAACTATATGATTATGTTATAAAAAATGATGATTTTGAAAAAACAGTTGATGTTATTCAAACAATAATAGAAGATGAGAGAAAATTAGAAATGTCACGAAGATAGCCGTGGCATTTTTTATACTTAAGTACAATGACTTAAAAGTTTCTTGTAATTAGCAAAAAACTTTGATATACTATAAAATAAAGATAATTATGTAGGAGAGAAAATGGTAGCAGAAGTAATAATAAACAGAACAGCAAAAAAATTAAATAGAACCTTTGATTATAATATACCAAACAATTTAGAAGATCTTATCATAATAGGAAGTAAAGTAGTTGTGCCATTTGGTAAAGGTGGAAAAACAGAAATAGCATTTGTTGTAGGTATTAAAGAAAAGTCTGAATATGAAGTAAAAGACATAATAAGGATAGAAGATAATATAACTGATAAACAAATTGAACTTGCAAGATGGATGGCAAAAAAATATTTTTGTAATGTATCAGATTGTATAAAACTTATGCTAACACCAGGAACTAGAAGTAAAGAAATAAAAGTACAAAACAAGATTATAAATACTATATACTTAAAAAAGGATATAGAAGAAATAGAAATTGATATAGAAGAAGGTAAAATAAAATCAGAAAAACAAAGAAAAGTACTTAATTTTGTGAAAGATAATGAGGGAGCAACAGTACCAGAAATAGAAATGCTCACAGATTGTTCAAGAAGTATAGTAAATACACTAATAAAAAATGGCTATTTGGAATTAGTGGAAAAAACTATAAAGAGAAATCCGTTAAAAGATAAAGATGTAGATAAAACTAAATTTCTTAAATTAAGCCAAGAGCAGCAAGATGCATATATGAAAGTAGAAAAATCAATAGGAAAAGAAGAATTTAGGGAGTTTCTATTATATGGAGTAACAGGTTCACGGAAAGACTGAAGTATATTTGCAATTAATACAAAAAGTAATAGAAAATAAAAAAACAGCAATTGTATTAGTGCCAGAAATATCACTAACACCTCAAATGTTAGATAGATTTATTTCTAGATTTGGAAAAGAAAAAATAGCAATTTTGCATAGTAAATTATCGATTGGAGAAAGATATGATGAGTGGAATAAAATAAAAGAGGGGAATGCAAAAATAATCATTGGTGCAAGATCTGCTATATTTGCGCCAGTAAAAGATTTAGGAATTATAATTATTGATGAGGAACATGATAACTCATATAAATCAGAAGCAAACCCAAAATATGATGCAAAACAAGTGGCAAAATATATTGCAAAACAAAATAATTGTGTTCTCTTGTTAGGAAGTGCAACACCAGATATAAATACATATTATAATGCAACAACATTAAACAATATAGAATTATTACAATTAACCAAAAGAGCAAATAAATCTTCTATGCCAGAGGTTACATTGATAGATTTAAAAGATGAACTGGCAAATCGGAAATCGTTCTATGCTTAGTAGAAAACTATATTCTGAAATAGAAAACAACATAAAGAAAAAAAGACAAACAATCTTATTTTTAAATCGAAGAGGATATTCTACATTTATTATGTGCAGAAATTGTGGTTATACTGTTAAGTGTAAAAACTGTGATATAAGTCTTACATATCATAGTTTTGAGAAAAAACTAAAATGTCATTATTGTGGTTATCAACAAGATGTAGTAAAAATATGCCCAGAATGCCATAGTGATAAAATACGCTACTTTGGAACAGGAACTCAAAAGTTAGAACAAGAAGTGCATAAACAATTTCCACGGAGCAACAACAATTAGAATGGATGTAGATACTGTAACTAAGAAAAATTCACATGAAGAGATATTAAATAAATTTAAAGATGAAAATATAGATATTTTAATAGGAACACAAATGGTTGTGAAAGGACATCATTTTCCAAATGTAACACTAGTTGGAGTAATTGCAGCAGATAGTTCATTAAATATAGATAGCTATAAAGCAAATGAGCAGACATTTCAAATTTTAACACAAGTAGCTCGGAAGAGCAGGAAGAGAAAAATTACCAGGTAAAGTAATTATACAAACATATAATCCAGAAAATTTCACTATACAATCTGCTAGATTACAAGATTATGAAAAATTTTATCAAACTGAGATTGCATTGAGAAAACAGTTGAAATATCCACCATTTAGCGATATAATAATAATTAGTATAGATAGTTTAAAAGAAAAAGAAGCAAAACAAATAAGCAATAATTTATATGAAACATTAAAAAATAAAATGGATAAAGAATTTAAAATATTTGCACCTATGCCAGCACCAATTGACAAAATACAAAATCGATATAGATATCGTATTATTATAAAAGGAAATGTTACAAAATGTGCAAATGAAATTTTAAATAATTGCTTAAAAGATATGTATCAAAAGGATTTAAAAACTACAAGAATTTCAATTGATGTTAATCCTAATAATATGGCATAAAGGAAGGAGAAAAAATATGGCAATTAGAAACTTAAGATATAAAGATGATGAAATACTAAAAAAGAAATCAAGAGAGATAGAAGAAATTGACGAAAAATTACAAACACTAATTGATGATATGATAGAAACAATGCATAAATATAATGGAGTTGGTCTTGCAGCAGTACAAGTCGGAATACTAAAAAGAGTTATTGTAATAGATCTTTACGATGATAATGGACCAATAGTAATGATAAATCCAGTTATTACAAAAACAAAAGGTGAACAAGAGGTAGATGAAGGGTGTTTAAGCTTTCCAAATGAGTTTGCCAAAGTAATTAGACCAGCTGAAGTAACAGCAGAATATACAAATCGAGAAGGAAAAAAGATAAGAGTGAAAGCAAAAGAATTGTTAGCACAAGCAATTTGCCATGAAGTAGATCATTTAAATGGAGAAGTATTTATAGATAAAATAATACCAGGAACGTTAGAATATATTGAGCCAGAAAAATAGGAGTTTAGGAAAGGAAGAAAAATATGAAAATTGTTTTTATGGGTACACCAGATTTTGCTAAAGAAAGTTTGGAGAATATATATAATGCAGGTCATGAGATTCTAGCAGTAGTAACAAATCCAGACAGACCAAAAGGTAGAGGTATGAAAATGGTCATGTCACCTGTTAAAGAATTTGCAATTGAAAAAAAAATAACGGTATATCAACCACAAACATTAAGGCAAAATACTGATATTATAGAGAAAATAAGAAGCTTAAATCCAGATGTTATTTGTGTAGTAGCATATGGAAAAATACTTCCAAAAGAAATATTAGAATTACCAAAATTAGGATGTATTAATGTACATGGTTCATTACTTCCAAAATACAGAGGGGCAGCACCTATTCAATGGGCAGTAATAAATGGAGATAAAACCACAGGAATAACTACAATGTATATGGATGAAGGAATGGATACAGGAGATATTATATTAAAACAAGAAGTAACAATTGGAGAAGATGAAACAACAGGAGAATTATGGGATAGATTATCTAAAATTGGTGGAAAATTACTTGTAGAAACTTTAGAAAAGATTAAAGATAATACAGCTCCTAGGCAAAAGCAACAAGGGGATTTTTCAATTGCACCTATGTTGAAAAAAGAAATTGCTAAAATAAATTGGGAAGAAAGAACAGCCAGAGAAATAAAGAATTTAATTAGAGGATTAAATCCAATTATGGGAGCATATACATTTTTAAATGGTAAGAAAATAAAATTCTGGAAAGTTGAGTTATTAGATAATAATAAAATAGAACAAGAGGAAATAATAGATGAAAATATTGATAAATTAGAAAATGGAACAGTTATTTTATCTGATTCTAAAATTGGGTTATTTATAAAAGCAAAAGAAGGAATTATTAAAGTTATAGAAATTCAAGGCGAAAATGCAAAAAAAATGCCAGTAGGGGATTTCTTAAGAGGAAATATAATAAAACAATTTGAAAAATTTAACTAGAATAATATGTATGATTATTACTAAAAGAGCAGGAAAATTAATAAATTTAAATAATAAAAGTATAAAGTCACTTTAAGTAGTGACTTTGTACTTTTATTCAACAACAGGAGGAATAAAGTGTTCAATTGCATCTCTAAGTTTTGGATGATTAATTACAAAATGAATAGATGGGCTGTTATCTTTAGAAATCATAACCCAATTATTTTTGCAAATAAGAATCTGGATATTTCTAAATGTATGATTAGAACTTATATTTAACTTGTAGTTTGAAGTATTTTTAGCATACTTTTTTGTCGATTTTAAATGCTCTAGATATTCTTCATAATTATAATAAACGTTATTTTCATAAAAACTATCTGAAAGAGAAAGCTTTACAGGATGATTATTAAATTCTTTTTTTGAAAGTTTAGGTATTTCATCTTCAAGAATATTAGAGTCTAGTACTTTTTCTATTATTTGTTTTTGCTTGTTTATAGATTCTGTTATATTTTTTATGTCTTTATCTGTGACATTATTACGTTTTAAGATCTTTAAAAGCAATTCATCAGAAATTGTATGAATAGGAAGAGAAGATAAAATTCTTCTACGATTCTTAGTGGTATTAATACTTGAAGTCATAAATGCTTCAAAGGCACTTTTGGATTCAGCAGTATAAATTTTCATAAGAGGTGTAGCTTTATCTAGTAGACATGTAGCTTTTTCTTTATAATAAGCAACATCTGATTTATTACTTGTTAAAAAATATTTACCTTTATCATGATAACCATTGATACATTCTCCAGTAAGAGCAACTGCACCTGATACGTAGTTGAAATGACAATAAACAGAATCTTGAAAACCTCTTAAATAATAAGGCGAAACTTGTCCTGTCATATAAATTGGTATCCAACTTTCTAATCCTAACATCATTTCATTAAATGGTCTGTCTAAATTATGAATTATATTTAAATGAAGTCCTTTTTTTAGAGTCATAGCAATTGCAAACATCCACTTTTTTCCGAATTCAATATCTTGAGCCATATCTTCCATAGGCATATCGCTACACATGAAAATTGGTTCATTTGATTTAGAAAGGACAGTAGCCTTAAAAAAATCTAATTCTCCTTTTTTCATTTCTTCTATACCATAATAAGATTTTGAACTAGATTTATAAAAAGGAACAAATGGTACTTTTAGATCATTAAAATGTATAGCTTTTATGTACTCATTTAAATCAAATGAGTCTAGATTATTTAAAAAATCATTAATATAACTATCATTTTGTGTTGAGTTAGTAGAAAACCAATTTATTAAATTTAAAAGATAATTAGAATCATCTTTTAAATCAGATATTGGACAATTGGTAAGAATTGATATGGTTTTCTTATCATCTCCGAGAATTGTATTTTGATACTATAAAGTTACATACCAATTTAATAAAATCTTTTGGTTTTGATGGTTTTATATTTCCAGTACGAATTTTAGAAATAAAAGAAGCATCATAACCAATAAAACGAGATAATTCAGCAATATTAATATTTAAAGCTATAATTATTTCATTGAAATTTTTACTTAATTGTTCAAAATCAATACTAACATCATTTAATGCAGTTGATAGAGTATTGTAAATATCTTCATAAGATATGTTTATTTTTTTATCACAACTGATTTTATATAAGCCATCTGCTAGCTGTTTTAATTGTTTACTTTTTATTCTTGGAGATCTATCTCCATTACGATAACGACTAATAACAGTAGAAGACAAACCAGATGCATTGACAAGTTCTTGTGAAGTACAATCTACTTGTTCTATATATTTATTTAATTGTTCACAAAAAGTCATAAAACGCCCCCATAATTAATATTTTTAGTATTTATAACTATTAATACAATAGCATAAAAAAACAAAAAAATCAATTACCAAAATATCATGGAAAAATTGGTAAAAATAATAGACTATAAATTATAATATGATAAAATATAAATATAAAAATATTAAGGAAGGTAAGTGAGGATAATGAAAAAAATTAAAATTTTATCAATAATATGTATAATATGCTTAATGGTAAATGCAATTATCCCAATTGTAGCAAATAAATCTTATGCACAAAATAATACTACATTGGACTTTAAAAATGGAGAGATAAGAAACAACAAAATCTATTATAATACATCAAATGTAGAAGTAGGATTATATAAAAAAAGTGAAAATGTTAGTAAAAATTATGAAAATATAAATATCACAGAAAAAAATGTGCAAATTGATTTAAATGAATATGAATATTATTTGATGATAGAAAATCCAAATAATAATAAAATACGTTTAATGATAAATGGAGTAGCACATACAATACCTGCAAATAATTATTTTAAACTTAGTTCGAGTGAATTTTCAGGAGTGTTAAATATAGAAATAGAAAACCTTGGAGGACAACAAGCAGGACAGACTAAAGAAAATGTAACAGTTAATGCAATTTCTACAAATGGAAATATTGCTGATGTTTTAATAAATAACATTAAATTTAATGATGGTATGGAAACATCGAAAATAAATTCTACTAAAGAAATTGATAAAAAAAGTCAAGATGAAATACAAATAACAGTTGAATTTGGAAAAACAATTTCCTCAATTAAAATTAATGGTGTAGCTATGGATATAACTGGAGTAACTGATATAGCTAAATATACTGTTAATCATGAAACTTTATATAATATAGAAGTAGTATGTGGAGGATTAAATAAAAATATAAATATGCCTATTTCTTGGGATTATACAGGAAAAAAATTTGGGCAAGACTCACTAGTTCAACATGGCGATGTTGAGATATTATCGGTAAAATTAGAAGATGGTACTATATTAACATCAAAACAAATGCAAGAATATGTTGAAGAAGATAGAGGATTTGGAATGCAAAAATATCCTAAATATAATGATGCTTATCTAGAAAAAACGCAAACAACAGGAGAAGTTAGGATAAAGCCAGGATTGGAAGTTACAATAAAATTAATTCCTAATTATGGATATCAATTAACATCAACATCATTAAATGGAACAAGAATTGAAGCTGTAAATGATAAACAAAGTACATTTACATTTAATATGCCAGCTACACCTTTACATTTATCAGCATTATTTACAAAAGTTGAAGACAAAGTGAAAACACAATCAGAAAAAATACAGTCAGGTAATATAGAAATAACAGATAATGAAATTGATACAGGTTCTGTAATATTATCAGTAAGAGATGTTGAACTAAAACAAGATAAAATTTCAAATTTTAAAGAAGCAGCAAAAGGGTATAACATATCTTCATATTTAGATATCAACTTAGATCAAGTTATATATAAAGGAACAGAAAATGATGTTTGGACAAATGAATTAAGAGAATTAAATAGTCCAGCAAAAATTACATTAAAATTAGAAGAAGGTGTTGATGGTAACGAAATAGTGATTGTTCACGAAAAACATGATGGAACTTATGAAATTATACCAACAACTTATGATAAAGAAAAAAATACAATAATATTTAATACATCAAGCTTTTCAAATTATGCAATAGCTAGTAAAACTATTTCAATAGAAAAAAGCAACGAAAATACTTTAAATCCAAAGACAAGTGATAACATTATGAAATATTGCATAGTATTTACAATAAATTTATTGGTAATACTTATGATACCAGTAGTTAGTAATAAAATTAGAAGGGAAGAACTATGAAAAAAGTTAAAAATAATAACAAAAATGTAAAGAAAGACACAAGTAAGAAAAATAAGAAAAAAACAATTTTAACTTTTATTATTTATCTAATATTATTTTGTATATTAATATATTCTGGAATGAAAATATATAATTGGTATAAAGAAAATAATACTAATAAAGATATAGTAGATAAAATAAATAGTAGTATAGCAATAGAAAATAACAATAAATATATTGTAGACTTTAAATCACTGAAAGAACAAAATAGCGAGACTGTTGCATGGATAAAAGTAAATGATACTAAGGTAGAATACCCAATAGTAAAAACCCAAAACAATGATTTTTATCTAACACATAGTTTCGACAAAAGTGATAATTCAGCAGGATGGATTTTTGCAGATTACAGAAACAAATTTGATGGAACAGATAAAAATATTATAATTTATGGACATAATAGAAGAGATGATTCAATGTTTGGAAGTTTAAAAAAAGCCTTAAACTCTAGTTGGTATGATAATCAAGAAAATACGGATATTATATTTAAAACAGAAAATGAAAATTGTATTTATAAAGTATTTTCTGTTTATCAAATAGAGAGCGAAGACTATTACATTCAAACAGAATTTGCTGATGAAACAAAATTTAAAGAGTTTGAAGAAACTATAAAAAAACGAAGTATAAAGGATTTTGGAATAGATGTTTCAGAAAAAGATAGTATTTTAACATTATCTACTTGTGCGAATAATAATAAGTATAGAGTTGTAATACATGCAAAGAAAACTTTAGAAGGGGAATAATAAATATGGAGAAGATAAAAAATAATAAATTTAAAATAATAATTGCTAGTATAATAGCTGTGTTAATAATAATTATAGGGGGGATATTTATAAAAGATAATAACAATAATAATGGTAATAGTTCCAATAACAATGGAGGTATTACGAAAAAAGAAGGAATTAAAATAAAAGAAAGTGAAACAAAAAAAATTAACTATACCAAATTTAATAATGGTTTGGTCTCATTAGATATACCAGAAGGATGGAAAGTTGACGTTCTAGGAGATTGTATTCATTATACAATTAAAGCTTATAATCCAGAAGATCCTGCATATCAATTTTTCTTTAATATGAAAACAGAAGGATATAATAAATCACAAGCAGCAAAAAATTTCCAACAAAGATTTTACCCAAATCAAATGTTTGCAAAAACAGCAGTTATAGAAGATAAAACAACAGAAGGATTTTATAAGATTTTCAATGAAATGGGACCATTAAATAATACTGATACATTTACATTTCCTACTTTGAACAATTTTAATACTATAGAAAAAATAGGTACAGCTTCTATTGGAGGAGATATATTAAGAGCAACATTTAGTAATGAAAATGGAAAAGAAGCAGAAGGATTATTTACTGCTTATGTATATGATCCTGGACCATATTATGTTTATGAAAATGGATTTTCTGGTAATAAAATTGATATATATTACTTAAATGTATATAATACAATATTTATAACATCTCCTAAAGATGAATTTATAGATTGGGAAGAGCCATTAAATAAAATAGTTTCATCTTTGGAATTTACAGATACTTTTATTAATCAATTTTACAACCAACAAGATTCAGTAATGAAAAATTTCCAAAATGTTAGAAATATATGTAATCAAACATCAGATATTATAATGTCTTCATGGGAATCAAGAAATGCTACTTATGATATAATGAGTCAAAAACAAAGTGATGCTATCTTAGGGTATGAACGAGTTTATGATACAGAAACAGGAGATGTTTATAAAGCATATAATGGATTTACTGATGATTATAAAGGAGAAAGATATCAAACAATAACAGATAACATGTATACAAAATCAATAGAAGGATATATTGAAAAATAAATAATATAGGTGAAAGAGATGAAAAAAAATATTATTATATTATTGAGTTTACTTTTAATTGTCTTAGTAGTTGCTAGTATTTATTTTATATTAAAAAACAATGGTACAGAACAAAAAGAAATAAAAAAACAAATATCAAACAATAGTAATAACGTTATATGTGTAAGAGTTAAAGAAGAAACAGAAGCAGGATATACCTATTATAAAACACAGGATAAAGATTTAATAATAAAATTAGTAAATGCAATTGATAAAATAAAAATAGGAGAAAAAGTAGATATAGCTTATAATGACAATGGTAAAACCTATATTTTTGAACGAGAAGATGGAACAACATTATCATATTACTTCCAAGGAAATTATTATAATAAAGATAATGTAAATTATAAAACTTATAATTATGAAGAATTAAATAAAATTAAAGTACCAAAAAAAATTATAAAATAAAAGTAAGTTTATTAAAAAAATTAATTAAAATAGTTGTAAAAAGAGTAAAAAATTGATATACTTGGAATATAAATTACAAGTATATCTTTTTTATTGTAAAAAGGTATCAAAAGGAGGAATGTAAAATGAGTAAACAAAAAGAAGAAAATGAAGAAATAGTAGATAATCAAATAGATACAACAAATGATGAAATAAAAATATCAGATGATGTAGTAGCAGTAATTGCAGGTGTATCTGTATCAGAAGTTGCAGGAGTAGCTGGAATGGCAGGAGGATTTGCAGGAGGAATATCAGAAGTATTTAGTGGAAAGAAAAATTTAGCAAAAGGAATAAAAGTAGAAGTCAATGAGGGGACAGCTAAAATAGATGTAAATATTATAGTGGAATATGGAACTAGAATACCAGATGTAGCTTTTGAAATTCAAAATAGAGTAAAAAAAGCAGTTGAAAATATGACTGGACTAAAGGTAGAAGAAGTAAATGTTCATATACAAGGTGTAAATACAGATATTTCAAAAGAAGAAATGGACGATATAGACAATAAAGAAGAAAAAGAAGAAGAATAAAATAAAGGAAGAAAAGGAGAATAATGGAAATGAAAATTATAGAAAAAATTACGCTAATTATATATTCTAATATAATGTTAATATTATCTATCATATTATGTTTATTAATATTTGGATGGTTAGATATATCACTAGTTGGAGATATTATTCATAAATTAATAGTAGGAGATACATCAGGTAAGGTATTACTAGGACTTAGTGTTTTATTTATATTACTTTCTATTAAATGTATCTTTTTTGACTCAAGTTCTAAGGATAAAGATAAGGTAAGACAAGGTGTTTTACTAGAAAACGAAAGTGGAAAACTTATGATATCAAAAGAAACAATTGAAAATTTAGTAAATTCTGTAGCTTTAAATTTTCAAAGTGCAGAAGAAGTTGCTACTAGAGTAGAATTAGATAGAGAAAACAATGTAAAAGTATTTGTTAATTTAACTGTTAGTTCAGATGCTATAATAAAAGATTTGTCTTCAAATCTTCAAACTAAGATAAAAGAAAAAGTAAAAACAGCAACAGATTTAGAGGTAAAAGAAGTAAATATTACTGTAAAAAGGGTCTCTCCAAAAGAAGAAGAATAAAACATTTTAGTCAATTAAGTAAGAAAGGAATGTGATACAAAATGAACGGAATAAAAGAATTTTGGGAGCAATTTAAAGGAGCAATTATTGGATTAATAGTTGCAATATTAATTCTAGTTACTAGATTACATGATTTAATATTAGCAGTTGTTATATTATTTTTAGGAGCTTTCATAGGAAATTATGTACAACAAAACAAAGACTATGTAAAATCCAAACTAAAAAGCTTTATAGATAAAATGTAAAAGCAAAAATACTAGAAGGGAAAGAAATATGAATAGATCAGAAATAAGAGAGCAAGCCTTTAAACTTATTTATAGTTTAGAAATTCAAAAAGAAGAAGAATTACAAGAAAAGATAGATTTATATATAGAAACAAATGAAATAACAGATAAAAAAGCTATAGAGTATATTCAAGATGCTGTCTTGGGAATAAAGAAAAATGAAAAAGATATTTTAGAAAAAATTGAAAATAATTTAAAATCAGATTGGAAAATAGATAGAATATCAAAAATAGACTTAGCGATATTAAAACTTGCAATATATGAAATAAAATATAAAGATATTCCTTATAAAGTAGTAATTAATGAGGCAGTAGAACTTGCGAAAAGGTATGGTGAAGATACTTCGAAAAACTTTGTAAATGGAATTTTAGCAAGTATTATAAAACAATAAAAAGGAAGAAAATATATGAAATATGCAAATTTAGCAATTACAGTTTCTGATTTAAATAGTTATATAAAAGATAAAATAGCAAATGATGAATATTTAAATAATATATTACTAAAAGGAGAAATATCAAATTTTAAAAATCATTATACAGGGCATATGTATTTTACATTAAAGGATGAAAATTCTTTAGTTAAATGCATCTGTTTTAAATCTAATGCACAAAAATTAACTTTCATGCCAAAAGATGGTATGAAAGTTATGATTTTAGGTAGTGTTTCTGTTTTTGAAAGAGATGGAGTATATCAAGTTTATGTAAGAGCTATGGAAGAAGATGGTATACGGAGATTTATATGCAAAATATCAAGAAATGAAACAAAGACTAGAAGAGGATGGATTATTTAAAGAAGAACATAAAATACCAATACCTCTTATGCCAAAAGTAGTAGGGGTTTTAACATCTAAAACAGGTTCGGTTATAAGGGATATTATAAATGTATCTACAAGAAGAAATCCAAATGTATATATAAGACTTTTGCCAGTACCAGTACAAGGAGAGGGCGCAGCAGAAGAAATAGCTAAGGGAATTGAATTTATGAATAGAAACAAATTGGCAGATGTTTTAATTTTAGCACGTGGTGGAGGTTCTTTAGAAGATTTATGGCCATTTAATGAAGAAGTTGTTGCAAATAGCATATATAATTCAGAAATTCCAATAATATCTGCTGTAGGGCACGAAACAGATTTTACAATAGCAGATTTTGTAGCAGATTTAAGGGCACCAACTCCATCTGCTGCAGCAGAGTTAGCAGTTCCAGATGTATATGAAGTAAGAAGAAAAATAGATAGTTATCAAGATAGATTGAGAATGTCTTTAATAAAGAAAATAGAGCTTATGAAAATGAGATATGAAAAGTGTATGTCAAGTTCAGTTTTTAAAGATCCGTTAAAAAAAGTTAATGATAATTATCTAAAATTAGATAAAAACATAAAACAATTGGAAAATTTAATAAAACTAAAACAAGAAAAAGAAAAAACAAAATATATAGAATTAGTCGCAAAACTAGATACGTTAAGTCCTTTAAAAACTTTAGCCAGAGGATATTCTATAACACAAAAAGATGGGAAAGTGGTAAAAAGCAAAGAAATGTTAAAGCAAGGAGATATAATAGATATTAGATTTTTAGATGGAAGAAAACAAGCAAAGGTACAATAAATAAAGGCAAAGGAGAATAAAAATGAATAAAAGTTTTGAAGAACAAATAGAAGATTTGGAAAAAATTGTGAAAGAGTTAGAAACAGGAGAATTAAGTTTAGATACTTCAGTAGAAAAATTCGAAGAAGGAATAAAAATATCAAAGGAATGTAGCAAAATATTAGATACTGCTGAAAAGAAAATAACAATGTTAGTTGAAAAAGATTCACAGATAAAAGAAGAAGACTTTGAGGCAGAATAATAAAAAATAAAAGGGAGAAAAAGAGAAAATGAACAATTTTGAGGGATTTATACAAAACAAATATATATATATACCATTTTTTCTATGGTTTGGCATACAATTATTTAAATTAGTGTATGACTTGGTAACAACTAAAAAATTTAACTTTAAAAGGATTATGGGAGCAGGAGGTATGCCAAGTTCTCATTCGGCTGTCGTGTCAGGTTTAGCAACATTAATTGGAAAATACCAAGGAGTTGATTCACCAATTTTCGCATTAGCAGTAATTGTAGCATTTATTGTTATGTATGATGCATGTCGGAGTAAGAAGAGCAGCAGGAAAACAAGCAGCACTTTTAAATAAATTAATTGAAACCCCTCGGATTAACTGGTTTAGAAGTATCAGAAAAACTAGTAGAGGTATTGGGACATACACCAGTACAAGTATTTGTAGGAGCATTAATAGGACTAATAGTAGGATTATTATCATAGATGTAAGTTATAAATAAAAAACAGCACGGTTATTTTAAAATAAGGAGGAGACAGTTATGACAGATATAGAAATTGCAAGAAATACAAAATTAGAAGATATTGAAAAAATAGCAGAAAAAGTGGAAATAGAAAAGGAAGATTTAGAATTATATGGAAAATATAAAGCGAAAATATCAAATGAAGTTTATGAAAAAAGAAAAGATAAAAAAGATGGAAAATTAATTTTAGTAACAGCAATTAGTCCAACTCCATTAGGAGAAGGAAAAACTACTATGTCAATTGCTATTGCAGATGGATTAAGAAAAATTGGGAAAAAATCAATATTAGCTTTAAGAGAACCATCTTTAGGTCCTGTTTTTGGAATAAAAGGAGGAGCAACAGGAGGAGGAAAAGTACAGATTGCACCAATGGAAGATATAAATTTACATTTCACAGGTGATATACATGCTATGACAGCAGCTAATAATTTACTTGCAAGTTTAATAGATAACCATATATATTTTGGAAATGAATTGGAATTTGATAAAGTTGTATGGAAAAGATGTATGGACTTAAATGACAGACAACTAAGAGAAGTAGAAACAGGTTTGTCTGGAGAAACCAAAATAGTTCCAAGACATGATAAATTTGACATAACAGTAGCATCTGAAATTATGGCTATTGTATGTTTAGCAAAAAATTTAGAAGATTTAAAAGAAAAGCTTGGAAACATTCTTGTTCGGATATAATAAGAAAAATGAACCAATATATTGTAAACAACTAAATGCACAAGGAGCAATGACAGTTTTATTAAAGGATGCTATAAAGCCAAATTTAGTACAAACCTTAGAACATACACCAGCTATTGTACATCGGAGGGCCATTTGCTAACATAGCTCATGGATGTAATAGTATAATAGCAACTAAGATGGCACTAAAATTAGCAGATTATACAATAACAGAGGCAGGATTTGGTGCAGATTTAGGAGCAGAAAAGTTTTTAGATATAAAATGTAGAAAAGCCATGTTAAAACCAGATGCAGTTGTATTAGTTGCAACAATAAAAGCGATTAAATATCATGGGGGTATAGAAAAAGATAAAATACAAGAAGAAAATATTAAAGGTATAGAAAAAGGAATTGATAATTTATATCGCCATATTGATAATTTAAAAAATAAATTTGGATTAAATGTGATTGTAGCATTAAATAAATATAATTATGACACACAAAGAGAAATAGATTTTATAAAGGAAAAACTAGCTCAAAAAGGAGTAGAAGTAAGCTTAGTAGAAGGATGGGCAAAAGGTGGAGAAGGTGCAACAGATATTGCTACTAAATTAGTTGAATTAGTAGAAAAACCAGAAGAATTTAGATACATGTATGAAGAGAAAGATTCTATTGAAGAAAAAATCCTAAAAGTATCAACCAAAATTTATGGAGCAAAAGATGTCGAATATTCTACAGAAGCAAGACAACAAATAGAAAGAATAAAAAAATTAGGATATGAAAATTTACCTGTATGTATAGCAAAAACACAATATTCTTTTTCTGATGATGCCAAAAATTTAGAATGTAAAAATGATTATAATATTCATGTTAGAAATGTAGAATTAAAATCAGGAGCAGGATTTATTGTAGTACTTGCAGGAAAAATTATGACAATGCCTGGACTTCCAAAAGTACCAGCAGCAGAAAGTATAGATATAGATAAAAACGGAGAAATTGTAGGAATTTTTTAAGAAACAATATACCAAACTCTTGTTTTTACAAATAACATATAGTATAATAGAAGCAGTAAAAATTTTTAAAGAAAAGCTTAAAAATAAAACTGCTTTTATTATGCTTTTTATTAAAAATAGGGGGCAAAAAATGAATGATAAAATAATAATAAAAGGTGCAAAAGAACATAACTTAAAAAATATAGATTTAGAAATCCCAAGAGATAAATTAGTAGTAATAACAGGACTTTCAGGCTCTGGTAAATCTTCTTTAGCTTTTGATACCTTGTATGCAGAAGGACAAAGAAGATATGTGGAAAGTTTGTCTTCATATGCAAGACAATTTTTAGGATTAATGGAAAAACCTGATGTAGAAAGAATAGATCGGTTTATCACCAGCAATATCAATTGATCAAAAAACAACATCAAAAAATCCTCGTTCAACAGTAGGAACAGTTACAGAAATATATGATTACATACGTTTATTATATGCACGTATTGGTGTTCCATATTGCCCAAATTGTGGTAAAAAAATAGAAAAACAAACTATAGATCAAATAATAGATAATATAATGGCATTACCAGAAGGGACAAAAATACAAGTATTATCACCAGTTGTAAGAGGACGTAAGGGAGAATATACAAAACAATTAGAAGGATATCAAAAAGAAGGATTTGTAAGAGTGAGAATTGATGGTGAAGTTTACGAACTAGGTCAAGATGATATTCAAATTGATAGAAAAAAGAAACATGAAATAGAATTAGTAGTGGATAGATTAGTTATAAAGAAAGATATAATAAGTCGTTTGACAGAATCAGTAGAAGTAGCATTAAAACATGCAGAAAATTTAGTTTTAATAGATGTAGTTGGTAATAAACCGATTTTATATAGTTGTAATTATGCTTGTCCAGATTGTGGGTTCAGTTTTCCAGAACTTACACCTAGAATGTTTTCTTTTAATAATCCATTTGGAGCATGTCCAAGCTGTACAGGAATAGGATATTTAATGAAAATGGATGAAGATTTAATAATACCAGACAAAAGCAAAACTTTATATGATGGAGTAAAAGCTTTTGGTGCAAGCACGATGAAAAAAGGTGATACAATGGCAAAAATGTATTTTGAAAGTATTGCTAAACATTATGATGTAGAAATTAAAAATAAAAAGATAAAAGATTTACCTCGTTGGTTCATGGAAAAAATATTATATGGTACAGGAGAAGAAGAAATAGATTTTGAATATAAATCATATGCAGGAACAAGAAAATTTAAAGCACCCTTTGAAGGAGTGATACCAACACTAGATAGGCGTCATAGTGAAACAAAATCACAGGGAATGAGAGATTTTTATGAAATGTATATGACAAATTCTCATTGTCCAGCATGTAATGGTGCAAGATTAAAACCAGAAATATTAGCAATTAAAGTCGGAAACAAAAATATAAATGAATTAACAGAAATGTCAATAAAACAAATAAAAGAATATCTAGACAATCTAGAATTAAGTAAAACACAAAAAATGATTTCAGAACTTATATTAAAAGAAATAAATCAAAGATTACAATTTTTGATAGATGTAGGACTAGAATATTTAACATTATCTAGAGGTGCAGGAACTTTATCAGGGGGAGAAGCACAAAGAATACGTTTGGCGACTCAAATAGGATCTGGTCTAACAGGAGTATTATATATATTAGATGAACCAAGTATAGGTTTGCACCAAAGAGATAATGATAAATTATTAGCGACATTAAAAAAATTAAGAGATTTAGGAAATACTCTTTTAGTTGTGGAACATGACGAAGATACTATGTATGCTGCTGATCAAATTATAGATATAGGACCAGGTGCTGGAACACATGGTGGAAAAGTTATGGCTCAACGGTACTGCAGAGGAAATAAAACAAGTAAAAGAATCTATTACAGGACAATACTTAAGTAAAAGAAAAAAAATAGAAGTTCCAAAGACAAGAAGAAAACATCTAAAAACAAAAGTGATAGAGGTACAAGGAGCAACACAAAACAATTTGAAAAATATAAGTGTACAGTTTCCATTAGGTGTATTTAATTGTGTAACAGGAGTATCAGGTTCTCGGAAAGTCAACACTAGTAAATGAGGTTTTATATAAAACAGTAGCAAAAGAATTAAATGGTTCAAATGAAAAGCCAGGTAAATGCAAAGGAGTAAAAGGATTACAAAATATTGATAAAATAATCAATATTGATCAATCACCAATAGGAAGAACACCACGTTCAAATCCAGCAACATATACAGGTGTATTTGATTTAATACGTGATATATTTGCAGCAACAGAAGAAGCAAAAATGAGAGGATATCAAAAAGGAAGGTTTAGTTTTAATGTAGCAGGACGGAAGATGTGAAAGTTGTAACGGAGATGGTGTTCATAAAATAGAAATGCATTTTTTACCAGATATTTATGTACCATGTGAAGTTTGCAAAGGAAAAAGGTATAATCGTGAGACTTTAGAAGTTAAGTATAAAGGAAAAACGATAGCAGATGTATTAGATATGACAGTAGAAGAAGCTTTAGTATTTTTTGATAAAATACCAAAAATAAAACAAAAAATACAAACATTATATGATGTAGGTCTTCGGTTATATAAAACTTCGGACAACCATCTACAACATTATCAGGAGGAGAAGCACAAAGAGTTAAACTTGCTACAGAATTATCTAAACGAGCTACAGGAAAAACACTTTATATATTAGATGAACCAACAACAGGACTTCATATAGCAGATGTACACAAATTAGTAGATATATTACAAAGATTAGTAGATACGGGGAATACGATTATTGTAATAGAACATAATTTAGATTTAATAAAAACTTGTGATAACATTATAGATTTAGGTCCAGAAGGTGGAGATGCAGGAGGAGAAATTGTAGCTTGCCGGAACACCTGAACAGATTTGTAAAAATGAAAAAAGTTATACAGGTAGATTTTTGAAAAAATATTTAGAAGATTAAAAATATTAGAGGTATAAAATTAATATAATTTTATACCTCTAATTATGCTTCATAATAAATCTAATTTGAAACAGATTTGTGGTTGTGAAATTTTTATTAATTTTCTATATATTACCTCAAA
The DNA here is from genome assembly GCA_958438515.1 of uncultured Clostridium sp. Taxonomy (GTDB): domain Bacteria; phylum Bacillota; class Clostridia; order TANB77; family CAG-508; genus CAG-269. The sequence continues at coordinate 1,479 of CAUBRZ010000002.1, read as the reverse complement.
TAAATTATTTGTTATATTATATAATAAAAAATACAATAAACTTGCAGGAACAAACTGCGATTGTTACCAAAATATTTCTTTTATTTTACAATTATGAAACATAAGTAAATTTTATTGTAATTTCAAGTAAAATATTGTATATTAAAATTACAGGTTATCCTGCAATTTAACTACAAAAGAAGGTGGAAGAAGAAGATGAAATTACAAAAAAATAAAGGTATAACATTAATAGCATTGATAATAACTATAATAGTATTATTTATCTTAGCAGTCATAAGTGTAGCAACCCTAACAGGAGAAAATGGATTATTAAATAAAGCAAATATAGCAAAAGAAGAAAGTAAAAAGGCAGAATATAAAGAAGAACTGGAGTTAATAGGACAAGAATTACAAATAGAACAAAAAACAGAAAATTTTGATACTAGAGAATACATGGATAGGTATGAAAAAGAGATAAAAAAAGACAATAGATTTAAAGAACCAAAAAGAATAAATAATGAAACAATAATAGTTACAACCCAAAAAGAAGGGTATGTATATGAAATAACACAAGAAGCAGTGGAATTTATAGGAAAAACAGGAGAAACAACACCACCAGATTTAAAACAGAGTGATATAGAAGGAATATGTGACCCAGATGACTGGACAAATGGAGAAGTAAAAGTAACTGTAAAGGTAAATAACAAAGAATTATCAAAATACACAATACAATATTCATTAGATGGAAAAACAAATTGGAAAACATATACAGAACCAATAACTTTTAAAGATAATGGAAGTTTATTTGTAAGACTTCAAAATGAATTATTAGAATTTGGAGGAGCAACAACAATAAATGTAGCTAATATAGATAAATTAGCACCTAAAAATGCAACAATAAAACTTAGTACAACAAGTTTAGGTATAGGGCAATCAGTACAAGTAACAGTAACACATACAGATGAGCAAGCAGATAGCAAAAATGCACAAAGTGGAATAAATATATCAAAATGTAAATGGGAATATAATACAACAAGTGAATATATAGGAACAGACGAGAGTAGTTATAAAGGAACATTTAGTAATAATGATCAAATATTATCACGTGAATTTACAACAATAGGAACGTATTATTTACATGTGTTAACAACAGATAATGCAGGGAACAAAAACGAAACAATATCAGAAGCAATTAAAGTAACAGGAAATTTAAGTTCACAAGTAAATGTGGGAGATTATGTAAATTATAAAGCAGGAACAACACATTCATATACATCAAAAAAAGGAACAGGAACAACAGGAGGAACTGGATATGCTACACCACAAACATTTACATCAAATGATAATATCAAATGGAGAGTATTAAGTAAAGAAAATAATGAAATAGTATTAATAAGTGAAGAACCAATAAGCACAACTGATAATAAATCCTTGAGATTAAATAATGCAATAGGATATTTATATGCAGAAGAAGAATTAAATAAAATATGTAGTATATAT
>CAUBRZ010000001.1 GCA_958438515.1 uncultured Clostridium sp. | reverse complement strand
GATCTGGTCTTACAAAAAGATGTGCATCATTTTGACACATTTGTCTAACTCTTTCTAATCCACATACACTTCCACTATCTTCATATCTAAAATCATGTGCAAGTTCACCAATTTTTATTGGTAAATCACGATATGAATGCATCTTGTTCTTATAAACTAACATGTGATGAGGACAGTTCATAGGTCTTAAAACCATTTCCTCATTTTCCATTTTCATAACTGGAAACATATCTTCTTTGTAGTGTTCCCAATGTCCAGAAGTTTTGTACAAGTCAACATTTGCAAGTGATGGTGTATAAACATGTTCATATCCTAATTTTAGTTCTTTATCTTGTATATATCTTTCTAAAATTCTTCTTATTGTTGCGCCATTTGGTAAATACATAGGAAGTCCTGCTCCAACTAATGGATGTGTCATAAACAATTCTAAATCTTTGCCTATCTTTCTATGATCTCTTGCTTTTCTGTCTTCTAATATTTTCATATATTCTTCTAATAAGCTAGCTTTTGGAAAAGATATAGCATAAATTCTTTGTAGCATTTTATTTTTTTCGCTGCCTCTCCAATAAGCACCAGAAGAAGATAGTATTTTTATAGTTTTAATTTTTCCAGTATTTTCTAAATGTGGTCCTGCACAAAGGTCTGTAAAGTCACCTTGTTTGTAAAAACTGATTTCTTCATTTTCTGGTAATTCTTCTATTAATTCTTTTTTATATGGCTGATTTTTCATTAGTTCCAAAGCTTCTTGTTTTGAAAGAGAAAATCTTTCAATTTTTATATTTTCTTTTATGATTTTCTTCATTTCTTCTTCTATTTTAACTTTATCTTCATCTGTAAATGGTTTTTCTACATCAAAATCATAATAAAATCCTTCATCAATAGCTGGTCCTATGGCAAATTTCACGCCTGGAAATAATCTTTGTACAGCTTGTGCCATAATATGAGACGATGTATGCCAATATGCTTTCTTTCCTTCTAAATCTTCTTCTGCAAAAGTATGAATTACTAAATTGCAATCTTCTTTTAATTCATATCTTAGGTCTTTTATTTTTCCATCTACTTCTCCACAAGTAGTTACTCTTGCTAATCCTTCACTTATTTTTCTTGCTACTTCAATTATAGAAGTTCCTTTATCTACTTCAATAATACTTCCATCTTTTAAACTAATTTTTATCATAAATACCCCTCCCTATTTTTTTCTTTAAAAATAATAAAAACACTCTAATAGATATTTTTATCTATAGGAGTGCTATATATACACGGTTCCATCCTAATTTTTACTTAATTATAAGAATATAACGTTTCTTTGTCCGTCTAGCTTATTTCACTAGAAACATTGAAGAGTTAGTTTTTCAAATAGTTTTTCTTGAAATTGGTTTTCAGCCTAAGACCAATTTCTCTCTTTTAGTAATTGCTATTCTACTTTTCTCTTACTTGTTTTTACATATAATAATAGTTTAAACTCTTTTTAGTAAAAAGTCAATAGAAAATCTTTACTTTTTATTTTTGTTATTATATAATTAATAATATTTAATATTTTTGCTTTCATAGCTCAGTTGGTAGAGTGCAGCCTTGGTAAGGCTGAGGTCACGGGTTCAATTCCCGTTGGAAGCTCCAATAACGAATCTGTTCGATTTTTTTGAACAGTAAATGTGTGAAATCAATCAGAAATAAACTGGTTGATTTTCTTCGTCTTTATCTTGAAAAAGAAAAGTCGGCATGGTATGATTAGTATTATAAAAAAGAAAAACATTGTTTTATTTGTCAAATATAAATATAATTTGTTTTTAATACTTTTGTATTCCTAAAAAATCCTAACGTTCAAAATTATCTTCTTCTATAATATTCTCTTCATTTGTTATAAATTTCGTGTTTTTGTCATATATAATTGTTTTTCCCAATTCAATACCAGATTCAATATCCTCAATTTGCATAGGAACACGACCTCTTAAATTAATAATTAAATTTTCTTGATTTTCATCTATTGTTGCTCTTGAGAATTCATCTCTAATTATTGATATATACTCATCGAAAGAACATTTGACTTTTTCTCTTGCTGCTATTAGATACAATTCGTTAAGAGTATTTTCAATAGTTGGCTCATACTCTTCCCATCCTTTAGGTAGCATAAAATCACCACCACCTAATTTGCAAGAGCTTATCCCTTCTTTATTTGTAAAATCATATAAACTAACTAATTTAGCAATCATACAAGAATTAACGATTTTTTCTTGTTGTTTTGTAAATTTCTCAAATCTATAGTATGGTTCTGGAATATACATTCCCCAATCCCTATAACTTGCTATACATCTTGCTTGATTAATATATGGAGTTACAAACAGTTCTTGATCTTCAAGTTGAAAATAATCGATTGGCGCAACAATATTTTTACTTCTTTTTTCTAAAGTAATTAAATTTGCGCTTCTTGTTTAATTTTTTCTAATTGAACAGCAGGTTGTTTAACAAGTAGAGTTGTTCTTTTACCTGTCTTTTCTGATAACACATATACAAGTTCAGTTTTTCCATAATTAATAAATTCAATAGTTAAATCCTCTATTGGTACTTTATTATTTTTTGAATACCTTTCTACATATCTATTTAGAAATGCTTTGATTTTTTTATACTCTGTATTTATATCTTGTTCTTCATTAACTTCAATATAATCTGGTTCAATATAACCGATACTAATATTATCTTTATTTTTAATAAATGATTCTGTTTTCCAATTTACTGGTTTTAGTTCTTCCATTGTTTCCTCCTTTATTTAATATAAAACTAAAGAGTGCTATACCTATATATTATTTATATATAAGTACAACACTCTTTTTTAATTATCTAAATTATTATCAAACATATTCTTAATCGCTTTCTTTCTTATTCTTTGAATTGCATTGTCTACTGACTTAACTGGTGAATCTAACTTTTCAGCAATCCTAACATAACTTTCACCTTTTAAAAATTGTTCTAAAACTTGTCTTTCAAATTTGCTTAAACTTTTGTTTACTGCATTTTCTACTTCTTTATAATATTCTTTTTTCATTATTGTTTCCAAAGGATCTTCTATAGTTTTACTATTAAAAGTATCTATTAATTCTACACTATCTTCTTCATTATTATCGTAAGCAGCCATATTTAATGAAAGATACGAATTAAGTGGCATGTGCTTTTGTCTATTAGAAGATTTTATTGCTGTTATCAATTGTCTTTCTATACATATATTTGCAAATGATTTAAAAGAATTTTGTTTTTCTGGATTAAAGTCTTTTATTGCTTTAAATAACCCTATCATTCCTTCTTGTAATATATCTTCCTTTTCTGCACCAATCATAAAATATTTACTTATTTTAATATTAACAAGGTCTTTATATTTTTGTAACAAATATGATAAAGCCTCTTTATCCCCTTGTTTTATTTGAGATATTGTCTGTTCATCAGTTAGATTACTATATTTGTCTGTTGTAAAAAATACATTTTCATTTTGCATGTGTCAAAATACCTCCAAAAGTGCTTTTTTTGTATTATATATGTCAAAAATACTAATGTCAAGCTATATTGGGATTATTTTTTTATGTTTAGCTCTTTTTTTAGCATTTGCCATACCTCATCAAGTTCCATGTCCTTTTTCCATGATCCTACTCCTGCTAAGTTATTTTCATTAATAAGTGATACTTTCGCTTTTAGTGAATCTAAATCTTCAATCCAAATCTGTTTTTTATTACCATTGTCATCATATTCTACATAATTTTGTTTTAATTCATCATTCCATGTTATTTCTGCACCATCTGGAATTATATTATTTAATTTATTCATTGCAACTGCATTAGTACTTATTAGTTTTCCCTCTGCATTAGTAGTCCATACTCTTGTATAAAAAGGAATTGCTAATATTATTTTTTCTGATTTTATTTCTTCTGTTTGTAAGAATTTATTTAGACTTAGTTTAACCCAATCATATCCTGCTGTAGTTCCAGGTTTTGTGCTAGATACTCCATATTCATCATATGCCATAAATACAATATAATCTGCTACATCACCTATTACATTTCTGTCAAAACACATTGACCAAGTTTCTCCTCCATCTGGGGCTGTAACATCCACAGATGTAATTAATCCTATTTCTTTTAAACGTGGAGTTAATTCTATAATAAATCTAGAATACATGTCCTTATCTTCTTGTTTCATATTTTCAAAATCTACATTAATTCCATCTATCTTATATTTTACACATTTATCTATTATACTTTCAATTAGTTTTTGTCTTAGATTATAATTATTCATAATTTTTGAAGTAATAGATAGACTTTCTTTTGCGGCTTCAGCATTTGATAACATTGGCCACACTTTATATCCATTATCATGAGCCCATTTTATATATGCTTCTCCATTTTCACCTATATTTTCTCTTAAATTTCCGTTTTTATCAATATAGAAGAATGCTGGTGATACCACATTTACTCCATCAATTGTAGTTGATGTTCTATCTGGTGCTGAACCATATAAAGAAAAGTAATCCCAAACCAAATTTATCTTCCCATCAATTTGTTTTTCATCTTCTAAATTTTCTCTTACTGTAAACTCATTTTCTAATTTATTTGATTTTATAAATCCTATTTTACCATTTTCTGTTCTAATCTTTGTATATCCTTTATTTGATGAAACAACAATTACGCAATCACCTTTTTTTATTCTATCAACAGTTTTAGCAATAAAATTTGTAGATGATCTAACAGAAACATTTGAAGTTACAATTGCTTTTTTTTGTTCTTTTTCCAATGAATCCATTGTTACTACTTTTGTTTTTTCAATATTAGAAATTTCTATATCATATACATCTGTCATTTCTGATATTGGTAAATATACTATTTCGTCCTTTTTTATAGCATGTGAATAAATTTCTTTATTAGAACCATTTATAGTAATTTTATTTTTTTCAAACCCAATAGCAGCTATTTTCTTTTCATATGTTGTTATTATTTGATTTGTATCATTATCATTATAAATATGTTTATCAAAAAAGTTCTTTATATCTGCCTGAGATAAATATATAATATTGTTTTCAATTACGATGTCATTTTTTAAATTTGATGTTACATTCTTATTATTAATAACTAGATTTGTTTTCTTGTTGTGATCTAATACAATAAAATGATTTGCAATCATAAAAATTACAAAAATTATAATAAGTGCAAATATTACAAAAAAACTTTTTACAATATTTTTCTTCTTTTTCTCTATTTCCTCACTTGTCATTTTCTTTTTTACTTTAGTCTGTTTTTTTGAAACAGCTCTTCTCCCTCTTCTCATGTTTTTTACTCCTTTTTTCTTTTCTTTATATTAATATATCATAATTAATTTTTTTATCAAGATTTTTTACAGTTTATTTTTTCATTTTTCTTAAAGTTTGTTTTTTGATGTCATCTATTCTATATGATTCAATTCCCTTTTGTAAGGCTTTATTATATGTAAAAACATCTATATTAGTATTTTTTAAATATTCTAAAGTCTCATCATAATATTTAATTAGACAAATTGATATTGCCCAGGCAATAGCCATTTTGACATAATAGTATTCACTTTTTGTTTCATTAAATATTCTAAAAATCTTACTTAAATATTCTTCTTCAATGTAATAATCTAATATCATTACTATTGCAAACCTAATTTCAAACTCTTTATTTGATTTAAGATATATTTTTATGAAATCCCACATTTCTTGTTTATGTTTTTTAGTTATTTTTAACCCTGCACAAAAAGTATCACATACTGACCAATTATTTATTTTTGGAACAAAACATTTAATATATTCTAAAATTGTACTAAAATCTTCCTTTGCAAGTCCAATTAGCATTCCTTGTAACATAATTCCTTCATAATATTCATTATCTATATTTTCCATTAATTCTTCAAAATTATACTTTTTTAATAATTCTTTAGCATAGTTCCTAAGGATAGGAATTCTTATCCCAATAATATTTTTTGTGTTAGGGCATAAATTACTGTTAAATTCTTTATATTCTTCATCTTGTAATTCTAACAATTTTTGTTTTATTACTTGTTTCATTTTTCCTCCATAAAAATAAAGATATGTATATTATAACATACCTTTATTAAAAATCTATACTTTATTTTAAAATTCTAATAGTATTAAAAATAGTAATTAATGTAGTTCCTACATCAGCAAAAACAGCTTCCCACATATCAGCAATTCCAAATAAGCTTAGTAATAAGATAAGAATTTTAACTAGAATAGAAAAAGTTAAGTTTTCCTTAATTACTTTATTAGTCTTTTTTGATATTTTAATTGATTCTACTATCTTTTCTAATTCATCAGTCATGATTACTATGTCAGAAGCTTCTATAGCTGAACTTGATCCAATACCTCCCATTGAAATACCAATATCTGCTCTTGCTAAAACTGGACTATCATTAATCCCATCTCCTACATATGCAACTTTTTTTCCTGTATTATTTAAATTTAAAACTTCTTCTAATTGCTCATATTTGTTTTGTGGTAGCATTTCAGATTTAACTTCATCAATACCCACTTCTGATGCAATAATGTTTGCTACTTTATTTTTATCTCCTGTAAACATCTTTGTTTTGATACCCAATTGTTTTAATTTATCTATAGTTTCTTTTGCATCTAGTTTTATTTCATCAGTTATAAGTAAGCTTCCTACTACGTTTTCATTTATTTTTAAATATAATTTAGTTCCATATTCTTCTTTTAATTCTTCTTCATATTTAACTAAACTTTCATTTCCTATTTTTATATTTTTATCATCATACTTATATTCTAACCCCTTGCCAGATATTTCAGTAAAATCTACAACTTTACTTGTATCAACTTCTCCTCTTACTTCTTTTAAGATTGATTTTGCAATTGGATGGTTTGAAAATTTTTCTCCCATTGCAAAGTAATTTAGAATCTGCTCTTCATTATAATTGCTATCTAATACATTTATTCTGCTAACTTTAAACTGTCCTGTTGTAATTGTTCCAGTTTTGTCAAATATGATTTGTCCTATATCTTTTATTCCATCTAAATAATCACTACCTTTTATTAATATACCTCTTTTAGATGCTTTACCTATTCCACTAAAATAGCTAAGTGGAACAGATATAGCAATTGAACACGGACAAGATATAACTAAAAAAATCAACGCTTTATATATACTTTGACTATAAGTAATATCTTTAAAGAATATAGGCATAAAAATAGCTACTATAACTGCTAATCCTAATACTATAGGTGTATATATTTTTGCAGCTCTGGCTACAAATGTTTCGGTCTTAGCTTTTTTATCTGTGGCATTTTCAACTAAATTTAAAATTTGATTTACTGTACTATTTTCATATGTTTTTTGTACTTCTACTTCTATTAGTCCTTCTACATTTATACCACCTGATAATACTTCTTGATTTTCCTTTACTTTTATTAACGCACTTTCTCCTGTTAAGCAAGAATTATCAATTTCAGCATTTCCTTTTATTATAATACCATCTAACGGAATTTTTTCTCCTGTTTTTATTAATATAATATCCCCTATTTTTACTTCCTCTGGATTAACTTTTTGTATTTCTTCTCCATTTTTTAGATTTGCATATTCTGGTTTTATATTCATTAAATCTGAAATAGATTTACGTGTTTTTCCGATTGCTCTTGCTTCTAATATTTTTCCTATTTCATATAATGTTATAACCATAACACCTTCTGCAACTTTATCTACTAAACATGCTCCAATAACTGAAATTGTAATTAATGTATTTTCATCTAATACTTTATTTTTAAATACTTGTGTATATGCTTTTTTAGTTGTTTTAGAAAGTAATATTACAAGTGCAATAACATCTAAAAATATTGTTATATTTCTTCCAAAATTTAAATATGTTCCTAGAAGATACACTATCATACCTATAGCTATTCTTAAAATATCCAAGTTATTTCTTTGAACATTTTCTTTATCTTCATTTTGTTTTTCTAACACTTTAACTTCTGGTTCTAATGAATTTACAATTGTAGTTATTTCTTGTTTTACATTTTCTTTATCTGATTTAAAAGATAACTTTAGCGTAGAAAAATTTACACTGACATCTTTATATCCTTCTGTTGATGCAATCTTATCTTCGATTTTTTTTGCACAATTAGCACAATCTAAACCTTCTAATATATATCTATAACTCTTCAATATGTTCACGTCCTTTCATTACAATTTGTGAAATATGTTCATCATCTAAACTATAATAAACTACTTTGCCTTCTTTTCTATATTTTACTAATTTAGACTGTTTTAAAATTCTTAATTGATGTGAAATTGCTGATTGTGTAGTTTGTACAATATTTGCTATATCACAAACACATAATTCGTTTTCCATTAATGCATAAATTATTTTCATTCTAGTTGAATCAGCAAACACTTTAAATAGCTCTGCTAAATCATATATTAGCCCGTCTTCTGGCATTTTTTCTTTTACTTTTTTTACTGTATCCTCATGAATAACAGTAATTTCACACATTTCTTCCTCCATATTTCCTCCTTGTATATTTTGTTTATATGAATAACTGTTCATATATTTATATTATATTCTTAATTTTTTTATTTTTCAATATATTTTTCAAAAAAATTTCCTATTTTGAAATTTGGATTCAAAACAGGATTTTTATTTTCTTATTTTATTATTATAAATATCTCTTGCAAACATTATCTATTTCTCCTTTTGATATAGGTCCTGTTCTTAGAATATGTGGAATATTATCTACTACTTTTACAACAGTAGAAGAAACTCCAATCTTACTTTGTCCATCATCTATAAAGCAATCTATCCTTTCTTTAAAATATTCCTCTATATTATCTAAGCTAGTTTTACTTGTCTTACCAGAAATATTACTACTTGATGTAGCAACTGGTAATCCAACTTTATCTATTAATTCAAGAGCGATTTTATTAGATGGCATTCGAATACCAATAGTATCTGTATTTGAGGTTAGAATATCTGGCACAATATTTTTCTTTTTCAATATCAGTGTTAAAGGTCCAGGAAAAAATTCTTTAATTAAAGCATATTCTACATCTGTAACATCTTTTGTTACCATTTGTATCATATTTATATTGCTTACTAGTAAACTTATTGGTTTATTAAATGGTCTTTGTTTTATTTCGTATAATTTCTTTATAGCATTTTCATCTAATCCATTTGCACCTATTCCATATACAGTTTCTGTAGGAAATATTGTTACTCCTCCATTTCGTATTATTTTTGCTACTTCATCTAATTTATTATAATCAATTTTATCTTTAAAATTCAAATATTTCTCCATTCTTTTCTCCATCCAATAGTTTAAATTTTATGTACATAAGTTTATCACATCCTTATTTTAAATACTAGTACTTTAATTAATTTCGCATTAATATAATTCCACTTTCATTTATCAATATAAAAAATTAAAAGAGGAACTAAATGTACTGAACCCCAAAAATTGGACATTTTTTATTAGGTACTAAGCAACTCTTTGGAAATAAGTTCTGTATTGTACAGGACTCATTCCTTTTAATTTACTTTTTATCCTTTTGTTATTATAATAATCTATACAATTTCCTTTTCTAGACATACTTTGTCTAATTCCTTTTTCTTTTAATAAATACTGATATTTTTTCATTTGATATTGCCATCCTTGATCTGAATGTAATATCAAATTTGTATTATCTGGTATTTTATTAAAAGCTTTTTCTAACATGTCTACTACTTGCGCAAATACTGGATGTCTTGATAAATTATAACTAATTACTTCTAATTTAAATTCTTTTGAATATTTTGACATAAAAATGAACCCTCCTTATTAAACTTTTTTGTCTAATAATTTGGGTTCACTTCAAAACTCCTCTTTATTACACTTTAATCATTATTACAATTATTCATGTAGAATTTTCTTTCTGCCAATTTATCTTGCACTCCACGAAGTGCTTCTCCAAATCTTTGAAAATGAACTACTTCTCTTTCTCTTAAATATCTTAATGGATCTAATACATCTGGATTGTCACGGCATAAATCTATTAATTTTTCATAAGTTGCTCGTGCTTTTTGTTCTGCTGCTAAATCTTCTTGTAAATTTGCTATTGGATCTCCTTTGCATGCTAGACAATTAGCATCAAATGGTACTCCAGCTGCTGATTGAGGATATACATCTACTCCATGATCTGTATAATATGGTCCTAATCCTGCTTTTTCTATTTCTTCAATAGATGCTCCATCTGTTAATTGATGCACTATTGTACCTACCATTTCTAAATGTGCAAGTTCTTCTGTTCCACGATGTTGTCAATCGAAAAAAATGATGACTATTGGCTGTAAAAATTATAAAAGTTCACCGGGTGAACTAAAGTACACCAAGTAAACTGTTTATTTATTAAACTTTATATTCTGCACTTTTTTCTTCTAACAATTTAAAATCACAACTTAAATCTTTGTAAAATTTAGCCATCTTACTTTTACTATTTTTTGTAACAATACTATAAATCTTTTCTGCTTTTTCCATAATTTTCGCTTTGTTTTCAGGCTTGTTTATGTAAGAATATTGTTCTGAAAGTAATCTTTTATATCCATAACTTTTACCTTTTATATCTAATAAATAAACACTTTCTTGAGGTACTGGTATCATATCTGAAAATCTAATTGTACCTAAATCATTTTTTGTTTTAGTATTTATAATTTTGAAAAAAGTTAAATTATCTTTATATGTTTTATGCTTTTGTTTTGGAGAAAATAAAGGTTCGAAATAATAATGTTCTTCAACAATAACTACAACTCCTATATATGGTCTTTTTTCATTTTTATTATAAGTAATATGTTTATCAAATTGACTTAGATATTTAATATAATTATCATCTATAATATAAAAATTTAATTTTCCTAATTTAATTTTCTTTTTATCTTTCATTTATTCCTCCATATGACAAATATAGGGGATACTTTTTTAAGTACCCCCATAATTTTTCTGGAAACTCGTTTATAGTTAACTAAAGGCTCGTTTCTAACCTAATGTTCAATAAGATATTCGTTTATAGGATTCGCATCCTAAAGGCTCATATCTAACCTAATGTTTAAATTTGCACTTGTTTATAAAATTAATCAAAGGCTTGTGCAACCTAGTTTATTTGATAAATTAATTTATCAATATTAGTATATTCATTATACTTCATTTTATTTACAAAATCAATACTTTGTGCTAATTTTTCATAAATTTCAAGTATCCCGAGTGAACTTTCACACTCTAATAGGCATTTTTTAGTAGTTCACTTTGCTGTTACTAGTCTTTATACATTTATTTGCTTTATTATTTCTTTCTATTAAATATTACTAATGCACTAATAGCTGTTATAGAAACTACAAATAACATTAAATTTACTATAATATTATCTGCTGTTTTTGGATTATTAGTTTCATTTTTTAAAGTATCTGTTTGTTTAGTACTATTTTCTTGTTCAACATTTTTTGCTATTATTCCGTATTGACTTAAATGAGAAGTTTCAAATACTATGTATCCATCTTCAACTGTTGCTGGTAATGTTTCTTTTATTTCATCATTTAAAATATACACTACTTCATATTGATTATAACCTTCTAAACCTTCTGGCATTGCAATTCTAATTCTCATTTTAGTGTTGCTTATTCTTACAATATTAGCTCCATCTAACATATTAATATCTGCTATAAACTTAACATTTTTATCTGCTAATTCTTTTTTTACTTCTACTTTTTTTATATCTAATTTGTAGTTTTTATTAATACCATTTTCAAAATTTATAGAACCTTTTGTATCACTACTACTATTAACTTCTTTTGTAGTTTCTTCTTGAGTATTAGCGTTTTTACTCCATTTAGCATATAAAGTTATTGTTTTATACATATTATTATTTAGTAGTGAATCTTTTTCAAATTCTGCAGCACCTTCGTTTCTCCAAAATCCCCAAAACATATATTTATAATTTTTTCCACTTCCATCGCTTTTTGTATTCCATCCATTAAAGGTATAGCCTTCTCTTACAGGTACATATTGGAAAATTGACATACTCGTTCCTGAATCTGCTCCACCTACATAATCGTATTTTTTAGAATCCACTCCATCGATTTTTCCACCATTAGCATTTAAGTTTAATTCAAGATAATCACCATCAAAGCTGTTTTTAGTGTATACAGCTGTTACTTCTACTGCATCGCACTCTTTAAAATAACTAGCATTAATAGAATTTACAAATTTTCCATCATATCCCCAACCAACAAAAGTATAACCTTCTCTTACAGGTTTATATTTTGATAAGTCTACTGTTTTAAATTCAGTTGATTTACTTGTTAATCTTAAATTATCTTTTCCATTTATTTTACCAGCAAATGGATTAAGAGTTAAATAATAAGTACCTGTTCCTTGTAATTTTTTATCTGAAAATTTAGCCCAAAGAACTAATCCATTTGTATATGATGTATTACCACTTTCACCAGAAGTTTTAAAATCTTCAACTGTTAATTCTTCATTGGCCTTTTCATCATCAAAAAAATTTTTTCCCCAGTGTGAAAATTCATTCTCACCATTAAAAGGTACAATTCCTTTTGTTAATTCAGATAATTTAACTGTTGTTTCACCTTCATCAAAATTAAATTTTATTATTTTTGACCATGAACCATCTATTTCACCGTCATTAACATTCAATACCAATGTGTACTTTCCTTCGTTGCTAATCGTCATCGCATTTACTTTGTTTGAACAGCTAAATAAACATATACCAGCTAAAGTAATTGCCAAAAATATTAATATTTTTCTAATTTTCACTTTTCTTTCCCCCTAATTTTCTTTTTTTAACATTAATAACTACTAATGTAACTATTCCTACTATAGAAATTGCAGATAATATAAAATATAATATAACATTATCCCCTGTTTTAGGATTTACACTACTATTTTCTTTTTGAACATTACTATTTTTTTCATTATTTTCTATATTCACAGTTTGTTGCTTTTCTTTAATTTCAAATTTTGTTAATGCTTCTTTCCCATCTGAAAAAGCAACTTTTAGCGTGTGTTTTCCAACAGATAATGTTTTCAAGTATTTATCTTTTAAAACCTATTATTGTACTTCCTGACTTTGAGTCATAATTAGTAGTATCTAATAATTCATCATCTACATATACTTTATTTGTAAATAAGCTATAATCTGCATCTATTCTAAATGTTGCATTTTTTGATTCATCAACTATATATGTTTGATTATCTCCTTCAATAAATTTATATTCTTTTGATTTTATTTCTTCACTTGCATATTTAAATGTAAAATTGTAAGTACATCGTGTATAATAATCAGTTCTTGTTTCAATCATAATTCCACCATCTGAGCCAGTAAAACTCAATTTAGAACCTGTATATTGAGTATGAAGTCCTTTGAAAACTTCACTTTTTTTAGTTCCAACATTTACTGCAGTTAATATTGCTTTATTTTCTGACCTATTTCCAACAATCTTTATAACAGCTTCACTTTCATTGTCTGTTTCTGATAGACCTTTATTGTCTCTTTTGTAGTATAGTGTTTTATCTAAATCCACAAATGATTTTAATCCTTCTGTCAATTCATCAGTTTCAGAAAAATCTATTACATATTCTTTAACATTAGTCAAATCTATTACACCTTTTGATGATATATCATCATAAACATTTTTAACTGTTGTGTTACTAGCACTATTGGTTCTCACAAATTTAACATTTAATGTTCCACTAAATTTACTTGATTCTAATTTGAATGTAGATTTAGCTTCACCTACTATTGTTGTCATTGGGTAATACCAATTATTAATATTTAATCTTATGGGTGTATTAACACTAGAAAGACTTGTATCTTCAATTTCTTCAATTACAAACTTATACTCTGTTTCGTTTAAATCAATTACCATATTATTTGAAATATTAGTAACTAACTCATCTCCTTTGAATAATTGTAATTTTGCTTTTTTGCTATATTCTACATAGCCATCATGAATTGTTCCACCTTTAAAATTTAATGTTACTTCATTTTTGCTTTCTGCATATACTTTGTTTGCTGTTATTGAAAATATTAGACTAGATAATAAACAGAACATAAGTAATATTGATAATAATTTTACCTTTTTCATCATTTCACCTCTTTCTTGAATATATTTTTTACGTTCTCATTTTATCATATTACAAATTTGTTTTTCAGAATTTTACCAAATTTTCCGTGCATCTTTGGTAATTACTTTTTGTGTTTTTGTTATACTTTATAACAAAAAATAAATTGTTATTTGCTACTTACAAATTCATGGGGATACTTTTTTTAAGTACCCCCATAATTTCTTTGTTTACAGCTTATGTTATAATTATCACTTATACTACACTCTATATGTAAATTGATAGATTTCATTTTTAAAATATTTGTGAATGTTTTTCTTTATTTTGTTTTTTTATATCATTTTTGTAAACTTCATAAACACCAATCATTAACAAAATCAAATCTCCTAAGACCATAAACCAACTTTTATAATAAATATAATATGATCCATAAAATATTCCTGTTGTTATTTCAGAAATTCTGACTAATTTCATATCTGATTGCCATAAGCAATATGTCCTAATTATTGAACCTATTGTTGGTAATAATGAGACCCAATTTGCCCATGAAAAATAACAATTTATTATAATTATCGCTTCAAAAAATATTAAACTAATAAAATATGTTGATTTGCTGATTTTTTCTTTGTTAATAAAAATAAATGTCCTTGCTAAATTTATTATACTTAATATTGCTCCTGTAAAAGCTGATATAATGCAATCATAGATTACTTCGAAAAAGCAATTTAATGATTATATATATAATGACTTTTTTCTATCTTTAATACATATGCTTATAAATAATGCTACGAATACTAATATACTAAATATCATTTCTAATTTATATCTCCTGTTTTACAAATTCTTCTATTTTATACCATAAATCAACAATTTTTCATAGTGTTTTGTAAAAAATAAAAAAGACTTTTACCTGAGTATTTATTCAGTCCAATTTTGTTTGGGTATTTTTTCGCTCTTTTCTCATAAAGTTAAATGAGGCGATTTATATGATATTAGAAGAATACACTTTAGGAAATACAAAAATAAAATTTTATGATGATTACATAGTAGAAAATATCGCTATTCAAAGTGAATATATAGACAACATCATAATTAATTTGATAAAAAAATCCTTTACATTGTAATTAGTCAAATTTTTATATATAATTTAACTAAGTTAAAGACAAATTACAAGGAAAGGAGGAACTGTGCAAAATGACACGTATGCAATATATTTAAGAAAATCAAGAGAAGATATAGAATCTGAAAAATATGGTGAAGGCGAAACATTAGCAAGACATGAAAAAATCTTGACTACTCTAGCTCAAAAACGAAACTTAACTGTTGGAAAAATTTATAAAGAAGTTGTAAGTGGTGAAACCATTAGTGAAAGAAAAGAAATGCAAAAGCTTCTAAAAGATGTTGAAAACGAAAACTGGACAGGAGTTTTAGTTGTTGAAGTAGAAAGACTTGCTCGTGGTGATACTGCTGATCAAGGTAGAGTTTCAAAAGCTTTTAAATATTCTCACACAAAAATTATTACACCTGTTAAAACATATGACCCAGATAACGAATTTGATGAAGAATATTTTGAGTTTGGCTTATTTATGTCTAGAAGAGAATATAAAACAATAAATAGGCGTCTACAAAGGGGTCGTGAAGTTTCGTGTCAAGAAGGTAAATTTGTTGGTAACATTGCTCCTTTTGGATATGATAGAATAAAACTAAAAGATTCAAAAGGTTATAGTTTATCAATAAATCAAGATGAAGCACCTATTGTAAAAGAAATCTTTAGATTATATACCTTTGAAAGTAATACTATAAATTCTGTTGCTAAACAATTAAATAATTTGAATTTAAAACCTAGAATTTCAGATAAATGGTCTATTTCATCAGTTAAAGATATTCTTTCTAATCCTACATATATCGGCAAAATTGTTTGGAATAGAAGGAAACAAAAAAAGAAAACTAAAAACGGACATCTTATAATTAGTAGACCTCGTAATCAAGAATATTTAATATATGATGGATTACATGAGCCTATTATTGATAATAAAACTTGGGATTTAGTACAAGAAAAAAGAAAACAAAACACTCCAAAAGTAAAACATAACAATATTGTCCAAAATCCATTAGTTGGTTTAGTATTTTGCGAAAAATGTGGTAAACCTATGCAAAGAAGACCATATACCAAAGCTGACAAACCTGCTACTCTTATATGTTCTAATCCAAAATGTGATAATGTAAGTTCTAAACTTTATATTGTAGAAAATAAAATAATTGAAGCTTTAAAAATATGGCTTACAAATTACAAAGTAAATTATGAAATAAAAAATAATTCAAATACAGAAAATAACAAAATAATAGAACAATCTATTTTATCTACTAAAAAAGATTTAGAAAAAGAAAATCAAAAACTTAATAAAATTTATAACTTTTTAGAAGATGATGTATATAGCAAAGATGAATTTATAAATCGCTCTAAATGCATAAAGCAAAATATTAAAAATTTAGAAAACAAGCTTAAAAAATATAATGAACTTTTAAATAAAAACACTAAAGCACAATGTCAGAAAGAAACTATAATACCTAAATTAGAAAACGTTATAGACTTATATTATGAATTAGAATCTGCTGAAGATAAAAACATTTTACTAAAAACCATTCTTTTAAAAGTCACATATTTAAAAACCAAAAAAGCTATAAAAAAAGATTCAGGCCCTACAAATTTTGAATTACATATATATCCTAAAATACCACATAATATTTAACTTTAATTGATTAAAAATAGAAAGGAAACGTAATATCATAAATAATAATCTATATATAAATGCATAAAAAATTACAACACAATCAGTCAATAGTTAAAGTTGTAATTTCTGTTTTTAACTATTGACAACATCATGGTACTCATTCTTCAGTACCTATATCATTCAATATTGCTTTTGCTTTTTGATCCGGCATACCAAATCTTTGTGATAAATATCTTAATGAAGCTGCAAGTTCTCCATCAGGACCACCATATTGAGATATAATTACTTTAGCAAGTCTTGGATCTGTACATTTTATATTAATCGGATATTGTAATGTTTTATTATAAGTCCACATTAATAATTCCCCCTTTCCCAAGGCCATGGTTCTTCTAGCCATCTCCATTTATTACATGGATAATTAATAGTAAGAGGTCCATATACTCTTTGATATTGATCTTTTAATTCTTTTGCTTGTTTGCAATACTTCCTGTGTAAACAAAGTGCCTTTTCATCATCTGGATGAGTATCTAAATACAAAGCAAGTTCAGTAATAGCAAAGTCACAACATCTGATTTCTTGTATCATTTCTCTTCTTAAGTCACAATCTACCGTATTTTCTTGTTCACACTCTTCCATATTACAACAACAGTTTCTATTCTCTTTTACTGACATTTGTTACACCCCTTCCCTATCTCATTTGTTTCTCTAATATAATTAATTTCTTCCATAGATTGACAAGGAACATAAGGACTAACTAATTCAGGAAAAATTGTTCCCATTTTTAATCCAACACATGGTTTGAAAGTTTTATCCATATATTGAATTGGAACATAACTTTGTGCAAGCATAGGATTTTCTGGAAATACATTATACTCTTCATCAAATCCACAATCACAACTATTCATACTTTCTTCATAAGAAGCAACATTATCGCATTTGTTTTCCATAACATCATTTTGTAATTCACAATTATTATTTCTATAAGTATTATTCATACAATAACATTTTCTGTAATTTCTAAACATTTTTCTTCCTCCTTTTACTTTTATTATATGATTTCTTTCGACTAATGACACCAAAAAATAAAAATACACCTCAAAACATTAAACACTTTGTTTAACATTTAGGTGTATAAAAATATAAATTATTTTTCCATTCCCCTTTTTAAAATTTCTATCTTTCTTACAAGTTCTTCTTTTCCTTGTTCTATGGACAATTTACCAGATATAACCTCAATAGCTACATTTCTAGTGATTATATCTATTATTCTCATAATATAATATAAATCATCTTCTTTTTGTATGTTCAAAATTTCCTTATTAATAAGCATAATTTCGTTTTCTTTATTTTTCATATCTAAAATATTTACATTATTTTTTCTTAATTCTTGTAAAACATTTGTAACTAATTTTACTGTTTCATTATGTTCAAGTGATTGTTGCACCATATAATCGTATATTTTAATAGCTGTTTCGAAAATATTCCCGTTTGTTTGTTTCAAAAAATTATTTATATTTTCATGCTCTATATCAATAAATTTTTGTATAATAAATTTTATAGCATCTTCTTTATCCTCAAAATACTGATAAAAACTCCCTCTAGGAATACCTGCTTCTTGTACAATGTTACTAATTGATGCTTCTTCTAAAGTTCCTCTACTAAACTCTTTTACAAGTGCATTTTCTATTTTTAATCTTTTTTCTTCTTTTAAATTAAAAAAGGTTGCTTTTGGCATTAGTTACATCTCCTTACTTCTATATGACACTTTGTCGCTTTTCTAATTTTATACTAATAGTACTTTTTTGTCAAACAACGCAAAAAATAGCGCTATAAACGCTATTTTATAAATTATGCATTTTCAGTTTCTTTTTTAGCTACGACTTCTTTTCCATCATAATATCCACAATTTTTACAAACTCTATGTGGCATTACTGGTTCGTGACAGTGTGGACAGCTTGTAAATGTTGGATTTTCTTTTTTCCATGTTGATCTTTTTGAATGTGTTCTTGCTTTTGACCATCTTCTTTTTGGTTGTGCCATTCTAATTCCCTCCTTGCTTAAAAGATATATGTATATATCTATTTCTATTTATCAAATTAATTGTGCTTATTTTCACACTATAAAATTATACAAGTATTTTTCTATTTTGTCAATAGTTGTATTTTACATTTACTTTTTAAGTACAATATTTATTATAAATTTGTTTTATGTTCTGCTTGGTTAAAGTCTGTTTTTCACCATTTTTGGCAACTTGTGTCAAAACTTCTGTCACAAATTTTTTTGTTTTTTCATTTATTCTAGCTTTATCCTTTTCTTTTTCCCAATAAGACAATTCGTATTCTTTTGTATAATTTTTCCCTTCGTATATCATTCCTGCTGCAATTTTATCGCATATCATCTCTGCAGCAAATTTATATGGAATTACAGGTGTTTTGTCTGGCGCCATTTCATCTACCCAATATTCGGGATGATGTTTATTTCTTCCTTTATGATGTAACCATGCCTTAGAATATCCATTTTTCTTTTTTGCTTCAGTAATAGGAGAATGTGTACCTACATAAAATTTAGCACTTTCAAAAAATTCAGTTGGAGAATATTTTGATAAATCATGTACCAATCCTCTCCAAGGCTCACCTATCCTGCAACATAGTTTAAACACTAACCATCTATGGTGTGTAATTAAATTAAGATGTTTGATTACATTTATAAAATACATTTCTATCTCCCCTCTTATTTTATAGTTTACTACAAGTTTTTTTTAAAATCAATAAATTTTATTTAATTTCTTGCATACAATATATCTTAAAGATATTAATTTATCAACCTATCAAATAAAAACAAATGGAGGTATAACATGTGTGGTTTTGCTGGCTTTGCTAATTTTACAGATGAAATTTCACAAAATGAAAATATATTAAAAAACATGAATGAAACACTATCTAAAAGAGGTCCAGATGAAGATGGTTACTATATAGATAAACATGTAGCTCTAGCACATAAAAGATTAATAGTCATAGATCCAAAAGGTGGAAAACAACCTATGATACAAAAATATTCTTTTGGTACTTATGTAATTATCTATAATGGTCAAATTTATAATACAAAAGATTTAAAAGAAACTTTAGAAAAAAATAATTTCACCATAACAACACATTCTGATACAGAAATACTTTTAAAAAGCTATATCCATTATGGTAAAAATGTTGTTAATTATTTAAATGGTATTTTTTCTTTTGTTATTTTAGACACAAATAAAAAAGAACTATTTTTAGCACGTGATCATTTTGGTGTTAAGCCATTATTTTATACCATATTAGGTAATACTTTAATATTTGCTTCTGAGATAAAGGCATTATTTAAGTATCCTAATGTTGATAAAATTTTAGATAATCAAGGGATATCTGAATTATTTGGTATTGGGCCTGCTCACACTCCTGGAATTACCATTTTTAAAAACATATATGAAATAAAACCTGCTCATTTTGGTATATTTAATCATAATGGTCTTAAATTACAACGTTACTGGAAATTAGAATCTAATGTACATACTGATAGTCTAGGTCAAACTTGTGAAAAATTAAAATATTTATTAAATGATTCTATTACTAAACAATTAGTATCTGATGTTCCTCTTTGTACTTTCTTATCTGGTGGATTGGATTCTAGTATAATCACAAAATTCGCAGCTGATTTTTATAAAGAAAAGGGGCTTCCTCCTTTAAATACATACTCAATTGATTATGTAGATAATGATAAGAACTTTGTTAAAAACGACTTTCAACCAAACTCAGATAACTATTATATTAATCTAATGAATAAACATCTCCATACCAATCATCATACCATTATAATTGACACTCCAGAATTGGCTAATAGCCTAAAAGATGCAATGATTGCACGTGATACACCTGGAATGGCAGATATTGATTCTTCATTATTACTTTTTTGTAAAAATGTAAAAAAAGAGATGACTGTAAGTTTAACTCGGTGAATGCGCAGACGAAATTTTTGGAGGATATCCTTGGTTTTTTCGTAATGATAGTTTAAATAGTGGTACTTTTCCATGGTCTATATCATTGGAAGAACGACAAGAATTATTAAACGTTTCAATTGGTAATAAAATTAATTTAAAAAAATATATAGATTATCGTTATAATGAAAGTTTATCAGAAGTTGATATTTTAGATACTGACTCACTTCAAACTGCTGAAAAAAGAAAAATTTCTTATTTGACACTAAATTGGTTTATGCAAACACTTTTAGAACGTTCTGATAGGATGGCAATGTATAATGGTTTTGAAATCCGTGTTCCTTTTTGTGATTATAGATTAGCAGAATATGTTTGGAATATTCCTTGGGAATGGAAAGCTTTAAATAATAGAGAAAAAGGATTACTTAGATATGTATGTAAAGATTTTCTTCCTTCTGAAATTGTAGATAGAAAAAAATCTCCTTATCCAAAAACGCATAATCCTACTTATTTAGCTAAAGTAAAACATATGTTAACAGACATTATGAAAGATTCAAATGCTCCTATTAATAATCTATTAAATCGTAAGTATATTTTAGAAATTTTAGAAACAGAAGGAAAATCTGTTACAAGACCATGGTTTGGTCAATTAATGACTGGACCTCAACTTATGGCTTATTTGTGCCAGGTTAATATGTGGCTAGAGAAGTATCAGCCGAAAATAGAAATATAATTTTTAAGGTCTCTAAAAAAGAGACCTTAAATCTTTAATCTTTGTTAATAATACTTAATACTATATTCTTTACTATTAACATAGAACCAAAGAATACAACAAAGAAAAAAGATAAAACTAATGATAAAATTGATAATAAAACTGATAATATTTTTTTGCGCATATTATTTACCTCCTGCCATGTTAATTACCAGTTACATATATTTAAACTCTATATAGAGTCTATGTTTCTATACTATCACACTTTTCTTTTAATTTCAATTATTATATGTTTTTTAAAAACCTTTCCATCCTAAAACAAGGATAAAAAGGCTTTTAGCAAATATTACTTATTTTATTAAAATTTTATATGCTTCAATATATCTTTTAGATGTTTCTTTTATTACTTTTTCTGGAATAACTGCCTCAGAAGGGGTATTAGCAAGATTTTCTTCTTTAAGCCAATCTTTAAGATATTGTTTATCAAAATTTCTTTGAAGTTGCCCTAATTTATATGTTCTTGCATCCCAAAGCCTGCTGTTATCTGGAGTTATTGCTTCAGCAAGAATAATATTGCCATACTCATCTAATCCAAATTCAAATTTAGTATCAGCAATTAAAATTCCCTTTTTTTCTGCAAAAGCAGAACATGTTTGATAAAGTCTAATACTCATATTCCTTAATTCTTCTGCTAATTTTTCATCTCCTCCTAATATATCTACTGTTTGTTCAAAAGAGACTTGCTTGTTATGAGCATCTTGTGTTTTTATAATAGGAGTATATATTGGATATTTAAGTTTTTCTGATTCTTGTAATCCTCTAGGTAATTCAATATCACATACTGAACCACTGTTTTTATAACTTTCCCAACCAGAACCTGTAATATAACCTCTAACAATACATTGAAGTGGCAGCATTTCTAATTTATTAACTAGCATACACCTACCATTAAATTCTCTTTTCCGGAAATCTTTTGGCATATCACTAGTACTTGCTGAAATCATATGATTTCTAATTAGTGTTGAAGTATACGAAAACCAAAACTGAGACATTTTATTTACAACAATGCCTTTGTATGGAATTGTTACATTTGTCAAAACACTATCAAATGCTGAAATCCGATCTGTGGAAACTATTACTAAACTATTTTCCTTCAAATCATACACATCTTTTACTTTTTCTATAAATTTTTCTTTCATTTTAGTTCTTCCTCCTTTTGATTATCGAAAAATTTAATATTAATAATATTTGCTATATACTCTTAGTATAGAATATATAGTGTTTTACAGCATAAAACTTCTTCTCATTTTAACATAATTTCTGTTAAAAGTAAATACAAATTATATTTGATTAGAAAAATAAAAAAATTAATAGACATTTGTAAATTTGTTTTGTTATAATAAAGATATATTTTGATATTTACTAAAGACAATATATTGCAAACTACCAAAATATATATTATTTTAAGGAGAAATATATTGAGAAAAGCAAAACATATGCGTGAAACTCCACGTAAAAACAAAATAAAAAAATTTATATTTTTATTAATATTATTAATTATTATATCTTACTTTATGTTTAATGATCAAATAAAATATGACTTTAAATCTATTCAAACATCTACTACTTCAGAAGAATCTGCAATAAATACCGAAGATTCTGCAAAAGAAAACACTCAGCAGCAAAAAGATGTTGTTGTTGAGTCTTCCGAAGATGAAGATGTCAAAAATTTGATAGAAAATGTCATAAGAAACAAGAATTTAAATGAAAATAACTTTTCATTTTTTTACTATAATACTAAAAATAATAAATATTACTTTTATAATAAAGACACTTATTTCACAGCTGCAAGCACTATAAAAGTTCCAGTTGCAATGTATTATTATGACAAAATAAATAATGGAAAACTAACTAGTAAAACAAAGCTTTTATATACACAAGATTGTTACGAAGAAGGTAGTGGAACAACTGCTAGTAGATATTCTTATGGTGAATCAATACCTATTGACTTTTTATTAAATCAAAGTATTGTAAATAGTGATAATACTGCTGTTAATGTTTTGGTCAAAAATTTAGGACAGACACAATACAGATATGATATTGCTAAATACTCATCTAAAGAACTTTCAGAAGATTTCTATAAAAATAATATAATATCTGCTTCTTATGGATATGATGTAATAAATTATTTGTATAAAAATATAGAAAACTACTCTACACTAATTCAAGATATGAAAAACTCTTCTATGGGACAATATCTAAAAAAATATATTAAAGATTATGAAATTGCTCATAAATATGGTAGCTATAATGGTTATGTTCATGACTACGGAATTGTATTTACAGATACTCCTTATCTAATTGGTATATTCACAAAAAACATTCCTAATTCTGATGAACTAATCGCTAGCATTAGTTCTGATGTCTTAAACTTAACTATAGATCAATAATTGACATTTAAAAGTTTTTTTGATATACTTTATTTACATAAAATAGTATAGGCTCGTGGTCTTATCATTAAAAAGGAGGCAAAATATGTGTGTTTCAAAAACATTAAATGATACTCTACCTCCCCTTCGGGAATTACTAGAGTTATCAATAAAGTTAAATGAACTTAGTCTAAGACAAATTAACTTAGAAATGGACTTAAAAAAAGCCACAAGGCAAAGGAAATCTCTAGAAGACGAATATAATTTCTATACTAGTTCTTGCTTAAAAGATACTAATCTTTTAGAAGAACTATTGAAAGAAAAAGTAACGCTTGAGAGCAAATTACTTAAAAAATATCATAAAACAGCTAAGAATGTAGAATCTATTTCTAAGAAAGTATTTGAAAATGCTCAAATGTTTTCTGCAGTTATTGCATCGATTTCAAATGAAAAAGGGATTTTATCTAAAGATGAGTTTCTAGAAGATTATCTTAAAGAATACATCTATATATTAATGTCAAAAAAAGCTATTTCATTAGATACTTTATTTGATGAAAAGGCAAAAATTCAATTTATTAATCTAGTTTCCAGAAAATATGGCAATGCCAAAGGTAACACCATAGTAAAAATAATAGAAGACAATACTGGAAGCACAAGTAAATTTTTTGATTTAGATTTATTTTAAATTTTAAAACACGAGCCCAAGTGAAAACAGTATGTATTATGCATATTTGTTTTCACTTTTTTTATAAATTCTCTATTTTTTATAAAATTTACTAGACAGTATTTATGCTTTGTGTTATTATTATAGCATAATAACAAAAGAAATAGAAATATTTATATTTCAAATGGAGGTTTTTGATATGTCAAAATTAAAAAATTTAAAATTAATTATAACAATAGCTTTAATCACTTTAGTATTAGGATTTAATTTTTGTTATGCAGTTGATTTAAATCTTTCAGATGACTTAACAACAAATGATATTTCATCTGACAATACTTCTGAAGACGAAAATACTAACAATACAAATGCTACTAATAACAACTCTAATACAAGCAATACAAACACATCAAATTCTTTATCTAATAATCCTACATCTATAACTAATACTTCTTCTGCAACAGTATCAACAAATTCTTTACCAGAGAGCAATTTAGGATTATCAAATATACTTAACATCTTATTAATTGTTATTGGAATTTTATTAGTTTTACTTGGTATAGCTATTATTATTAGATTAAAAAAATAAATAAAATTAAATTTTTAAAGTTCTAGAATATAGAACTTTTTATTTTTTTGTATTTTTTGTATGTATATTTTGTCCAAATTTTTGGATACTATTAATAGAATTTGTTTTTCGTATTTGTTTTTTATGAAAAATAATTGTTTCCAAATTTTAAATAGGAGGATTTATTTTATGTACAAGAAATTATTTATAAGCATTGGTGTTTTAATAGCAATGATTTTTTCTTTTACTGTCTGTTTTGCAAATGATGGCAAAGATATGGTTAAAGATGCAGCAAATGGTGTAAGAAATGCTGTTGGTACTGCTGAAAACGCTGTTGAAGATGCTGCAAAAGATGTTTCTAATACTTCTAAAAATGTTACAGGTAATGCAGAAAAAGGAGCTAATAACATAGCAAATCATAATAAGAACACATCTACTGATCATGCTTCAAATGCAAACAACTATGCAGCCAAAAGAACATCTACTACACAAACAGCTACAAAGTTCATGGGAATGACTGCTACTGCTTGGACTTGGTTAATTATAGGAATAGCTGCTATTGCTATAGTTGCACTTGTTTGGTATTATACAATGCAATTACGTTCTTCAAATTATGATGATAGAGATTAATTCTATTTTAATGGTGTACTTCAAAATATTCATTTTGAGGTGCATTATTTTTTTATTTATGTTATAATATAAAACAAATTAAGTTAGAAGAGGTATAAATATATATGAATATAAAAACTATTGCAAAAAATCCTACTGCTTATCACAACTATAATATTGAAGATAAGTTAGAAACAGGAATTGTCCTATCTGGTACAGAAATTAAATCTATTAGAACTGGAAAAGTTAATCTAAAAGATACATATGCTATTATAAAAAATGGAGAGGTTTTTATTGTAGGAATGCACATTAGTCCATATGAACATGGAAATATTTTTAATAAAGATCCACTAAGAAACAGAAAACTTTTGTTAAATAAAAAAGAAATCAATAAATTAATTGGTCTTGTTAAACAAAAAGGTTATAGTTTAGTACCTATTAGTCTATATTTAAAAGGAAATTTTGTTAAGCTTGAACTTCGGTATTGGTAAAGGAAAAAAATTGTATGACAAACGTCAAGATATTGCTAAAAAAGATGCTCAAAAACAAATTGCAATTAATTTAAAAAATAAGCAATATTAATATAGTTAAAAATAATAACTATTTCTATTATAAAATAAAAATAGTTATTATTTTTTTGTTTAAATTCTATTTCCTGAACCAAAAACATCAACCATTTTGTGTTTTACAGTTTCTTTTATAAGTTCTCTTGCTGGTCCTAAATATTTTCTTGGATCAAAAACATTTTTTTCTTCAGCAAATACTTTTCTAATTCCTGCTGTCATAGCTAATCTTAAATCTGTATCTACATTGATTTTTGATACTCCTGATATACTTGCTTCATGTAAAATTTCATCAGGAACACCCTTTGCTCCAGGTATATCTCCTCCATATTCATTACACATCTCAACTAATTCAGGTATTACAGTTGAAGCACCATGTAAGACTATTGGTGTATTTGGAATTCTTTGTTTTATTTCTTTTAATATATCAAATCTTAATTTAGCTTCTCCTTTGAATTTATAAGCACCATGGCTTGTTCCTATAGCAATAGCTAAAGAATCACATCCAGTTCTTCTTACAAATTCTTCTGCTTGTGCAGGATCTGTATACATAGCATCTTTTTCTTCTACATTTACATCATCTTCAATTCCTGCTAATTTACCAAGTTCTGCTTCTACTACAACTCCTTTAGAATGTGCGTAATCA
Organism: uncultured Clostridium sp.; assembly: GCA_958438515.1. Taxonomy (GTDB): domain Bacteria; phylum Bacillota; class Clostridia; order TANB77; family CAG-508; genus CAG-269. The sequence goes on along the minus strand of CAUBRZ010000001.1, from coordinate 130,736 downwards.
ACTACCTTCTTTGTTATAGCTATATTTTCTTCAAAGTCATATTTTGAACCATCAATCATAACTGAAGTAAACCCATTATCTATACACATTTTTGCCGTTTCAAAATCTGGCCCATGATCTAAATGAATTGCAATTGGAACTTCTGGATGTTCTTCTACTGCTGCTTGTACCATTTTCATCAAATAATTAACTCTCGCATATTTTATAGCACTTGAAGATGCTTGTAAAATTACAGGAGACTTGCTTTCAGCTGCTGCATCTACAATTCCTTGTATTATCTCCATATTATTTACATTAAAAGCACCTATTGCAAAACCTTCTTTCATTGATTTTTCAAACATTTCTTTTGTTGATACTAACATATATCTTCCTCCATTTCTTGACTTCTTTTAGTCTTTTTTCATAAGTTATTTTATTTCTAAAATTCTAATATGTCAAGACCAGAATTAGTTTTATTTTTGCATTTAATATTATAACTTTGTTTTTATTTTTTAATTTTCATATTTATAGCTTGAACACATAGATTCATCTGGATTTTTTGTATTATTTCCTTGTGTTGGAGAGACTTGTATAGCTTTTAATTTACATTTATTTTCCCTTTCATTATGATGTTTACAGCTACATACTGTACAGTTAATTTCTTGTCCGTTTTCCATAATATACCTCCTAAATATTAAAATATATGAACTTATTATAGTTCATAATATTAGTATGCATATTTTTTAAAAACATATTCTATTTTTTATTATTTTAAAAAAGAAGAGTTTAACACTCTTCCTTGTTGTTATTTTTGTTTTCTGATTCATTTGTATTTATGCATTTTTTCTCTGGCTCTTTAAAACTTAAATACCAACTTATTCCATTTTTATTTTCACTTATTTGTTTTACTCTTTCTTCTAACTGGTCATATGTTTTAGGCATTGGTATAATAACTGGTTGGTTTGGCATCCAATTTGCTGCAAGCGACCCATTGGTACAGTCTGCCATTTGAAGAGCTCTAACAATCCTAACAATTTCTGGTATAAAACGACCTACATTCATAGGATATACTAATATTGTTCTCACAATCCCTTTATCATCAATTATAAATACATTTCTTACAGTTTCAGTATTACTTATATCATTTGAAATCATTCCATATTTTCTAGCAATCTGACCATTTCTATCTGCAATAATTGGAAATGACACTTTTATTCCAGTCCTACAATAAATATCATACATCCATGCTAAATGTGAACTATTACTATCAACACTTAATCCTAATAATTCTGTATTCATTTGCTTAAAATATGTATGTGCTCTAGTAAAAGCTATCATTTCTGTTGTGCATACTGGGGTAAAATCTCCAGGATGTGAAAATAAAACAAGCCATTTTCCCTTATAATCTTCCAATTTAATATTTCCAAAAGTTGTTATAGCTTCAAAATCTGGTGCCTTTTGTCCTATTTTCACATTACCATTCATCATCAATTCATAGTCCATAAATAAAACTCCTTTTCATTTTTTATATAATATGAAAGGAGTTTATTATTGGTTACTTTGATTTTTAGTTATATATCTAACTTTTTTATCCAATTTTCAATATCATTTTTCTCACTACTGTTTAACAATTTACCTTTTACCCATTTGGTATCTTTTGAACAAAACTTATGAAGTGATTTTCCGTCACTTCCTATAATTCCTCCACCTGACGTAGAAAAAGGAACAATAGTCTTTCCAGAAAAATCATAACTTTTCATAAAATTTTTTACTATATTAGGTGCTGACCACCACCATATAGGATATCCAACAAATATAATATCATAATCATTAAAATTTTCTACTTTGTTTAAAATTTCTGGAAATGTTTTATTTTTATGCTCTAAAGAACAACGGCTATTCTTATTATTCCAATTTAAATCTTTACTAGAATATGGTATTTTCGGCTTTATTTCAAGCAAGTCAGCATCTAATATATTTGATATTATTTCTGATTTTGCTTTTGTCCTCCCTGTTACTGAAAAATATACAACCAAACATCTTTTATTCATAACATTACCTCCATATATCTATTATAATTATATTCCTTTTTGATTTTAATAATAATTATTTTTATAACTTTTATATATAAAGAATTATATCATAGTTATTAGAAATTATACAATATATAAATTTATAATTTACACACAAAATGAACCCTCTTTATTAAACTTTTTTGTCTAATATTGGGGTTCATTTAAAAATTCATATATTATTATGTCTTATTTTTTTAATTTTATCTTATTCATCTGTTATTTCTTTATCATTAGTTACTTCTCTTGCATCCTTCTCTTGTTGATTTACACTTTGTTTAGCAATACCACTAACATTTTCCACTTTCATATTTTGATGAAATTCTTCTTGTCTACTTGTTTTGTTTTTTGTTTGATTTTCTGCTTCTTTCTTATTGTAGATTTGCAACATTGATTTGCAACCATTTTTTATATAATCTTTTTCTATTTGAGCAACTAAAAATAGAAATTCTTTTGACTCTTTATTATCTATACTCTTAAAGTTGGTTTCTTCAACAAACTCCCTAAAGTATTTAACTTTTTTATCTTCAATATCACCATTACTTTCTTGTTTTGGATAAGATAATTGTCCAAGGCTTCCCATTCTTGCATAAAAAAATTCCAATATTTCTTTTCTATGTTCTAAGTCTGGATATTTATCTTTATTGTTAATTTCCATAGCAGCTTGTAAATCATATTTTTTAAATCTATCATTATATTTATTTATACTTACACGTTGATTCATCTCTTTCATAATATATTTTACAAGTGTATTAGTTGCAAACTCACCTTTAATATCTGGTATATCTGGCAATTGATATTGTGAAAGAGGACTTAGTATTCCTATTAGCTCTTTACTTTGTTTGGTTTCATCTTTCAAATAAGGAGTAAGTTCCTTTAATATTGCTTTCCAAACTCTTTTTTCTTCTAGTTTTAAATATACTGGATATAAAGCTCCATCTTCATTGTCAAATTCTTGTTCCATAAATTTAGCAACAGCTTTTACTGTTTCTTCATTTAATTGCTTTCCATTTTTTAAAGAATCTATCTGTGCAGCAACAATAGCACTTGATGGTACATCTTCTTCCATATCCATCATAAAAGATATAATATCATCTCTATTTTCATACGCATCTTCAGGGCTTTTTATTTTTTCTAATTTATCCAAACGTTTTTGTAATTTTCTTCCTTCACAATATGAATATTCTTCATCGATTTTATCAGCATCTATTGTTTTTGGTAACTTATTTGTTTGTTTGTAATCTAATATATTATCTGATTGATAATTTTTAATAAAATCACTAACTTCCGGATTTAAAGCAAAACTATTTTTTATAGATATTAATTTAAAATCATCTTGAGCTTGTTTTCTTGCTTTTGCTAATGTATATTTATTAGTTGTACTTACCATAGGATTTAACGCTTCTTTTATTTCTTGAGCCACCTCCCTAATTGGTGTTATTTGCCCATTTTCACTATACATTTCTCCTACCTCAAAACTCTGTCCATCTACACCAAGTACAATATTATATTGCATATATTCTCCATCTTTTCTTGATGTTATTTTTACATCTATATTATCTTTTTTATCACGTTGGTTATCTTTAATGTTTCCTTCTGGTAATTCAAGTACTTTACTATTTTTTCTTATTTTAAAAAAATCCCAAAAACCCATTTTTTATCTCCTTTACACTATATACTATTTTAATTTTAATATAAAAAAGTAATGTAAACAATATCATTTACATTACTTTTTTATTACAACTGTATTACATTTCAAATATTATTTTTCTTGTTTTAAACGTAAGTACCCTAATTCTTCCCAAACATTATAAGCTAAGTTTAGTCTAAATAATAACGTTGGTTTTGCTCCTGCCCTATTTTTATCTACAACACAAGCATAATATCTTACATCTGGGTCTTCATACTTTTTTAAATCAAAAAACTTCGTGTCAACCTCTTTTAAAGAATATTCATAATTTTTAAGAGTATCTCTATTTATTTGTTTTATTAAACACAAGGTATCTAAAACTTCCTTTACTGTTCTACTTACAGCCAAATCGTTTACATTTAAGTTAACAGGCAAAGTACTACTTTCTGCTAATTGTAATGTAGAACATATATATAAATTAAAGTTTTGTGCTAAATTCGAAAGAATCGTAGCTGTCTTTTTAAGTTCTTCTCCAATTCCTATATTAGCTGTATCAGTTTTTAGCGTATCATAAAATACATATTCTATTTGTTCTTTATAATAATAATTCATAATAACTTTTTTTAACTCGTCATTAGTATGATCTGTTATATTAATAAAATAAATAGAATTATTAATTTGTTTATTTATCCAATCTGTTACAAGTATAGTTTTCTTAAATTCTGTTGACTCTTCTAAAAGTCTTTTAACAAAATCTCCTTGTCTTTCATCCTTTTGTTTGATTATAAAACCATTTTCATCTGTTTTAACTTTTTTAGGGTTATCTGGTCTAAATTTAAATTCTAATAATTCACCTTCTGTCTTACTAACTTCTTGTCCATGTAACTTTTGAATTTCAGGATTATTTAATATTGTAGTAATAAGACAAAGTCTCATTTTTTCTTCTGACATTTCATTTGAAATAATCAAGACCTTTTTCTTATGAACTAGTGCTGTATGTGCTGCTACATCAATTGTAAACCTACTTTTTCCTGAGTTGGATGGCATAGCAAATGCCATCGTTTCTCCTTTTCTTATTCCTTTAAATACGCTTGTTAATATTGGAAATGGTAATGCTAATCCATTTCTTAAATTATTATCTCCCATTTCTAAAAAGCTTGTAAGATTTTTATTTAAGATTGCTCTTTTAAATTTTTCTGTATCATTTACTTGAATAATAGCACTTTCTATTTCATCAATTGACATTTTATCATATAATTTATAATCTGTTATTTCTACAACTTTTTCTTGTATATTTTTAATAGGAATGGCTAAATAGCTTTTTCTCAATACAAATAATTTCTTTAAAGATACATATATTTTTTCCATATCATATTTCTTTTCAGATACTTCATTTTTTAATTTTCCTTTTAAACGATATACATCTTCTGAATCTTTTGCAAAATTAAAATCTTTTTTTGCTACCTCTGGTGTATATGCTCCACCTTCTGTAAATAATACACTTTTATAAATATTTAATAAATCATCATCTTCAAAATAACATTCTTCATGTAAAAAGTAATATTTTACGATTAATTTTGGATCTTTTAGTAACATTCCAATATATTGTCTTTCTAATTCTATATTACTTAATTGTTTAGGATAAATTCCTTCTTGTTCTTCTTCTGTTTCTTCTATTTTTACTTTTGGCTCTTGTTCTTTTATTTTACTAAGTTGTTCCATTTTTTGTAATGCAGTAATATAATTTTGGTTTAATAATTCTTCTTTTATTTCCTCTATTACACTAATATTTTCTGATGTCACAGGTATATTATTTAAAATTTCATATATTTTTTTTATTTTTTCTGGTTCCATGTTTCTCTCCTTAATTTATATTTGATGAAGAAGATTATCTACCTCCTCCACCACCGGCCTCCGGCCTCCTCCTCCACCACCAGCAGAGAATCCTCCTCCTCCACCTGTGGCTGATGAATTAGCTGCTGACATCGAAGTGTTAATGGCATTTGTAAAACTTCTAGAAAAATCTGTGTTCATCATTAAATACATATATGAATAATCATTAATGTTTATTGTATTTTCTAAATCAGGATATACAATTTTTAATTGTTTTAGTACTTTATCAGCAATTCCAAACGCAGTAGCATATACCATGAATTTTTCCCATATCACAACTTCAGGAACTTCTCTTTTATCTAACATAGAAAATTCCTCCATGTATTTTTTTAGTCCCTTCCATTTTTCTGATTCATCTATACCTTCTTGTGTATAAACATTAATTTTTCTTAATTGTGCTGATAATAAAATTAAATTTATAACTGATAATATTACAAATGGTATACCCCCAATAAGCATATATTCACTTATAATTCCTATAATAGGAACTAATAACGCAGCTGATGTATAAAATATTCTTGAAGTTAATATTACATCATATTCATTTTGTTGTTCTTTATCTATTAAGTTAGCTTTTTGTAAACTTAATTCAGTTTCTCTATTGATTTTATCTTGCAAAGAAATTATTTCAGAAGAAGAATTTTTTATATACTTTTCTAATTCTTTTATTGTAATTTCTTCTTTACCACCAAAGGCTACGACTAAAAATCTAAATATTACCATTTCATCTTCATTCTTCAAAATCTCATCTGGATTTTTATTTATCAATCTTATTGTTATTTTTTCTTTTCTGCTTTTTTCATTATCAACTTTAAATTCAATTATATTCTTTAAACTAAAATCTAATAGTGTAGCAGAAAAAATTTTTCCAATATCATTACTTTCTAATTTATTTTTGATTTGCTTATACAAATACACTGACTCTGCCGGTGTAGCATTTTCTCTTGGTATATCTCTATAATAAATAATCTCTTCTGTTGGTGTTAGTTTCTTTAGTTCCTTTAGTTCTTTTATTGATTTTATCATATTTTTAATAAATTTAATGCAAATTAAAATCAATATAATATTTGTAATAACAATCATACAAATTTTCCAAAAACGTTGTCTAGCTCTTTTATCATTTGCTTTTTTTGCTAAAATAGATTCTTCTTCTATTACCGAATTTAAAATTTCATTATTATCTTCTCTTGCACTCGAGGTTATCATTTGTGTTGGAAACAATGTTCTTATTTCTATATATCTTCCTGAATTAAAATAATCAACATTAAATTCTATTTTATTTGTGTCTATGACATAAATTTCTCCATTTAAGTCTTCTGTATGTCCCCATACTTTAATATTGTCCTTATTATCTACATTATCAGGTAATACTATTGTTCCTCTGACTTGTTTTGCATCTATATCAAATTTGTTTCCTACAAATTGCCAATATAGCTGTGCATAATCTGCATGTTTGCTTATAGCATCATTTACTTTATACTTTATTTCATATTTTCTAGTTCCACTTTTTTGAGTATATCCAATTCCCCATGCAATTTCAAAATCACCGTCATCATTTGTCATTCCATAGTAACATCCCTCTGTAACATGGTACATTAATTCGTGAATCTCTGTAAATGGCCTATCTTGTCCTATTGTAATATCTGTTACTGTAACATCTGTTATGCTAGAATATTTTTTCGAGTCAGTCTTAAATGTTTTAAATAAAGTGTTTGTATCTTCCACTTCAATATCCCAATATTCTGTAACATCCATACTTCCATCTGAATTAACATTTACTTCAAAATCTAAATCATTTAAAAATAATTTATTATCTGAAGATGCTCTACTTTCTATATTTACAAAAAACATAAAAAGTAATAAAAATATAGATGTAATTAAAATTTTCTTTTTTCTTTTCATATAAAACTCCCTTTCATTTTTTGATATTTCAATTATATACTTAAAGATTTTTTTAAGCAATAGATTTTTTATTAAATTTATGTTATTATAGTTTTACTTAACTAATTTTTTTGAAATAGAGGTAATAAAAATGGCATTTGATGGAATTGTAACAAAAGCTATATCTTCAGAATTACAACAATTAACTGGAGCTAGAATTGACAAAATTTTTCAAACAAATCAAAATTTAATTACAATTGGTTGTTACTTAAAAGCTCATAATTATGCTTTTACTATATGTACTAACCCTCAAAACTATAGAGTCAATTTAACTACACATACAAGACAAAATCCTAAAGTCGCACCAAATTTTTGTATGGTTCTTCGTAAACATTTAATAGGATTACATATAAAAAACATAATTACAAATAACCTTGAAAGAGTTATTACTATTGAATTAGAGGGTTTTGATGATATAAATGATATTATTAGTAAAAAATTAATTATAGAACTTATGGGAAAACATTGTAATATTATTTTGCTTAATGATGAAAATATTATAATAGACAGTTTAAGACATATAAATAATGATAATAGTACTCATATTGTAATTCCACATATTAAATATACATATCCTGCAATATCTAAAAAAAATTTTTTACAATGCCTTGATTTTAAAGAGTTTTATAATGAAATAAAAGACACTAATCTAGAAGATATTCCTTCAAAAATTAGTAATACATATAATGGAATTAGCAAAAACTTCTTAAACTTCATTATACAAGATTTAAATATTACCAATTTAGAAGATATATATAACTATATTAAAAATGCCATAAATAGAACAGATTCTTTGGATTTAGAATTTAAAGAAATTAGAAACGATTATTTTTTAATACCTTCAAAAAACACCGAAAAATTTAAATTAAATTTTTTTATTGATGACTTTTATTATAGAAAAGAAAATATAGAAGAATTTAAATCATATAGAGATAGCATTTTAAAATTAATATTATCTACTTTAAATAAATATAATAAAAGATTAGCTAAAATTAATGAAAAATTAAAAGAATGTGAGAATATGGATAAATATAGATTATATGGTGAATTAATTACAGCTAATTTATATAATATAAAAAATGAAAACACAAATGAAATAACTCTAGAAAATTACTACAATAATAATGAACCCATTACAATCAAATTAGATCCTAAATACACACCAAGTATCAATGCAAAACATTTTTTCAAAAAGTATAATAAATTAAAAACAGCATCAGAAGTAGTAAGTATACAAAAAAAAGAAAACTTGCAGGAGCTTGATTATATACAAAGTATTGTATATGAACTTGAAAATGCTTCTTCCTTAGAAGATATTACTGAAATATTTGATGAAGTATCAGAAAATGTTATTTTTAAAGATAAAACTGAAAAACTAAAGAATAAAAAAACAATTAAGCCCAAAAAATCTAACTTAACAAAAAATAAAAATGTTAAATTTAATCCTTATAAATATACAATTGATAACTTTACATTATTAGTTGGTAGAAACAATAAGGAAAATGATTATTTAACATTGAAATATGCTAAAAAAACAGATATCTGGTTTCATACAAAAGATATCCAAGGTAGCCACGGAGTTTTGATATTAGATGGAAAAGAACCTAATCAAGATTTATTAATAAAAGCTAGTCAAATTGTTTCTTATCATAGCAAGGCTAGACTTTCTAATAATGTTTTAGTTGATTATTGTTATGTAAAATATGTAAAAAAACCTAAAGGTGCAAAACCAGGTATGGTTATTTATACTAATCAACATACTTTAAATGTTAACCCTAAAAAATTTAATTAAACATATCATATATAAATATATATTAGTATTACAAATAATAAAAGCATAATAAGTTTTAAAAGACTTATCATGCTTTTTATAGTTTACCAAAACATTAATAAAGTAATAACTGTTGCAAAAACAATTTGTTTTTTTGTTAATTCTTTTGGAATAAACTCTATTTCTCCTTCTTCTTTTTTATCTGTAATAGATATTTCATAAGAAGTTACATCTTGTAATTCAAAATATGTACTAAATTCTTGAGTATCTTCAGGTTTAACAGTTGTAATTTCAATATATTTGGTACCTACTTTATTATCTCTTTTTGAATAAAAATCAATTTTTACATATTTATTATTTAAATTATCAGATTCAGAGTTTCTAATAATTCCTTTAATCTTGCCATTAACCAAAGTTGATTGTGCTTGTATAATTTGAACTTGGCTTGTTTTGTCTTTTCTTTTCATATCATTATAAGATGAATTTAATCCCACAGTAATTAAAAATTCTGAAAAGATAAAAAATAATATAACCCATAGTGCATATTTTAAAAGAGTTTTCATTCTATCCATAGTAGCTTTCTCCGTTTCTTTTTATTTTATGTAACTATTATAACAGGTATTTAGCTATTTTTCAATATATTTCAATAGTTTTACCTAAATATACAGAATAAATATATTTTCTGTCTACTTTTTTTTCTAATGCTAACTCTAATGCTTTTTGATATAACTCAAGTTGTTTTTTATATTTTAAGATTAATTCATTATATTTTCCTTCTTCTATGTAATCTGTTTTATAATCTACTAAAATAAGTTGATTATCCTTGTTTATATAATATAAATCAATAATCCCTTGTACTAGTACATCTTCTTTAAGATTCTCTTTATAAACTTCCTTTGCTGGTAGAGAAATATAAAATGGCTGTTCTTTGCACACTTTTTTTGCAGATTTTAGCTCATTCCAAATCTCTGATTTTGTAAATTCTAAAATTTTATAAGGATTAATATTCTGCATTTCTTTTTTAGTTATAATTTTTTTATTTTCTAGGTCCTGTATTAAATCTTTTATCTTACTTAAATTATAATCAACCTTAGGATTTAATTTTTGTAAGCATAAATGAACTAAGGTACCCTTTTGAGCTCCCGTCAATTTTTCCTCATCTAAACTTCTTAAAAATTCTGGTTTAGGTAATTGATTTTTTTCAGTTGATAAATTTTGATTTTCCATTTCTTTTATACTAGTAACAGAAGCAGTTGTAGTAATTTTTGTCTCTTGTTCATATGGATATTTATAATTCAATATCTTTTCTAACTTTTTTAATTTTTCTACACTTTCTTTATCTATTTTATTTAATTTGTTTTTTTCTAGTAAAGAAATAACATCTACTTTTTCTTTTTGTTCTAAAGTTAATTTTTTTAATAATTCATCTTTTTTATAAACATTAAAATCAACTATATCTTTAGCCTTTTTGCTTTCATAATGATAAACTAGCAATATCCAATCCATATATTTTTTATACTTTTTTACTAAAATTGGATTAATTTTGTTATTAGTTTTTTTATAACGTTCTAGTTGTTTAAACATTTTTTCCATTTCTTTTTCATAATCTTTATAAACTCCAGTTATTATCAATTTTTCTTTAGCTCTTGTTAATGCAACATAAAGTATTCTCATTTCTTCTGAAAGAGTTTCAACTAAAATCTTATTTTTAATAGCAGCTTTACTTAAAGTATCATATTGGATTTGTTTTTCATAATCAATATATTTTACTCCTATTCCCATTTGTTGATGTAATAATACATTTTGATTCAAATCCATAAGATTAAACTGTTTTGAACAATTAGCTAAAAACACAACAGGAAACTCTAATCCCTTACTTTTATGAATACTCATAATTCTAACTACATCATCATTTTCTCCTATTAGTTTAGCACTTCCTAAATCTCCACTACTTAAAGCTAATTTATCAATAAAATTAATAAAATTATATAATCCTTTAAAATTGCTATTCTCATACTGTTTTGCTTTTTGAAATAGCATTTTTAAATTTGCTTGTCTTAACTCCCCATTTGGCATAAGCCCTACATAATTGTAAAAACCTGTATCCATATATATTTTCCAAATCAATTCATCTAATGATAAATATTCTTGTTCTTTACGCCATATGTCTAAACTTTCAAAAAAACTTGATATTTTTTCTTTCAAGATTTCATCAACATCTACCATTGATTTTTGCATACAAGTATAAAAATCATCATATTTATCAGATAATCTTATTTGTACAAGTTCATCATCTGTAAATTTTCCAATAGCAGATCTAAGAACTGTAACCAAAGGAATGTCTTGAATTGGATTATCAATAATTTTAAGTAATGACATAATGGTTTGTATTTCTATAGAATCTAAATATTGTTGTGAACTGTCTGAAAATACAGGCATTTCTAAATTCAAAATTTCTTGTTCATAAATAGGTGCTGTATTACTAGTTGTTCTAAGCAATATAACAACATCTGAATATCTAATATTTCTGTACATTTCTTTGTTTTTATCCCATATTTGGAATTTTTCATCTATTAATTTTTTAATTTCTTTTGCAACAAATTTAGCTTCAATTTCTACATCTTCGATTCTTTGTATTTCTGTTATATTCTCTTCTTTATTTTCTTCATTATTACTAAATTCTTCACTTTCTTTATCTGCTAAATCTATTATATTTATTTGAATGTTAGAATTTTGATTTTCACTTTCAGGATAATTAGCACCTAAATTCAAATACTCCTCTTGGTTATATTCTATATCTCCCAATTCCTCACTCATAATGTTTTGAAATATTATATTTGTAAAATCCAATATCTTCTTTTTACTTCTAAAATTCTTAAATAACTGTATTTTTAAACCATTATTTTCTTTTTTATTATCTACTGTTTTATATTTATCATATTTATCAAGAAAAAGTTCTGGCATCGCTTGACGAAATTTATAAATACTTTGTTTTACGTCCCCAACCATAAATATATTATTTGATCTTGATACAGCTGTTAAAATATACTCTTGTACTAAGTTACTATCTTGATACTCATCAATTGCAATTTCTTGATATTTTTCTTGATATTTTTTTGCCACCTCAGTTGGAATAATTTTACCATTATCTTCTTTTAGTAAAATATCAAGAGCAAAATGTTCAATATCATTAAAATCTACAATATTTCTTTCTCTTTTTCTTTTTATATACTCTTTATCAAATTCAAGTATTAATTCTTCTAATTTTAATAAAATATCATACATATCATAAATATCTTGATTTGCTTGTCTTGAATCATAGATTAAAATTTTATCTAATACTTTTTTCAATTTTTTCTTAACATCATCTCGAACTTGTTTTGCTATATCTTTTTTTATAGATTCAACCTTTTGTCTAGGCCAAGTCACAAATGTTAAATTTTGATTAATCATATATGCTCTATCCCAATTGTCTAAGTTATTTTTTAATTCTCTTAAATTGTTAATGTCACTTCTAATAGTTTTAGCAAAATTTTCTAACTCCTTATCATAGACAAGATCTTTCAAAACTTCTTCTAAAGAATTTATAGCATCTACTAGCTCTTCATCAACTTGTTTTAATAGCTCTTTTCCCCAAGGTGTTAGTGCAAAATCTCTGTTACTATATTCTTTTATATTAAACATTTCATTTTTTTGACTTAGCCACTTTTTTGGAAATGGATTACTTTGAATATATGAATATATATTCAAAACTAAATTTTTTAATGGTGTATCATCCTTATAACTAGTATAAGTATTAATAAGGCATGAAAAATTATTATCATCTAATTCATATTTTTTATCAAATATATCTTCTAACACCTCTTGTTTTAATAACTCAATTTCAGTAGTATCAGCAATTCTAAAATTAGGTGATAAATTATCTAACTCATAAAAATTATTTTTTATAACTTCCAAACAAAAAGAATCTATAGTACAAATACTTGATCTATTTAACAAATTGATTTGCCTTTGCAAAATTTGATTTTGAGGTTCTTCTTCTAGCCTTTTATAAATAGCATCTAAAACCCTTTGTCTCATTTCAGAAGCAGCAGCATTAGTAAAAGTCACAATCAATAACTTATCAATATCTATTCCATCATTAATAACCTTATTAATAATTCTTTCAACCAACACAGCTGTCTTTCCACTTCCGTGCAGCAGCAGCAACTAAAATATTATTATCGCTTTCATAAATTGCATCTCTTTGTTCCTTTGTCCATTCCATAACTTCTCCTTTTGAAACATTAGGGACAGGTCTTAAATGTTTCATTATTCTTGTCGTTTTTTGCTATTTTATCATTTGTTCAATTTTTTATCAAGATTTATAGATTATAATAAATCCATCTTCTTTATTTTTTTAAAAGTACTAATTGATTTTTTATAACATTATTTATATAATGTTTATGCAAAATTATAATGAAAGGAGATTCATATGGATAACAGTATTAATAGTCAAAATAAAATTCTTGGCAAGACATTTTTCTGGATGTTTTTAGGACTTCTTGGTTCTGCAATTGTGGCTTGGTATACTTATTCTTCTGGAATATTTGTAGATATACTTTTAAATGGGTATTTCAGTATTTTACTAATCTTAGAACTAGTAGCTGTTTTATTATTTAGCTTTTTATTTAGAAAGCTTTCACCAACTACTGTTGGTATTTTATATTTCGTTTATGCTATGATAAACGGCGTTACTTTATCTACAATTTTTGCTGTATATGAGTTATATTCCATTATTTACTTATTTGTAATATCTGCATTAGTATTCTTAGTATTAAGTTTAATCGGATATAAAACAAATAAAAATTTAAATTCGTGGGGACCTTATATTACAGTATTTCTACTTGCAGGAATATTTCTTAGTGTAATAAACTTATTTATAATAAAAAACTCTGGCTTTGATTTAATAATTGATTGGCTTACTTTAGCTTTATTTTGTGGAGTAACCATCTATGATATAAATAGAATAAAAATACTAGAATCTGAATCAAATATTAATGAAGAAAAAGTTCATATTTATTGCGCTATGCAATTATATTTAGATTTTATTAATATCTTTTTAAGGATACTTTCTATTTCTGGAAAGAGAAAAAACTAAAATCATTTAATTATAAATACATACATTAAAAAAGGAAGAATATATACCAAAATTCTTCCTTTTCTTATATCTTAAACCTAATTTTTATTAACTATATCTAATTTAAATCAGCCAATACTTTTCTAAAAATTTCTAAATGAGTTCTTTCGTCAATTAATATTCTTTCATATACCTTTCTTAGATATATGTTATTAGTATATTTTAAAATTGTCATATACCCTAAAATTGCTTCTTCTTCTGCCTTAACATTTAATTTCATAAATTCTTTTAGCTCACAAATATCATATTTTACATTACTTGCCACCCATAATTTATCATCTGAACCCTTGTAAATAGGGTTTTCTCCTAAATTAATAACTATTTCTCCTAAGATATCTAAATGATGCATCTCTTCTATTGCTATATCTTTAAGTATTTTATTTATATCTGGTTCTTTATCTATTTTCATATGTTCATATATATATTGAGTTATCGCTGTTAATTCTCCCGATTTGCCTCCTAAACTATCATATATCATCCTACAGTATTTCGGATTTTTATATAATTTTGGTATTTTAGGATATGGAATACTTCTATTTTTCTGTAACATCTTTTTAAGTTCTTCATATTTTATCATAAAAAACACCTCTAAAATATTTTATGTATATTTTAAAGATGTTGCTACTGATTTAATCATTATTTTTGTATTATTCCTACTTAACTTAATTACTTGCCTTCAATTTCTTCTTTAAACATTTCTTCTATTTTTTTCATACTTTCTTCAATTCTATATTTTTTTGCATAATCTGCATATTTTACTTCCATCTCTTTTCGTTCTTTTTCATTTTCTAGCCAATAATCAATTTTATTTGCTAAGTCTCTACTATTTCCTGACTCAAATTTACTTCTACTATCTAATGCAAATTGGCTTGTTGCAGATTTATCACTTTCTGCAATTACAGGAACTAATCCAGTTGCAATTGCTTCAATACATGATATTGCTTCTATCTCAGCATCTGATGTATGAACATATAAATCTGTATATGATAAAATATATCTTAATTCTTCATTCGGATAAAAATTAAAGATTGGTTTATTTGCTAATTTTTCACTAAGTTTCATATAATTTAATTCTTTAGGTCCTTTTCCAGCAAATATTAATTGTATTTTATCACTATATTTTGATTTGCTTACAGCATCTATTAATAAATCCTGTCTTTTTTCCCCTGACAATCTCCCAACCATTGTAATTATTATTTTGCCTTTTAATTCTTCAGGTTTTTTACTTTTTAAATATTTCCATTCTGGTTCAATACCATTTGAAATCACATGCATTTTAGCTGTATATCCATGTTTTATTAGCTCATTTGCAATAAAATCACTTGGGCAATGAATATGTTTAAAATTATTAAAAAAAGTATCTCTAAACACTTCATATATTTTATCATTTACTTTTTCCTTTTTGCCCAAACCAATTGTATATGTGATGTTTTCAGGTTGAACATGAAATGCTGATGTCATGGGTTTATTCATTTGTTTTGCTATTTTCATTCCTTTTATAGAAAGAAAAAAAGGTAAATAAAAATGTACAATATCTGCCCATTTTATTGCCTCTGTCAGTTTTTCTTTGTTAGCTTTTGCAAAAGTCATTCCTTGTGATGTTACTATCCAGTTTGCTACAGGAAATAATCTTAACTTTTTTACTATATATTTATCTTTTTCTTTTTTTCCTGTACTTATAACTCTTACTTCATTTCCTAGTTTTCTTAAATTTTCAACAAACCTTCTTGCTGATATAGTTGTTCCGTTATTTGCACCATCATATTGATCTATTACAATTAATATTCTCATGGCTTATCTCCTCACATATAGAATTTTATATTTCCATATCATTATCTATATCTTCTTTTATCACTTCTTGATTTTCTTTTCTGTTTTTGCATTTACCCCAATTAAATTTTTTCCCAGTCTTTTGCTCAATATATTGTATTGTTTCATCTAGTTTCATATCTTCAATTTCTTCATATGGTACTCCAATTCTTTTTGATATTATTTCTTTTGCCTTTTCTGAAAGTTCATAACCCATTTATTTTTTCTCCTTTTTTCTTATTATTAAATTTGATATATATTTTATCACTAATTATTAATTTTTACAATAAAAATAAAGAAGTTGAAAAAGTATTAATTTTTACTTTTCCAACTCCCTTATTTATACATTTTTATCAATTATTTGTTCTCTTCTCCATATTTTTCGTCATATTCTTTTTGTGCCTCAGCTGCTTCTAGGAAAGCAAGTTTTGCTTCTTCTACTGATAATAATGATAATGCTACACATTGTAAAGCATATTCTAATTCATTGTCGATATACTTAGATAACTTTTCTTTATCATGAGCTTCTTTTCTATCTTGGATATTTTCTTTTGCAACATTTAAATTCATTTGAGCTTTTAATAATTCACTTGATATTTTGCTTTTACCTTTTTCTGAAGATATACGCCATTGTTCTTTAGTTGCTTTTAAATTGCTTTTTGCATCTTCCACTTTATCTGATAAAGTATCTTTTGTCTCCATTCCCATAATAATTGCTGTATCTGTCACATCTTTCATTTTTGCTGATAACTCTTTCATTTTTTCGTTAAATTCTTTTTTTTTTTCTTGATTATTCATAATAAATTCTCCTATTTTATTTTTTGTAATTATATAAAAGTAAAATGAATTAAAAATGAACTTATGCAAAATTAGTCTAAAAACTTTTTAAAATTAATTGGCTAAAACTACTTTATTATTTTTCAAGCTTTCTTGTACATCAATAACCCTTTGATTTTCTGAACCTTTCCATTGTAATGTTGGATTATGTAACTCATCTATATATTGTCCATCCACCAAGACATCTAGGTATTTTACAACTTCTTTGTCTTTTAACTCTTTATCAAAAGAAAAACCTGACCATGCCCATAAATTTTTATTTGGAAACTTTTCCTTAAAAGCTTTTGCAAGTTTTGTTGTTCCTTCAATATTTTTAGGATTCATCGGTTCTCCTCCTAAAATTGATAGCCCTTCAATATTTTCATTACCACATAATTCTAGAACTCTATCAATTGTTTCTTGTGTGAATTCTTTTCCTCCATTGAAATCATGTGTTTCTGGATTAAAACAATTTTTACAATTAAAAGTACATCCTTGCATAAATATTGATACTCTTACTCCTGGTCCATCTGCTATATCCATTTTTCTAATCTTGTTATATCTCATTTTTTTATCTTCCTCCCATTAGTTATAACACAACAATATTTATTCTTTATCATCTTTATTATCAATATGAAGAACTCTTTCTTTAATCTCTTGTGTTCTTCCTTTATTCCAGAAGTTACTTCCTATGTATCCACATGTTCTTCTTGCTACATTTAATGTATTATGATCTCTATTTCCACAGTTTGGACAATACCACTCTAGATTTTCATCAATCAATATTTCTCCATCAAATCCACATTTTTGACAATAATCTGACTTTGTGTTTAATTCTGCATACATAATATTATCATAAATAAATTTAATGACTTGAATAATAACTTCTAAATTGTTTTGTAAATTAGGTGTTTCAATATAAGAAATTGCTCCTCCTGGACTTAATTTTTGGAATTCACTTTCCAATTTTAATTTAGAAAATGCATCTATATCTTCAAATACAGGTACATGATAAGAATTTGTAATATAATCTCTATCAGTAATTCCCTTTATAACTCCAAATCTATCTTTTAGGCATTTTGCAAATTTATAAGTAGTAGATTCAATTGGAGTACCATATACACTATAATCCATATTTTCTTTTTCTTTCCACTCTTTACATTTGTCATTTAATTTTTGCATAACTTTTAATCCAAATTCTTTTCCATTGCCATTATCTGTGTGGCTATGTCCTGTCATATATTTAACACATTCATAAAGGCCTGCATATCCTAGTGAAATAGTTGAATATCCTCCATGTAATAAGTCATGAATGCTCTTACCTTTTTCCAATCTTGCTAAAGCTCCATATTGCCAAAGAATAGGTGCTACATCGCTTGTTACCTTTGATAATCTTTCATGTCTTGCTTGTAATGCTTTATGACATAATTCTAGTCTTTGTTCATAAATATCCCAAAATCTATTCATATTCTTTCCAGAAGATAAGGCCACATCTACTAAGTTAATTGTTACAACACCTTGATTAAATCTTCCATAATACTTAGGTTTATTTGTTTTAGGATCAACATAAGGTGTTAAGAAAGAACGACATCCCATACATGGGTAACAATTCCCATTACCATTTTTATCTATTTTAAATTCTAACATCTTCTTTTCAGAAATATAGTCTGGAACCATTCTTTTTGCAGTACACTTTGCAGCAAGTTCTGTTAAATACCAATATTTACTTTTTTCTTCTATATTGTCTTTTTCTAATACATAAAGTAATTTTGGAAATGCTGGTGTGATATATACACCTTTTTCATTTTTAAATCCTTCTATTCTTTGGTTTAAAAATTCCTCTATTATCATTGCTAGTTCTTCTTTATATTCTTCTGTTTCTCCTAGATACATACAAACAGATAAGAAAGGTGCTTGTCCATTTGTATTTGTCATTGAATTAACTTGGTAATTAAAAGTTTGTACTCCATCTGATACTTCTTTTTTTGTATCTTGTTTAGCATATTCTTCACATTTTTCCTTAGCAAATCCTCTATTTTTATATTTTTTATAATATCTATCATAACTACTTCTTACAAATGGAGCTAAATGAGTTAAAGATATAGTGGCTCCTCCATAAGTTGAAGAGGTAACAGCCAAAATAATTTGTGTTGCAATTGTACAAGCAGTTGCAAATCTATGTGGTTTTTCTATCAAAACTCCATTCATTATTGTTCCATTTTGTAACATGTCTTCTAAATTGATAAGTTCACAGTTTGTTAATGCATTTTGTGCAAAATAATCTGCATCATGGAAATGTATAATTCCTTCATCATGTGCTTTTACAATATCTTCTGATAATAAAAATCTTCTAGTAATATCTGTACTAGTTATACCAGCTAAATAATCTCTTTGTGTAGTTACTACTGTAGCATTTTTGTTAGAATTTTCATTGTTCCAATATTCACTTTCTCCTTCAATAAGTTCTTTTATTGATTGATCTGTTGTATTTGATTTTCTAACTAATTCTCTTGTATAACGATATGTTATATATTTTTTTGCTAGTTGGTATTTTTCAATTTCCATTAATTTTTCTTCTATAATATCTTGAATATCTTCTACTAATATTCTTGATTTTTTTAAATCTTCAATATATTTTATAATTTCTTCTATTTGTTCTTCTGTTGCTTTTTGTTTTTTTGTAACCTCATTATTTGCTTTTCCTATAGCTATTCTGATTTTTTCCGGATTATAAGCTACAATTGTTCCATCCCTTTTTATGATTTTCATTTCGTTTCCTCCTTCAATTTTTATGAATTAATTATACCCAATTTTTTTTTATTAACTGTTGCAAATGCAACTTTTATCAAAAAACTTTTTTTACTTTTTTTTTCTTAGCTTGACTCTAAGGAAATATCTTTTATTACATTTATATTACAAAGTTGTAATGTTTTTATGTTTATTTAATGTTTTATAAAAAGGTAATTAAAAACATTAATAATTCTGATTTTATTTTATACACAATTAAACCTGGTGATAATTTATACAGTTTATCAATTCAATTCGGTACTACTATTCAAGATTTAATTAATAATAATATAGGATTAAATCCTTATAATTTACAAATTGGACAACAAATATATATTAATCAAAATTCTAACACTAATATTTTAAATTATTGGATAAGCACTAATGAAGTTAATTTAATAAAACAAATGAATCTGGTATGGGAACAACATATTATGTGGACACGTATGCTTTTAATTAGTATTGCAGAAAATTTAAAAGATTTAAACGATACTAAATCTCGTTTATTAGAAAATCCTAAAGATATAGCAAATATTTTTGAAAAATACTATGGAAATAAAATCGCAAATATCATTGAACATTTACTAACAGATCATTTAATAATTGGAAATGATTTAATCGTAGCTTTAAAAAATAAAAACCAAGTTTTAGCAAAACAGTTAACTGATAAATGGTATAAAAATGCTGATGATATGGCAAATAGTTTTAGCAGTATTAATGCTTTTTATCCCAAAGAACAAATACGAAAAATGTTATATGAGCATTTACGATTAACAACTAATGAAGTTGAATCTAGATTAAAAGGTGATTACAAAGCTGATATAAAAGCATATGATATGGTTCAAAAAGAGATTTTAAAAATGTCACAATTCTTCGTAACTGGTATTGTAAAACAATTTCTAGCCCTTCTTCTCCATCACATATAATATCAACGGCATATTTTTCTTTTTTTAATCTATTTGCTATAACATCTGCTAAGTTAAATTCATCTTCTATTATTAAAATCCTCATATTTATCACCTTTTTAATTTTAATATACAATTATTAAACTAATATTAAAAACATATCAATACTATATATTATATATCATAAAGACAGATAATCCTAAGTTATCTGTCTTTACTTTTACCTTTTAATTTTAATCAGCTTCTATTTCATCAATGCAATCTTCAAATTGAGAATTGTATAATTCAGCATAAAATCCACCTTTTTCAAGTAATTTTTCGTGAGTACCTTGTTCTACAATATCACCATGATTCATTACTAAAATTAAATCTGCATTTTTTATTGTTGATAATCTATGTGCTATTATAAAACTTGTTCTTCCTTCCATAAGATTATCCATTGCCTTTTGTATTTCTATTTCTGTTCTTGTATCTATTGAACTTGTTGCTTCATCCAAAATTAATATTTTAGGATCTGCTAAAATAACTCTTGCTATTGTAAGTAATTGCTTTTGACCTGCTGACACATTACTTGATTCTTCATTTAATAAAGAATTATAACCATTAGGTAATGTTTTTATAAAATGATGCACATGTGCTGCTTTTGCTGCTCTTATTACCTCATCATCTGTTGCATCTTCTTTTCCATATTTGATATTATCTTTTACTGTTCCACCAAATAACCATGTATCTTGTAGAACCATTCCAAACATTTTACGAAGTTCCCCACGGTTAAATTCTTTTATATTATGATTATCTACTTTAATCTCTCCAGAATTCACGTCATAAAATCTCATTAATAATTTTACTATAGTTGTCTTTCCTGCTCCTGTTGGACCAACAATAGCTATTTTCTGTCCTTCTTTTATTTGTGCACTGAAATCATTTATTATTATTCTATCTTTAGTATATCCAAAATGTACGTTTTTAAATTCAACATTACCTTTCAAGTTTGAAGTATCAATATTCCCTATAGCTGTTTCATTTTCTTCAGTCTGCTCTAAAAATTCAAATACACGTTCTGCTGCTGCTGCCATAGATTGTAGCATTCCTGAAATTTGTGCTATTTGTCCTATTTGATTAGTAAATTGTTTATTATATTGTATAAAACTTTGTATGTTTCCAACTGTTATTGTTCCTTGTACTGCTAAATATCCTCCTGCTACTGCAACTCCTACATATCCAACATTAGAAATAAAATTTAATACAGGAAACATTAACCCAGATAAAAATTGTGATTTCCATCCAGAATGATATAACTCATTATTTGCTTCTTCAAAATTTTTAGTTGCCTTTTTTTCAGCATTAAATACTTTTACAATGTTTAATCCACTATATATTTCTTCTACTTGACCATTTACATGTGCTAAATAATCTTGTTGCTTTTGAAAATACTTCTGTGATTTACCTACTATTATTTTTACAATAAATCCTGCTATTGGAAGTATAACGGTTGATATCAATGTCATTTGCCAACTAATAGATAACATCATTACTATTATTCCTATTAGCATACATACAGTTCTTATAATTTCTGTAATTGTTTGATTCAAGTTCATTCCTAATGTATCAATATCATTTGTTACTATTGATAAAACCTCTCCATGTGTTTTTTTATCAAAATATTCCATTGGTAATTTATTTATTTTTTCTACAATATCATTTCTTATCTTATATGTTATTTTTTGAGCAACATTTGTCATTGTAAATCCTTGTATAAATGAAAATATACTACTTATAATATATAATATTAATAATGTTATTAATATTTGTCCTATTTTTCCAAAGTCAATTCCTTCTCCACCAGATAGTTTACTAATTAATCCATTGAAAATTTCTGTTGTAGCATTTCCTAGTATTTTTGGACCCACAATATTAAATATTGCACTTCCTATCGCAAACACAAATACAATTATTAAAGCCAACTTATATTTTGACAAATATCTATTTATTAATTTTTTAGTAGTTCCTTTAAAATTCTTTGCTTTTTGTGTAGGCACTTTTCCTCCTGGTCCTCCCATTGGTCCTGGCATAAATTATTCCTCCTTTCCATCGTTATTTTTTTGCTCTGAGTTTAGACTTAATTCTTCTTCTGATAATTGTGATAATGCAATTTGTCTATATGTCTCATTATTCTGCATTAATTGTTCATGTGTTCCAATTCCTACTACTTTTCCTTCATCTAATACAATGATTTGATCTGCATTTAGAATTGTGCTAATTCTTTGAGCTACTATAATTACTGTTTTATTTTCCGTTTTTTCTGATAGTGCCTCTCTTAATTTACTATCAGTTTTAAAGTCTAAAGCTGAAAAACTGTCATCAAACACAAATATTTCTGGATCTTTTGCTATTGCTCTTGCTATTGATAAACGCTGTTTTTGTCCTCCTGATACATTTCCTCCTCCGTTGTGCAATAGGGTCTTTATATTTTTTCTCTTTTGATTCAATAAATTCTGTTGCTTGTGCAATTTGAGCTGCAGCTTCCATTTTTTTATCTGACATATTGTCATCTGCATATTTTATATTAGATTCTATTGTACCTGAAAACAAAATTCCCTTTTGTGGCACAAATCCTATAATATCTCTTAAATCCTTTTGAGATACTTCCTTAATATTGACACCATCAATTAGAAGTTCTCCACCTGTAACATCATAAAAACGAGGTAATAAATTAACAATAGTTGATTTTCCACTTCCTGTACTTCCAATTATTGCTGTTGTTTCTCCTGGTCTAGCTGTAAAATTAATATCTTCTAATATTTCAGTATCTGCATCTGGGTATCTAAAAGATACATTTTTAAATTCTACCAAACCTCTTTTACTTGAATCGAATTTTTTTGTTTCTGCTCTGTCTTTTATTTGTGGATTTGTTTCTATTACTTCATTAATTCTATTTGCTGAAACAGATGCTCTTGGAAGCATTATAGATATCATTGATATCATTAAAAATGCCATTACAATTTGCATTGTATATTGTATAAATGCCATCATGTCTCCTACTTGTAATAACCCTTCATCAACACTATGACCTCCTTGCCAAATTATAAGGACAGTAATAGCATTCATGACAAATATTAATAAAGGCATCATCATTGACATTGCGTTATTTACAAATACATTTGCTTTCATTAAATCTTTGTTAGCAATATTAAATCTTGTCTCTTCTCTTTTTTCTTTATTAAAAGCACGTATTACTGGTAATCCAGTTAAAATTTCTCTTGAAACTAGATTTAATTTATCTGTTAATTCTTGTAGTTTTTTAAATTTAGGCATTGCAATAATAAATAATGTACCTACTATAAATAGAATTGCAAGTATAGCAACACCAATTATCCATGCCATCGAATTGTCTGTATTTGTTAATACTTTTATAAATCCACCTATCCCAATAATTGGCGCATAAACTACTACTCTGAATAACATAGCAATTAATTGTTGAATTTGTTGTATATCATTTGTACTTCTTGTTATTAAAGAAGCTGTAGAAAACTTGTTTAATTCTTCATTTGAAAATGTCAATACTTTATTAAATACTTTTTCTCTTAAAGTTTTTCCAAGTTTCGCAGCAACTTTAGCTGAGAACAACATTACTAATATTGCTGAAATCATGCTAACTAAAGCAATTCCTAACATTTCTATACCAGATAACAATATGTAATCATTTCTAAGTTTGTCTGTATCTATTCCTAATTCTTCATATATTTCTTTTACTGAAGAAATTGCTGCTTGCTGTCTAATTGAATCTGCCATACTATCTATTTTTTCTGAAAATTGTTTTAACAATTCATTTTTCTGCTCTTCTGGCATGTTTCTTATAATTTCTATTAAACTACTATTCTTAATATATGCTTTTTGCTGTTCTGGCATATTAGCTGTCATTTGTTCTTTTATTTTATTTGCTGTTTCTTCATTTTTTATAGTAGTCATTTCCATAAGTGGACCTGATAAAATATTGGCTAATTTATCTTTTTCTTCTTCTGATATTTCATTTACTATATATAATGTGTCTGGATTTACATTATAATCATTCCCCAAATACTTCTTAATTGTTTTTTCTTGATATTTTTCTAAATTATTTCCTATTAAAGAATAATTACTTAATATTTCATCATCTTTATCAGTAAATATTAGAATAGTATCCATATTTTCCTTCGATATTATTTCTGGTACAGATGTTTCTATTCCACATGATTGTATTCCAGTATTTACTATTTTAGATGTATAATCTGGTAATGCTAAATCTGCTTTAGCTTGAATACAAAGTGATATTACTATTATTACAACTGACCAAAATGATTTTTTTAAATTTTTTAATACTTTTAGCATTTTTCCTCCCTCTTTTTTCTTCATTTAAATAACACCATATCATTATATGTGACATGGTGTCATTTCGTCAACACTTTAAATGTGAATTCTATGTGAACTTACATTTTTCTAAATACCCCTGCAACTTTTCCTAATATTTCACATGTTGGTACAATAATAGGATCCATAGTAGAATTTTCTGGTTGTAATCTAATATGGTCTGTTTCCTTATAAAATGTCTTTACTGTTGCTTCTTCTCCAATCAAAGCTACTACAATTTCACCATTATTTGCTGTATTTTGCTTTTTAACTAATATGTAATCTCCATCTAATATACCTGCTTCTATCATGCTTTCTCCTCTAACAGTAAGCATAAAACTTTCTGAATTTCCTACAAAATCAATTGGAATCGGAAATGTATCTGTTACATTTTCTACAGCTAAAATTGGTTCACCTGCTGTTATTCTTCCAATTATAGGAACTTCCACTAATTCTTTTTGAGTGTAAAAATCTTTACTTGATGTCTTCTTTACTTCTCCTGAACCACCTTTTAATAAACGTAATGTTCTTCCCTTTTTATCTTGTTTTTTAATATATCCTTTTTCATCTAATTTTGATAAGTATCCATGAACTGTTGCTGTTGAACTTAATCCAACTGCTTTTCCTATTTCTCTTACTGATGGTGGATATCCTTGTGTCATAATCTGTTTCTCAATAAATTTCAATATTGCTTTTTCTCTTTTATTTAATTCTGGTTTTTTTCTTGGCATATATATCACTCCCATTTTTTATTTGTTGCTATAATATCATACAAACAAAAAAATGTCAAACATATATTTGACTTTTCTTTGTGTTTTTTTATTATTCTAAATATTATTTTTGATAAATGTTTAAAAATCTTATATGTTAATTTTAATACCTTAACACATAAGATTTTTAATATATATCTAATTATTTTATATAAGTATTAGGATCAACTTGTATTGAATCTTTTAATATTTCAAAATGTAGATGTGGTTCATCTGCAATTTCAAATACAGCTGTATTTCCTACTGTTCCTATACTCTGTCCTTTATCTACTTTTTCCCCTTCTACAACAAATTCAGATGTTAAAAGGTTTGAATAAATTGTTTGGAATCCATTACTGTGTTCAATTACAATTGTTAAACCATATCTCGGATCATTTTTTATAGACTTTACTGTTCCTGTTTCTGCTGACTTGACAACTGTTGTTTTATCTGCCTTTATATCAATTCCTAAATGTGTAGTCCATTCTTTTAAAGTTTCTGAATAAATAAGATTATCTTTAGCATATTCTCTTACTATTTCTCCATCTACTGGTTTTGCAAAACTTAATTCTGCTTTTGTTTCTGAATTTGTTTGTTTTGTTTGGTTATTTGTTTTATTTGCATTACTTGTTATATTGTTTTTTGTACTATTTTGGCTTTTAATATTTGTATTCGAATTGTTTGTAGCTGCATTATTTGTGTTATTTTGACTATTTGTAGTTTGATTTGATGAATTTGTTTCATTTTTAGATTCCTCTACTGATTTTCCTATTTCAGTACTTGCACTCTCAGTATTTTCAGTACTGTTTCCAGCAATATTAGCCATTTGCTCTAAACTCATTGTACCTTCTTTTACTTCATCACTTAAGCTTTTACTATAAATTAATAGTCCAGCTAATACTACTGCTAAAATAACTACTCCTATAATCGAATACATAATAATTTTATCATTTACTGATTTACTTTTATTTTCTTTCATTCTTGTACTTCTTCCCATAAAATCCTCCTTAAATACTTTATTAATACAAGTATTTCCTATTTTTAGAAGAATATACAATCTAAATAATAAATTTACATATTTTTTATTTCAACACCTATATAAAAATGTTTTATTATTTCTTCATAGTTTTTTCCCTCTTTTGCCATTGTATCTGCTCCTGTTTGACTCATTCCAACACCATGCCCATATCCTTTAACTGAAAATTTTATTTTTTCACCTTCTTTTATTATTTCAAAATTGGTAGATTTTAATCCTAATATCATTCTTGTTTCCACACCTGAAAGCTCATGATTTCCAAATTTTATTGTTTTTACTCTTTTCCCATCTGTATATTCTATAATTTTTATATCATCATTATTTTCAAAATCAATTTGTATATCATTGTATTTTGTTTTTAGCTTATCTAATAGTTCTTCTTTACTAAATATCACTTCTGAGGCATATTGGCTATATTCTTCTTCTCCTGATGTTTGTACTACTTGTAAATATGGCATATTAGAACCTCCCCATACATTTACAGGAAGTTCTGTAGTTCCTCCACTATTTGCATGAAAAAAGGCATTAATTGGTTTATTATCATATGTAACAATTTTCCCTTTTGTTTGATTAACACATTGTTCTATTTTTTCCCAGTTGCTTTGTCTTTTTGTTTCATCCCATCTAGCTAACCTATTTTCTTTAGAAACCCATGCTTGGCAACATGTAGAATCATCACATATATCTGCATTTTCATGTTTTTTATTTTCTATTTTATAAATAGTATATGTTCTTGCAACTACTGCTTGTGCTTTTAAAGCTTCAATTTCAAAATCTGCTGGCATTTCTGCAGATACAACATTACACAAATAATCATCTAATAGAACTTCTTCTACTTCTCCTGTTTTCTTATGTAGTAATTTTATTTTATTATAATCTTTATAATCATATTCTATTTTTTCATCTTCTTTTTGCACCTGTTCTGCATTTTTTAAATCTTCTTTTATATTAGAAAAAACCCCTTCTTCTTTTTTAGTAAGTAGAGCTGGAAGAATAAAACAAATAAATATAAATGCAAATAAATATATAAAGAATTTTTTCATTTTTTAGTTCCTCCCCTTTTAAGATATTCACACATTTCAAATATCGACAAAAAAATGAACTATTTCAGTCCTGTCCCCATTGTATTCAAAATCCTTCGTTCTATTCTAGATACTTGCACTTGTGTTACCCCTAATATTTTTGCTACTTGTGATTGTGTTTTTTCTTTATAGTATCTTAAAAGTATTACTTCTTTATCTCTTTTTTCTAGACTGTTTATTAGTTCATTTATTGTTAATTTATTTATTAATTTTTCTTCTTCATTTTCTTGTGTTGAAATTTTTTCAATTAAGTTAATTGTGTTTCCATCTTTATTGCTTGTATATGTTGCATTTTCAATTGATTCTACATTTCTTGTTGCCTCTAAGGCAAGTGATATATCTTCTTTAGATATTTTAAGTTCTTTTTGTATTTGTTCTATTTTTATTTCTTCTCCATTTTGATTTAAATATTGCCTTTGTAATTCTCTTATTTTTGTTCCCAACTCTTTTATGCTTCTACTTACTTTAATAGGTCCATCATCTCTGATAAATCTTTTTATTTCTCCTATCATATATGGAACTGCATATGTTGATAGCTTTACTTCAAAATTGGTATCAAATCTTTTTATAGACTTTATAAAACCCATACATCCAATTTGATATAAATCTTCTAATTCATATCCTCTCCCATTAAATCTTCTTACTATACTCCATATTAATCCGGTTATTATTTTGTATTAATCTTTCTAGTTCTTCTTTGTCTCCTTCTTGGGCTTTTTTTATTGATTCAATGTCATTTTCGTACATAAATTTCCCCACTTTTCCTCTTTAGTCTTTTACAACCATTTCAAATTCTTCATCTTCGTTTGGTTCTTTTTGTTTAATTATTTTTGTCATGGTTACTTTTGTTCCGAGTCCTAATATAGATTGTACTTCCATTTCATCCATAAAACTTTCCATTATTGTAAATCCCATTCCAGATCTTTCTAAATTAGGTTTTGTTGTGTAAAGTGGCTCTTTTGCTTCTTCAATATTTTCAATTCCCTTTCCTTTGTCTGATATTTCTATTTTTATTTCATTTTCTTTTAATTTTGCAGATATTTTTACAATTCCTTGTTTTTTCTCATATCCATGTATTATACAGTTCGTAACTGCTTCTGAAACTGCTGTTTTTATATCTGCTAATTCTTCTATTGTAGGATCTAATTGAGACGCAAATGCTGCAACTGCAATTCTTGCAAATGATTCATTAGAAGATTTGCTAATAAATTCTAATTTCATTTCATTATTAAAAACTTCTTTCATTTTTCTTTTCCCTTCTTATAAATTTATTAATAAATATTAGGCTACTGATATTAATTTTAGTATTCCACTCATTTCAAAGATTTTTTTTACACTTTGAGTTAAGTTACTTAATTCTAATTTAGCACCTAACATTTTTGCGAATTTATATCTTCCAATAATAAATCCTATTCCGGCGCTGTCCATGAAAGTAACATTATCAAAATCAAATATAATTCTTTTAGGCATATATCTTTCAATTTCATAGTCTGCTTTCCTCCTTATCATTTGTACATTATGGTCATCCATTTCATCAGTTATTTTAAAAACTAGAAGCTTGTCCTCTTCATAAAATTTTGACTCCATATTAACCTCCTTGTTAGTTTTCTTTTTGTATTATAATACTTTTTCCATTATTTTCCAAGAGTAAAAAATAAGAAGTTTTGTCGATTACTAAGATCTTATCGACAAAAAAATACATCTTAAATATTAGATACATTTTCCAATATTTAAGATGTCCTTTAATTATATAAAACTTTATTATTTAAAGTTTTCCATAACCTTATTAAGCATTTCTTTATATTTTTCAAGTTTTTGTCTTTCTTCTTCTATTTTTGTTTGTGGCGCTTTATTTATAAAGCCTGGATTTGTTAACATTTTTTCACATCTTGCAACTTCTTTTTCTAATCTTTCTTTTTCATCTTCCAATCTTTTTCTTTCTTCTTCTAAATCTATTAGACCTTCTTGTGGTATATATAGTTCTATTGCTTCCATTATGATATTAATAGTGTTTTGTGGTATGTCTTGTTTGCTGTTTTTTATTATTATTTCTTCTCCAAATCCTAATTTTAATATTATCTGTTCTAATTGTTTTAATTCATTTTCATATTTTGTTGTTACAAATATCAATTTTGATTTTCTACTTGGATGTATATTTTTTGTATTTCTTACATTTCGTATTTCCACAATCATGTCTTTTATTTTTTCAATTATTTCTTCATCTTTATCATAATTAAATTTTTCTTTTTGTTCTGGCCATTTAGACACCATTAGTTCTTTCTCATCTTCTTGTACTAAACTACTATATATTTTAGTTGTTACAAATGGCATAAATGGATGTAAAAGTTTCATAGATATACTAAATACATAATTTAATACATAACAAACTCTTATCTTTTCTTCTTTGTTATCGCTATATAGTCTAGGTTTTACCATTTCTATATACCAATCACAAAACTCATTCCATATAAAGCTATATATCTTATCTAGTGCAACTCCTAAGTCATAATTTTCTATATTATTAGTTATTTCAGATACTAATTTGTCTAATTTGTTAATAATCCATTTATCTTCTATTTTTAATGAATCTTCTTTGTATTTACCAGTTTTTTCGTCATAGTTTTCTTGTTTAAATTTAAGTATCTCTTCTTTTTGTACCATGTTCATTATTATAAATTTAGCTGCATTCCATATTTTGTTTGCAAAATTTGATGCTTGCTCTAGTTTTTCTGGCATGTATCTTATATCATTTCCCATAGTTGTTCCTGATAATACTGAAAATCTCATACTATCAGCCCCGTATTTTTCTATCACTTCTATTGGATCAATACCATTTCCTAATGTTTTAGACATTTTTCTTCCTTGACTATCACGTACTATTCCATGAATTAATACATCACTAAATGGTTTTTCTCCCATTACATATAATCCTGAAAATACCATTCTTGCAACCCAAAAGAAAATTATGTCATATCCTGTTACTAATACATTTGTTGGATAAAATGTTTTTAAATCTTCTGCTTCTTTATTTGGCCAACCTAATGTTGAAAATGGCCATAAGGCTGAACTAAACCAAGTATCCAATGTATCTGGATCTTGATATAATTTATCAGAACCACATTTTCCACATTTTTCTGGCATTGCTTTTGCCACATTTATATGTCCACATTGTTCACAATAATATGCTGGTATCCTATGCCCCCACCACAATTGTCTTGATATACACCAATCTTGAATATTTTCCATCCAATTAAAATACGTTTTTTCATATCTTTTTGGAACAAATTTAACATCATCTTTTTTTACAGCTTCTATTGCTGGTTTTGCTAATTCTTCCATTTTTACAAACCATTGCTCAGAAATACGTGGTTCAATTGTTGTTTTACATCTTTCACACTTTCCAACATTGTGTGTATATTCCTCTGTTGAAACTAATGCTCCTAATTCTTCTAATTTTTTTACAATAATAGGTCTAGCTTCAATTGCTTTCATTCCTTTTACTTCTGGCATTAAATCTTTCATTATTGTTTTAGCATTAAATACTTCTATAAATTCTAAGTTATTTCTCTTTCCTGCTTGATAATCATTTGGATCATGGCTTGGTGTTATTTTAACACATCCTGTCCCAAATTCTTTTTCTACAAAGTCATCTGCTATAATTGGAATTTCTCTATTTACAATTGGTACTATGCAAGTTTTACCTATTATATCTTTATATCTTTCATCTTCCGGATTAACAGCAACTGCCGTGTCCCCAAGCATAGTTTCTGGTCTTGTTGTTGCTACTTCAATGTATTTATCTTCATCTTTTATTTTATATCTTAGATGCCATAAATGTGAAGCTTCTTCCTTGTATTCTACTTCTGCATCAGATATTGCTGTATTACAATTTGGACACCAGTTTACCATTCTTGTTCCTTTATATATATATCCCTGATTATATAAGTTTATAAATTCTTCTAAAACAGCATCTGATAAACCTTCATCTAATGTAAATCTTCTTCTATCCCAATCACAAGAACACCCTAACTTTCTTTGCTGTTCTTGAATTGTTCCTCCATATAATTTAGTCCAATCCCATGCTTCTTCTAAAAACTTTTCTCTTCCTAAATCTTGTTTTGTCTTTCCCTCTTGCTTTAATTTTTGAACCACTTTCATTTCAGTTGAAATAGATGCATGGTCTGATCCCGGTAGCCATAAAGTATTATATCCTTGCATTCTTTTAAAACGAATTAATACATCTTGAATTGTTCCATCTAATGCATGCCCCATATGTAATTTTCCTGTTACATTTGGTGGTGGCATCATGATACAATAGCTTTCTTTAGTTTTATCCATACTTGGTTTAAAATATCCTTTTTCCTCCCAACTGTTATATAATTTTTCTTCAAATTCTCTTGGATTGTATTTTTCTTTTAACATATAATTTTCCTCCTTTTTATATTATAAAAAAACAAAAACTCGCCCTATATAAGGGCGAGAATATTTCTTGCGGTACCACCTTACTTATAATTTTTAATAATACTATTATAAATTATATCTCTATTAGCTAGTAACGTTGCTAAAACGAATATTCCTAATTTATATTTCTCAGAATATTAACAAAAAAGCTACCTTCTGTTTACCTTTTATTAAGAAGCTTTCAGCCAATGACTTCTTTTCTCTTTTAAATTCAAGTATAAACATACTCCTCTTTTTTATTGTCTTTAATTATTTATGTTTATATTATTACATATTTTTACATAAATTACAAGTCTTTTTTACTTTTTTTGATAATCTGATGATATTTCAAATAATTTATTATCAACTTTATTCGAAATATCAATTTTGGTTAATTCTTGCTTATTGTTAATTATAGTTTTTATATATTTTAATTCATCTCCATCAAAATAAAATCTTGTTTTTGGTTTGTTTTCTTCTATATTATAAAAACTATTTTGAATAATAAATTCTGTTATACTATCATATTCTTCATAATAATAAGTTGTATTTCCTATTTTTTCTTTTCCTTTTTTGTTTTCCATGTCTTTTAATTCAGATAATTGATTTTCTATTTTATTAAAATCTGTTTCATTGTTATTATAAATATAATATGTTTTTTCATCATCATTTACTAAATATGTGTTACCTTCTGTTACAATTGTTTTATTTTCTTGTCCATCTTCAAAAATATCAATATATGCTTTTCCTTCTTTTTTTGCATAATACATTTTATTTTCATTATCTAATGTTTGTGTGAATGTATATGAATTGTCTGATTTTAATTTTTCATATAATTTGCTTATTTTTGAACTTGGATTATTATTATTCTTGTTTCTAAGAAAATAGCAAACTACTCCTGTTACTATTATTACAATTATTATAATTATGGAAATCATTATTACAATTTTTTTATTTTTACTCATTTGTGTTTAATCCTTTCACACTTTTTAATCACCTAAATTAATTCCAATATCTCTTGCTGTTTTTACTAAATCATCATCCATTGTTACTTTTCTTAGGTTACTTTCTGCTGTATTTCCAGATACTGCTCCTATTTTTGTATTTTTACCAACAACTTCTTCTAATGAAACACAATCTAATTTTCCATCTTTTATTACTACTAGTGTTCCAAATTTTCCTTCTAATGCAAGTTCCATTGCCTTTGTTCCATATTTAGTTGATAATACTCTATCAAATGCTGTTGGTGTTCCTCCTCTTTGCATATATCCTAAAGTTGTATTTCTAGCCTCTAATCCTGTTAATTCTTCTAATTGTTTTGCAACAACTTGTCCTATTCCACCTAGTTTTGTGTTATCTACTCCTGCTCCATTATTTCTTACATTTGAGACTACCATTTCTCCATCTTTTGGCTTTGCTCCTTCTGCAACAACTACTACACTAAAGTTTTTTCCTCTTTTCTTTCTGTTTTCAATTTTAGTTGCTACTCTATTTATATCATATGGAATTTCTGGAATTAGTGCAACATCTGCGCCTCCTGCTATTGCTGATTCTAAAGCAATCCATCCAGCATATCTTCCCATAACTTCTAATACCATAATCCTATGATGTGTTTCACCTGTTGTGTGTAATCTATCTAAAGCTTCCATAGCTACTGATACTGCTGTATTATATCCAAATGTTATTTCTGTACAAGCAACGTCATTATCAATTGTTTTTGGAACTCCTATAATATTTACTCCTTTAGTTGAAAAGTCTCTTGCTGATTTTTGTGTTCCATCTCCTCCTAATGTAAATATACAATCAAACCCAAATTCTTTTATGTTATTTATTGCTTGTTCTGATAAATCTTTATACTCTACAGTTCCATCTTCATTTTTCACTTTATAATTAAAAATATTTGAATTTGTTGACGAACCTATTATTGAACCACCTTTTGGAAGAATTCCTATAGCTTCTCCATTTGCATCTGTTGTTAATAGTTCAAAATCCTTTTTTAGTAATCCATTATATCCATCTATAATCCCATAACATTCTACTCCATGATTTTCTGCAGTTTTGACAATAGCCCTAATTACTGCATTAAACCCTGATACATCTCCTCCATTTGCTAGTATTCCTACTCTTTTTATCATAAAAAAATCCTCCCTTAAATTGTTGTTTTTCTTTACTTATTATATCAATAAATATTTTTTTTACAACACTTTTTAGAAAGATTTTTTATTTTAAATTATACTTTTATAAGTTAATCCTATTATGTGTGCTTTTAAATTGTTGTTTAATAAATTAATATCTATCTTTCCATCTGTTCCATAACTTCCTAGCACTTCAATTTTAACTCTTTCTTCTACTTCTGCTTGTTTTGTCTTTTCTTTTGCACTACTTGTTTTTGTTATTAATCCATTTTCTCCTGTTAGAGTAGCTATACTTATTCCTGCTAGAATTAATAGTACTATTATAGTTATTACTAGCGCTATTAATGTTATTCCATAATTATTAACTTTTATTTTCATATCTTTTCCTTCTTTCTTCTGTATAAATTTAATTTATTTATACTATACATGACATTAAATGTTAATACAAAATTAAAATAAATTATGCAATAATGGTTTTAATTAAATAGTAAAGGTGGTCATATGATTAAAGAAAAAAGAATATCTAGAAATTATACTCAAGAAAAAATGGCTAAACTTTTGGGTATTAGCTTAAGACAATATGTCAGAATAGACAATGAAGAAGACTTACCAAGAAGAGATGTTCTTTATAATTTAATTATAGAATTAGAATTAACTGATGAGGAAATTGGAAAATATATAAGAAAAATGACAAAAACAACCTATAATAATTAGGTAATGTTTTTGTCATTTTATATTATTTAGTAGAAATATGTATATTTTCTATTTGTGCTTTCATCTCTCTTGATACTATATTTTGAATCTGTGCAACTTCTTCTTGCTTTAATTCTTGTGTTCCAACAATAATACTAATACTTTGACCATTTACAAATATAATATTGTTATCAAACCCTTTTGTCTTTAAAAGATTTTCAGATATCATAATACTATTTTTAGTTTCATTTATTTTTGTAATCTCTTGAGTTGCAGTTTGTTTCTGTGTTTCTAATGAATTATTACTATTTAAAACTTTTTCATATGTTTCTATCATTTGAGAATACATAGTATCCCTTTCTAATTTTGACTTAACAAAGTAATCATCACTATTGTTTTCATTATTACTAGTTGAAATTGTATCTGTTTTACTTGTATTATTTTCTTGTTGTTCTTTTACTTCATTTGATGTAACATTATTATCTACTATGTCACTACTATTAACTAAAGTTGCGTCACCTATATTTGCTAATTTTGTATCATCATTTGACTCCATCTCTACACTAGTTTCTAAAGAATTCCCATCTTGTTTTGTTGTATAATTTAAATATCCGAGCAGTCATAAGCATAATTGCTATTACATATATAATAACCTGATTTTTCTTTAATAATTTCATAAAAAATCCCCCTTTTTAATTTTTTTCAAATACTTGTATTTTATGAGTTGCAAGTCCAGTAACAGCTTCTACTGCCTGAATAATATTTGACTTTGTATTAGCATTACCTGCACCTTTTGCTGTAATAATTGCACCTTCTATTTTGGGTTGTACCACTTTTTTAGTTATTGGTATCTTTTCTCCATTTTCTTCTCTATAAACAATATCTTTTTGTGAATCAGTTTCTTGTATTTTTCTTATTCCTCCTGATGTGTCAGTTTCTTCTGTATTACTTACTTTTGAATTTTCATTATACATTGCTATTAATTCACTAGATTCTGAATAATTAATACATACATCTACATCTCCTACCCCTTGTATTTTAGATAATATATTTTCCAGTTTTTCTTCCAAATTATCTGTTGACTGTAAATTTTCATCTGTTATTTTTCCTTGATTTGTCGACGCTAACTGTTTATTATCTAAATTATTCTCTTTATTATCTTTATTTTTGTTTCCATTCCATATGATATTAATAACAACAATTGTTATTATTAATATCACAACAAAAAATACCAAATTTTCAATTTTCTTTTTGTCATTTCCGTCTACT
Source organism: uncultured Clostridium sp. (assembly GCA_958438515.1). GTDB lineage: Bacteria > Bacillota > Clostridia > TANB77 > CAG-508 > CAG-269. The sequence continues at coordinate 94,164 of CAUBRZ010000001.1, read as the reverse complement.
TCATCTTCATTTTTATTAATTATCTTCTTTAGTTTATCTCTAAACATTTTTCATTCACCCCGTATTCCTCAATTAAAAATTTTTTTACATTTTGAATGTCAGTTTTTGTTATTTTTACTTGTTTTTCATTTTCTTTTTCTTCGTCATCTTTTATTTTAATATTTGTATCTACTTTTTTTATTTTTTGTATTTGTGTTACTATTTTTTCTTCCGTTTCATTATCTTGCTTATTTGTTTTTTCAATATCATTTTTCTTTTCAATATTCAACTTTATTTTATTAATTTTAGTTTCTTTCTCATCATCAGATATTTGTGCTGTTACCTTACATTTACTTGTTTCATATCCTTTTTCTTCTAGTTTTTTTATTATATCTTTTTCTAGTTCTTGTTCATATAGTACTTTTATCCTTTCATTCATGCTAGTTTGGTCAACACTGCTTGTTTCAATAGATTGATACTCATCTAAATTCAAATCATTTATATCAAAAACATCTTTATTTTGTATAAAAGGTGCTATTATATTAAATATCACATAAACCCCTAATACCATTCGAATATATTTTTTTGTTTTATTATTTGGTAAAAGCATCTCTAAAACAGATACTATAACAATAACAACTCCTAATCCTTTTGCCCAAGAACTTAAAAACTCTATCATTTTTATCCCCTTATCTATACATCATACTGTTGTTTGACATTTTTAAAACTAATGCTGTTCCTATAATCAACATAAATGCTATAGCACTTAAAATTGCTAAAAATATTTTAAATATATCTCCCACTTGCTCTAAAAGGCCTACTATTTTTTTGTCAGCAATTGGTTCTACAATTGTAGAAATCAATTTATATGATATTGTTAAAACAGCTAATTTTATAATTGGCATAATGCAAATACCAACTATAACAATTACACCTACTAATCCGAACTGCATTTTTTAGGACTATCCCACAGCCCAGAACAGTATCTACAGCATCTCCTAAGATTTTTCCTACTACTGGTATTGCTGAACTTACTACAGCCTTTGTGGTTTTAGCTGTAATTCCATCTACACTACTAGATAATGTACCTTCTAAAGAAACTACCCCCACAAATATTGTTAATATAATTCCTAAAAATCCTACTATTCCAGATTTTAAAAACTTTGATAATTTATTTATTTGCACTTTATCTGATATTTTTGAAATAATAACCAAACTAGTTAATATTAATACTAATGGTATAACAAAGGCTTGTATAATGTTTCCAATAAAATTTATCATAAATAATATAATTGGTTCTAAAACACTACTTGTCGTTATACTTCCTGTATACATCATAAGGGTTATGAGTAAAGGAACTAGTAAATTCATAAATCCAACTAAATTGTTTGATGTATCTTGAACTAATTTTACAATATCAGTAAAATTTGACATTATAATAGTTACAATCAAAATATATTGCACATAAAAAATCAATTTTGATATTCCATCATTTTCCAAACTTTCACTAATTGATTTTAAAATACTATGTATTAAAATAATAGCTATGATACTTACTATAGAACTAATATTAGCTGTAATCTCTTTACCAAATAAATTAAATATTTTTTTAGTTAGAGTACTATTATCAACTTCTCCTTTTATTGCATTATTTAAAATATCATTCATGTCTATATCGTTTAAAAATTCACCTGTATATTCATTTGCACTATTTATAAAATCCTGGATTTTAAACTCTTCTTGTTGCTCATTTAATGTATCTGTCTCTTTACAAAATTTTACGTCTGTAGGAATTAGAATAAATAAAAAAAATATTATACTAGTTACTATAATTTTAAAAACATATCTTACATTTTTCATTTGTACTTCCTTTTTCTTCTATGGCAATACCTTTACTATTATTTCCAACAAACTAGATATAATAGGTATTGACATAGATATAATAATAATCTTAGTTCCTATTTCAATCTTACTTGCAATCGCAGCTTCACCTGAATCTTTACAAATACTCACTGCAAACTCTGACAAAAACGCAATACCAGTTATTTTAATAAGTAACATCAAAAAAGTACTATTAATTGAAGTCTTATTTGCCATAGATTGTAGCAAATTAATAATTCCTGTTAACTTGTCCATAACTAACAGCAAAATCAAAACTCCAGTAAGTAGACTAATATATATAGCAAATTCAGGTCTATATTGTTTAAGAAGAATAATAATTATCAACCCAACTAAAGCAATTCCAATTATCTTAAAAACTTCCATACTATTCCTTTCTGAACTAGTAGGGACACCACTTTTTCATTTCACTTTTTTTGTCTATTTCTGTCAAAAACAATTTTTTACATTTTTCTACTTGTTTTATGACCTATTTTTGTCCTGTCCCCCTTATAAATTAAAAACAGTCCTAATTGTGTCAAATAATCCACTTATTTCTTTTATCACCATTGTTAGAACTATTACTAGTCCTGCTAGTGTTGTCATCATTGCCTGATCTTCTCTTCCTGCTCTTACTAGAACTTGATACAAAACTGCTACTAAAATTCCAATTGCTGCTATTTTAAATAATAAGTTAATATCCATTTTACTTTTCCTCCTATAGATAATATTTTTTTAGCTTATAAGTTTTTAAAATAATACTATGATAATTGCTAACCCCATTATTGTCCCTAATTTTGTATATAGTTTTTCATTCTTTTGCTTTTCTTCTAATGCTTGACCTATTTGATCTTCTAGAAATCTTTGTGTTATTTCTATTTGACCTACTTGTCCTTCGACATCTGTTTGTCCTAATAATTTTGATAAAGTTTTTAAAGTATTTCTATCTTCTTGCTTTAAGTTTGTAACAGTTTCATCAATTGCTTCTTCCCATGCTATGTTTGCTGTTGTTTTATTCATCTTATTTTTTGCATTTTTAAATATATTACCTATATTTTTATTTACACTATTAGAAATTTCTTCGAAAATCTCTGGTATTGGCTCATATGTAAATTTTATTTTTGTTTTTAAAATATTTAATGCATTTTGCATTTCTTCTAATTCTTCTAGTCTGTATACATATTTTTTTGATAAAAATTTTCCTATCATACTAGATGCAATCAGAATTAAAAATAAAATAAAATACTTTATCATTTGTATCATTTTATATCTTGTCCTTCTTTCTTTTATTAATTATTGTATTATATTCACTCAAATACTTTTTAGAACTAAATTTTTCTAATTTCCAAGAAATATAATTTTTTCTATTTGTTTTTTCTCTATTAACTCATTAATATCCGGATTGTTTTTTATATCTTCTAAATTTTTTCCATGCATAGTAAATATTCCTTTTACTCCTGATGTAATAGCTTGTCCGTATTGCCTTTACATCTTCTTTTGACCCTATTTCATCACAAGCTATTATTTCCGGTGCCATAGAACGTATTAACATTCTCATTCCTTTTTCTTTTGATATATTTTCAATAACATCTGTTCTTAAACCAACATCATTTTGTGGAATTCCCTGATAAATCGCAGCTATTTCTCCTCTTTCATCTACTATTCCACATGTTTTTCCTTTAAATCCTATGCTATCTATTCCATCACTTATTTTTCTTATTGCATCTCTTAATATTGTTGTTTTTCCCATACCGTGGTGGTGACACTATAAGTGTATTGTAAATTGTATTATTCTTAATATCTATTATCTGTTCTAAAATCTTGTTACTACAATCAAATATTTCTCTTGCAATTCTAAAATTTAGACTTGTTATATATTTTAGGTTAATTATCTTTCCATTTTCTATAACAGCTGTACCTGTTATTCCTACTCTATGACCTCCTTTTATGGTTATAAAGCCTTCACATATTTGATTTTTATATGCATATATTGAATTATTACACAATCTTTCTAACGTTTGTAATATTTCTTGTTCAGTCACTATATAATCTATAACTATATCTGTTTGTCTTAACTTTAATAAGATTGGCCTTCTACATCTTATTCTTATTTCTTGTAGTTCTTTTGTTATATTCTGATTTTGTCCTAATGTTTTTATTAACAAATTATAAATATTAGACGGAAAATATTTTAATACCTCTTCTAAATTTTTCATTTGTATCACCTATTCTCATTTTCTTATATTTTACACGTAATTCTTCTTTTTTCGACTTTTTAGTGAACAGTTTTTGTCCTGTCCCTCTTAATGCAAAAAGAAGCATATAGTAATATATGCTTCTTTTTTTATTTTAGAACTATTATTTCACGCTTATGACTGCTCTATATATTATTCCTGTGTCTTGGTCTTTTTCAAATTCTACTCTATAATTTTTGCTTATGTCTATATCTCCTCTTATGAAAGTTATATTGTGTTGATTTACGTCATATTCTTCTCCATTATAGTTTATTTCTTCTATTTTATGTGTTATGTTTTCTGTATTTGTTTCTTCATCTGTTTGTATAGAACTTTCTTCATCTGTTATGCCATTATTTCTTGATATTGTTGATATTAACCCTTTTACAGTTGTTCCTTGTAAATTTGTACTTTCATATACTTCAAATTTTTGATTGAATGTATTTACTTCTAATTCACTCAAATCTTGTTTATCCATTATATTTATAGAATTTGCTTGCATTATGATTTCCATAGGTATTATATATTGAATTGGATTTTCGTTTTCTTTTAACCCCAGTTGTTCCATTTGTTGTTTATTTACTGCTGTTATTCTTCCGGTAACTGCTGTTATAAAGTTTGATATTTGTTCTTGTTCATAATCAGTTAATATCATTGAATTGTCTTTAGTAAATTCTTCAATATTAATATTGTTTGTAAAATTTATGCTATTATCAAATTGATATTTATATTGAATTTGTGATGTTTCTATTCCTGCTTCATAATTTTCAGATATAGTTTGCATTGATGATAATCCTGAATAATTAGCATTTAAATATATTTTGTATGTTTCGTCATCTTCTGCTACTTCAAGTGTAATATGATATTCTAAACTTTCTTGTGTATTTATTTTTTCCAAGTCTATTTTCATTTTATCTGTTTTTATTATTATCTCAGCTGTTTTTCCATTTTTACTATATACTGTTATTTCAATATTTTCTTCATTTAAATCAGAATTGTTATTTATTGTTTTTATTTCGTTATCTATATCACTTTCTGTTATCTTTGATGATTTTTGTCTAACTTTCAAATATTCATTTACCTTATCTAATGTTACCTGGTCATTTTTTAAAGTTTCTAAAATGCTTATTATTACATTTTTAAATTCTTCGCCTGTTAATGATAATACATATCCATTTTTGTTGTTCTCTTTTACTTTTGAAAATTTATCTTTACTTAAAGTTTGATTTAAAACCCCAATATAAGTATTTCTTATATGTTCTTTTTCTTCATTGGTTAATTCTATTTGTGTTAATTCTTCCATTTTTGAAATGCTTTTTGTCGTGTCTTGAAAATCTATTGTAGTAGTTGCAGAAGATTCTACTCCATCTAATTCTTCATTTGATAATGTTTCTATTTTTGATAATTTATCTAGTTTATCTTTTTGTGCAACTATAAACTTACTGCCTACATATTTTGTTTGTAACCCTATAGAATCTCCTATTTTTTTGTAGTTGATTGGAAATTTCACAGAGTCTGAATAATTTAGACTAATTTCTTGCTCTTCTTTTTTATTTTCTTTATCAACTTGTCCTAAAAAACTTATATTGAAATTATTAATCTCTTTATACTTTTCTTGTTCTTCATCAGATGTTACATTAACTCTAAAATTCCCTTCGTTTGTATATGATGCTTTACTTTTATTTTCAAAATATTTCTTTAGATTTGAATCTACCATTCCATTTTTGGTGTCTCCTAATTGAGTAGTATATTTGAAAAATAGGTCTTTATTACTTCTAAAAATATCAGTTGTCAAATATGCAAATGCAATTCCACCTATTACTAGTATAATTGTTATTATAACAATTAAAATTATTATAATCTTTTTGCTTTTGTTTTGTTTCATTTTTATTTCCCCTATCTTTATTTTTATTATTATATACAAAATAGATAAATAACTTTTATGTCATTTATCTATTTTAGCATTTTATTTTTACTCTTGTTCCCAATTGTGATAAATTTCTGAAACATCGTCTAAATCTTCTAGTTTTTCTATTAATCGTTCCATTTTTTCTTGTCCTTTTTCATCTAAGCTAACTGTTGTTGTTGGTACCATTTGAATTCCTGCTTCGATAAAATTCAATCCAGCTTCTTCTAATTTTTCACGTACATCTGAAAAATCTGCTGGTTCTGTTGTTATTTCGTAAATTTCTTCTGATGCTTCAAAATCTTCTGCACCACTTTCAATAGCAAGCATCATTAATTCTTCTTCCTCCATATTAGTTGAAGATTTTTCTATTATAATTATTCCTTTTTTGTTAAACATATATGATACACATCCAGTTGTCCCTAAGTTTCCTCCTGATTTATCAAACACGTGTCTTACATCTGCTGCTGTTCTATTTTTATTATCAGTTGAAGCTTCTACTATTACTGCTACTCCATTTGGTCCATATCCTTCATATACTATTTCTTCATAGTTTTCATTACTTGTTGATGCTTTTTTTATCGCATTATTTATTGTATCATTTGGCATGTTTGCTGCTTTACATTTTGCAATTACATTTTTTAATTTTGAATTTCCTGCTGGGTCTGGTCCACCTTCTTTTACTGCTATCAATAATTCTCTTCCTAATTTTGTAAATATTTTTCCTCTTGCTGCATCTGCTTTTCCCTTTTTTGCTTGTATATTGTGCCATTTACTGTGTCCTGACATTTATAATTCCTCCTTTTAAATTATCTATAACTATATATTATATATCATTAAACTAAAATAAATCTATTATGTATCATTTGCATAGATATCTATAACTTTTAGCTTTCATAACAATTGATACAAATATCAATCAATTTACTAAAGTATATCATATTTTTTATAAATTGCAACACTCTTTTTAAGAATTTTAACTTTTATAAGTTATATATATTAATATTCTTGTAATATTTCATTAATATCATAAGAATAACCATTTTTATCTATGGCTACTACACTTATATATCCTCCTCCTTCAATTTCTTTAACATCTACAGAAGCAAATTTTACTATATCCTTTATTCCTTCTAAAATTCCATTTGACACATATTTTTTATTTTGTATTACATCTGTTGTATTAATATATTCAACTGTTCCATTTTCCATTATGAATAATATGATTGGTGCATTAATTCCGTTTCCTATATTAGCTTGATATGAACTAATTATATTAGTTTTAAACCCTGTAATCTCTTTTTTATTAAATGGTGTTGCATTTGTAAAAATACTTTTATATAATTCATCATTTACATTAGTTGTAATATAAGCTTTTCCATTATTTATTTCTATTTTTATTCCATAATTATTTTTATTTATTTCTTCTGTTTCTGTATATTCTACACCATTGGATTTTATTTTCATTTTACTATTATTAAATTTTATGTTCTCTACGTTATCATTATTTTCTACATCACTTATAGTTGTATTTATATCTTTATCCATATCTGCATTTTCAATTTCGTTTAAGCTTTCATTGTTTATAGTTAAATTATCTTGTTGTGTATTAGCTTTGTGGTCTCTTTTACTAATTTTTCCATAAGCTAGTAGTCCTCCTATAATTAATATAATAATTACAAATAAAATTATTTTTGTTCCTTTTTTCATCTTCTTTTCCCCCTTTTCTTTACCCATTTAGTATATCATAACTCTTTCCATTTTTTATATACTTTTTATATATTTTAACACTACCTACCAAAAGAATTTAAAATTTAAATAACAATATATTGGAATTATATATGTACAATAGAAATTATCAGCATAAAATAAAAAATGTTCTTATGGAACTTAAATCCCATAAAAACATTTAGACTGGTACCGATGGTGGGACTCGAACCCACATGGTTTCCCGCATGATTTTGAGTCATGTGCGTCTACCAATTCCGCCACATCGGCATGTAACGATTAGTAATAAATTTATCCCATCTACTACTAATCATTAATACTAATTTATATTAACATATAATTTAGAAAATGTCTACATTTTCTTGAACTTTAATTTCTTCTTCTTTCTTTGTTTCTGCATCAAACTCAAAAACTGTAATAGTTTTTATATTTACCTTTGAAAAATCATCTTTTTCGTTATCAAATTCTACTATCTTGAAATATTTCTTGTTATTTAATTTTAAATCTAATCTTGCGATATCTACTATAAGTTTTGTTGACAAATCTTGTCCAACTGGTAATGTCTTGTTTTGATTATCATAGAAAATACAATTTGTATAACTTACTGCATTAGAACCTTCTTTTAGATTTATTTTATAGAAATTTACCTTATCATTACCTTTTTTGGTTACTTCTTCTAATTCCTCTTCTGGATTAATATTGAAAACATTTATTTTCTTCTCATCTAAACGTTCATTACCAATAGCTTTGTAAACAGGAATATCTTCTGTAACAACAATTTTTGCTAATGCTGTTTTTACATTATTAATAACTTTTTCTAAAGATAATTTAAATCCAAGTTGTTTTGTATTTTTACTAATTTCTAAAATATTAAATTTATCTTTAGCAATTTCTCTATGTTTTTTGTTTTTTATTTTAGAAACTTTTGTGTTGTCTTGTGCCATTCCTCCAAATATATCAAACTCTTCATTTTGAGCTAAAGTCTTTTCTTGAATTGCTTCATTTTTTACTTCTTTTAATGCTGCTTCTATATCTTTTGGTAAAACTTCATTTATTTTTATTTGGTTTAAAAGACCTATAATATTTGTTGTTGTAATATAAATACTATCTGTTTCTTCTTTTGATAGATTTTTTCTTTGCATTTTGTCCATCATTTTACCAAATTTTTCTAAATCTTCTTCATAATCAAAAGTTTTGGTTATTTTCTTTATTATATTAACTTCTTCAGCTTCTCCTTCTGGTAAAGTAGCCATTTCATCTTTATTGCTATATTTCCAAAATTCAAATATACTCTTTTTATGTCTATCGATTTCTTCAATAAAAGCTGATGCATTTTCTATTTTCTTTTGCATATTTTTATTTTTTAATTTTAGACTATTAATATCCATTAATATATTTTTTAATTCTGTCTCTTTAGTTTCAATAATTTTATACAGTTCTATCAGTTCTTCTATTGTATAATTTTCTTTCTTTCTCTTTTTTTGTGGAAGCTCTTCATATTCGTCTTTATCAATATCATCTAATTGATCTTGTTTGTCCTCTTGTCTTATTTTTCCCTTATTTCCTTTTTTGCTGTATTTAAAATAATATTTAAACTTTCCAAAAAATGTCTTTTTACATTCTAAGAATGTTGATATTTGCTTTTCTTTTGCTAAATATTCAATTTCTTGTGTAGCAATATCTATTTTTAACTTTTCTAATTTTTCTTTATCCTCTTTGATTAAATCCTCAATCTCTTTTTGTCTTTTTTCTCCATTTTGATATTGTGCTTTAATCCAAGTTGATATTTCATCATATTCTATTTTTTCATCTTCTAAATAAAATTCAATATCTCCAGTTTTTCCAATATTTGTCTTAAAATTAAAGTAATTTGGTAATTCTGTTCTCAAGATAAACATAGCTTTTAATAGTTTATGATATTTATTAGCCTCTTCTTGACTATTTAATACTATCTTATAATAACTTTTTATCTTTTCATAAACTTCTGTCTCACCTACTATATGTATACTTAATTGTTCTGACTTATCATATACTTCATATATCAAAGGCCAATCTTTTGTAAATAACCATAGATAATTTTCGATATCTTCAAATTCGGAATTTTTTAAATATGTACTACTATATTCTACATTTCTAACAGGTACAAATACTTTTGCACCTCTTTTGGCTTCTATTTGTTTTTTTAATAAATAGAAAAATGTTGAATAGTCTGAGTCTTCTATTGGAACTAACATAAAATATTGGTCTGTATTTTCTGAATAATATATTTGCCATAAATAATTATTTTCATATTTTACTTTAAATGGTATTTTCTTATTTAGTTTTTCTTGTTCCTTTGCTATTTTTTCTACTTCCTCAATTTTAAATTGATTTAACATATTTAAAAATGTAGTATGTTTTATTATATTTTCTTCTGACTTATTATCTAGGTAACTTGCTAAAGGTTCTGCTTTTTTATATTTTTCCTCTATTTCATCTAACCTATTTGTTGGAGATAATAAAATTTGTATATCTTTAATAGGCACATATCTATATTGCTTATATTGTTTTTCCTCATAAAATTTAGGAATTCTAAATTCTAATGATTTATACTTTTTTATTTCTTTTGGTATCTTATCTAAATCTAAACCTAGATATTCTAGCTTTTCTTTTATACCATCATTTTGATTTACCATTTTTTTAGCCAACGTAAATTCTCCCTTCTTTAATAAATTACTTTATTATTTCATAAAAATTCTTAAATTCATATCCTTGCTCTTTTAAATAAGAGATAATCTGTGGTAAGGCATCTGCTGTTACACTCTTGGCTGGTGCATCATGCATTAATACTACTATACTATTTTTATCTGTAGTTGTTTGAGATAATCTTTGTAATTCAAAATCTATAGAAAGTTCATTAGTTTCTGCATCTCCTGTTAAAGCGTTCCAATCAACATGTAATATATCATTTTGAGATAATAAGTCTTTTGCTTGTCGTTTTACATCTGCATATTTTCCTCCAGCTAAGCCCCCAGGAAATCTAAATAAGTGAGAATTATATTCTCCGAACTCCTATTGCATTTTTTATTAATTCACTTGTTTTGTTATATTCATCTAATACAGATTGTGGCGAAGAATATATTTGTTCATATACATGAGAATATCCATGGCTTGCTACATAGTGTCCTTCTTCATACATTCTTTTTACCATATCTGGCATTTTTTCTACTCTTGATCCTAAAACAAAAAAAGTTGCTTTTACATTTTCTTGTTTTAATACATCTAATATTTTAGGTGTTACAGAAGATGGACCATCGTCAAATGTCAAAAATGCTCTTTTTGTATCAGAGTGATATATTGTATCAATATTATCTCTTCCGTACTTGCGTTAACTTTGGAATTTTTTCCTCTTTTTTTCTTTTTGTTTCTTCTTCTATTTCTTTTTGTTTTTCTTCATTTTGATGATTAATAGCTTGCAGTTGTGATTCATATTGTTTATATACTTTATATCCTTTAGTTATTTTAGATATATAGTTTCCAGTTAAAATAATACATATAAATGACAAGATGATTAGTATTACAATAATTACTCTTTTTTTATCTATTTTTACTTTTGTATCAATTTTATATATATTTAATTGATATTCATTATCATCTATCATTTTTCACATCCTCTTAACTACATTATTTTTCACCTTTAAATTATTTATTTTACATTTTACACTATTATACAACATTTTTTGTAATTTTAGTAGAGTATTTTTAAAAAAAATTCTTATTTTGTAAAAAAGTCTAGTAGTATGTGTTTTTATAAAGTATTATATTTTTTAACCCTGGCATTTTGATATATGATAACTAACAAAAATAAGGAAACATTTGTCTTTTATCTTATGTTTCCTTATTTTTTTATTTTTTCATTTCGTTCTTTATATACTCAATTTCTTCTTCTGAATTTAATCTCATAAATATTGGAATTCCTTTTTCAATTACTTTTATATTTTTTAGTACATCATATTCTTTTAGATTCTCCCATGTCTTTAACTTTTGCTCTTTAACACCTATTTGATTAAAAATGTTTTCCGAAGTATTTTCCATAAATGGTTCAATTAAAATTGCAATCTTTCTTATATTTTCAATCAAATGATACATACAAGATTCTAGTTTTTCTTTATTTTCTTCATCTTTAGCCAAACTCCAAGGCATTGTTTCATCTATATATTTATTAGTTCTTGCAATCAAATTCCATATTTCCTGAAGTGCAACACATATTTCATATTCATTTATTTTTTCTTCAAATTTTTCAATTTGTTTTAAAGTAAATTCCTCAAATTCTTTGTCCACTTCATTAGGTGTCCCATTATAATCTGGGACATTCCCATCAAAATATTTGTTTACCATTGATACTGTTCTATTTACAAGATTACTTAAATCATTACATAAATCAAAATTATATCTTTCCACAAAGTTTTCTGGCGAAAACACTCCATCTTGTGAAGATGGAAGTTCTCTTAATAAAAAATATCTTGTTGCATCTACCCCATATTTATTAATTAAAGTTTCTGGATATATAACATTCCCTTTTGATTTAGACATCTTACCATCTTTCATCATATACCAATTGTGAACTAATATTGTCTTTGGAAGAGGTAAATCAAGTGCCATCAAAAAGATTGGCCAATATATTAAGTGAAATCTTGCAATATCTTTTCCAACTATTTGTAAATCTGCTGGCCAATATTTTTTGAATAATTTATCATCATCTGATAAATAGCCAAGTGCTGTAATATAATTGGTCAAGGCATCTAACCATACATATATAACGTGTTTTGGATCCTTTGGTACTTTTATTCCCCAATCAAAAGAAGTTCTTGTAATACATAAATCTTCTAATCCTGGTTTTATAAAATTATTCAACATCTCATTTTTTCTATATGAAGGTTTTATAAAGTCTGGATGTTCCTCATAATATTTTAGAAGTTTTTCTGTATATTTTTTCATATTGAAAAAATATGCTTCTTCTTTCATTAGTCTTACTTCTCTATTACAGTCAGGACATTTTCCATCTACTAGTTGGGTTTGAGTAAAATATGTTTCACAAGGTACACAATACCAGCCTTCATATTCTCCTTTATATATATCACCTTGTTCCATAAATCTATCAAATATTTTTTGAACTATTTTTTCATGTCTTGGTTCTGTTGTTTGAATAAAGTCATCATAGTCTATATCCATTTCATTCCATAACTCTTTTGCCATTTTTGCCATTTTATCTACATATTCTTTTGGAGTTTGGCCCATTTGTTCTGCTTTTTCTTGTATTTTTTGTCCATGCTCGTCAGTTCCTGTTAACAAATAAGTTTCTTCTCCTTTTAGTTTGTGATACTTTTTCATACTATCTGCTAATACAGTTGTATAAGCTGTTCCTATATGAAATCTCCCACTTGGATAATATATAGGTGTTGTAACATAAAATTTTTTATTCATTTTTATCAACTCCTTATAAATTGCTTGTATTATATATTATCATAGATTTTGTAAAATGTCTATTCATCTTTTGTTGTATTTATTTTAAATAATTTAAATATTTCAACAATTACTAAAGGTGCAAATATTAATATTACTAATTCTACAATATTTTTGGTTGGCAAAACTGGTATACTAAATACATTTCTTAATCCCGGTATTGCTAATATAACTATCATAAGAGCTGCTGATGCTATTATTGCTAATATAAGTTTACTATTATTGAATATATTTGTCTTAAATATTGATTTTTTATTATCTCTTATGTTGAATACATGAACTAATTCAGATAAAGCAAGTGTTACAAATGCCATTGTTTGTCCAACTTCTATTTTTGATCTGTCTAAAGAAAGCCCATTAATTGGTTCATTTGTTGTAGCTAGTCCTATTACAAATGCTGCTAGTGTTAAAAGACCTATCATCATCCCTTGGTAAATTACTCTCCAAGACATTCCTTTTGTAAATACTCCTTGATTAGGTTTCGTAGGTTTTCTTTTCATTATATCTTCATTAGCTGGGTCAAATGCTAATGCTAATGCTGGAAGTGAATCTGTTATTAAGTTTATCCACAATATATGAATTGGTAATAATATTTCTAAATGTGAAATATCAGTTATTCCAAACCATTTAGCAAATAAAGGTGTAAATAATGTTGCTAAAAATAAAACAACTATTTCCCCTACATTACTTGAAAGTAAAAATTGAATTACTTTTAATATATTATCATAAATTCTTCTTCCTTCTTCTACTGCTGATACAATTGTTGCAAAATTATCATCTGTTAATATAACATCTGCTGCTTCTTTAGCAACATCAGTACCAACAACTCCCATAGCACAACCAATGTCTGCTGTTTTTAGTGCAGGACTATCATTTACTCCATCGCCTGTCATTGCTACAATTTCACCATTTTTTTGCCATGCCCTTACTATTCTTACTTTATGTTCTGGAGATACTCTTGCATAAACAGAATATTTTCTAACATTTTTTTCTAGCTCTTCATCTGACATTTGTTCAAGTTCTAGACCTGTAATTGCTTCTTCCTCATTTTCCAAAATTCCTAGCTTTTTAGCAATCGCTGTTGCTGTAATTTTGTGATCTCCTGTAATCATAACTGTTTTTATTCCAGCTGTTTTACATTTTTGAACAGCCTTTTTAGCTTCTTCTCTTGCTGGATCTATCATTCCTACCATTCCTATAAAAGTAAGATTACTTTCTATATTTTCCATTTCTTCTTTAGTAGGTTTATGATCAATTTCTTTATATCCACAGGCAAGAACTCTTAATGCTTCTTTTGCCATGTTTTCATTTTGTTTTCTTATTACTTTTACATAATTTTCTAAATCTTGTTTTATTTCTCCATTGTCTAAATATGATGTACAATTTTTTAATAGTTCATCAACTCCACCTTTTGTATATACAAAATATTTTCCGTTTAGTTCATTTACTGTAGTCATCAATTTTCTATCCGAATCAAAAGGAATTTCTTGTATACGTGGCATTTGATCATAAATAGATGGATCAAAATCTAATTTAAAAGCCATATCTACTAATGCTGTTTCTGTTGGGTCTCCTGTTAAGGTTCCATCATTTGAAATCTTAGTATCATTGCAAAGCATATTAGCATATACTAATTTTTTTATATCTTCATCATTAGTATTTTTCTTATATTTTTCTAATTCTTTAGTTTCATTATTTATGAATATTTTTTCTACTGTCATTTTATTTTGTGTTAATGTCCCTGTCTTGTCTGAACATATAACAGTGCTACTTCCTAATGTTTCAACTGCTGGTAATCTTTTTACAATAGCATTTTTCTTAACCATTTTTTGTACACCAATAGCAAGCACTATTGTTGATACTGCAACTAATCCTTCTGGTATTGCTGCTACTGCTAAACTTACAGCTGTCATAAACATATGAATTGGTTCTTTTCCTTGGATTAATCCAATTACAAATATAAATACACATATTACTAAAGCTGCTATTCCTAATGTCTTTCCTAATTTGTTTAATTTTTGTTGTAATGGTGTTTCTTGTTCTTCTGCCATATCTAACATTCCTGCTATTTTTCCAACTTCTGTTGTCATTCCTGTTTCTACAACAATTCCTTTTCCTCTACCATAAGTAACTAAACTAGAAGAAAATAACATATTTATTCTATCACCTATGCCTATTTGTTCTTCGTCTATTTTTTCTGTAGTTTTTTCAACAGGAACAGATTCTCCTGTTAATGATGCTTCTTGAGCTTTTAGGTTAATTGTTTCTATAATTCTTAAATCTGCTGGTATATAATCTCCTGTATCTAATACAACAATATCTCCTGGTACTAATTCTTTTGATGCAACTACAGTTATTTGTCCATTTCTAATTACTTTTGACGCATGATCAGTTAATTTTTGTAATGCTTCTAATGATTTTTCTGCTTTTGATTCTTGAGTTACACCTATTATAGCATTTACTATTACTACTATTAATATAATAATTGTATCTGTAACCCCTTCACCTTGAGCTATTCCAACAGCTCCTGATACAATTGCAGCAATTATTAATACAATTATAGAAAAATCTTTAAATTGCTCTATAAATTTTTGAAATAATGATTTCTTTTTTTTCGCCTTTAATTCGTTTAGTCCATACTTTTCTTGTCTTTTTCTTGCCTCTTCAGTTGTTAATCCTTTTTTTACATCTGTTTGTAATTCTTTTTCAACTTCTTCTTGTTTTTTGTTAAACCAATTTTTCTCCATTTTCATAACACTCCCATTTTTTTATTTTTTACAGATTTATTAAAAATATAATTATAATGTATGTATGTATTTATAATTAAAAAAGACTTTAAAAAGGAAATGTTTAACTATTCCTTTTAAAAGTCTCGCTTACTATAAATTAGTTTACTAACCAGATACTTCTTAGTATCGCGACTGTTGATTAGTAATTAAAAGCTACTCCCTTTTAAATTATAAATTTTATATTTTTATTGGTGACCCCTACGGGAATCGAACCCATGATTCCACCTTGAGAGGGTGGCGTCTTAACCGCTTGACCAAGGGGCCATATTTCTAATACTTTATTTTTATATCATTTTTTTATTATTTCGTCAACTATCTTTTTAACTTTTATTCATGAATTTGTTAATTTTTTTAACTTAGCATTCAAATTTTCTAAAATTTGTACTTTGCTTATATATATGTTATAATTATTATATAAACTCCAAGGAGGATACAGTATGAATAAAAGAAATTTGGAATCTTCTATTGGTTCCTCAAAAAAACACCATTCTGCTTTTGAAATAGCAGAAAGAAAACGGTACCAAAAATTAAAAAAGTCTCCATCACTAAAAAGTGATAAGATTTATCCAGAATTGGATCTTAATGGTACTACTATTAGTGAAATCCTTAGGCTGTAAGGCCTAGGATTTCTTTTAGTCTTTCATGTCTTTTAGTTAAATATAAATATCCTATTAACCCTTCAAAAGCTGTAGAATACATATAATTTTGTACATCACAATTTTTTGGCAAATGATGATTTTGTGTGTTTCTACTACGTCTTACAATTTCTTTTTCTTCTCCGTGTTAAATCATTATATATTTCTTGTAAAAGTTTAGCTTGTGCTTGTGCTTTAACATACTTTATTGATTCAATATGTAAATTATGAGGCTTTAAGTTAGTTTCATTAACTAATTTTGTTCTTATATATAGTTCATATACACAGTCTCCAATATATGCCCAAGTTAATGGTGACATCATGTTTACTTCCTTTTCATCTTTTTCTAATTTTATAAATTCGTTCAATTATTCTCCCCTTCTTTTTTATTCTTTAAATTATAATGTTTCTATTGTTATTTTTCCTAGTTTTCCATTTTTGAATTCGTCTAATATTATTCTTGCTGTTTTTTCTTCATCAATGTTTCCACCAGATATTATGCACCCTCTTTTTCTTCCTATTTCTAACATAATTTCATATATATTTACATTTGGTGGATTATCCTGTTGCAATGTTTCTTCTATATATTTTTGTGTTAAACCATATCTTTTACATAATTTTTCCATATTGTTTTCCAGTAAAAATT
This sequence comes from uncultured Clostridium sp., assembly GCA_958438515.1. Classification (GTDB taxonomy): domain Bacteria; phylum Bacillota; class Clostridia; order TANB77; family CAG-508; genus CAG-269. The sequence continues at coordinate 76,867 of CAUBRZ010000001.1, read as the reverse complement.
TCACTAATTCATATGCTATTTCTGTTCTTTGTAAAATGTCTTCTTTTATTGTTCCTGTAAAAGCTAAATTTAGTGCAACTTCCTGGCTTTCAAATTTTGGCCATAATACACCTGGTGTATCTAATAATTCAATTTTCTCATTAATACGAATCCATTGTTTTTGTTTTGTTACCCCTGGTTTATTTCCTACTCCAGCAGTTGTTCTTTTTGATATTCTATTAATAAAAGAAGATTTACCAACATTTGGTATTCCGAAGTATCATTGCCCTAATTTTTCTTCCAACTCTTCCTTTTTTAGCTTGTTCTTGTAAATTTTCTTGCATAATCTTTTCAATTTCACGAATACAGCTTTCAATTCCTTTTCCAGAGTTTGAATCTACTAAAACTGCAGGTATTTGTTTATTATTAAAATAATTAACCCATTTTTTATTTTGTATTTCATCTGCTAAATCACATTTATTTAAGACTATTATCTTTTTCTTTTTTCCTGTAATTTTTGAAATATCTGGATTTTGGCTAGAAATTGGAATTCTAGCATCTAATAATTCTATTACTATATCAATTAATTTTAAATCTTGTTCTATTTGTCTTCTTGTTTTCGCCATGTGTCCTGGGTACCAGTTGATACTCGTTGATGGCAAACTTTTTGTATCTTCGTTCATTTTTTTATTTTTTCTCATTTCTCTTTTTTGATACATATCCATTTTAATCACTTCCTTTTTACAACTTGTAATTTATTGTTTAGAATTATTTATATAATATTCTAAAATCTTTCTATCTCTTAAAACAACAAATTTAGTTGCATATACAGATTCATAATCAGACTTAACTAATTTTCCAAAACAATCTGTAATTAATTCTAATGCTTTTTGTGGTGTTTCCCATAATAATCTAGCCCCTTCATCTTTTTCTTTTTGAGTAACATTTAATTGTTTTGTATCTTGCATTACTTTTCCTACAAAAACATTTGAAATTTGTTTAAAGTTTGTTTGGCTTTTATATTCTTCTGTAATACCTAATTTTCCTATAATTTCAACAATACATCCTGTTTCTTCTAATACTTCTCTTTTAAATGCTTCTTCTGGAGTTTCATCATTCTCTATTCCTCCACCAGGAAGTTTGTACTCATTTTTATTGGCTTTATTAAATATAGCAATTTTACCATCATTTCTAACTACTATACCTCTTGCACCTAGTCGTAGTTTTGGATTTTCAAGTTCAATATATTGTTCTCCAATATCATTATCAGTTAATTTACAAATCAAATTCATTTTATTCCTCCTAAGACTTATATAAATTACTATCTTGTGTTTAGATTATATCACAAAGGGCATATAATTTTCAACTGAATTACCTGCCCTACTTATTGTAATTTGTCGCTCTAATTGTTTTTTATTAAATCTGTATAATATATAATTTCTTTACCTAACTTTTTAGCATATTCTATTTCTAAATTTGTACTATTACCTATATAATTATCTACGTTTACAACTAATATAGCATCAGAAAATTCTATTCTTTTAAAATGGGCATCTTTCAAATTCATTAATTGCTCTTCAGTTCTTTTAATATTTTCTAATACTGGATATACAGGTGTAAGAATACAATGTCCTTCTAATGCCATTTTTTCTGCAACTTTCATCATCTCTTTTTGAAATTTTAAGCTTCCACATAGTGTTACTATTTTCATTTTGTAATCCTCCCTACAAATTACTATTTATCTTCACCTTTTTTATTACTTTCTTCAACTAACAAATCAAAATCTGATTTATACAATTTGTCTTGCTTTATTCTATACTTTTCGAATTCTGTTAATGCTTTATCGCATGCTATTTCATGTGATATTTTTCCAGCATCTTTTAATATATCTAAATCATCTGCCAATAAAAATTTATCTATTCTTGTAGACCAATCTTCCATAGTCATTGGAATGTGTCTTTTTGCTCTATTTTCTGCTAAATCTAAAAATGCTGATACTATTAGTTCTAAACTTTCTAATTCTTCTTTAGATAAATAATTTTTAGCTATAACAACATCTGTCTCTAATATTTTTCCACTTGGTGAATTTCTCCAAGAAGTAAGACCCATATTTTCTTTTTCTGAATCTGCTCTATTATATATAATTTCAGCAGCCGTTTGATGCGATACCGCATAATGCATTTTATTTTGAACTTTTTTAAAAAATTTAATTGTTGTAGGAGACTTTTTATCATAATCCACACTTGTTGCATAAATATCAGTAACTTTTTGATAAAATCTTCTTTCTGATAATCTTATTTCTCTTATTTCGGCAAGTAATGAATCGTAATAATCTTCATCAAAGAACGCACCATTTGCCATTCTCTTTTTGTCTATTATGTAACCTTTCTTTGAAAACTCTTTTAATATATAAGTGGCCCACCTTCTAAATTGTATAGCTCTATCTGAATTTGTTCTATAACCTACCGAAATAACCATATCTAAGTTATAATATAATACATTCCTAGTAATCTCTCTATTACCCTCTTTTTGAACTAGTGCATAATTTGCACTAGTTGAATTCTCATTTAATTCAAGTTCGGAATATATATTTTTAATATGCTTGGTAACTACTGTTCTGTCCACGTTAAAGAGTTCTCCAATAGCTTTCTGTGTTAACCATAAATCACCATCTTCAAATCTAACTTGAATTCCTTTATCGTGTGTTTGCCTTTCAAATATTAAGAATTCCGCACTGCTGCTTCTTACAATTAAATCTTTTGTCACTTTTATCATCTCCTATATTTAAAATCTTAGTTTTCCATCAATCGGAATTCCCACAAGTTTTTAATAATTTTAATTATTTTTTTACCATAAAATGCAAAAAGGAATGAATAAAAAACTCTTTTCTCATTTTTCTTTTTTGATTCATCTCCATTTTATCACTTCCTTTTAATTACAAATTATCATTTTCGTAATATGGATTTAATGATTTATAATAATACCTTGGTGCATTTTCAACTTTATATTTTTCACCTTTTTTTGCGTCCTTAATAATTTTGTGTGCTGGCTCAAGATATGCATCCATACTATCAGCATAATTTATAATTATAACTTCAAGCATTTTAGGTAAAACTAAAGCTCCCCATTCACTATATTCATTCATATGACTACCTACCATATGTATAATCTGATTTTTAAATTGCTCATCTATATCATAATTTTTTAAATAATTCTCAACAATATGTGTTCCTTCATAAGAATGTCCTAATAAATCCATACTATTGCCATTTATAGAATTATAATTTTCACCATCAGAAAAATCATTAAAATCATTGCATTTTCCTATATCATGAACTAATGCTCCAAAAATTATTAAATCTTTATCTACATTTAAATTAGGATACAAATCACAAATTGCCATTGCATTTTTTGTAACACTATATATATGAAATAATAGTCCTCCTTTATAAAAATGATGTGAACCAGATGTAGCTGGTTTATTTATTAGCTTGTCTTTATAATCATTATATATATTTTTACAACATTCTTTCAATATTGGATTTTTAATTATATTAGCCATTTCTAAACACTCACTATAAATATTTTCTAACATTTTACTATTCATTCATATTTCCTCCTTCATATTTAATATTTACATTATTATATTTAACTCATGTTCATGGATACCATTTATCCTTCAAATCTTTTTACATTTAAATTTTAACATAAAAGCAAGTGATTTTCAACTAATCACTTGCTTCTAAATTAATTGTATTTTATACACCCCAAATTTAATCCCCTTCTATATAAGTCATATATTGAAATCCATTCATTTTGGTATTATAAGCAAATTCTTTTTTTGGCAAATTATCTTTTAAAATTGGCTCTTTATAATATGACAAATAAGTAACTAATCTATATAATCTAGTATTTTCTAAAAATTTAAAAATTATATCCTTATTATAATCTCCGTCCATTTCAGAAAGTGTTCCATTATCATAATCAAAAATAATATAATTTTCTCCTGATGTCATCATTGTATTAATTGAATCAGGTGTAAAACAATTCAAATTATAATCATCTATAACAGAATAATGCATTCTATCTTCGACAACCTCTAATAAATGTTCATAATTTTCATCACTTTTTTCAAACACATAAAATGCACCTATTTTTGAAGATTTAAAATAAATTCTGTCTGGATCTTTTTTATAAACATAAGGGTTATATGTTTTAAATTCTTGATAATCATCTCCATAATCTGCTTCATCTTTTTTAATAGTTTCTTTTAGTTTATTTATTTCACTTTTAGACATTAATGCTGTTAGACTTGTTTGCTTTTCTTTTTCTTTTATTAATTGAGTTTCATCAATTGATACTTTTGTATAAAATCCACCTATAAATCCTGTTACTACTAATACTATACCTATCATAATAAAAATTACTATATTTTTTTTAGTTAGCTTTTTCATCTTTATTCATCTCCACAAATTACTACTTATTTAACAAACTACGATTTATCTTTCTAGTCTCATATATAAAATTGGATAAGGCTTTCCTTGTTCGTCTACTTCTGTCCTCTTATATGTTTGAAATCCCATATACTCATAAAATCCTTTTGCATTAAGATTTTGTTCATTGACTGTTAGTTCATTAATATTATACTTTTCTATACCATAATTTAATAATTTCTTTCCTAGTCCTTTTCCTCTTTCACTATTTTTAATAAATAACATTTCTAGTTTTGTATTATCTATTCCCATAAAAGCAATAGGTTGATAGCTTTCATTTTCTATTATTACTAAATGTGATACACATTTCAATGCTTCTGGTACATATTCTTTTATGTCTTTTATATCATCACTTGATAAAAATAGATGTGTTGCTTTTACTGAATCTTCCCATACTTCTAACAATTCTTTTATTACTTCTGTTGTTCTATCTTTTATTTCAAAAATTTTCATATTTTACCTCTACAAATTATTATTTTTATTTAATCAGATATTTCTTTGTTTCTTTCAGAAATAAGTTCTAAGTTATGGTTCTAATCTTTATTTTATAAATTTGTATAATATATAATTTCTTTGCCCAATTTTTTTGCATATTCTATCTCTAATTTTGTACTGTCTCCAATATAATTATTTACATTTACTACTAATATAGCATCTGATAATTCTATTTTTTTGAAATGTGCTTCTTTTAATTTTTCTAGTTGCTCATCTGTTCTTTCATAACTTTCTAATATTGGATATACTGGTGTAATGATACAATTTCCTTTTAACGCCATTTTTTCTGCAACTCTCATTATTACTTCCACATAATGTTATTATTTTCATCAAAAATCCTCAACTTTCTTGTTTTAATATTTATCAATTCCTGTATCATTTTTCGAGTAAATCTTTATCTGTTTATAACTTATTTTTTCTACTTTACCCCTACAAAATTATACAACCCTTTATATTGTTACAATTATACAAAAAGAACTACTATATTTCAAGCAATTCTTTAAAAATAAAATGGGATGTGTGCTAATCGTTTCACTACAATTTGCGCACTAAAGTATAAATTATTTTAAACTATCAGTCCATTTTTGTATGTGTGAATCTGCTGGACTAGAGCTAAATCTATGTCCATCTTGCCAATTTATTTATTCTTTCTAGATTATATGTATTCTCTTTTTTAGCAATGTCTATTATTTCTTCAATTGATAATAACTCATCAATTGAAATATTAAATGTCTTTGAGATATATTTTAATGAATCAATACTAGGATAACCTTTTCCACTTTCCCATTTTGATACTGCTGTCCTTGATACATATAATTTTTCTGCAAATTGCTCTTGTGTTAATTTATTTTTATTTCTTAATTCTTGTATTTTCTCGCTAAATTCCATATTTTTTTCCCTCAAATTGTTACTTGTCTTTAAATCTTTCAATATTTTCACATATTAAATTATCAAATGAATTCTTTACCAATTCATATGTTTCTTTATTTTTAATTGTCCATGCTAAAAGAATTAATTTATCTCTTAGTTTTGTAATCTTCTTTTTATTATAAAACTTGTAATTTACAGACAAAAAATCAGGTTTAGCCACACCTAATAAAAACATATTTGATATAAAAACTTCTTTTAAAATATGATAATTATAATTTATTAGGAAACCTCTAACATAATTTGGTCTATTTTTCTTAAACCACTTAACCGAAAAAATGTTAAAACTTTTCACAGCAAATTTTCCTTTATAATTATCTAATATTTTTACTAATTCTTTTTCTAGAACTCCAGTTTTTCTATCAAATTTTATTTCAATAATGATTGGTACTTTTGAATTTACTAATTCTAAAACATCTATAAGTCTTGGTATTTTATATTTCGTATTTAGTAAACTTAATTCTTTTAATTGACTATAGTTAAAATCTATAATACTTTTGTCAACTCCAGTTAATCTTTTTACATTATCATCATGATACACAACAATTGTATTATCCTTCAATATATGTACATCTAATTCAATAATATAGTTTTTTTCAATAGCTTTTTCAAATGCTTTTATACTGTTTTCTGGAATATCTTTATTGTTAAAAGCTCCTCTATGTGCTATGATGTTTGACTTTAAAAAATCTAAATCTTTATTCATAAGAAACCTCCTTTTTATTAAGGTATTCCTTTTTTTAATAATATTATTACAAATTTTTTTAGTACACAAATTAATTATTTACATCCTATATATGGAACATTTCTATGTAATCCTTCTTCATCATCAAATCCATATCCTATTATAAATTGGTTTGGTACTTCAAATCCTAGATAATCTATATTTACTTCTACTTCTCTTCTACTTGGCTTACTCAAAAGAGTACACACTTTTATATCTTTAGGTTCTTTTTCCTTTAAATGTTTTACTAAATAATTCATGCTTCTTCCTGTATCAACTATATCTTCAATTATTAGTACATTCTTGCCCATAATTTTTTCTTTATCTATATCTAAATATTTTATTATTTCACCAGTACTTTCAGTCCCTCTATAACTTGATATTTTTACAAACTCAACCTTCATTTTAGTTTTCATTTTTAATGTTAATTCTACTGTAAAAAAAGCTGCTCCATTTAATACACATATTGCTACCATTTCTTGACCTTCATAGTCTTCATCTATTTTCTTTGCTAGTTCTCCTATTCTTTTATCTAATTCATCCTTTCCTATTAATTCCTTTAGTTCCATACTACCTCCATATAACTATTTTACTTTTAATTTTATATTTAACTTTTATCAATCAATAAAAATTTGATTTCTATTTAATTTTATTTAATTAGTTGACAAATCTGTTTGCTTATTACTTTTAACATATTTTTGTTATTTCCAATTATTATTTTCTATTTTTTTAGCCTTTAATACTAGCATTTTATTTCATTTTGTAGTATACTTAGTTTTACAAAAGTTTTTTATAACCTTTGAAAAAGTCAAAGGTTATTTGCTAGCCTTTGATTTTTTAATAAAATTTAGGAGGTAATAGCAATGAAAGACAAAGACATGATTGATCTTATTTATGTGAGCAACGATAAAACTTACAAAGGTCACATTGATCGGGCAACCTTTTTAGACCAAATGTCTCATATGGTCAAGTGGTTTGCACCTGATTGCAATGAAAATGCTAAGAAATTATGTAGTCTTATTCCAGAATTCACATCTATTACAGTAACTCAAACTGTTTTTGATTCAAAAGATGTTCCTTTTTTTGAATATACTACTATTCATAGTAATGAACCTAATATTTTTGAGTTTATGCGTCCACATTCAATTATTCAGGATTTTTTACTATACTATTGTAACAAAGCAACATTGAATACTGATAAGTAACAAATTTAAAGTCTTTCAAACAAGCCTATAAAAGTAATATTCTTTTATAGGCTTGTCTTTTTATATATTAACTTATTTCTAGTTATCTTTATTTAATACAATATGCCATATAAAATAAACTATTTTTATTTTTTTCTATCTAAAGTGTTCGATAATTGTTTTTATCTGCCCTATCATCCATTTTTCTGTCAAATTCTTCATTATCATAAAACCAATCTGTTTTTTTATCTTTAGGATGATTTCTTCTACCTTTATCCATTAATAAGTCTAGCATTACAGCTATTGGTATAATCATTCCTATTAATGACATAAATAAATTTATATATGTATTAACATCGGTTTGAGTTTCCATTGCTGTTAGTAAGTTTTGTGCATTATTTACTAAATCTATCCCAAAATACATTCCATATGATAATAAATATAATAATCCTCCTATTATTTTTCTTTTTACTACTAATAACAATGATACTAATGTAACAAATAATAATATTATTTCCATTTGCTGATTAAGTGGTTCTATTCCTCCTAAGTCCCAATTTAATTCTACTCCTAATGCTACTATTATTCTAAATACCCAGAACATAATCATAAACATAACTAACATCCATGTTGAAAAATTTTTCATTTGTGATCCTTCTCCTTTTCCTTTTATCTTTGTTTTTATCCCTTAAACAAAAGAGTGAAGGAAATAAAATATTTTCTCCTTCACCACCTACCTTAAACAAAATTAGTCTACAAAATCAAAGTCATCTTTAAATTTTTCTTTAAATATTTCGAATACTTTATTTAGTATTTCTTCATCTTCAATACTTACATAAGATTCTTCTTCTGCATCTTCATCATCGTTATCTTCTACTTTTAAAATAACAACTTCTCCTTCTTCTTCTTCTCCTTCTTCTGTAACTGGTAATAGTACTACATATTCTTCTTCATCTAGTTCTACTAAATCTAAAAATTCAAATTTTACTTCATTTCCATCTTCATCATTTAATATTACTATATTATCTAGTTCCTCTCCTTCGTAATTTTCATCCATAATTTTTTCTCCTTTCAAATTTTAAAATATTAAATATTATTTATATTTTAATTATAATATCGTATTTTTAATTTTTTTGCAACGTATTTTTTAATTTATTTAAATAAGTTTCTAAAATATATACTGCAGATATAGTATCTACTATATTTTTCTTTTTATTCTTATTTACTTCTAAAAAATTCATTGTTCTATGAGCTTCTACTGTTGTTAATCTTTCATCAATTGTGTCTATTTTTATTTTATTGTATTTACATTTTAATTTATGAATGAATTTTTCAGTTATTTCAGCTCTTTTTGATATTGTTCCATTCATATTTAATGGCATTCCGACAACTATTGTTTCTACATCATAGATTTCTAAAATTTCATCTAATCTTCTTAATACTATTTTATCAGAACCATTTCGCTGTATTGTTTCTAATCCTTGTGCTGTTATATTTAATTCATCTGTTATTGCTATGCCAACTCTTGCATCTCCATAATCTATTCCTAAAATTCTCATATCTTATTCATCTAGTCCTATATAATTTTTTACCATTTTTTCTAGTAATTCGTCTCTTTCAATTGTTCTTATTTTGTTTCTTGCATCATTATGGCTTGTTATATATGTTGGATCTCCTGATAGAATATATCCAACAATTTGATTAATTGGATTATATCCCTTTTCTACCAATGCCTGATATACTTCTTTTAATATTTCTTGGCATTTTACATTTTCCTCTCTTTCAACTTCAAAATGCATTGTTTTATCAAATTCCATAGTTTATAATCCTCCTTTTTATATGCTAGTGATATCACTTTCATTTATATCTGCATTATCTAAATATTCTTCTTCTTTCTTTAAAACCTCTTCTAAACCTGTCCCTTTATAATATGATGATATAACAAAATTTAATTGAGGTGTTGCTATTTGCTCATTATTACCATTTTTAGATGTTTTGGTTTTAGAATTTACAACTAAATTTAATTCCTTTAACTCTTTTTCATCTAATGTTATCTTCATATTTTCTATTTTCTCTTTTAATTCATTCAAGAAGTCTGCTACACCATTTGCTTCTACTCCTGAAAATGCAATTACAAATTTTGGCCCCATATAACGAACAAATACATATTCTTGTGCTAAACTTTCTTTTATGTACTCACTTATCTTAGTAATTACTTTGTTTCCTAATTCTCTACTATAATTCTTATTGATTTGTTGTATATTGATTATTTTAAACATACATATAGTTGAAATTGTATATTGGTCAATTACTCTTTTTCCTTCTCCATATAAGTATTCTTCTGAATATAATCCTGTAAACAAGTCTTTTCTCACTATTGATTCTAATGTTTTTTGATGTACTACTGTTTTTAATATAGAAACAATATTTTCTTTTATTACTTCTAATACTGTTGTATCTACATTGTCAAAATCATGAGGTGTTCCACTTTCTATAATCCAATATCCTATATATACATTATCTATATATAGAGGGAAAAATATAGCAGATTTTGCTCTTCCAAATTCCATTTGTTGATATGGAAGTCTTTCGTTTTCATTATTTACTGTTACATATTTTGGTATCGCAGATTCAATACTATCTTTAAACATATCTACCTGATGTAAAGTTTTTAATGAATCCCAATGCTTTGGATCTACATTTGATGCTTTAACTTGATATTGAGCACCATCAAATACAACTATTGTTGAATATTTAATTTCATATCTTTCAATTAATATGTCATTTATCTTTTTAATCTTTTCTTCTACAGAAGATGTCTCTCCTATAGCATTCATAAAGTCTTGTACAACAGATAAATTAGTAACCTTTTGATTCATGTTCTTAAATCTTTGTATTTTTTGATGTATCTTTACATTATAAATCACAAGTCCTAATACGATTAAAACTAATATGACTACGACTGCTATTATCACTTAAGTTTTCCCTCCTTAAAATTTCTAGTAGTTATTTTTCATCTGATCTAATGTGTTATTCATACTTGGCGTAAATGTGTTTTTTGTTCCATATCCACCTACTGATGGTGGTCTATAATTTGATTGTGATGAATATACCATATTTGCCAATTCTTTTAGTGTTTGCATAAATATTTTAGAATATCCTTTTAATGATATATCACATTCTATAATACCTTCAAGATATTTTGTATATGTTTGTTCTTCAAATGGAATAGCTACATATTTCATTAAAGTTCTATCAAACAATTCAGTCATAAAAGACATAGCTGGATCATTATAATAAGCCATACCACCTATTATTGTTTTATCTGTTATTCCTCTGATTTTTACAGTTTTGTTTAATATAACTCTTAGTTTCTTTTCATCTAATATATTTTTGGCTTTTAATTCTCTTAGAAAAGCTGTTAGTGGTTGAATAGTTAATACATCTAATGTTTGTATTAGATATGTCTCTTGAGATTGCTCAAAATATCTAATTGGTGTCTCAAAGTCTGTATCTATTAAAATTAAAGAATGTTTTTTTAGTAATGTTTCTAATATTCTATCCGTATTTTTTATAGCATCATTTTCATCTGGCAAAGATGTATAAACTGTTAAATTTTTATTTACACTAATTCCTCTTGCCATTCCCTGTGCTAAATCTGGTATACTATGTGCTGCAATTTCTCTTAATTCTTCTTCATTCTTTGTATAAATATAATAAGAATTTCTATTTCTTGTTGTATCTAATATCGCTACATTTACTCCTGTTGTTGATAATAATTGTGCTAAATTATTTACTATAAATGATGTTCCATTTTTGCTTGTACCAACAAATGTAACAATTTTTTTATCTGGTGTTAGTAAACTAGACAAATCTATATATTCTTGATTTATTGGTTCTTTCTCTATTTTATTAACACCTGGTAAAACTCCAAAGTTTTCGTTATTAGTACTTCCATAATTATTATAATTGCTATTAATATTAGGTACTTCTTGATTATTACCATGATTTTCAAAAGTTTCTTTTACTTGTTCTTGTGGCATTTCATCAATACCTGGTAATATTGTTTCTTCTACTCCTGGTAGTATACTAGCAATACTTGGTTGTTCTTCTTCTGGTCCCATTGGTAAGATTGGTGCCATTATATTTTCTTCTTGCTCAATAGTTTCAGGTAAAGGATTTTTTCTTGGTCTTCCTCTTCCTCTTTTAGGTTGTTTGTTCATTTGTTCTTCTGTTGGTAAAGGATTTTTTCTTGGTCTTCCTCTTCCTCTTTTTATTGGTTCTATTTGTGGTTCTTCTTGTATATTATCATTAAAACTATTTTGTGTATCTTCTAATATTTCTTCTGGCATTATTTGAGGTTCTTCAAAAAAGTCTTGTTTAGTTTGACCTTGTTTTTCAGCTATATCATTTAGAGTGTTAATTGATTTTGGTTTTACTCTTGCTAATTTTCTATTTCCGTTCATATTAACTGATGATGGTATAACTACTGGTTTAGACATTATTGTGTCTTTTGTTTTTGATACTAATAATCTTTCACTAGGTCCTTCTTCAACTTTTTTATCTTGGTTTCTTAATATATCTGAAACGCTATTATTAAATGACATTATTTGTTGATATTTAGGTGATCTTTCCTCTAATACTGCTCTTACATTTAGTGGTAAAAATTTGCTAATAATTCTAAGTTGAGTATCATTATATTGTGCTGCAATATTATTAAAACTATCTATATATCTGTCTTCATTTTTTCCTAGTCTTTGATAATGTGCAAGTATATTTTGAATCTCCATTTCACTTACATCATTTTCATTTTCACTTTGATAATTTACATCCTCTGAATCAATATTGTAATAAATTTTTGCTTCTTTTTTTGAACGAGGTCTATTTATTAATTTACATACTTCATCAACACTTCTATCTGTTCCTAAGATTGCATCATAAACACCTATTCCAAATAGTTTAACTAGCATTTCTTCAGATTTTGTTCTCCTGTCTGAACAAATTAAAATAATTGGAATGTCGTTTCCTTTTAAATTTGATGCTTCATCACTAATGCTATCTAATCTTTCGAAAATAAATTTATCGATTTGATCATATTGCGTATGTGTAAAAGCCTCTAAATCCTCACTTATTACTATTCTGTCATATGTTTTATCTTTTTGTAATTCTTTTAGTATTGCATTAAAGTAATAAACATTTTTATATGAAATAATTTGTTTGTATTCCTTTTGATATTTTTTTACAATGGATTCAGATATCTCTTCATTACTTACAGCAAATAATACTTTCATTTGTTACCCCCTTCCAAATTTTACAAACACAGCAAATGCTAGTGGTAATATTTGGCATATAATTAATATTGTTACAAAAGTTACAATTAAGGCCATACCTTTTTCTAAAGTATCCAATTTTCTTATACCTATTATGTACTGGTGAATTGCACCTATTGCAATTCCTAAAAAGCATAGTGGTATACTGTAAATCCTAACCAAATTCAATATGTATGCTACAACTCCATATGTATCAGATCCATATTTTTCTTTGTAATCTTCTAATGAATTACTAGCATTTTCTTTCATTTGAATTATTTGGCTTTCTGTTTTATTATCAATTGCTTTTGACTCTGCATAGGTTTTAGTTGTTCCTAAAAATATTCCTACCATAGTTACTAAAACTGTAACAATTAAAATTGTTTTTTTCATTTCATTATGCCCCTTTCACTTAAGGTCTTTTTTGACAAAATATTCCTTATAATCATTATACTTTTATATCATACAATAAATCATAAAAAATAGCAAGAATTTTTTACAATTTATTATACAAATATTTCATATTATTATATACTCCATTAGCCCAATTTTTATCTGTTGCATATTTTTTATTTATAGCAGATAAAGTTGCTCCATTATAGTATGTGCCTAATGCTTTTTCATTGCCATATATAGCTGTTCCTTTAGGATTTAAGTAATATTTAACAAATACTCTTGCAATTAAATCAATACATTCTGAATAATTAGAAAATTGATAAGCTCCATTATATGGGTTTGAATCATATGCACCATATCCAAATAAATTGTGTTTTTCATTTGCAATTTTTGATGTTCCCCATCCACTTTCATGAATTCCAACAGCTGCCACAAAGAGTCCATTTATCTTATATTGTTTCTCTATATAATAAAAGTATTCAGCATTATTTATAAAAACTTTATTAGTATCTTTTTTATCTGTCAATACTTTTTTAAATTGCTCCAAACTAAGTCCACTTGGTTTATTTAAAGCCATATCAAAACTTAGTTTTTGAATATTTTCTGAAGAATTGCCAGATGATGTATTTGAGTTATAATATTTATATTTTTCATTTGGATTTATATATGTTGTATTTTCTGTTTTTACATATCCAACAATACCTGAACTTGATATTTTATACCAATCCCCTTGTAAAGCTAATACTTTTAAATTATCAGCTTTGTTTAATGTAGCTATTTTTTGCGCTTCCATATTTGGTTCTACCATAACATTAATTCTATCTGATGTAACATAAACTGTATCCCCTTGTTTTACTTTATATGTACTTATATAATTTCCTGCCCCAACTTCAACTATTTTACTTACTGAAGCTATTGTAACTTTGCTACTTATTTGTTCTTCAGATATCATCTGTTCATTTTCATAAATTCTTCTTTTTACTATTTCTTGTTTTCCTTCTCTTCCTTCTTGAATAACCTGTATTGTTCCTTTAGGAAGATTACTATTTGTTTGGTATTTTGTTATATATTCTAAATCTATTTCTTCTGTTATATATTCTTCTTTTTTATTGTTTTTTGTATTACTTTCTATTATTTCATCTAAATTTATTTTCTCTGCATTACTTAATTTAAATTCATTTACTATATTTGCATTTGTTTCTTTTGCATATACTTCATTTTTATTAAGATAATAGTTATAAAATATAATACAATATAATATAATTAAAATAAGGGCTAAAAAACCTATTATTCTTTTTAATGTAATTCTTATGTGTTTTACTTTTTTATCTTTTGATATCATATTATCACCTAATATAATTCTACCTTTTTCGTCTTTTTTTGTCAAATAAAATAATTGGATATTTTATATATTAAAATAAAATTTTACCTATTTTATAAAATTTAATAGCACTTGATTTTATTTAAGATTTATATTATTATATAACTATCTTTAAACTAAGGAGGAACTATGAATAGAAAGAAAACAATTTTAACAACAATTACAATTATTCTTTTTATTATAGTATTTTTTCTTGCATATTTACTTTTTTACAAATATGTATTAAAAAGAAATTTTGAAAGTGAGATTTTATCTTTTGCAAATAAAAATCAAAATACAATTTTTAAAGTTGATAAAATCACTTTTTTTAGCAGTTGTGATGCAAAAAATAAAATGTTGTCTAATTCTAACTTTACCATTGAAAATTTATACCAATACACTGATATAGCATTATTTATAAATAGTTCTTCTGATGATAAAGATTTAGAAAATACTTTTAAAAAGGTATATATCGATAATATAAAATTCAATTCACTGCCATCTTTACGGAGAACCTAAATTATATTACAAAAATATTAATAATTTTGCTAAAAGTGACATTATAGAAGAAAATTTAATTAATGATAAATTGGATTTTGCAATAACATCTGATGATAATATAAATTTAGATAAACCTACTTTATATAATAATCTGGCAAATCCAATTACTCTTAGCTATGTAAATAGTAATATAAAAACAGATTATACATTAACAAATACAACAAATCCAATAACATATGATGGTTCACTGTTAAAAAAATGTAATGTATTATTAAATACAATATCTTGTAACTTTTCTTTTGATATATATATAACAAATAATTTATACCAAGAATTCAAATGTACTATTTATATAGATGTACCATTAGAACAAAAAGATAAATCTATTTATGATGGTAATATAACTTTAAAAAATGATAAGGCCAATTTTATTTTTTATAGATACAAATAAAAAAACACTGGGAGGAACAAAAAATGAAAAAAAATTTAAACACAGCAGAACAATTAAAGAAAAAATATCATAAAACAGAAGAAGTAACAAATTTGAAAGATATGTTATATCGCTCAGGTACTCTTTATCGTTCAAGAACAGCTTTCAAAATAAAAGATAATGAAGGTAAAATTAAAACTATTACATATGAACAATTTAAAAATGATGTTGTTTATCTTGGTACAAGCCTAATAAAAAATGGATTTTTAAATAAAAGAATTGCTGTGATTGGAAAAAACACTTATAACTGGTGTGTTTCCTACATGGCAGCTACAATTGTTGGTATTGTTGTGCCAATTGACAAAGAACTACATACTGATGATGTTATAAATTTCATAAATGTTTCACAAGCAGAATGTATACTAGGAGATAGTAAAAATTTAAACAAAGTTTTAGAAGATATGTCTAAAGTTCAAAACAAAAATACTATGTTTATTACTTTCGAAGATCATTTTGATAATTTCAAAGAAGAACGGAAAATCAGCTTATCTAAATGGATTTACTGATTTCGATTCAATTAGAATTAATCCAGATGAATTGCGTATATTATTATTCACTTCTGGTACTACTGGGAACGCCAAAGGAGTCTGCTTATCACAAAGAAATATATGTTCTAATATATTATCTATTTATGGAATTGTAAAAGTAAAAAGAAGCGACCTATTCTTCTCTGTTTTACCACTTCATCATACTTATGAATGTACTATTGGCTTTTTGCTTCCTATCTATAGTGGTGCAGCTATTTGTCATTGTGAAGGATTACGTTATATTGCAAAAAATATGCAAGAATTTCACCCTTCTGTCATATTATGTGTGCCATTACTATTAGAAAATTTACACAAAAACATTATTAAAAATATGAATAAGTCTTTACCTGATAAATACAAAAAAACAAATAACGAAAATCCTTTTTCTTCTTTATCTTTTTTTATGAAAAAGATTGTAAGAACAAAGGTAAAAAACACTTTAGGTGGCAGATTACGTGTATTCATTGTAGGTGCTGCTGCTGCTAACCCAAATATAGTAGCTGACTTCAGAGATTTAAAATTAAATACTCTTCAAGGTTATGGCTTAACAGAATGTTCTCCTTTAGTTGCTGGAAATACAGACTTTTTCCAAAAAGATGATAGTGCTGGTCTTCCTATTCCTAATGTTGAATATAAAATTGACAATGCTAATGATGAAGGTGTTGGTGAAATTATTGTAAAAGGTCCAAATGTAATGCTTGGTTATTATGAAGATGAAGAAAAAACAAAGCAAACAATTGTTAATGGCTGGTTTCATACAGGAGATTTGGGTAAAATTGATGAAAATGGTTATTTGTATATCACTGGTAGATGTAAAAGTGTAATTGTAACAAAAAATGGTAAAAATATATATCCAGAAGAAGTCGAATATTATTTAAATGATAACCCATTAATAGCAGAATCTTTAGTTCTTGGAATTCAAAAAGACAATGATGACGAAACTTATATAAACGCTCAAATTTATCCTAATATTCAAGCTATTACAGAACATTTAAAAGGTAGTGTTCCTACCAAAGAAGAAATCAGAAAAATAGTTTCAGATGTAGTTAGTAGTGTTAATAAAAAACTTCCTAATTATAAACATATTAAAAGTTTTGTAATACGTGACAAAGAATTTGAAAAAACTACCACTCAAAAAGTAAAACGTTATGGTGATAATGTAAAAGTGGAAAAAGATAATTAGTTATCTTTTTCCACTTTTTTCCACAATATATTGAATTAATACTTTATATGTGATATAATATTTATGTAAACGTAAACACGTCTATTAATTTAGAAAGGTGGTTAAAAATATGTTTGAATTTTTTTTACGGAAAATAGTTTTTAATAATTATGATAAAGAATCTGGCAAAATGTTAGCAAAACTGCTAAAAAAACAAAAGGCTATAGAATATGTTTCTATCACAATAATGCCATTAATTCTAGTAATGCCACTTATTGTAGCAATATTTACAATATTAAAAACTAAATTCTATTTTGCACTAACAGCTTTCATAGCTATTTACATCTTAATTTCTCTATGGTTCACATTTTTCTTTAAAGATGAAATAGCAGTCTTTCGGTCTTTACTTACTAAAAAATTATATTTTCATTTTTCTACATGTAAAGGTCATGCACTATCAAAAAAGGATTTTGCAGAGTTAAATCAAAGTAGCAATACTTTGTATTTAAAAATAACTAATCAATTAACACAAGGTTTCTGCTATATAATTAGTTTCTATATTCTTAAGATTTTAAAAAAAGGATGTATGAAATTTTTAGCAGTAAGAGAAGTATCAACAACAACTAGTATCTGTTCTTCTCCAAATCGTACCATCCACGTAATATATGTAAATAATGGATGGGCATTTGACCCTTTTAGTTGCTCACAATTTCCTTTAAACAAATTGTTAAGTATTTATGATGGTGAAATTTTTGATACATTTTATCTAAAAGATGTAAATCATAAGTCTTACCAAGATTTCTCAAGTTCAATTAGTTCAGATCTAATTAAATGGTGCAAAACAAATAATGTCTCTTTTGACATATCATAAAGAAATTTTAAAACATTTCACGTCCGATTACTTATTTTATAATCGGACGTGTTTTTATTTTACATTTTATTTGGCATTTCAATTCCAAGTAAACCTGCTCCTATTTTTAATACTTCAGCTACTGCATAACTTAAGTACACTCTTGCATCTTGTACTTGTTTTTCATCTGTTATAATTTTATTTTCATTATAGAAAGTGCTAAATGCTTTTGCTAAATCTATTAAATATCTAGATAATATAGATGGCTCTTCTTTTTTAGTTACTTGTATCAATATATCCTCAAAATTATATAATATTTTAATTATATTTTGAGAATAATCATCTAATAAATTTTCTAAATTTATTTCTTTAAATTCTGGAACTTTGCCAACTTTTTCCAATACACTTTTTATCCTAACATATGTATATTGGATATATGGACCTGTTTCACCTTGAAAATTCAAAATTGTATCCCAATCAAACATTTCATCTTTTACTCTGCTATTTGATAAATCATTAAAAATTACTGCACCAATTCCAACTTTTTCTGCTACTTCTTCTTTTTTATCTAGTTCTGGGTTCTTTTGTTCTATAATTTTCTTTGCTCTTTCTATTGCTTCATTTAATAAATCTTCTAATTTTACTATAGTTCCTTCTCTTGTTGACATTTTACCTGTTTTTAATAATACCATTCCAAAAGATACATGTTCTAAACCTTCTTCATATTTTTTATCTAGCCCTAATAATTTTGCTACTTCAAATACCTGTTTAAAGTGTAATACTTGCTCATAAGATGTAACATATAGTGCTTTATCAAAATCATATGTTTTTGCTCTATACATAATCGCTGCTAAGTCTCTTGTTGCATAAGTAGTTGATCCATTAGATTTTATTATTATACAAGGTGTATTAATTCCTTTCTCTTCTAAATCTACTATTTTGGCCCCTTGCGAATCTATTAATTTTCCTGATTTCTCCAATGTATCTATTACTTCAGACATTTTATCTGAATAAAAAGACTCTCCATTCCATGAATCAAAATGACTTCCGAAGTAAATCATATACTTTTTGAAATTCTTTTAAACTTACGTTCCTAAATCTCTCCCATAGTTCACAACAATATTTATCTCCTTCTTCTAATTTTTTAAAATTATTTCTGCATTCTTCTAATACATTTTCATCTTTTTTACATAATTCATTTATTCTAATATAAATTTTAGTTAATTCATTTATA
This sequence comes from uncultured Clostridium sp., assembly GCA_958438515.1. GTDB lineage: Bacteria > Bacillota > Clostridia > TANB77 > CAG-508 > CAG-269. Next base: position 57,236 of record CAUBRZ010000001.1, on the reverse strand, counting down.
GGATCTTTTTCTAAATCATATTCTTCTCCCCATAATTTATACCCTTCTATTAACTTTCCAAATTGTGTTCCGTAGTCTCCTAAATGGTTTATACCAGTTACATTATATCCTAGATATTTATATATATTATATAAAGCTCCTCCTATTACAGTTGAACGCAAGTGTCCTATATGAAATGGTTTAGCAATATTAGGTGCTGAATAGTCTATTACAATATTTTTTCCATTTCCAATTTTTGATTTTCCGTAATTTGTAGAATTTGATATTTCATTTAATACCTCTTTTGTTATAATAGTTTTATTTATGTAAAAATTCAGATATCCTCCTACTATCTCTACTTTCTCTATCGATGTTCCATCTATTTTTAAATTTTCTTTTATCTCATTTGCAATTAACTGAGGAGATTTCTTTAATTCTTTTGCTAAACGAAAACATGGGAAAGAATAATCACCATTACTTGTATCTTTAGGTACTTCTACATATGATTCTAATTCTTTTTCTTCTAAATTTATTGTTTTTGATATTATATTTGCTATTTCCTTTTTAAAGTTTAACATTTATATTCTTCTTCCTTTCCTTTTAGGACTATTTATTTGCTAATTATATATTTCCATGAATCAAGACACATATCTTCTAATGTTTTAGTTGCAACCCATCCTAATTCTTCTTTTGCACTTGATGGATCTGCATAACATGTAGCAATATCTCCCTCTCTTCTTTGAGCTATTTTATAAGGCACTTTTTTTCCTGTTGCTTTTTCAAATGCTTTTACCATATCTAACACACTATATCCATTTCCTGTTCCTAAATTATATATGTATAATCCTTTTTCTTCTTTATCTAGTTTCTGTAGTGCTGCAACATGACCTTTTGCTAAATCAACAACATGTATATAATCTCTTACACCTGTTCCATCTTTTGTATTATAATCATTTCCAAATACAGATAATTCTTTTAATGTTCCATTAGCTACTCTTACTATATATGGCATTAAATTATTTGGTATTCCTTGAGGTTCTTCACCAATTAAACCACTTTCATGTGCCCCAACTGGATTAAAATATCTTAAAATGCATATGTCCCAAGTAGAATCTGACTTATAAGTATCTTTTAATATTTGTTCTATAAATAATTTAGAAGTTCCATATGGATTTGTTGTTCCACCTGTTTTACATTCTTCTGTAAGTGGTATCTTTTCTGGTTCCCCATATACTGTTGCTGATGAGCTAAAAATAAACTTTTTAACACCATATTTTTTCATAGTTTGTAATAGAACTAAACATCCTGAAATATTGTTGTGATAGTATTCTAATGGTTTTTCTATAGATTCTCCTACTGCTTTATATCCTGCAAAATTTAGTACACTTTCTATATCATTTTCTTGGAATACTTTTTCTAATTTTTCTCTATCTAAATAATCAATTTCATAGAATTTAAAATCTTTACCTGTAATCTTTCTTATTTTATCTAATACTTCTGGTTTACTATTTGAAAAATTATCAATAATTATAATATCTTTTCCTGCATTCAATAACTCTACTGCTGTATGACTTCCTATATATCCTGCTCCTCCTGGTAATAAAACTGACATTTTTTGTTCCTCCTTTTTATTTTATATTTTATTTAATAATTTAATTTCATATCCATCTTTATTGTCTTTTATTTCATATCCCTTACTTTGAATTAACTCTCTTAATTCATCTGATTTATTCCAATCCTTGTTCTCTCTTGCAATTTTTCTTTGTTCAGCTATATTTATTATTTCTTGTGGTATTTTTGTCTTTTCTTCAAGTATTTCTTCATCTATTTTTAATCCTAATACACTATCAAATTTTAATAAAAGTTTCGCAAGTTCTGGAGATTTCTTTTCATTTCTAATAACCTCCCAAACAATTCCCATTGCTGATGGCATATTTAAGTCATCATTAATTGCTTTATGAAATCTTTCTTCATACATATTAATAATGTTTTTCTCTATTTTATCTTTTCCCTCTATATGTAACTTATAGCCATTTTTTAATCTTTCTAATGATTTTGATGTAGCTTCTATTGCTTCCCAGGTAAAGTTAAGTTTATTTCTATAATGACATGAATAACTAAATAATCTATACACAATTGGGTCATATCCTCTTTTTCTTATATCATCTACTAAATATACATTTCCTAAACTTTTTGACATTTTACCACCATCAATTAAAAGATATTCTCCATGCATCCAAAATCTTGCTGGTATCTTGCCACAAAATCCTTTACTTTGTGCTATTTCATTTTCATGATGTGTTGGTATTAAGTCAATTCCCCCTGTATGTATATCAAATTGTTCTCCTAAATATTTTCTGCTCATTGCTGAACATTCTATATGCCAACCTGGATAACTTGGTCCCCAAGGACTATCCCATTTCATTAAATGGTTTTTAGGAGCTTTGATCCAAACTGCAAAATCATATGGATTTCTCTTTTCTTTATCTACTTCTACTCTTGCACCTGCCTTTTGTTCTTCTATATTCAAATTAGATAAAATAGGATATTTATCTAATTTGGATATGTCAAAATAAATAGCAGTTGAAGTCTCATATGCATATCCATTTTCTACAAGTTTTTTTACATATTCTAACATTTCATTTATATGTTCTGTTGCTTTACATACAATTTCAGGAGTTTGGACATTTAGTGACTTTAAATCTTCAAAAAATAATTTAGTATAATGGTTTGCTATTTCTAATGGTGTTTTTTGTTCTTCTCTTGCTGATTTTAACATTTTGTCTTCTCCTTCATCTCCATCAGATACTAAATGTCCTACATCTGTTATATTCATTACATGTTTTATTTTATATCCATTATAAACTAGTACTCTTCTTAGTACATCTTGAAATATATTTGTTCTCATATTTCCAATTGTCGCATCTTTATAAACTGTTGGCCCACAAGAATAAATTTTCACTTCTTTATTATCAATCGGATAAAACTTTTCTTTTTTTCTATTTAAAGTATTATAAAAATATATATCCACCTTTTTTATGTCACTCCTTTTTTATATTTTTGTTAAAATTGCCAAAACGTTTTTCATTTTGGCAATTTTTCTCTATAATATATATTTACCTTTGTGTATTTGTATTAGTAGTATTTGTAGAATTTCCATGCCCAGTTCCATCAGTATTATCGGTTCTATTTTCTTTTATTGTATTATTTTTATCAGGAGTTGTTGTATTTACTTTGTTTGTATTTGTTGTATTTTCCTTTGGCTTTTCTGGTTCTTTTGGTTTTTCTTCTTCTTTTGGTTTAGTATGAATATTACACATTTCTTCTACTCTTGTTCCAGAAGATGTTTTTCCATTTAATGGTGTCCAAAGTTTCAATTGTTCTTTTGGTACTACTGCTCCAAAATTATTTGTTTTTACTTCACAATATTGTGAACAATAATCTGTTGCAATTTTTCCAGATTCACTACATATCTTTTGAGTTCCATGTCCTTCACATTTTGCTGGTAAATTGTTAGATGAAAATATCTCTTTATATGTATCAGTACATCCTGTTGTAGCTAAGCATCCTGTTGTTCTGCATACTGTTTGTTCTACAATTCCACTTGGTTTTTGGAATGTTGCTTTTTCTAAATTCTTATGTATATCTGTCATAACAGCATCCCATATCTGCCCTGCTGGATTTTGATTAAATCCTTTTACTTCTTCACTATCATCATATCCAAACCATGTCGCAGCTGAATAATATGGAGTAAATCCACAAAGCCATCTGTCATAGCTATGATCTGTTGTTCCTGTTTTTGCAGCTACATCCATTCCTTGAATTTTACAATATGTTGCTGTTCCACTACCACTATCTACTGGTTCTTGTGTAATTTTTTTTGTAATATATGCTGTTTGCTCTGATATAGCTCTTGTCTGCTCTTGTTTTGGAGTTAATACTGTATTTCCATTGCTATCTACCACTTTTGTATAAAATGTTGGTGTTATATAAACTCCGTCATTTGCAATTGTTCCATAAGCTACTGCCATTTCTAATGGGCTAATACCATCTGTCATACCTCCAATTGCTAAAGACAATACATCATCTGCCTTATCATCTAAAGATGTTATACCCATTTTTCTTAAATATTCTAATGATTTTTTAGGTGTAAGTTCCTTCATGATTTTTAATGCTGGCATATTTTGTGAAGTTTCAATAAATTGTCTTATATTTATATATCCTCTGTACTTGTTTCCATCATTTTTAGGTGTATAACCACCTCCAAAGTCCGTTTTTGAATCATCATATACTGTTGCTGCTGTAATTATTTTTTCTTCCAATGCAGGTGCTACATCTGCAATAGGTTTTATAGAAGATCCTGTTTGTTTTTTCATTTGTGTTGCTCTATTCCATCCTGCACCTTGCTTTTCTCCTAAACCTCCTGCAACTCCTACTACATTTCCAGTCTTATAATCAACTACTGCCATTCCTGATTGAGAAGTTTGTTTTTTACTTGGACTTGTTTTTCTATATTTGTCTTTTGCATACTCTTCTTCTAATCTTGATTGTATAGTAGAATCAACTGTTGAATAAATTGTTAAACCACTACTATAAACATAATTTTCTGCTAATTGTCTTGAAATATCTTTTTCTTCCATTACTTGATTTATTACTTGCTCTAAAACTGCATCTGTATGATATGAATATGTTGTACCAGAAGATATTTGTGCTTTTTCAAATTTTAATCCAGCTTTTGCCTCTTCTACTGCTTTATTATATTCATCTTCATTTTCTATGTATCCCAATTGTTTCATTTTAGATAATACTGTTAAAATTTTAGATTTAATTCTTTCATCTCTTTTTTCTTCAGTATCACTATCAGAATATAATTTGTATGGATTATAGTAAGTTGGTGAAGTATTTATTCCTGCTAAAAATGCACATTCTGCCAAACTTAAGTCTTTTGCACTTTTATTAAAATAATATTCTGCTCCTAACTCTACACCATGTAGGTTTCCTTCTCCTCCTACATATAAGATATTCAAATATAACTCTAATATTTGGTCTTTTGATATCATTCTTTCTACTTGATATGCTTTTGCCCACTCTTTTATTTTTCTAAAAATACCTGCCATTCCTGATGATTCATCATCTTTAGTTATATTTTTTACTAATTGTTGTGTTATTGTACTTCCACCATAAGAACTATTTCCAAAAATTGTGTGTGCAATAGCTCCTGCTGTTCTTTTAAAGTCAACACCACTATGTTTATAAAATCTTTCATCTTCTATTGCAACATATGCTTTTGGTAAATAATCTGACATGTCTTCTAATGTTATAGTCTTTCTTTTCTCATCACCACTTAAATTAGCTACTACTCCTCCATTTGAATCTACTACAACTGAATTAGAAGCTCCTATTTTTAGTTCTTCTTTTGTAATTTCAAATTCATCTCCAAATAATCCAAAAAACATTCCTGCTATAACACCTGCACCTATAACACATAATAATAGGAATAAGATAAGTAGTATTTTCAATACCATTTTAAGTTTTTCATGCTGTTTTTTCTTTTTATTTTTCTGACCCTTTTTTACTTGTGGTCTTTTATTTGGTTGTTTTTTAGGTTCGTTGTTTGTTGGTCTTTTCTTACCATTTTGTACTTTGTATGGTCTTGTTTTATCATAATCACTGTTTCTAGGTCTTTTATTATTATTTTTTTTTGTTGGTCTTTTATTTTCATTATTTGGCATTTTGATACCTCCTTGCCAATTACACTTTTCTTTCAAGTATATACATTATATTATATTTTTTTTAAAAAGAAAAGCTTTTAAATAAAATTTTAACAATTTGTATTGTCATAAATATAAGTACTTATTTTAAAGCATGTAACCATCGTACAAATACATATATGTTGATTATAAAACAGATCTATTTCCAACTAATTTGATAATCTTTACTTTATCACTAATCACCTTTCTTCTTATGTAAATATATGGTTGTTTTTTATAAGACATCACTTCATATAAATCTTTTTTATCATATAAATTATCTTTATCATAATCAAAGTCTTCAAAATCTTTAAATTGAATTTCATAATCATTTATATTTATCCCATTAAATCTTTTTTTATTTATTTCCACATCTGACTTAATATTTACAATAATTGCCTGTTCATATAAATTATATTTATTGATTAATTCAGTTGGAAAATCTACATTTAAAATTATTTCAGACTTTGCAAGACTCTTCTTTTTATTATTTGATACTGTTATCATTATTCCTTCTTCTAACACTTGTTCTTCTAGTTTTTTAAACCTTTCTAAATGATTAGTTACAATATTTACTCTTTTATATTGTCTAATAATTTGTTTGATATTTTCTAGCATTATATCAGACATATCATTTACTAATATTGATACTTTAATTTGTTCCTTTTTCAATCTTTTTTTGTCCACAATATACTCTAATACATCATTTGCTAATAATTCAAACAACCATTTTCCTTGTACTATTCTTATATTATAGCTATTTAAGTAATTTAAATATTCCTCTTGATTTTTTATCAATTTACTTACAACAACTTGATTACCATGTGCCTTTTTTAATATCTTATTAGTATTTTTTGCTAGCTTTTGAGCTTTTTTTAATGTTATTTTTTCGTTATTAGCTATTGGTAATATAATTTTATCATCTTCTAGCTTTACTATATTAAAAAAACTAAATAAAAAATTAGGCTTGTCAATTTCTTGGATATAATACAAAAAAATCACTCCTCATATACTTTTTATAAAGCATATGAAAGTGATTTTATAAATATTCCAAAAACATTTATATGTGCTTTTAATATGTATTAATTTATTTTTTATAATATTATATCTCTTTTTAATAAACTATTTTTTATTATACCTATACCTATAAATTTATTATTATTATAAATTTTATATATTCCATCTTGCTTATCCATTGTTAACTGTACTCCATTTAAAAATAATTGTAACTTTTTATCAGTTAGTTCTATACTTCCATTATTTTGAAATAATCTTTCTATTGGAATAATATATTCTTTTATATCATCTTGATTATTTTGTAATTCTTCCAATGTGATTGAATCAGATATATTAAAATCTCCTACTTGTAATCTTTTTAAATCACACATATAACCAATAGTTCCTAATTTCACTGCAATTTGCTCACACAAACTTCTAATATAAGTACCTTTTGAACAACTTACTGTAAAACATATTGTTTTTTCTTCTAATTCTATATTATTTAATTCTATTTTATATATCTCTATTTGTCTTGGCTTTATTTCTACGGTCTTCCCCATTCTTGCATACTCATATAGTTTCTTTCCATTCACTTTAATAGCACTATATATAGGTGGAAATTGTTCTTGCTTTCCTAAAAATGTTAATAATACTTTTTTTACATTTAGTTCTTCTAATATTGATTTTAATACCATTTTTTCTTCTACTACTTTTCCTTCAGCATCTAAGGTATCTGTTCTTTTACCTAATTGTAATTTCACTTCATAAATTTTATCATGATTTATCAAATATTTTGAACATAGAGTTCCTTTACCAATTAATAATGGCAACACTCCTGTTGCCATTGGATCTAAAGTCCCTGTATGACCAACCTTCTGATTAGTCATTTTTTTTACTTGATAAACAATATCATGTGAAGTACATCCTTTATGTTTGTTTATTATTATTACTCCATTCATATCTATTTAAGTGCCTTTCTTACTTCATTTAAAACTTTTTTTCTTACTTGTTCGACATTACCTTCTATAGTAGCACCAGCTGCTCTTTGATGTCCTCCACCACCAAACATCAAGCATATATCAGACACATTAACTAAATCTCCTGAACGCAATGAAATTTTATAAGCATTTTCATTTTCTTTTTGTCTTATAAAAATAGAAACTTCTACTCCTTCTATATTTCTACCTATTTCTACTAATCCTTCATGATCTCCTGGTTCAGCATTTACTTCTTTTTCATCTTCTTCAGTAATATAGGTAAAAGTAACTTTTCCATCTTCTAATATTTCCATTCTATCCATTACTTTCTGTGTAAGTAAGAAATTAGCTCTTGTTTTTGTACATAAAGTTCTTTTATAAATATCCGGAATGTTTACTCCTCTACGAATCAATTCAGCAGTAAATTCAAATGTTTCTGGGTTAATTCCACTATGCCTAAATCCTCCAGTATCTGTTATAATTCCAGTCATAATACAAGTTCCTATATCTTTTGCTATATCAACTTGGAAATAACTAGCCATTCCTGCTAAAACCTCACAACAAGCTGGAGAGACAGGATTAACATAATTTAAATCTCCATACATTTTATTACTACCATGATGGTCAATAACCACTGTTTTTTTAGCATTTTCAAAATACTCTTTTTTAGCTAATCTTTTCAAGTCTGCACAATCTACAGATATTGCTAAATCATAATTTTTAATATCAGACTCCTTTTTTACATGATCAATAGCTGGTAAAAAATCAAACAATCTAGAATACTCTGGAATAATAACATCAGCTGTTTTACCAAGACTATCTAACATTAACTTAACTGCTAAACTACTACCTATAGCATCTCCATCTGGTGATTCATGTGTAAGAATTACAATTTTTTCTGCTTTTTTTACTTCTTCTAATATATTATCTAAAGTCATATAATTTCCTTTCTTGAAATGTTTAGGGACAGGACTTAAACATTTCACTTATTTTGTCGAATTTTTGTACTTTCTATTTTTCCTCTTTTTTGGGTAATATTTCTTTTAATATAGAATCTATTTTTGCACCATATTCTAATGAATCGTCTAATATAAATATAAGTTCTGGTGTATTACGCAAATTTACTCTTCTTGCTAATTCACTTCTGATGAAACCAGCAGATTTTTTCAATGCTGCTAATGTTTGTTTTATATCTTTTGAATTTAAAATACTAACATAGATTTTAGCATATTTCAAATCATTTGTAACCTTTACTTTGGTTACACTGATTAGTATTCCTGTTATATTAGGATTTTTAAGTTCGTAGCTAATAATTTGACTAATTTCCTTTTTGTATTCTTCTTCTATACGTCCTAGTCTATTTTGATTTTCTGGCATATACTTTCCTCCTTTTATAAGCTTGAATTTTAATGTTTATTTTATAATGCGCTTTTTTGTAAATATATTATCTTTTTATTTCTTCCATAATATATACTTCAATGATATCCCCTTCTTTAATATCATTATAATTTTCTATTTGTATTCCACATTCAAATCCCTTTCCAACTTCTTTTACTTCGTCTTTAAATCTTTTTAATGTAGCTAAATGCCCATCATGAATTACAACATTTTCACGAATAACTCTTACTCCTGCATTTCTTTCTACTTTTCCTGAGATAACATAAGCTCCTGCAATTGTTCCAACATTAGAAATTTTAAATATTTGTCTTACTTCTACATTTCCTATAACTTTTTCTTCATATTTAGGATCTAGCATTCCTTTCATTGCTGCTTCTACATCTTCTATTGCCTGATAAATAATAGAATATTGTTTTATTTCTACTTCTTCTTTTTTAGCCATTTCTTTTGCCATAACATCTGGTCTTACGTTAAATGCTATAATAATTGCGTTAGATACTTTTGCAAGTGTTACATCAGATTGATTAACAGCTCCTACTGCACTATGAATTACTTTTACTCTTACTTCTTCATTTTCTAGTTTTTCTAGTGCTTGTTTTACTGCCTCTACAGAACCTTGAACATCTGCTTTTACAATTAGATTTAGAACTTTTAAGTTCCCTTGTTCCATTTGGCTAAATAGATTATCTAAAGTTATTTTTGTAGTATTATTTATTGCTTTTTCTCTTGCTTGGCGTTTTCTTCTTTCAATTAAATGTTTTGCCATTTTTTCATTTTTAACTTCATAGAAAGTATCTCCTGCTTCTGGAACTTCTGTTAATCCCATTATTTCTACTGGTGTTGATGGTCCTGCAGCTTTAACACTTTTTCCTTTATCATCCTTCATTGCTCTTATTCTTCCTATTGATGAACCTACTACAATTGTATCTCCAATATCTAATGTTCCTCTTTGTACAAGCATTGTTGCAATAGCTCCTTTTGCTTTATCTAGTCTTGCTTCAATTACTGCACCTTTTGCTTGTTTATGTGGATTTGCTTTTAATTCTAACACATCAGCTTCTAATAGAACCATTTCCAATAATTGATCAATATTTTCTCCCTTTTTAGCTGAGATTGGTACATATATTGTATCTCCTCCCCATTCTTCTGGAACTAATTCATATGTCATTAATTCTTGTTTTACTTTTTCAATATTGGCATCTGGCAAATCTATTTTGTTAATAGCTACAATAATTGGAATTCCTGCTGACTTTGCATGATTAATTGCTTCTATTGTTTGTGGTTTTACACCATCATTAGCAGCAACTACAAGTATTGCTATATCTGTAATTTGAGCACCTCTTGCTCTCATTGCTGTAAATGCTTCATGTCCTGGTGTATCTAAGAAAGTTATTTCTCTATCTTTCACTTTTACTTTATAAGCACCTATTGCTTGTGTAATACCTCCAGCTTCTCCTTCGATAACATTTGTTTTTCTAACTGCATCTAGAAGTGATGTTTTACCGTGATCTACATGTCCCATAACTACAATTACTGGTGGTCTTGTAACTAATTCTTCTTCTTTATCTTCTGAATCATCAAATAAAATATCTTCTTCTGTTACAGTTTCTTTTTTCTTTGCTGTAATTCCAAACTCTTGAGCAATTAAATATGCTGTGTCAAAATCTATTTCTTGATTTATTGTAGCCATAATTCCATATCCAAGTAATTTTTTTATTACCTCTGCTGTTGTTTTTTTCATATCAACAGCTAAATCTTTTACAGTTATATTTTCAGGAATTTCAATTTCTGTTAATTTAAATATTTTCTGTTTTGTTCTTTCTTCTTGATTTTGATTTTTTCTTCTCTTGCCTCTTCTTCCACGTTCTGTTGTTAAATCATAATAATCTAGCATTCCTCCATCTTGCTCATCAAACATATTAGATAATTTATTTGCTTGCTTTAAGCTTTTTAACTTTCCTTCATCAAAATCTCTTGTACCATTATTTTTTCTAGATTTTGATTTCTTAGTTTTATTTTCATCAAATTTATTATTTTTTTGCTTGTCAATCCCTCTATTATATTCTCTAACATTTTCTTTTTCCACAGTTTCAATTGACATGATATTTTTTATATTTTTTTCAATTCCTTTTTCATCTAAAGGTCTTTTTCCGAATCTATCATTGTTGTTTCTGTTATTAAATCTATTATTATTGTTGTTAGAATAATTGTTGCTATTATTATTAAATTTATTATTTTTGTTATTATAATTATTTCTATTTTGTCTGTTGTCACGATTGTCTTTATTATCTCTGTTTACTCTATTATTTCTACTTTCTTCACTTATTGGTCTATTTTCTTTTACCCTTTTTTGGTTATCTTGTTTTAAATTTTTATTAACATTTACAGATGTTTCATTTTGTTTTGTAGCAACTTTTGAATTTTCCTCTTTTTTAGGTTCTTCGATGATATTTTTTTCTTCAACAACATCATTGGTTTCTTTTTTATCTTGATCATTGTTTTTTAAACCAAATAACTCACTAACAGTCATCGGTTTGTTTGGTTTGTTTCTATAAACAATGTTATAATCTTTATTTTGTTTTCTTTCTACAAAACCCACTTTTCCTTTATTTTCTTCATTTTTTACAATTTCTTTCTTTTTTGTCTTCTCTTCTTGTGATATAATTACTTCTCTTCTAATAATAACAGGTGCTTTTTCTTCTTTTTTTGTTTCCATTTTTCCTTTATTTTCAGTTCCTTTTCCTTGTTTTTTTATTTCATTTTTTGTTTTTCTTTTCATAATTTCGTCTTCAATTGCTTTTGCCTCATGCTCTTCTATGCCACTCAAATGACTTTTTGCATCAATCTTAAGCTTATTTGCTACTTCTAATATTTCTTTACTGGTTAAGTTTAGCTTTTTTGCTATATCATATATTTTTATCTTACCCAATAACTTCACCCCCATTATTTACTTTTTGAATTTCTTTTGCTAAATTAATATCTTCAATTCCAAAAATTGCTTTATTAGACTTTCCTATAGCTTTACTTAATTCTTCCATTTCGCCAATTATAATAATTGGCACATTGTATTCTTTTCCTATTTTTTCAAATTTTTCCTTTGTTCTTTCTGAAGAATCCTTAGCTATTATTAGTAACCTTACTTTATTTTTTTTTATTTGATTTTCTACACTATCTGCCCCAAAGCTAACTTTTCTACATTTTGCAGATAATCCTATCAAACCTAATATCTTTTTATTTACCAAGTATTACACCTCTTAAATTTTCATAAATTTCATCTGATATTTTCATATCAAATACCTTTTCTAGTCTCTTTGATTTAATTAGTTTTTCAAGGCATTCACTGTTATCACATATATAAGCGCCCCTTCCTTCTAGTTTTCCTAGTTTATCAATTGTAATTACATTTTCCTTATTTTTCACAATTCTAATTAAATCCTTTTTATCTTTTTTAATGTTACATCCCATACAGGTTCTTTGTGGTTGTCTTTTCATTCTCTAAGTTCCCTCCTTTATTGTATGTGCTAAGTTAACTTTTATTCTGCCTGTTCTGGCGCTTCTTCAGATTTATTCTCTTCTTTTGCATTAATTAACATTTCTCTAAATTGTGTTTCTGATTTAATATCAATTTTCCAATTTGTTAATCTTGCTGCTAATCTTGCATTTTGTCCTGATTTACCAATAGCTAATGATAATTGATCATCTGGTACGATTACTTGTGCAAATTTCTCTTCTTCTTTAATATCTACTGCTAAAATTTGTGCTGGAAGTAAGCTTGATGCAATATAAATTGATGGGTCTTCATTCCATTCTATTACATCTATTTTTTCTCCATTTAATTCATTTATTACATTTTGAATTCTAACACCTTTTTGACCTACACAAGAACCTACTGGATCTATATTTGGGTCTGGTGAATGTACAGCAACTTTACTTCTATATCCAGGATCACGAGATACACTTTTTATTTCTATAACCCCTTCATAAATCTCTGGTATTTCAAATTCTAATAATTTTCTTACAAAATCAGGATGGCTTCTAGATACAATAACTTGTGGTGCTCCCTTTGCTCCTTTTTCTACATCTAATACATATCCTTTAATTTTATCGTTAACATGATAAGTCTCTGTTGGTATTTGTTCTTTAGCAGGCATAACTCCTTCTAGTTTTCCTAAATCCATTACTACTATATTATGATCTGCTTTTTGTATTAATCCTGAAACAATTTCGCCTTTTCTATCATTAAATTCATTATATATTATTTCTCTTTCAGCTTCTCTTAATTTTTGAATAATTACTTGTTTTGCTGTTTGCGCTGCAATTCTTCCAAAGTCTCTTGGTACTATTTCTATTTGAACTGAATCTTCATCTTCTAAATCTGGATTGATTTTTTTTGCCTCTTTTTTACTAATTTGAGTATCTGGGTTAGTCACTTTATCTACAACTTCTTTTATGCTGTATACATGTGTTGCACCAGTTTGATGATCCATTTCTACCTTTACATTTTCCAATGAATCGAAATTTCTTTTATATGCTGTTACTAATGCTGTTTCTATTGATTCTAATAAATACTCCTTTTTTATTCCTTTTTCTTTTTCTAATTCTTCTAAAGCTAAGATTAACTCTTTGTTATCAATTGCTTTTTTCTTCATTTTTATTCCTCCCTTTACCAATTATATACTGTTTTTATTTGTGCTATATTTTTTCTTTCAATAACTATCTCATTTACTAATTTTATTGTATCTTCATCAAATTGTTCTAAAATTCCTTGGTATTCTTTATTTCCTCTTTCATCTTTCTTAAATAATTTTATTGTTATTTCTTTTCCTATATTTTCTTTAAGATGTTTATCTTTTCTTAATATTCTTTCAATTCCAGGTGAAGATACTTCTAAAAAGTATTGTTCTTTAATATAATCTGCTCCATCTAATAAATCATTAATTTCATTATTTACTTTTTCACAGTCATTTAAATCAATTCCATCTTTTTTGTCAATAAATATTCTTAAAAAGTAATTTTTTCCTTCTTTAGAATATTCTACATCATACAATTCATATCCTAAAGATTCAATTTTTTCTTTTAATAGGTTTTCTACTTTTTGTTCTATGTTTGCCAAAGTATACCTCCTCTTTAATTTTTATAAAAATATTATCTTCAAGAATTAAGAGTGGGATTTGTTCCCACTCTTTAGTCCTTAAGTTGTATCTTTTACTATTATACCCAATTTTTGGTATAAATGCAAGCTTTTTTTATGTTTTTACTTAACTTTTTCTAAAATAATGATATTATAAGTATAATTTTTATATCTAGGCTCAAATTTATTAATACTTACTTGTTTATATTGATCTTCATTGTAAATCTTATTATATAAACTCAATTCACCTGTATCAATAATAAAAATTCTATTTTTTGCTTCTTTTATTGCTTCTTCTACAGTACCTTTTACTTCCATCTGTGGATTATAGGCTTTATAAGCTTCTTCTATAGACCAATTTTCCAAATTTAAGAAAAATTGTTTATTTGTATCAATTAAAGCTGCTATAACTCCTCCATTTCCGATATCTGAATAAATAATAATATCATCTGGTTGTAAATTTTCATTTAGATAACTTATAGGTTCTTTGTTAGAATAATCATAATTTTCTTTTACATTTTCCATCATATTAAAACTAGACATTATAATAATTGCACCACATATTAATCCTATTATAAATTTATTATTTTCTTTTGATACAAAGTATGAAATAGAAAATATTATTAAACCTGATATTGTAAATAAATATCTATCATATAAAATTGGTGATATAATAGAAACTATTGAAACTGCAAATATTACTAATAAATAAACAATTATAGGTACAATACCTTCTTTTATATTGTTTTTACTTTTAATATTTTTTATAATTATATAAATTACATATCCCCATAATAAAATTGCTACTATACTTGGAATCAATTGATCTAAACTTCCTTTAAATTGGAAATTTATAATATCTATAAATATTTGTGGAAATTCTATTGTAATCCAAAATCCCCCACCAACTCTTGTTAATTGTTTGATAAAGCATGTAAGCCAAGGTATATATAATAATACTTGTGCTATTTCCACTAAACAAAATTGTTTTAGTATTCTTTTATCTATTTTTTCCTTATTTTTTATTACATAAATAATTAATCCTAAATTTATAAAACCGGCACAAACTAATGCATAATAATGCATATAACAACTGATTATACTAAATAACCCAAATAATATTAAATTTTTCGTTGTTTTTTGTTTAATAAATCTATTTAAATATATTGCCATTAGTGTTACAAAAAATATTGTCCATGAATACATTCTAATTTCCAAAGCATAATTTAACATTACTGGCAAAAATAAACTAAAAAATGTAAACAATAATCCCGTTTGTTTTCCAAAATCTTTTTTTATATGTGTTAATCCTAAAATTGATAAAGCACTAATTCCACATACAGAAAAAATTCTATATGCAATTATATTAGTTCCAAATATTAAATTTATTATTTTTAACATCCAGTAATATAAAATTGGATGCACATCATTTCCACCAATTGTCCATATTTGGCCAAATGAATGATTAACAATTGCTACACTATAAGATTCATCAAACCATATATTAGTGTGAAATGATGGTATTAAAATAAAAATTGTTCCTACTAAAATTAATAGTATATGTAATACATTTTCTTTTTTTAATATGTTTTTCATTTTTTATTTCCCTATATTATTATATTTAGGTTTTAAATGAGGATTACCTATAACCTTTCATATTGTTTATCATTTTATATAAATATATAGAATGATAATAAACAAAAAAGTTGGTTTTTACAAACCAACTTTCTAAAATTTATTTTTTAATTTCTTTCTTCTTGAAGTTGTGCTGCTGTGTCTGTAATTTTAATATCTCTTACGTGGTTAATCTTCTCCCATGTAGTTTCTCTTTTAAATAAACATTTAAAGTTTATTAATAACCAAGTTCCCATAAATAATGGATAGCACACTAATCCTTTTAGCATTGGCTTAATTGGTCTTTTATCTAAATACATTGCAATTACAGCCGTTATTATTGGTAAAAAGAATGTTGGAACAATAAATTTAATTATATTAATAATCAATTCTGTTTGTGTCATTCCATCTCCTGCATACATTAAAAAGTTTGTTAATAGTAATACTAATGTTATTATAAACATTGGAATACTTCCTACTATATATAACAATCCATCAAAATTCATCATTGTTTTGTTTTCTTTTGCTGCTACTGCTAAGCTTTTTGTATATTCTTTTATACATTGCATATGTCCTACAGTCCATCTACTTCTTTGAGACCAACTTTGGCTAAATCCTACTGGTTGTTCATCATATACAATTGCTTCAGTTGACCATCCTAACCTTTTACCCTTTATTATTCTTTTTAATGAAAATTCTATATCTTCAGTTAATGTTACAGTTTTTAATCCACCTTCTGGTTTTATAACATCAAATTTTACCATAAATCCTGTTCCATTTAGTAATGGTGATAATCCTAAATTATATCTTGCTAAATGATAAAATCTGTGCATTGTCCAATAAAAAAGTGCATACCCTGCTGTTATCCAACTGTCTGTTGGATTTTTGATATCTCTATATCCTTGTACTACATCTTCTCCTTGGCATAATTTTTTGTTCATATTTTTTATAAAGTCTGGATGAACAATATTATCTGCGTCAAAAACAAAGAAAGCATCATATGGTGCATTTTCTTCGATTTTTTGTTTCAAAAACCAATCTAATGCATATCCTTTTGTCTTTTTAGTTTCATCAAATCTTTCATATACTATTGCTCCTGCTTCTTTTGCCACTCTTGCTGTATTATCTGTACAGTTATCAGCAATAACATAAATATCATATAAATCCTTATTATAGTTTTGATGTTTTAAACTTTCAACTAAATTTCCTATTACAGCTTCTTCATTATGTGCTGGAATAATTGCCATAAATCTGTTTTCTTTTTCTTCTTTTAGTGGTTTGTCTTTAATTTTAACTAATGAACATAAACTTACTAATATTTGATACAACCAAAATATAGTTATTGTCCATACAATAGCTTCTCTTAATATATATAAATAATCCATTTTTCTACCTCTCTTTTAATAATATCTTTTCTTAATATTATTATGCTATCTTTATTATTATACTATCATTGACAAATTAATGCAATATTTTCCTATAAATTTATTTCTTTTTTGAACTAGTTAGTCTAATTTTTGTAATATTTTCAAGTACTTTAAGATTTTTAAAATTTATAGTATCATTTTTAATTTTTTAGCATATCTTTATATAGACAAAATAAATGGAGGTATTTTAATAATGCGTACTAAATATAAAGTCGCTATTGTAGGCAGTAGTGGTTTAGTTGGTAGAACTGTTTTAAAGGTCTTAGAAGAAAAAAATCTTTCTAATGTAACTTATACTTTATTTTCTTCCGAAAATTCAGCTGGTAAAAAAATAAATTTTTTAGGAGAAGACTATATTTTTTGTAAATTAGATGAAAATTCTTTTAATTACCATTTTGACTATGCTATCTTTTGTGCCGGAGGAGAAGTTTCAAAAAAATATGTTCCACTAGCTGTTTCAAATGGATGTATTGTAATTGATAATAGCAGTATCTTTAGAATGGATTCATCTGTACCTTTAATTGTTCCCGAAGTAAATAGTAAAGATATTTCAAAAAACAATGGAATTATAGCTAATCCAAATTGTTCTACAATTCAAGCTATTCTTCCTTTAAAAGTTTTAGATGATTTGTATACAATCAAAAGAATTGTTTTTTCAACATATCAAGCTGTTTCAGGTGCAGGGCGTTTGGGTGTTGAAGATTTAGAAAATAAATCTTATGGAAAATATTTAAAAAAATTCACATATCCTATTTATAATAATTGTATCCCTCATATAGATGTTTTTATGGAAGATGGTTATACTAAAGAAGAACATAAAATGATAAATGAAACTAGAAAAATTCTAAACAAACCTTCTTTACCTATTACAGCTACCTGTGTTAGAGTACCAGTAGTTAATTGTCATAGTGAATCAATTAATGTTGAATTAGAAAAAGATTTCGATTTATATGATGTAAGAATGGCTCTTCAGAATTTTCCTGGAATTTTAGTAGTAGATAATCTTGAAAAAAATCAATATCCTATTGCAACAAAAGCAAATGGATATGATGAAGTTTTTGTTGGAAGAATCAGAAAAGATCCAAGTGTAAATAATGGTCTTAATTTTTGGGTTGTAGCTGACAATTTAAGAAAAGGTGCTGCTACTAATGCTGTTCAAATTCTTCAAAAGCTTATATATTAACTATTCTCTAATCTTCTAAAATTAATTTTTTCTTAATTTCGTAAGATTATACAAATTAAAGTTGCAATATATATTTTACTTATGATATACTTTTAAAAGTACATAAGATTTTTAAGAGGTTTTTATAGATGAAACATTATAATTATATCAAAAAATTAATAAATAAAGATAAAGAATTTCAGGATATTATTCATCCTTTAATAGAAAATGATACAGTTAACCAAATGAAAAATTTTAAACAACATTACGAAACTACTTGTTTTGAACATTGTTATGTTGTTTCTTATTATTGTTACCTAATTTGTAAAAAATATAATTTAGATTATAAGTCTGCTGCAAGAGCTGCTATGTTGCATGATTTGTTTTTGTATGATTGGAGAATCAAGACACCTGATAGAAAAGGATTACATGCTTTTTCTCATGGGAGTGTTGCTTGCAAAAATGCATGTAAATTATTTGATTTAAATGAAAAAGAAAAAGATATGATTATAAAACATATGTGGCCAATAACTATTAGTTTTCCTAATTCTAAAGAAGGTTTTATTTTAACTTTTGTAGATAAATATTGTGCTATATCTGAATCAATGGAAATTATAAAATCTAAATTATTTATGAAAAAAGCTTTTCGTTATGCATATATTTTTCTTAGTTTAGTTATTATAAAATTATAAAAAGTGGACTTAAATCCACTTTTATTTATTGGTTGATGTTGAAGCCCATTTTAACATTTTTATATCCTGATATTTTGTTAAAACTTCTCTATATTTATCATATTCTTCTTCCCACAATTCATTTGGTACATTGTCAAAAGCTCTAAATATTTTTTCTGCTTCTGATAAATATATTACTTGTTCTTGTGGTGACATATTTTCATATTGCTTTGCAAAATTATATAATTTATCTAACATTTGGTTAGCTTCTATAAAAGTCCAAAAATCTCTTACTTTCATTCCAAATAATTTTATTTGTAGTATCGCATATGCAATTAAAGCAAATATTATAAATACTAATATATATATAATTGTAAGTATATTCATATTTTCACCTCTTTAAAGTTTTCACTTTTGTACTTTTCTATTTTAACACCTTTTACTTAATTTGGCAAATTTTTCTATATAATTTACATTTCTTCAGCTTAAAAGCCATAAAAAAAGGGAGACTCTGAAATTTCAAAGTTCTCTCCTTCTATCTGTGCTTAGAAACAAATTAGGATTGTTTTACAACATTTAAATACAAAGTGTAGCACGAAAAGCTGCACTGATATAATTATCCTCAGGATTATCAGCATCACGGTAAGCCACAGAATAAACATTTCCGTCATCGCCATAGTCACTACCACGAACAACACAATATAAATTTTCTTTCTTTTCTTGCGTCCATTCGCTCGCATTACCTGCAAAGTCGTAGATGTTATTAGTACACCATCTTTCTTGACTTCCTGTTTCAACTAGTGCTCTTGGAGAATTATTTGTATTCCAATGATTCCCCCATTCGGTAGAATCCTTCACAACCTCATTATAGTTTCTTACTTTTGATTCAAGAAACCATTCTAATACTGAATCATACTCAGCACCAAAAATTAGATGACTCGTTATGGTATCTCTTGTCTCTAATTTCGATGCAAGTTTTTTAGCATCATTAAAATTAATGTTTATTAAAGGTATTGCACCTTTTACAGATTGTGGCTCGCCAGTTTTTTTGTTCTTAGAAATGTTATAACGGGAAATATAAAACCCACCATTTTTCTTAACACTTTTAAACTGTAATTCAAGTTCTTTCGTAAACGGTTCATGAAACTCTCTTTCTGAAAATTCATCATCCATGTAATTCCTTCTTCCAAACTTTTCGACAAATGAAGCTCCATCAAGTGTTCCATTAGAGTTTAGGCTTCCAACAGGAACCCACACAAATTGACTTCCATCAGAATTTCTTTCAATTACAAAGCCATTGTTCCATTCCCCACATACATGCCTATATCCTTTTAGAATCGGAGGGTTTGCATAATTTTCAGACATATCTTTGATAATTAGCTCTCCACTTGTTCCATCTGAGACCTCAAAGTTTATCCCCTTTTCTGCCTCAAGCACAAATCTTTCATACCGTTTCATAATTATGCCTCCTTAAATAGTAATTTTTATAACGGTTTCAACATGGTTATTACCATCATATTAATGATATCACGTTTTCTTGTATCTTTCAACTTTCATAAAATATCTATTTATTATTTATATTTCCCACAATAAATTTTATGCTCTATTTCCATATATCTCCATTAATATGTTTTGTTAAAGCCATAACAAAAGCATTTCTTGTTAAATCAATTCTTGATATTTCTCCTTTTGTTAAAAAATTTATTCCTCCTTTTCCTTTTCCTAAATCTTTTCCATTACATATTTTATCCATTACTTTTCCTAATTCAGTTTTTATTATTTCTTCTATATATTTATCTGGTATTGGGAATCCTTGGCTTGTTCCCACACTTTGTAATCCATTTTTATCTTCTATTATAACATAATTTATATCAATCCATTCTCCTAATAAATTTGTAATTCCAGCTTCACTAGCTATATAAAAATCAGCTTCTATTCCATTTTCTCTTGCATATTTTTTTAAGTTTTCAACTCTATTTTTAGCTCCTTTTGATATTTGTTCATTTACAGGTTGATTTTCCACATCTGAATTTACGGCTATTCCCTTTATCTCAACCATTTCAAAATATTTTTCAAATGCTTCTTTTGCACCTTGTATTTTTCCTGGATTTTTAGTTCCTATTAATATTTTCATTTATTTTCCCTCTTTTATCCTTTTGTTACTCAAAACTCATTTTATCTACTATTTTTCTTATTCTATTTATGAATTCTTCTTTATTAGATAATGCTTGTCTTAATTTTTCTATAGAATTATCAAATTCCTCATCTTTTAAATATGTCTTTGCATATCCATCTTTTCCATATTTTTCTGTTAGATATTGGTACACTCTTTCTATTTGTTCTTCTTGTGAAAGTTCAATGTGTTTTTTTTACCATAAGAATATGACCTTATTGTATTTTTTCATTTCTTCATCTTCCATAAAGATTTCTGCTGATATAAGTTCATGCCTCTTTCTATCTATGTAATGCCCTATATCATGATATGAAGCAATCAAATAAACCATATTCTCAAGTTAACATTATATCTTTTTGCCAATTTTAAACTTCTTCTTATCACTGTTTTTATATATTCTATTCCATGACCTTGCTCATTTCTATCATATAATGGAAATATATCATTTTCTATATATTTTACTAATTCTTGATTTATTATTTTGTTTTCTTCAATATTCATTATATTCTTTCTTTAATTTATGCATTAATTTTTAGGTATCTTATCATAATATATAGAAAAAATTGCAATATACTTCTTTTTTATTTTTATAATATTTTTTCTAAAGACGAAATATCTAATAAATTTACTGTTTTTAAATTCCCTTTATAAAATATGCACCAGTTATTAAAGACACCTGGTAGTTCCTTTGCTTGTTTTAGCGTCTTTATCTGAATTAATGATAAAGGAATATTATTTATTTTACAATATTGCTTTATTCTTTCAACACTTTGATAAATATATGGACATTGCATATCATAATAGATTGTTAAATCTTTGTTTTCTATCTTTTGTTTTTTAGCACTTTGTGCAAATTTAGGTTTTGTCTCATCAAAAGAAAGTGCAAGTAGTTCATATCCATCATCAGTACTATCAACAACTTCAAATCCAAACTTTTTAGCAAATGCTTGGTCTGAAAGCCATGACTTTTGCTTTTTTGCTCCAAGCATACAAATACCCGACTTTCCTTTTTCTTTTGCATCATTTATACAATATTCCATTAATGTTTTTCCATATCCTTTGTTTTTGTAATTTCCTAAAACCCAAAGGCAATATATATAGTAATAGTTATTACCAATTATAGGTACCCATGCTGTTTCAAGAGGAGCATATTCTATAAATACTGTGGCTTTTTCATTAAGTTTCCTAAAAACATGTCCCTCTTTTAATCGTTCAGAAAGCCATTTTCTCTTTTCTTCAACCCCAGGATGTTTTTTCTTGCTTCTTATAATACAACATAAATGCTCGTTTTCTATATTTTCTAATGTTAAATTTATATATTCATTCATTTTTTATAACTCCACTCATTTTTTCTATTTACATCTCTTTTTCCGTGTCTTTTAGTAACTTCAATAAATCAATACCCAATTTATTACACACACTATTTAGCACAATAAAAACATCAGCAACTTCACTTTCTAATGTGTTGTTTTAATTTAATTGATTTCATAATTCTAGCACTTACTTTATATTTCTTTAAATACTTTTCCTAAGCTTTCATTTATAACTAAATTAGCAACCCTATCATAAGGTGTAGAATCTTTATTAATTAAAACTAGTTTGTTTCCTTTATAAAAGTTGACTAAACCACTTGCTGGACTTACTGTTAGAGATGTTCCTGCTACTATCATTAAATCTGCATTTTTAATTGCATTTATAGAATCACTCAATATTACATCATCTAACATTTCTTCATATAAAACTACATCTGGTTTTATAATTCCACCACAACTACATTTTGGTATTCCTTCCTCATTAAATATGAATTCTGCATCGTAAAATTTATTACAATTCATACAATAATTTCTTAAAATACTTCCATGTAATTCTAGTACATTTTTATTTCCTGCCTTCTGATGTAATCCATCTATATTTTGTGTTATTACTGCTTTTAACTTTCCTTGTTTTTCTAATTCCGATAGTTTTATATGAGTTATATTGGGTTCATATTTTAATGAATTCATTTTTTCTTTGTAAAATTTGTAAAATTCTTCTGTATTTCTTATAAAAAAAGTATGACTTAAAATTTCTTCTGGTGGATACTTATATTTTTGGTTATATAACCCATCTTTACTTCTAAAGTCTGGAATACCACTTTCAGTAGAAACTCCTGCTCCTCCAAAGAAAACTATATTATTGCTGTTTTTTACTAATTGTTTAAATTCTTCTATTTTATCTTTCATTTTCCATTCCTTCTTTTTTACATTTGTATTAAGTTTTCTCCATTAAATTTAGATTTTTTCTAAATTCTACCCTTAGTTTATTTTCTGTCTTTTAGTATTCTTAAATTTAACTTTTAGTATAAAAAATACAACTATTAATAACTTCGTATTTATTATTTTTCGCTGTTAGAATTCTTGTATGTACTTTAAAGCACATAAATTATCTAACATTCTCATTATTATTTATCAAGTCTCCATTAAAGCCATAAACTTGCTTACATAATGGTGTTTTTCTTTTTCCACTATGTACAACTACTTTTTCTAAATCCTCATATATATTGTGCAATTTTATACCATACTTTTCCATTGTATCTACACTTATTTCTTTAAAAGCTGGACAAGGTAATATGGTTCCATCATATTTTATGTCTAATTTTTCAGTTCCTGCTGTACATAAATGAGATATCTTTTCATTTAGTGGAATACCAATTCTAATATTACCACTAAAATGTTCTTTTTCCTTTTTTAATATTTCTGAAAATTCTCTTAATTCTTCTTCATTTAACATTAGTTTTTCTTTATTTTGCTTGCCTCTACCTTGTGGTACAAAATTTAAGACACTTATATTTTTTACATCTAAATATTCTAAACATTCGATTATGTCTGGAAATTCCTTATAATTTGGTTTCATTGGTATAAAATGCACATCAATATTCAAGCCTACTTTTCTTGCTCTAATTAAGGAATCCATTAAATATGTATTTAGACCTTTTCTTCCCATTAATTCATTATCAATAATACCATCTAAAGCTTGCCAATCAAACACAATTTTATCTAACCCCAATTCTTTTAACTCCTCACATTCTTGTCTTGTTATTGACGTAAATCTTTCTGGTTTTAATATCCTATTATAATGTGCCATTATACTTTTCTTTAATCTATCATTCCAAGGTTCATGTTCTTCTATTTCCTGCAAATCGCTTTTACATTTATTTTTAATGTATTCTATGATTTCCTTCGGCATCTGAGTGGAATTCTTTATTCCACTGGTAAATACTACTGTTTTAATTCCATTTTCTTTACTAAATTTAATCATCTCAAATAAATCTGGATGCAAAAATGGTTCTCCACCGGAAATTGATAATTCTTCTATCCCACCTTGTCTTATAAAATACTTAACTGTTTTCTTAAATTGTTCTAAACTTATTATTGTTTTTTTGTGTTGTGATGAATTGGAAGAACAAAATTCACATTCATTTGGACATGTTTGTATTACCTCAAAGCATAAATCTTTTAACATTTTTTATCCTCCATTTTATTATTTTCTTTACCAAATCTGCCTTTTTTTAAATGTTGATAACATTCCAAAATCAAGTGTTATATCTCTCATTTTAAAATTCAATATAATCATTAAATTACTTACAAACACATTTATAATATATTGTATACTCTATTAATTTTTTTTATAGCATTCATTTTCTTTAATACCTTTATTACATATCTTTTTATTTTTATTATTCTAAAAAATATATCAATTTATGACATTATTCTAGCATACAATTTTAAAAAAAGGAAGTGTTTTTGTAAACACTTCAAATCCACACAACATATCTACTTCTATTTTTACATTAACTTTATAACTAAATACACTAGAACTTGTATTATTACCAAAACTATAGATATATTCTCAACTAATAATATAATCTATCAAAAATCAATGATACGTCTAATAATGATTGTAAAATATTTTTTAAAGTTTATCTTTCATACATTAAAAACACTATTATGCTAGTCATAATAGTGTTTTTATATTTTATTTTATCAAATATTTATAAATACATAAAGTAAAACAATATACCTAAAAAACTATACTATTTATTTAAAATATAAATAGCTATGTTTAGATATGATGCAAATAACACCCATAATAGATATGGAATTTGAAGTAATCCTGCAACTTTATCTTTATTATAAAACTTTAATATCATAATAATAATTAATATAGCAAGAACTATAATCCATATAAATGAAAACAATCTCCATTTTACTAGAAAGAAAAAGATAGACCATAAACTATTTACTCCTAATTGAATATAATATATTAAGTCTATTTCCGAATCTGTTAATTGTTTACTCTTCAAAATTCCATAAGATACTCCCATTAAAATATATAAAATAGTCCATACTATTGGAAAAGCAATTGATGGTGGAGCTAGAAATGGCCTTTCCAAAGAATTATAATCAATAGATGAAGAAATTATTAATCCTACTATTCCACCTACAATTACAGGTATTAATATTGATTTAATATAAATTTTTATTTTTTTCATATGATACCTCTATTTGTATTATATGAAATAATTAAAATTATATAACTTCTTTAAAAATCTAATACTCAGATTAAACTTTTCTAGTATTCCTATAAAATTTATCAAAAAATGTCCTTTTAATCCACAAATTTTATTATATTTGCAAATTAAAAGAACAAATCACTAATGCTATAACTGTTAATATATTAGATTTCTTTCTACTTTCCTTGTATTATTTATCAACATTCCAGTTTATTTGTACATATATTTCCATTTTCTTCCCCTTTTTTTATTACAATTCCATTTTTGTCAATTCTAAAATTTCTATGAAATATGATATTTACAGTAACAAATTGGTATATTGATGATGTCACTTGTCCTATTCCTGTACAATAGGGCGTTTTTAATAAAGACACTATCATTCTTAATATTCCTGCAAATAATTTATTTGATGTTACTTTTATTTCATATTCTTCCAACTGCAAGTAACTTGTTTTTATACTATATATTGGATAAATTATAAAGTTAATTAATTCAAAACTTAAATAAATAGCTGTAATTTTTAAATCTAAATTATAATATTTTATCGAAGCCACAAGCATTATAAAAACAGTTGTAATTAAGATTCCTAGCAAGTTATATGCATTCTTTTTGTGATTTTTATAATTAAATTTTTCTTTGCTTATGTCTATTTTAGCAACTGTCTTTCCTTACTATCTATTTTTTCATATCTTATCATAAAAGCACTAAAAAAGAAAGCCTTTTGACAAAGACTTCCAATTTAAGTTTTACCTCTAAACATTTTATTAAATTTATACAGCTCCACACACCAAGTCAACTTCTATCGTTACTTTAATTTTATGATTTTCTACTCTTTTTATCTTATTTTTGCCTTTTTTATTAAAACTACAAAAATTCTCAAATGCAGTAAACTCAACTATTGTATCTAGTCTTTTAGATATAGCACCGAGCAACACTCAACATGTGATGTAAATGGAAACATATCAACAGGTTTAATACTTATTATATCATATTTACACTCAAACTTAGATAAATCTCTAACCAATGTTGCTGGATTACAACTAATATAAATTAGCTTTTTAGGATGAATCTCTAATATATTATCAATACTCTTGTTATCTAATCCTTTTCTTGGAGGATCAACCATAACAATATCTGGTATAATATTCTTTTTATGAATTAAATCATCCAAAACATCTTTTACATCGCCGATGTAAAAACTCTGCATTTCGTATATTATTAATATCAGCATTTTGTTTTGCTGCTTCTACTGCCCCTTCTACAATCTCAATTCCATATACCTTTTTAGCATACATAGACATAAATAAAGAAATTGTACCTATACCACAATATAAGTCAAAAACAATATCATTTTTACTAATATTAGCAGCTTCAACACCTATTTTATATAATTTTTCTGCTTGTACTGGATTTACCTGATAAAAAGATACTGGCGATATATTAAAAGTAAAATCTCCCAATTTATCTTGAATATATCCTTCTCCATATAAATTTATATTTTCACTTCCCATAATAACATTTGTATTTTTCATATTAATATTTTTTATAATTGATTTTACTTCAGAAAAATTATTAGTTATTTGATTTACTAAATCTTCCTCATTTTTTAGATTTCTACCGTTTATTACTATAATGCACATTATCTGATTGGTTTTAACTCCTACTTTAACAACAATATGTCTTACTAACCCCTTGCCTGTATTTTCGTCATATATGCTTATATTATTTTCAACAATATATCTAAAAATAAATTTAGCTAATTGTTCTGCTTTTGAGTTTTGTATAAGGCACTTATCAACACGTATAATATCATGTGTTCTATTTGCAAAAACTCCAATTGCAGGTTTATTGTCTTTTCCTATCCCTACAGGATACTGTGCTTTATTTCTATAATGATATGGATTCTCCATTCCTAGTGTCTCATTTACTTTTATTTTTGTTCTCAAAGTTTTATTTACTAAACTTTGAACTGAATTTTGTTTCATTTTTAATGTTTCATCATATTTAATATGTCTTAAATTACATCCTCCACAACGTTTATAAGTTGTACAGTCACTTTCTGTTCTATACTTTGATGGTACTATTATTTCTAATATCTTTCCAAAAGCATGTGATGATAAAACTTTAACAATTAATACTTTTATTTTTTCCCCTTTTATGGCATTAGGTATAAAAATAGTAAAACCTTCAATTTTCGCAATTCCTTCGCCTTCATATCCATTATCTACAATTTCTACAATATATTCTTTATTTTTCTCTACTGGCATAAACCTCACCTTATAACTTTTTTGTAATTATAACATTTTTTTAGTCATATTTAAATAGATATACACATATTTTATATTAATGTTTTGCAAAAAATACTTTATTTTTCTTGACAACTATATTATAAATATGCTAATATTAATATTGTTAATTAAATTATGCGGATGTGGCGGAACTGGTAGACGCGCTGGTCTTAGGAACCAGTGCCAACGGCGTGGGGGTTCGAGTCCCTTCATCCGCACCAGTCTAGATGTTTTTATAGGATTTCACAGTTCTATAAAGACATCTTTTTCTTTATGCTGATAATCTAGGGGCATATTTTACACTTACGCCTTTTGTTATATTTATTTATACATTAACATTAGGTAATTTTGATATGTAAATCTTATAAAATCACTCCTACTTTTATAAATATAGTAATATTAGAAAATTTTTTAAACTACTATATCATCTCGAAATATGGTAAAAAAGTATATAATTAAGATATAATTTGCAAAATTATGTAAAACGTGCTATAATTTTCATATACATATTGTTACCCGAAAAGTAAACATCTTGGATGTAATTGCTAAATCTGCTCAGCTTTTCGATGAGTTGATAGTAGCTATTGGTGTTCATCCAAAGAAAACTCGGAGATTTAATAAAGAATTGATGCAAAAAGCCATTGAACAAGTACTAATTCGTGAAAACTTGTCCAATGTAAAGGTTATCTCCTATGATAATCTATCTGCAGATGTTGCAACAGAATATAATTCTACATTTTTGGTCAGAGGTATCAGAAATGGTATGGATTATGAATATGAAGAAAACATGGCAGTCTTTAACGAAGAAATATCTAAGCTTGACACAATTTATATTAGGGCTGGTAACTTAGGTTATATTAGTTCAAGCATGGTTATGGAACTACTAAGAAATGACAAAGATGTTTCTAAATATCTGCCAGAGGAAATTTTAGCATTAGTAAAAAAATAAGGACCAAAAAAGAAGGTGTAAAATTATCTAACACCTTCTTCTTTTTCTTGAATTTTAGGTAAATCTATTATTTGTCCTTCATTTGCAGCAATAACTTTAGTAAAAATAGATTTTGCTTCTTCTACATAATTTTCTGGTAATTCTTCTGGCCAAAAATGTGTTAACATTAATGCTCCAACATTGGCCTCTTTTGCGATTATACTAGCTTGTTTAGCAGTTAAATGAGAATTAATTTCAGGAAATCCATAAGAAGTTAACAAACTAGATTCACTTATTAGTAAATCTGCCCCTTTTGCAAACCCTACTAATCTATCTTTAGCTGAAAATGATGTATCTGCTGTATATACTATTGTTTTACCTCCACTACTTAATTTAACAGCATATGTTTCCACTGGATGGTCTGTTTCACAAAAACTAACATCTATATCTCCTATTCTTAAATTAGTTGATTTGCTAATAGTATGATAATTAACAAAGCTATTCTCTTCTTCAGTTATATCTTCATATTTCTTTTTTGGAGTTGCAGGCAAATATATATCTACAGGTTTTTCTATTCTCTTTTGATCGCGATATACAAATGATGAATATTGAATATTATATATATCATTATAATGATCTCTATGTAAATGACTTATAATAACAGATAAATTATTTAAATCGGATGGAAAATTTAATAATTTATGTGTTCCACTTCCACAATCTAATAATATTTTTGTATTTCCTTGGGTTATAAAAAAACCTGGACAATTATGTGTCTCTGTACCATGTGGGGATTCAACACCCAATACTTTTAATTTCATCGTTCATCTCCTCCAATATATTTCTTTCACTTAATTTATTAAGCATTTTATTCATAGTTTGTGCGTTATAATCATTTTCGAATATATAACCTCATGTCCTATTTTATCCAACTCTATATGTTTACAATTTAGTTTTTTACTAGAAATGAAGTAAATACTGTCTTTCCACTTTTTGGTTTACCTGTAATACCAATTACCTTCACAATATTACCTCTTCCTAAATTATTACATTTCAATATATATTCTTCACACTACTAATATTATAGCACAAAATACTATAATTTGCCATAAAAGTGAACAAAAACATATACTAAGAATACTTGATTTACATTGTATTCACTGTATAAAAACAAAAAAACTGCAGATATTTACTTTGATGTCACAAAAAAACGTTGTAATTTTACAACGTTTCTTGTTATATATTAAAATATAAAATTAATCCTCCAACTATTATAAGTACAAAGCCTAATATCTTTAATCCACTTGATGCTTCATTTTGATCACCAAAACCAAAGAATCTCTTTGTTATTATTCTTGCATCATAAATTAAGATAACTCCTATAAGCAAAATAATTACTGCAATAAATTTTATAAATAATTTTAACATCTATACCAACATCCTTCTTCTTTTATCAATATATAATATACTATTTTCGACAAAAAAAGTCAATTATATTTCTATTCTCTTATCAAATTTATCTGTAATTAAATTTCTTAATGTTCTATTTTCATTTTTTTCTAAGTTAGGATCTTTTGACAAAATTTTAATTGCAACACTTTGAACCATTTTTAATGTATCCATATCTTCAAATAAATTTGCAATTTTAAACTCAGGTAATCCATGTTGCATTGTTCCAAAAAAATCCCCTGCTCCTCTTAGTTCTAAGTCTTTTTGTGCTATTTTAAATCCATCATTTGTTTCACACATTACTTTCATTCTTTTTCTTACATTTTCACTTTTTCCTTCAACTTTTAAAATACAGTAAGATTTATATTCTCCTCTTCCTACTCTTCCTCTTAGCTGGTGTAATCCGTGCTAAGCCAAACCTCTCTGCATTCTCAATAACCATTATATTAGCATTTGGAACATCTACACCTACTTCTATGACAGTAGTAGATATTAAAATATCGATTTCTTTATTTTTAAATCTTTCCATAATTGAATCTTTATCTTTTGGTCTCATTTTTCCATGAATGTATTCAACTTTATACTCTGGAAAAACCTTTTTACTATACATTTCATATACATGTTCTACTGATTTTAAATCCATTTCCTCATTTTCTTCTACTAATGGACATACTACATAAGCTTGTCTACCATCTTCTATTTGTTTTTTTATAAAATTATTAACTCTATCTGTCATTGTTTTATTTACTGCTATTGTATCTATTTTTTTACGATTTGGTGGCAACTCATCAATAATTGAAATATCCAAATCTCCATATAATATTAGAGCCAGAGTACGTGGAATTGGAGTTGCTGTCATGACTAAAACGTCTGGATTTTTTCCTTTTTCAGCTATCTTTGTTCTTTGTTTTACACCAAATCTATGCTGCTCATCAGTCACAACTAATCCTAATTTTTTAAATATTACATTTTCCTCGATTAAAGCATGTGTGCCTATTATGATATCTACATCACCATTTTTTAATTTACCTAAC
This sequence comes from uncultured Clostridium sp., assembly GCA_958438515.1. GTDB lineage: Bacteria > Bacillota > Clostridia > TANB77 > CAG-508 > CAG-269. The sequence goes on along the minus strand of CAUBRZ010000001.1, from coordinate 25,704 downwards.
ACTTCTTCTTTTTTCTTTTTGCTCATTCCAGATATCAAAAGTTCACATTTTATATCAAGCTTTCCTAAAATCTGTTCAAAGTTTTGTATATGCTGTGTTGCAAGTATTGCTGTTGGTGCCATTATTGCTACTTGATAACCTGATTTTACTGCTTTATACGCTGCACACATAGCAACTACTGTTTTTCCTGAACCAACATCTCCTTGTAACAATCGATTCATGGAATTTTCTGATTCCATATTTTCATCAATTTCTTCTAATACCTTTAGTTGTGCTTTTGTTAAATTAAAAGGTAATGAATTTATAACATCAGACATTTTTACATCTTTATTAAAACTAATACCATTTCTGTCATTTTTATAACTATTTTTTAATTCTAATAAAGCTAACTGAACTGTTAATAGTTCTTCAAATACTAAACGATTCCTTGCTAATTCGAAGTCTTTAAAATCTTTTGGAAAATGAATATTTTTCGTAGCATCATTAATATTTTGTAGTTTATATTCTTTTAATAAATATTCTGGTAATGTTTCTTGTAAATTTCCATAAATTTGTTTTATCCCTTCTGCTATAATTTTCCTTAAATTATTTTGGGATAATTGGTATGTTAAATGATACACTGGTACAATTCTTCCAGTGTTCTGAGCTTTTTCAATATCTTCAAAAACAGGTGATACCATACTTACTTTACCTGTCTTTTTGCTTATTCTTCCAAAAAATTTGTATTGGTTTCCTACAATAAATTTATCTTTTAAATAACTTTGATTAAACCATGTTATAGTAGCCACACCTGTTTCATCTCTAACCGTTATTCTTTGCATGGTTTTTCCCTTTAGCCTAACATTTACTATTTTGCTACAAACAACTGCACAAATCAATGCTTCTTGCTTATCTTCACACTCACAAATAAATTTTGGTTTACTTCTATCTTCATATCCTCTTGGATAATATGTAATTAAATCTTCTAATGAAAATATTCCAAGTTTATTTAGTAATTTCGCTCTATTTGGTCCTACTCCTTTTATATATTGTATATCTTTGTTTAAATCTACCATTTATTTCTCCCTATTTTAATGGTTTTTTTATCTTTTTAATTTATTTTATGTAATTTAAAGTCTAGTCCATCTGCACTAACTAATTTAAAATTGATATCAAAATAATTGCCTTCTATTGCTTCTTTTATTGAGTTTCCATGTAAATGTCCATAAAAACATCTTTTTACATTATATTTTTTCATAATATTTATAAAATCATTTTTCTCATTATGGATTAAATTCAAATTACTAACTGGTGGATAATGCATAAATACTATAATTTCTTTATCTTCACCAAAAGTTTGTATTCCATTTTTTATTGATAATTCTAAACGTAAAGCTTCTCTTTTTAAAAGTTTTTTATCCTCTTTTTCATCTGTTTGACTCCATCCTCGTGTTCCTACTATTATATGGTTCTCAAATTCATATGAATTGTTGTATATAAAATCTACATCTTCAATTTTTTGTTCTTCTAAAAAATTCCTCATCTTTTTTAGTGTTGTCCACCAATAATCATGATTTCCTTTTAATAAAAGCTTTTTTCCAGGTAACTGCTTTAAATATATAAAATCTTCATCTGTATCTTTTAAATAAGTAGCCCATGAAAAGTCACCTGGTAAAATTACCAAGTCTTCTTTTTTTACTCTACTTAGCCAATCTTCTTTTATTTTTTCTTCATGTCCTTCCCAATTATCGCCAAATATACTCATGGGCTTATTCTCTTTAAAAGATAAATGTAAATCCCCTATTGTGTATATTGCCATATCGTTCTCCTTCTATTTTTATATTATTTATAATTTTAAATTTGGTATAGCATTTAAATCCAATTCGTTTATATTACCTGCAATATAATTATAATATCCAGCTGATCCAATCATAGCAGCATTATCTGTACATAAGCTTAAATCTGGCATATAAACATCTATATTATCTTCTTTCAATTTTAGGAATTCTTTTCTAATATATGAATTTGCTGAAACTCCTCCTGCCAAAGTTATCTTTTTTATTTTCGTTTTTTCAATTGCTTTTTTTACATTTTCCATTAATGTATCTGTTACATTTTTTTCAAAACTTGCACATAAGTCAGCTTTATTTATATCAGGTTTTTTATGATGTAAATTAATTACTGCAGTTTTTATTCCACTAAAACTAAAATCTAAAGTTTCATCATTAAAATGTGTTTTTGGAAGTTCGATATTTGCTTGTCCCTGTTTAGCTAATTTATCTACTTTTGGTCCACCAGGATATCCTAACCCTACAACTCTTGCTACTTTATCAAATGCCTCTCCGAATGGCATCATCACGTGTTTTTCCTAATACTTCAAAATTTGTATAATCTTTTACATTAACTATTTGCGTATTTCCTCCTGACATCATAACACATATAAAAGGTGGTTCTAATTTAGTATATGTAATATAATTTGCTGCAATATGACCTTGTATATGATTAACACCTACTAATGGCTTATTAAGTGCGTAACTTAAAGCTTTTGCATATGAAAGTCCAACTAATAATGCTCCTACTAGCCCAGGTCCATATGTTGGTGCAATAACATCAATATCTTGAAAATTTAATCTTGCTGTTTCAAGAGCCTTTGTTGTAACTCTTGAAATAGCTTCTATATGATTTCTGGATGCTATTTCCGGAACTACACCGTCCATATTTTTCATGAATTGGTATTTGAGTATCAATAACATTTGATAATACTTCTCTACCATTTTTTACTATTGCTACTGATGTTTCATCACAACTTGACTCGATTCCGCATCGTTATTATATCTTTCACTATTTGCTACTCCTTTTATAATAAATTTTAATGCAGGTTCTAATTTATCCATTAAAAATTGGATATAAAACCTGCTTAATACTTTTTATTTAAAAATTAATCCTCCTAAATTAAAAATCCCTGCTGTTATCCAATTTATTGCTGGTGATATGATAATTCTTGTTATTCCTGTTATCCATAAAACGACAAATACAAGAGAAAATAATTGCTCATTATTAATAAAACATTGTTTTACTTTATGTGATAAAAATGGCATGATAATTTTAGAACCATCTAGAGGAGGTAATGGGATTAGGTTAAATACTCCTAATCCAACATTAATTGTTATTGTAGAAGATATTAATAAACAAATTATTCTTCCTACTGTTGAAGTAATAAATTCTGAACTAGCAAATTTATAAATAGCAAAGTAAATAATAGTAAATATAATTGCTAATAATAGATTCATTAATGGTCCAGCAGCAGATACTATAGCTTCACCTTTTTCCATAGAAATTTTTCTAGTATAATTATTAGGATTTACATGTACTGGTTTTCCCCAACCAAATCCAGCAAATAGCAGTAGAAGTGAACCTATCGGATCTAAATGGTCAAATGGATTTAAAGTTAGTCTTCCTTCATTTTTTGCTGTATTATCCCCTAATTTATATGCTGCTAATCCATGTGCAAATTCGTGAAAAGTAATCGCAATTAATACTCCTGGAATACTTACTAATAATCCAAATAACGCATCTGGATTAGTGGCATAATTCACTAATGTAGATAATACCATAATTGCTATTACAACATAAATAACTCTTTTATCTAATGAAAAATTAAACATTTTTTCTCCTTTACCTTAATCTCTTCTTTATTCGACAAAAAACCTTATACTTTTTGAATTGTTTAAGTCCTGTCCCCCTGAATGTTCATCATATAAATATTGTCTATGTCTATCATTTAGTTTAGTGGTTTCATTGTAGGAAATAATAATACATCTCTAATTGAAGTACTATCTGTTAATAGCATTACTAATCTATCTATTCCTATTCCAAGTCCACCTGTAGGAGGTAATCCAATTTCTAATGCATTTATATAATCTTCATCCATCATTCCTGCTTCTTCGTCTCCAGCTTCTCTTGCTTCTACTTGTTTTTTAAATCTTTCATATTGGTCTATTGGATCATTTAATTCTGAAAATGCATTTCCATATTCACGTCCACCAATAAATACTTCAAATCTCTCTGTCATTCGCTTATCTTTTTTACTTTTTTTAGCGAGTGGTGATATTTCTACTGGATATTCATATACAAATGTTGGTTGTACAAGTGTTTTTTCAACATATTCATCAAAGAATAAACTTATTACATCTCCTCTTGTTTCTTTTGTTTTATCTGGTATTTCTATTCCTCTTTCTTTTGCTAAAGCAACTGCTTCCTCGTCTGAGTTAATTTCATTAAAATCAACTCCACACGCTTCTTTGATTGAATCAATCATTGTTATTCTTTTCCATCCAGGTGTTAAATCTATGTCTTGCCCTTGATAATTTATTTTTGTTGTTCCTAATACTTCTTTAGCTGTTCTTGAAAATAATTCTTCTGTAATATCCATCATATCGTGAAAATCTTCATATGCTGAATATAATTCAAGCATTGTAAATTCTGGGTTATGTCTTATGTCCATTCCTTCATTTCTAAATACTCTGCCTATTTCAAATACTTTGTCAAATCCACCAACAATAAGTCTTTTTAGATTTAATTCCAAAGCTATTCTTAAATACATATCAATATTTAGTGCATTATGATGAGTGATAAATGGTTTAGCTGTTGCTCCTCCTGATATTGTATTTAATATTGGTGTTTCTACTTCTAAATATCCTTTTTCCTCTAATATTTTTCTTACATTACTAATTATTTTACTTCTTAAAATAAAACTTTCTTTTACTTCTGGATTAACTATTAAGTCTGTATATCTTTGTCTGTATCTTAAATCTGGGTCTTTTAAACCATGGAACTTCTCAGGTAATGGTCTTAATGATTTTGAAAGAAGTGTTACTTCTTTTGCATGTACAGATATTTCTTCTGTTCTTGTTTTAAACACAAAACCTGTAATTCCTATAAAATCTCCTATATCATAAGTTTTAAATGCTTTATAACTTTCTTCTCCTAAATCATTTATACTAACATAACTTTGAATTTTTTCATCACTATCTTGTATAGTACAAAATGATGCTTTTCCCATAATTCTTTTTGCTATTATTCTTCCACATACGGTTACATCTTTTTCTTCAAATTTTTCATAATTTTCTTTTATTTCTCCTGCTGAATTTGTTCTATCAAATTTTGTTATTTCAAATGGGTCTTTTCCTTCTTGTTGTAATTCTACTAATTTATCTCTTCTAATTTGCATTAAGTGATTTATGTCTAATTCTTCTACTTGATTATTTTCATTTTTATTTTCTTGCATTTTTATCTCTCCTTATATATTAATCTTAATGATAAATTTATGTTTTTAATTATACCTCAAAAGCAGTCATTTGTAAAGTTTTCTTTTCATTAAAGACCAAAACGTTCTTTATCAATTTGATAATTATTTTGTATTTCTTTTTGTGTTAAGGCTCTGTTATATATTCTTACTGATTTTACTATTCCTTTAAAAAAATATATTGGTTCAGTATTAATTTCAGTTGGTTTGCTTGTATCTGGAACTGATTTATGTTCTCTACCTAAATAAAATACGCCATTTGGCTTTGTATCATCTATTACCCACCCATCAAATTTGTCACATATGTTAGTATATTTTCCTGTTTGTCCTGAAACTATTTTTCCTTCTCTTGTCACATTATTTAGATATGCAAACATCTTATTTCCAGTTTTTCCATATGTAATTGCATTAGTTTGGCCATAACCAACATTAGGCTCTGAAGTATTTATATCACTAATCAACGAATTTTCATATATTGAATATGCTCTATTAGTGCCATCATCACAGTATACACACCATAAATCCATAAAATGAGTAACATTTACGATACCACCAAATGATATTAACATACCATAACCAGAATGTGGACCTCCATCTGTTTTTTGAAGTTTTTCTGATATAACTTCGACTGTCATATCTGGTGCTTTGTTATTTTCATCATATAGAGGATTACTATCTAAATATAAATAGTCATCAATACCATCTAACTCAAGTCCATTATCTGTCCAACCACTTCCTTGATTCCATGAAAATTTTCCTTCTGCTGGCATTAAATCATTATTATTACCACTAATATCCTCCCATATTTTAGCATTATTATCATGACCGTTTCTAGTATTATTAATTCCATCATATTGTGCAATTAAGCCACTTTTACTATATTCACCTAATAACATTTCTTCTTTTTCGTCTGACTCAATATTTCCATTTACAATTTTTATTTTATATTTTCCATATTCACTTATATTAAAACTTAAGTCTTGACTAGTATACCAGTCATCACTTGAATCATCTGCTAATTTATATTTCACTTGCCATTTATCTACATAACCATTATCATATTTAATATTATAAATTGTAACACACACTTTGTAATTGTCTATAATTTCTTTTTTTACTTCAAATGTTGGTTTATCTGTATTTTTATCATTATATTCTACATTATATAACCCATTTGGTAATTGTTCTAGAGTATAATAGGTTTTATTTTCATAATTAAAGCCTTTATAACTAACCACACTTCTTTTTTCTATATTTATAAAAAATTCTCCGTCTACTCCCTCAATTCCTAGCTTTTTTATTGTATCTTGACTAAAATATCTATATCCAGTAAAATCTGTTATTCCTGATGCATCACTTGTAAATACCTTACTTACTTGTCCGTTTTACTTCTTCATTTACATCTTCCAAATTTTCTCCAATTTCTAAAATACTTGTTTTATTACCATCAATTTCAATTGTCTCATTGTTTTTATATTTTTGATATAAATTATTTAATTGTGTTTGCATAATCTTCATTTCTGTTGTAAATGCTGTTAATTTTGAAGATTTTACTACATTCATTCCACTATATGTACCGATGGATGCTAAAATTAATAATACAACTATCGTAATCACTAAAGAAATAAGTGTAATACCTTTTATACTTTTCATTTTATTCTTCATTGGTTCCTCCAAATTCAAATTATTCTTTAAATTATTTTTATAAAATTTAGTTATTTATTAACTTTTATCTATATAATTATTAGATATTTTTTACTTTTTTTATTATAACAAATAATCTAATATTGATAAATACTTTTTTGGAATTTTTTACAAAAACATAAAAAACGCTTTTAAATAAAAAAACTTATAAATAAAAAGAAAATTTTATTTTCATCTTAATTTATAAGTTTTCTATATACTCTAATATTAAATATCCTTATCTTCTATAAAACCGACTTTTATTTGACCAACTCCCCCAGAAATTATAATATTATTTTTACCATCTCCTATAGTTTGATCTTCTATAATTGATTTATCTTCAATTTTTACTTCTCCTATTCCTTTACTTATATTAAATTTATAATCTTGTTTATCTCCTAATAGCTGAAGCTTTAAATTACCAATTCCTGTATCAATTTTATTTGTTCCAGTTAGTTTAGCTGTTATGTCTGTTTCTCCTACTCCCATATCAAAATCCAAATCATTAATATTTCCTGACTTAATTCTTAACTTTCCTGCTCCTGTATCAATCTTAGTTTTATTTGAAATTATATTCTTAATTGTTGTTTCTCCTGCTCCGAGGTTAAGTATTAAATTATCAGTTCTTAAAGTTTCTATATCAACTGTTCCAGCTCCTGTATCAATATCTACTGTTTCAAATACTAATTCTTTTGGAATATATATAACTACATCTCCAATGGCAGTTTCCGAAAATTTTATATATCCTTTTTCTTTTACTTTAAACTTGTTGCCTTCTTGTGCATATTCTATATCGTTATTAGAGCTTTGAACTACAAAATCTTCTCCTGTTTTTATTGTAAGATTGCTATAATTAATGTCAATATCTAAATATGTTGTTAATTCTTGTATTTGTTCTGATTGCTTAGTACCTATTTCTACGTTTTCTGTATTAGTATTCTTCTTTAAACCTAATACTCCTGCTAATCCATATATTCCTCCTAATATAGAAGATATAATTGTAAAAACTAGAAACATTGCAAAAGCTATTGCTAGATATTTTATTATTTTTTGAGCTGTTGTCATTTGATTTCTACACCTCCGAATATACAAGTTGCATTTATATAAATTGTATGTACTTCTTTACCTTCAATACTATTTACTTTTTTCTCATCTACTCCACCAAATATTGATGTAGACCTTATTTTTACCTTAACATTATCTGGTATATATATTTCTGTTCCACCAAAAATACTACTTACATTTATTACTACATCATTTTCAATTATTGCATTTTTTAAGTCACATTTAACACCACCAAATACTGCTGTTAAAGTTGTTCCATTAAATTTTTCTCCATCAAACTTCACATTTTGACCTGAAAATGTTGCACAATATTCTTCCTTTTGAATATTTTTTTCATTTATATTTTTAATTTCTTCATTTAATTTAGAATTAAATACATCTTTAAAAATAAATGATATTCCGATAATAATTAAAATCGTTGGTAATGCTAATTTCCAAATTGTATCAAAATTCAATATATCTTGACAACATAATAGTAATACAATTCCTATAATTAATCCAATTATGCTGCCTGTTTTTTCTCTTTCTTTAAATAAACCTATAAAACAAGGTATTATAATAAATAAGGTCCACCATCCATTAAAAAAGATATTTACGTTAGTTATTCCTAAAGCATTTCCTCCTATGATTACTCCTAAAACTATTAAAACTATTCCCCATAATGTATTTCTGATTTTCTTCATTTTGTAAATTTCCCCTTTTATGTATTTGAAATTATAATTAGTAATTAACTAATTATAATATATAAGTATATGGCTGGGGTGGTAAGATTCGAACTTACGAATGACCGGGTCAGAGCCGGTTGCCTTACCACTTGGCGACACCCCAATAATTACTTTTTAATTATAACAAAAAAATCATAAATTATAAATAGTTTTTTAAAATAATTTTATATTACTTCTAATTTTTTATATATTTAATAAAATTTCTTCACATTTCTTGTAGTCTGGTTGGTATTTTTCTAACATTTCATAAAAACCTTTTGAATGTGTTTTGTATTTTAAATGGCAGTATTGATGTAAAACAATATAATCAATTATTTTCCTGTTGTATTTAACTATATTAGGATTAATAGTTATTTTATTGTTTTTACAAAGCCCTAAAGCTTTTATTTTGCTAATTTCATATTCTTCTGGCGCAAACCCTAACATTATTCTTGTTTTTTCCATTGCTCTTTCTATTTCTACTTTTGCAATTTGTTCATACATTTTTTCAATTGCTAAATCCAAAATTTCAACATTTTGTATTTTTTTATATTTGTTTGGTAGTGATATTTTTATAGTTTTCTTTTCTACATCTAGCTCAGTAATTTTAATATTTTTATATATAATTTTCACTTTATAGTCTATTCCTAATATAGGAACAGGATGTCTCTCAATACTGCTGTTTGTTAATATTTTTAAACTTGTTTTCCTTTTTGTTAAATTCATTTTTATACCACTCCTTATCAAAATATTGTTTTGCAAATTATTGTTCGGTTTTGTTGTTTCTATTTTATATTTATTTTTTTACTTTGTCAATACATTTTTAATTTTTTTCTAAATTTTTGTTCGCTATTTAATAAATTCTCTATAATTTCTCCTTATTAAACAAAAAATAGTTTAGATTATTTTTTGTTTCTTACAAAATAATATCTAAACTATCCTTTATTTTTTATATAAAATTATTTATTTTCTTCTTTTTTGTCTTCAGCTTCTTTTACTGGTTCTTCTTTTACTGTTTCAACTTTTTCTTCTTTAACTGTATCAACAACTTCTTCTTTTACTATATTTTCAGTTTCAACACTTGGAGCTTCTTCTGGTGCTGTTTCTACTGGAGTTTCTGCTGTTTCTTCTTTTAGTTCTTCTTTTATAACAATTTCTCTGTTTTCAATTCTAGCACCTATTTGCTCTTTTGTCTTAGCAGCTTTACCAACTCTGTCTCTTAAGTAGAATAATCTTGCTCTTCTTGCTTTACCTACTCTTACTACTTCTACTTTTTCAACTAATGGTGAATGTACTAAAAATGTTTTTTCTACTCCAACACCATAAGATATTTTTCTTACTGTGAAAGTTTTATTAACTCCTCCACCTTGTACTTTTATAATAATTCCTTCAAAAACTTGGATTCTTTCTTTGTTTCCTTCTTTTATTCTTACGTGTACTCTAACTGTATTACCAACTTTTAATTCTGGTATTTTGTTTTTTAATTGTTCATGTTCAATAGATTTTATAATATCCATTTTAGAATTTCCTCCTTTTCTATTTTCTATGTAGCACATTTTTCAAAATCTATGTACTTATTTTATTTTGTGTCATTCATTCTTTTAATAAATCTGGTCTTTTTTTTCTAGTTATTTCAATGGATTTTTGTTTTCTCCATTCTTCTATTTTTTGATGATTACCAGAAAGTAACACTTCAGGTACTTTATTACCTTTAAATATTTCTGGTCTTGTATACTGTGGATATTCTAAAAGCCCCATACTAAAGCTTTCTTCTGCTGTAGAACCTTGCTTTAAAACTCCTTCTACATATCTAGAAACACTATCTATTAGTACCATAGCTGGAAGTTCTCCACCAGTTAATACATAATCACCTATTGATATTTCTTCATCAACAATTTCATCTAGTACTCTTTGATCAATTCCTTCATAATGTCCACAAAGTAAAATTAATTGTTCTTCTTTTGCCAATTCTTCTACTTTTTTTTGGTCTAATTTTTTTCCTTGTGGAGATAAATATATAACCTTACTTTTTTCTTTTTTAATAGATTCATAAGCTCTATATACAACATCTGGCATCATTACCATGCCATTTCCTCCACCATATGGAGTATCATCAACTTTCTTATGTTTATTTTGTGAAAAATCTCTAATATTAATTAAATTAATATCAATTATTCCATTTTTCCTTGCTCTTCCAATTATGCTCTTTTCTAAGCTATCAAACATCTCTGGAAATAGTGTTAAAACATCGAATCTCATGATTTCCTCCACTTAAATTAGTCCTGGTAATAAATGAACTGTTATTTTTCTTTTTTCTATATCTATTTGTTTTATAACTTCTGATATTGCTGGTAATAAAATTTGTTTTCCTTGATTATCTTTTACAACATATATGTCATTACTGCCTGTATTAAAGATATCTTCCAAATTTCCAAGTAATTCTCCTTTATCAGAATAAACCTCTATACCTATCATATCTACTATGTAATAGTTTCCATCTTCTAATGGTTCTTCTTTACTTCTATCTATAAGTAAATAACTTTCTCTTAATAGATTTGCATCTTCTGGAGTTTCTATTCCTTTAAATTTGATTAATACCATATTTTTATGATATTTTACCTCTTCTATTTGATATTCTTTTTTTTCTTTTCTATTTTTAATATAGACATTTTTTAGATCATCAAATCTCTTTATATTATTAGTAAAAGGTTTCACCTTTACCATACCCTTAATACCAAATGTATTTACAATTTGACCAATTTCAAGATATTTTGTCATATTAAATACTCCAATTATCCTATAAATTCAATTGACACTTTTTTGTGTTCTTTGTTAGCTACTGCTTTCATGACAGTTCTAATAGATTTAGCAAGTCTTCCTTGTTTTCCTATTACTTTTCCCATGTCGCTTTCTGCTACTTTAACTTCAAATGTAACTGATTTTTCATCACTACTGTCGACTTGTTTTATTTCAACAGCATTCTTATCATCAACTAAATTTGAAATGATGGTTTTTAAAATTTCTTCCATTTTTTCCTCCATCTTGTTTAATTATTTAACTTTTTCTATTAAAGCTTTTACTGTGTCTGTTGGTTTTGCACCATTTTTGATCCATTTTTCAACTTTTTCTTTGTCTAAAACTATTGTTCCTGGCTCTGTCATTGGATCATATGTTCCTAATTGTTCAATTATTTTTCCATCTCTTGGAGATCTAGAATCTGCCACTACAATATGATAAAATGGAGCTTTTTTCTTTCCTTGTCTTTGTAATCTGATTTTTACCATTTTTTTCACCTCCCAAAATTTAAAAATATTTATAAAATTTAAAAATTTAATAACATATTTATTAGAACTTAAAGTTCTTTAACGTATTTTCATCAATACCATTCATTAATTTTTTCATACTACCTTTGTTGCTTTTCATTTTTTTCATCATTTTTTGTGTCATTTCAAAAGATTTTATAAATTTGTTGATATCTTGTACTGTTGTTCCACTTCCGTTTTGCAATACGTTGTCTACGACTGGCATTTAAGAGTCTGGTATCTCTTTTTTCTTGTTTTGTCATAGAACAGATAATTGCTTCTATTTTTACAAATTCTTTATCATCAATTTTTACATCTTTTAAACTGTTCATACCTGGAATCATTTTTAATAAAGATGAAAATGAACCCATTTTCTTCATTTGTCTAATTTGTGCTAAATAATCATCTAAGTCAAATTCTCTTTTTCTTAATTGTTTTTCTAGTTTTTCTGCTTCTTCTAAATCAAACGATTCTTCTGCTTTTTCTATTACAGATAAAATATCTCCCATGCCTAAAATTCTACTAGCCATTCTGTCTGGGTGAAATACTTCTATATCATTTAATTTTTCACCTGTAGCAGCAAATTTTATTGGTTTTCCTGTAACTTTTTTAACTGATAATGCTGCACCACCACGTGTATCACCATCTAGTTTTGTTAATACAACACCATCTATTCCTAAAGCATCATTAAATTTTTCTGCAACATTTACTGCATCTTGTCCTGTCATACTATCAACTACAAGTAAAATTTCATGTGGCTTTATACCTGATTTTAAATCTTTTAATTCATTCATTAATGTCTCATCAATATGTAAACGTCCTGCTGTATCTAGTATTACAACATCATTTAATTTTGACATTGCTGTTGACATTGCTTGTTTTGCAATATGTACGACATCTTTTGACGTTTCATTTGCAAATACAGGAATATTTAATTGTTTTCCTACTACTTGTAATTGCTTTATAGCTGCTGGTCTATATACATCACATGCTACTAATAAAGGTTTCTTTCCTTGTTTTCTAAAAAGGTTTGCTAATTTTCCTGCTGTTGTCGTTTTACCAGAACCTTGAAGTCCTACTAGCATAATTACAGTTGGAGGATTTGGTGTAAAATTAACTTTACTTTCTGTTCCTCCGAAGTAATTCTACTAATTCGTCTTTTACAATTTTTACTACTTGTTGTCCTGGTGTTAAAGATTTCAAAACATCTTGACCAAGTGCTTTTTCTTGAATAGTAGATATAAAATCTTTTACAATTTTATAGTTTACATCAGCTTCTAAAAGTGCAAGTTTAACTTCTCTTAGCATTTCTTTTAAATCTGATTCAGTTATTCTCGCTTTTCCTCTAATTTTCCTTGTTATTTCTTGTAATCTAGAAGATAATCCCTCAAAAGCCATAATTTCAACTCCTATTCTTAACTTTTTTCTTTGAATTAAACTAAGCAACTTAATTCTTTTTTTATTTCTTCCAATACACTTGATATTTGCTTATCTGAAGAATCTTTTTGAATTTTAGTTAATTCTGATAAAGCTTTTTCAATTTTCTTTTCTTGATTTAACGTCCTTTTCATAAAACCTAGCTTTTCTTCGTATTCGAAAAGTTTTTTCTCCCCCTTCTTTATGATGTCTCTAACAGCTTGTCTTGTAATATTGTTATTTTGAGCAATTTCTGATAATGACAAGTCAGAGTTGTAATAGTCATCCATGAATTCGAATTGTTTCTTAGTTAGAAGTTTTCCATAAAATCCCCATAAAATACCAATTTTAACTTTCTCCTCCATATGACTACCTCTTTTCATTTTTGTAATGCTAATATACTTTACACTATTTTTTTGTATTTGTCAATACTTTTCGGCAAATATATAATATTTTTGTACATAAAAAAAGAAGTTGTAAATTAATATCTATTTAAAATTATAAATATAATTCATCAACTTCTAATATAACTTTTAGTATAATTTCTATGCCCCTGTTATTATAAAATATATAACTCTTGCCACTACAATAGCACCTAAAGTAGCTGCAACAGTAATTAATACAGTAGCTGCTGGGCTTAGTCTTTTCTTTTCTACGTTTTCTTCTTTCTTTGTTTCTTCCATTTTGATCTTCTCCTTTGTTTCTCTTTTTTTATATATCGATATTTTATAATATTTTTTTTAATTTGTCTACATTTATTTTCATTTTTTTACAATTTAATACTAATCTTTACAAATTCTTATTTACTTTCTTAATTCTGCATGTAGATTTTTTTCTAATTCTATTATTATATCATTCATTGTAGCATTAATTTCTTCGTCACTTAATGTTTTCTTTTTATCTCTAAAAATCAAGCCATAAGCAACACTTTTTTTACCTTTTCCTATTTTTTCATCTCTGTAAATATCAAATAATTTTGCACTTTCTAGTAATTTTTTACCTTTTTTAGTAATAATCTTTTCAATTTGTCCTACCTCTACTATTTCATCAACTATTACTGCAATATCTCTTTCAACTGCTGGAAATTTTGGAACTTCTACATATTTTTTATTTGCCTTTGAATATTTTACTAGTTTTGTTATATTAACTTCTGCTAAATAAGCTCTTTTTCCAATATCATAATTATCCAATAATTCTGGATGTACTTCTCCAAAAGTTGCAATTGTGTCTATCCCAACTTTTATTTCTGCACATCTACCAGGATGATATGATTCATTTTCTCTTTGTTTTTGTATATCATATCTATTTATACTTGCTGCTTGTAATACATTTTCTATTAATCCTTTTAAAGTATAAAAATCCGTATCATCACCATACATTCCAATTGTCAAAATATTTTCTTGTAATGGTACTTCTCCTTGTTCTATTTCATTATTTATATTTTTATAACTTCTTGAAATATCAAATAATTTTACATCTTGATTTTTATAATTTGCATTTGTTGCTAGAATTTGCATCATACTAGGAATTGTAGTTGGTCTCATCAATTTATATTCATCGCTTAATGGGTTCATTATTGTAATTGATTTTTCAATCAAATCTTTACTTATATTTGATTTTTCTAAATCTTTCATACTTACAAATCCATATGTATAAACTTCTGAAAGTCCACTGCTTACTAAAACTTCTTTGATTTTAGTTTCTATTTTTTGTTCTTTATTTTTTATTCCTAAAGTTGTATCTGCTTTTATTAATGTAGTTTCTAATTTATCATATCCATAAAATCTTACTATTTCTTCTGCTATATCTGCTACATATTCTAAATCCATTCTAAAATATGGTACTATTGCAACATCATTTTCTACTTTGATATCTAATTTTTCTAGTATATCAATCATTTCTTGTTTTGATATGTTAGTTCCTAATAGATTATTTATTCTCTTTACATCTAATTTTATTTTATTAGTTTTTTGTTTAGTTGGATAAACATCAATTTTAGCCTCAACTGCTTCTCCTGCACCTATTAATTCAACTAATTCAATTGCTCTATTTATAGTCCTTAATGCATTTTCAGAAGATAATCCTTTTTCAAATCTTGAAGAACTTTCTGTTCTTAATCCTACTTTTTTTGCTGTTTTTCTAATAGCTCCTCCATAAAATACTGCTGATTCAAATACAATTGTTTTTGTATCTTTTTCAATTTCTGAATTTAATCCTCCCATAACACCTGCAATTGCTACTGGTTTACTATTATCAGCTATAACTAAATCATCTTCATCTAAAATCCTTTTTTGTTCATCTAAAGTTGTTATTTCTTCACCTTTTTTCGCACGTCTTACAATTATATGTTTTCCCTCTATAGAGTTAATATCAAAAGCATGCAATGGTCCTCCCATTTCTAACATAACGTAATTTGTTATATCTACTATATTATTGATACTTCTTATGCCACAAGCTTTTAGTCTTCTTACCATCCATTCTGGTGATGGACCTATTTTAACATTTTTTACTACTCTTGCAATATATCTATAACATAAATCTGGTGCTTCTACATCTACACTTAGTCCTTCTATTTCTTTTTTATCTTCTATTTTTAGCTCGTCAATATTTTTTCTTGGATTTTTAAATTTTTTTCCGTGTAGATACTGCCACTTCTCTCCCTAAACCTTCTATAGATAGACAATCTGGTCTATTAGGTGTGATTTCAAAGTCAATAATGTCTTCTTTTAGATTTAACACTTCTACAATATCTTTTCCTATCTCTTTTTCTAATTTTTTGTCTAAAATCATAATTCCATGTTCGATTTGTCCAGGATAATCATTTATATCTAACCCAAGCTCTCCAACAGAGCACATCATCCCACATGATTCTACTCCTCTTAACATTCCCTTTTTTATTTTTATGTCTCCTGGTAATTCTGAACCATCTTTTGCAATTGGAACAATATCTCCTACTTTTATATTATCTGCTCCTGTTACTATTTGAACTTTTTCATTTCCTAAATCAACTTGTGTTACTACTAAATGATCTGAATCTTCATGTTTTTTTATTTCTAATATTTTTCCTACAACAACATTTTTTATATCATTCCCTTTTTGTTCTATTGTTTCTACTTTAGAGCCTGTCATTGTTAGAATATCTCCTAATTTTACACTATCTATGTCAATGTCACTGTAATCTTTTAACCATTCAATACTTGCTTTCATTTTACTCTCCTTCTACTTAAATCTATCTTATATATTCTTCTTGTGGTTGTTTTTCCGTTGAAAAATTTTTAGTATTAATATTTAAATTTATATATGCTCCATTTTCATTAATCCTGTTCATAAATTGTACCTTTTCTTCTTTTATTTTCCTTTTGTTGTCCCTTGCTTCTCTTTCTCTTTTTAATAGTGGTTCTTCTAGTAATAACCTATATCCATCTTTATTTCCCTCTACTGGTACTGGTATATACCTTTCATATTTTTTTGTTTGCATTAATCTTTTTGCTTCCTCAAAAGAATAGACTTTATTTTTGCCTCTACTAAACAATCCCATTATTTCAACACTCCTTCAATCAATTAAATTTTTAATCAATTTTTTTACTTTATTTATATATTTTAATTTATTCTAAAATTGTTTCAAGAATCTTACATCATTTTCAAATAGTAACCTCATATCATCAATTCCAAATTTTGCCATAGCAATTCTTTCCACTCCAAATCCAAATGCAAATCCTGAATATTCTTCTGGGTCTATTCCACAATTTTTCAATACATTAGGGTGTACCATTCCACAACCTAAAAGCTCTATCCAACCTTCTTCTTTACATACTCTGCATCCTTTTCCTCCACATACAAAGCATGACACATCTGCTTCTGCACTTGGCTCAGTAAAAGGAAAATGATGTGGTCTAAATCTTATTTTTGTATTTGCCCCTAGACATTTTTTCGCAAACATTTCTAAAGTACCTTTCAAATCTGTCATAGAAATATTTTTATCTATAACTAATCCTTCAATTTGATGAAAAACTGGTGAATGTGTGCTATCAACACTATCTGAACGATATACTGCTCCTGGACATATAATTTTTATTGGTGGTTTTTTATTTTCCATTACTCTTGCTTGTACTGGTGATGTTTGACTTCTTAGTACTATATCTGATGTGATATAAAATGTATCTTGTATATCTCTTGCAGGATGATCAGGTGGTGTATTTAATTTATCAAAATTATATATTGCTTTTTCTACTTCTGGTCCATCTGCTATTTCATATCCCATTCCCAAAAATATTTCTTCTACTTCATTTATTATTTGTGTAATTGGATGAAAAGAACCTATATTTGTTTTTTTACTTGGTTCTGTCACATCTATATTTTCTGTTTCTAGTTTTTTTAATAATTCTTTTCTTTTTAATTCTTTTTGCTTTTCTTCGATTTTCTCATTCAATTCATCTCTTAACTCATTAACTAAACCACCAATTATTGGTCTTTCTTCTGCACTCAAACTTCCCATTCCTCTTAATAATGCTGTTAGTTCACCTTTTTTCCCAAGATATTTTACCTTTACATCAGTTAATTGTTTTAAGTCTTCACATTTTTTTATATCTTGTAGTGAATTTTCCTTGATTTTTAAAATTTCTTCTTTCATATATTTGCTCCTTTTACTTTTTATATTTAATATGGCTTATAAATTTGGGTTGTTTTATATTTCCCATAGTTATTACCATAATATTTTTCTAATCTCTTTTTTGTCTTTTTCATTTTTTTATTTTCAAAATAAAATGTAATAATATACATTCCATATTGATTCATAGAAATATTAACTTTTATCTCTTTTTTAGGAAATTCTTGCTTTGTTTTTTCTATGTTTTTTTGAACTTCCTCTAGGTTATATATTCTAGAATCTAAATAATATTCTAAACATTTATCTTTATTCATTTTATCAACATCCTTTATCAAATTTTATTTAAAATTTAATTTTACATCTAAAAAACCACTTCTCCTACTTATATAGGACGAAATGGTTTATCTTTCGTGGTACCACCTAATTTTATTAGATTTAACTAACCTCATTTAAGTTTTAACGGTCCAACCGCTTTTACCTACTTTATTTCAGAAAAAGACCTAAAAAGTGAAATTTCTATATATCAAATGTAAATGACTTCCAACCTAGGTCATTTTCTCTATAACCATTTTCTTAATATATATACTTTGCTTTTTAATTGGTTTATTTATTTTACTTTTTTCATTTTAGCATATTTTTCCTTTTTATTCAAGAGATTTTTAATTTTTTTACCAAAAACATTGCGTAAAATTTAAAAGTTGTGTTAAAATATTTGATATAGGAAATAATTAAATAAAGGAGAGAATGATTTATATGAAGAAGAAAATTTTTATTGTAACATTTTTAATGTGTATTTTACTTGCAAACTTATCTTTTGCATCTTACACTACTGTAAATATGAGTGTCGTAGAAGAACCTGTTTGCACTATTGAATTAGGAAATAATTCAAAATTTGAAAAGAAATTAGTTTCAAAAGATTTAGCAAATAAAGAAGTTACTTTACAATTGCAAGTAACAAATGGAGAAGAAGCCGAAAAACCAACTGGTGAACTTATAATTGTAATGGATGATTCTGCTAGTATGACTGAATCTAGTACTGTAGAAGGAAAAACTAGAAAAGAATTAATTTTTAATGCTGCAAATACTTTAATAACTAATCTTTTAGAAAATAATGATAAATTAAAAATAGGAATTGTTAGCTTTTCAACAAAAAGTGATGAAGAAGAAGGAACTGAAGAAGATGCTAAAATTGTTTCTGGTCTAAGTAATGATGTTAACTCTTTAACTAATGCTATTTTTAATATTCAAACAACTGGACCTAGAACTAATCTAGAAGCTCGGATTATCTTTAGCAAGTAAACAATTTACAAAAACTGATAATAAAAAATATATGATTATATTAACAGACGGAATTCCTAATGTAGCTATTCCACCTGATGGAAATACAAAATACAACTATTTTTCAGATGAGGTAATAAATCAAACAAAAGAAAGTTTAAAAAATATTGAAAAAACTGGAGTTTTAGTTAATACAATGTTAACAAAAATAAAAAATGAAGATGGAATAGCAATTGGAGACAAAACTTATAAACAAATCATTGAAGCAACTTTTGGGACAAGTACAAACCCTACTGCTGGAAACTTTTACTATGTTACTGATGATAAAATAGAACAAACTATTACCCAAGATATTTACAATTCTTTATTACCAATAAAAAAGACTTATAAAGATATAACAATTGTTGATTACTTCCCTGAAGAAATTATTAATAATTTCGATTTTGCATATGTAAGTGAAGCAAATATAGGAAATATTTCAGCAAATATTAATAAGGAAAATAATTCTATTACTTGGACAATTCCAGAACTTTCTAACGGTGAAACTGCAACTGTACAATATAAACTTAAATTAAAAAGAAATTTTGATGACAGTATTGTAAATAAAATTATAAACACTAATGAGAAAGTAGATATTACTTATAAAGATTTTGAAGAAAAAGAACAATCAAAAACATCTGATATTTCTCCAAAATTAAAACTTACTGAACCACCTGCAACTTTACCAAAAGCTGGATTGACTACATTTCTTATTATATCTGCAACAGTAGCTATTGGACTTTTAATTTTCTCAATTGTAAAACTAACTATAATTAATAATAAAATGAAATAACACAAAAGGTCATTTGAAATTAACTCAAATGACCTTTTATTTTTATTATATATCATTTTCAATATATAGTAATCTATTATATTTAGAAACTCTATCTGTCCTACATGGTGCACCTGTTTTTATTTGCCCAGCATTTACTCCAACTGCAATATCTGCAATTGTTGTATCTTCTGTTTCTCCAGATCGATGTGAAATTACAGTTGTATAACCATTTTCTTTTGCTAATTGTATTGTATCCAATGTTTCTGTTAAAGTTCCAATTTGATTTGGTTTTATTAAAATGCTATTAGCTACTTTTTTATCTATTCCTCTTCTTAGTCTTTTTTGGTTTGTTACAAATAAATCATCTCCTACTAACTGCACCTTATTTGATAGTTTTTCTGTTAGTATTTCCCAACTATCCCAATCTTCTTCTGCTAATCCATCTTCTATAGAAAAAATAGGATATTTATCACACAAGTTCATAATATATTTTATCATTTCTTCTTTTGTTTTTAATTGTTTTGTTTTCCAAAAATAATATCCTGTTTTATTATTTTTCTGTGCTTCATCATACATTTCTGTACTTGCAATATCTAATGCTAACATTATGTCTTTTCCTGGCTCATATCCTGCTTTTTTTATTGCTTCAATTATAATATCTAATGCCTGTTCTTCATTTTCTAAATTTGGTGCAAAACCACCTTCATCACCTACTGCAACACTATACCCTTTTTCTTTCAATACTTTTTTTAATGTATGATATATTTCTACTCCTCTACGTAAACGTTCAGCAAATGTAATATCTCCTACTGGCATTATCATAAATTCTTGTATACTAATATTGTTATCCGAATGTTTTCCTCCATTTAATATATTCATCATAGGAATTGGTAGCTCAGTTGCATTAATCCCCCCTATATAACGATATAGTTCCATTCCTAAAGAATTTGCTGCTGCTTTTGCTACTGCTAATGATACACCTAAGATACTATTAGCTCCCAAATTTGATTTATTTGGTGTATCATCCAGTTTTATCATTTCTTCATCAACTTTTCTTTGTTCATATACATTCATTCCTATTATCTTTTTTGCAATCTTCTTGTTTACATTTTCTACTGCTTTTTCTACTCCTTTTCCTAAGTATTTGCTTTTATCTCCATCTCTTAATTCTACTGCTTCAAAACTTCCTGTTGACGCACCTGATGGAACTGATGCCATTCCTATAAATCCTTCTTCTGTTAGTACTTCTACTTGTAATGTTGGATTTCCCCTTGAATCTAATATCTGCATTGCTTTTACATCTTGAATTTTTAAAAAGTCTTTCATTTTATCCTCCTTATTTTTCCAATTTACTAATATTTATTTTATACACTTTTTGATTTCTTATACACTAAAAATACCTTTCATTAAGAAAGGTACTTTATATTTTTTAATCTTTATTTTATGATGCTTTTTTACTTCGTAATTCTTCAGCGTATTTTAAGGTAATCTCATTGATTTCGCCTGAAGAAATTCTAGCAATTTCCTGTATAACTTCATTTTCTTCTAGCAATCTAATTTGCGTTTTTGTTCTCTTATCTTTAATCTCTTTACTTATAAAGTAATTATAATCTGCTGTAGCTGCAATATTAGGTAAATGAGATATACACATTACTTGGTGTTTTTTAGCAATAGCTTTTAATTTTTTTGCTACAGCATTTGCTGCTTTCCCACTAATTCCTGTATCAATTTCATCAAATACTAATACTGAAGTTTTGTCAGTATCTGCTAATACTTTTTTTATTGCAAGCATTGTTCTTGACATTTCTCCTCCTGATGCTATTTTAGATAATTCTTTCTGGCTCTCTCCTATATTTGTAGT
This sequence comes from uncultured Clostridium sp., assembly GCA_958438515.1. Classification (GTDB taxonomy): domain Bacteria; phylum Bacillota; class Clostridia; order TANB77; family CAG-508; genus CAG-269. The sequence continues at coordinate 3,691 of CAUBRZ010000001.1, read as the reverse complement.
AATATAAAAAGCAACATTATCTTTTCCAGTTTTTAAGTATTTATCCTCTAAATAATTTACATGAATATTTATTTTAGCATTTCTCATTTCTAATTCCTTTAATTCTTCATTTATTTGGTTAGCTAATATTTCTGCTTTTTTTACTCTTTTACTATGTATGTCTTTTGCTATTTGATTCATTTTTTCTTTTATTTTTTCTATCTCTTTTCTTAGATTACTATTATATTCTTCTAAATTTTCTATTTGTTCTGTCTGTTTTTTTATTTCTCCTTGATATTCTAAAATTTCTTGTATTGTATTCCCATATTTTCTTTTTAATTGATGAATTAAATTTAGTCTTTCTTCTATATAATTTCTTTCTTCTTCATCAAAAAATATATCTTTAGAATACCCATTTATATCTCTTGATAATTCTTGTAATTCATAATAAATATTTTTTAGGTTTGATGATGTCTTTTCATATTTTATATCAATTGATTCTATTTTTTCTAATGCTCTTATCGCACTGCTTATACTTTCTATACTGTTTTCCGAAATTAAATTATCTGCTATTTTTAGGTTATCTGCTATTTTTTCTGAATTCATAATTATTTTTCTTTTCTCTTCTAATTCTTCATCTTCACCTATTTTCAACTTTGCTACTTCTATTTCATTTATTTGATATTTTAGTAGATCTAATTTTCTTTGTCTTTCTTTTTCATCTCCGAAATTATTTTTTAATTCTTCTTTCTTCATATTATATTGATTATATAGATTTAAATATTCTTCTTTTATTTCTTTTATTTCTTCACCTACAAATCCATCTAAATATTCTAAATGTAATTTTTGATCTAATAAATTTTGATTGTCATTTTGACCATGTATTTCAATAAACTCTGACATGAATTCTTTTAGTTCTGTTACTGTCACCATTCTACCATTTATCTTACACATATTCTTTCCATTTGCATTTATTTCTCTAGAAACAATAATGTTTCCATCTATAGCCTTTTTATTATCTGGTTCATACATACATAATTCAACAAATGAGTTTGTTTCTCCCTTTCTTATCATTTCTTTTGCAAATCTTCCTCCTGATATTATTTGTAAAGAATCTATTATTAATGTTTTCCCTGCACCTGTTTCTCCTGTTAATACATTTAATCCCTGATTTAAATCAATACTTATATCTTCTATTATTCCTATATTTTTTATATGTAATGTTGCTATCATTTTATACCTCCTTTGATATTTCTGCACTAAAAAAATGTTCGCATTTATTGTATCTTCAATTTTTAAAATTGTCAATACTTTTTACGAACATTTTTTCTTTTTTAATTGTATTATTTTATATTATATCTCTGACAATCTGTATCATAATTGTCATTTCTTTCCCAATCTTCTAAAGCTCTATTATAAACTCTCACTGATTTTATTATTCCACTGAAAAAATATGTACCTGTTGTACCATCTGTTACACTTGAGTCATCCCCTATTGTGGTTGCTGCTTTATAATCCCTTCCTAAATAAAATTTATTTGTAAGCCAACCAACACACTCATCTGTTCCTGAAACCATTTTTCTTGTCACATTATTTAAATATGAAAACATCTTATTTCCACTTTTTCCATATGTAATTGCATTAGTTTGACCATAACTAACATTAGGTTCTGAAGTAGATATATCATCATACATAGGATATAAATATATAGAATATGATCTTTTCCTTGTATCATCCTTATAATATATGCACCATAAATCCATATACTGTTTTATATTTACTGTACCTCCAAATGACAATAATTGTCCATACTGATGTATTGTGTTTGTTGATTTTTGCTGTTTTTCTGATATAACCTCAACTGTCATATCTGGTGTTCCACCTTCTTTATCAAATAATGGATTTTTTTCATCTTTAGTAGATAAATATTCATTTTCACCATTTAATTTAATCCCATCTTCTTGCCACTCTCCACCAAACTTTACTAAATCATTATTATTGCTACTAATATCTTCCCATTGTCCTGTTTGATTACTATGTCCACTTCGTGTATTTTTAATTCCATCATATTGCATTATTAGTCCATTTTTAGAATATCCTATATATTTATCAATTGGTTTTGTTATTGTCTCATTTCCAGCTTTATCTATTGCTTTCATTTGTATAGTACATTTATCTCCTGAATTTAAACCTGTAACTGTATATGTTGCTGGTGATGATGTTGTTACATTGCTATTTTCATCATATTTTATCCAATCTGAATTGTTTATTTTAAAATAATAATATTTTACCCCACTACATTTATTTTGATTATTCTCATCATTTTTATCTTTTGCATATCCTGTTATTGTTATAGCACCTGTGCCATCTTCTAATCCTTTTCCTATTGTACTTGTTACTGTTGGTATAAATTCTTGAGGTGCTATCTTATCTATATTCGTTACATTTATTGTTGTTGCTCCTCCAAATTCTAATAATTCATTTTGAAGTCTTACAAATAAACTTCCATTATCTTTAAAAGTTATTGGTTCTGTATATGTTTTCCAATTTGTTTTTCCATCTAATGAATATTGTATTGTGTATTTTGATAATTCTTTGTTATTTACCTTTACAGTTACTTTTACTTCTCCATTTGTCCAGTCATCTGGGTCACATATTCCTTCTATATCACTCTGTTTTAAATCTGGTGGTGTTGTTTCTCCTGTTTTTCCTATAAATTCCACTGCTTCTTGTGTTATTTCATATACATACCCTTCTTTTTGGGTTGTAACTATTATTGTTTCATTATTTATTCTTTTTGGTTCTTTAAATCTATTGTCTTTTTTTATCTCTTTTTCATACCTATCCATGTATTCTCTAGTATCAAAATTTTCTGTTTTTTGTTCTATTTGTAATTCTTGTCCTATTAACTCCAGTTCTTCTTTATATTCTGCCTTTTTACTTTCTTCTTTTGCTACATTTGCTTTATTTAATAATCCATTTTCTCCTGTTAAAGTTGCTATACTTATCCCTGCTAATATTAAAAGTATTATTATAGTTACTACTAATGCTATTAGTGTTATTCCTTTTTGATTTTTCAAATTTTTCCTCATCATTTATCTTCCCTTCTATTTTTTAGTTATACTAAAGTCATAGGCATTTGCATAATCAAATGTTGCACTTGTACTTAATTGTGTACTTTGTCCTGGTTCTAATTCTCCAAAAAATGCTGCTACTGTTATTATTTCATTTCCTTGTTTATCTACTACTTTTATATTTACTGGATATCCACCTTTTTTCTCATTTGATGTATTTGTTATTGTTCCTAATAATAATGTTACATTATCCTTTTCTGTTAATTGGAAATCTGTTATCTCCATTCCATCAAATTCTTTCTTTTCATGTAATTTGTCACTTTTATTTAATCTTGTTCCATCTTCTAATACATTTACAAATTCTTCTTGTGCTACATTTTCAGTACCTTCTTGTTTTTCTTTTTTATTTTCTCTATTTAATGCTATTATTAGTACAACTATTGTAATTACTACTATTATTCCTATCATAATTTTTTCGTTTTTTTTCATAAAAAATTCCTCCCTTAATTTTTTATTTGTATTCTATTTTTACTTTAACTAATTAATAAAAAGACAACAACAAAAACCTATTTCTAGGCTTTTGTTACTATCTTTTTAATTGTGTTTATTATTACTTTTTTATTTATTAAATTACTTGT